>NZ_JXAK01000015.1 GCF_000829455.1 Gordoniibacillus kamchatkensis
GGGGGGGGAGAGCCGGTTGCGCAGCTCGTTCAGCATGACGGCGAACAGCACGGCGGTGACCAGCGTCGAAACGATAAACACGAGATTGTACAAAATCGTGTTGCGCGTAATCGTCCAGGCGTCCGGGGTTTTAAACAAATACTCGAAATTTTTGAAGCCGATCCAGTCGCTGCCCCATATGCCTTTCGAGTAATTGATTTTTTTGAACGCGATGATCGTGCCGAACATCGGCAAGTAATTGTTGATCAGCAAGTATAACGCCCCGGGCAGCACCATCAGGAGCAAAAACCTGTCTTTTCGCAACCTTCGCAGCAACGTCGTTCTTTTTTCGCTCTTCCTCCGCTCCATGCCGGCTACCTCTTTTCTCGCTGCAATGATCGTTTCTTAAACGCTTGCTGTACCTTTATTATAAAAACGCTTACAGCACGAAAATACGAACGGAAATGACCTCATTGACGATATTGTGACTTCTGTGTGTAACGTATCACTGGCCCGCCATTCGGCCGAGCGTCATGTTTTTCCATGCGGCGTTGCGAGCGCGGACGCGTTTACTCGAGCGGACGCCTCTTCCAGCATTTTTATAAGATCTCGCTATAACCGAAGCGTTCCAGCACGGTATCTCGCAGGGTACGGAAAAGCGAACTTCCACGCAACAAAAAAGCGACCTTGCACAGCCGGACAGGCTGTCAAAGTCGCTTTTTTCACAGCTTAAAGACGCTTACCCTTCTCCTTCGTCCTCCAGCTCATGAAAGTGCTGCGGCAGCTGCAGCCGGACGACGGCCCCCTTCTCGCTGCCGTTCTCGAACGCAATGCTCACGCGTCGCCGAACTTCATGCGCAGCCGGTTCAGCACGTTCCATATGCCGAGCCGCCCTTTCGTCGTTCCCGTGCCGAAGTCGCCGCTCCGGAACCGCGCCAGCAGCTCCGGCGGAAACCCTTTCCCGTTGTCGGCGATTTCCACCTCCATGCAGTTCCCGCCCTCTGCAGCCGCTCTTACCGCAATATCGACGCGGAAAACCGACTTCCCTTTATCCATCCCGTGAACGATAGCGTTCTCGACAAAAGGCTGCAGCGACAGCGGCAACACCCGGCATGACCGGAATTGCTCGGGCAAGTCGATGTTGTACGCCAGCTTGTCGTGAAAACGGAGCGCCTGAATGTCGAGATAGTTGCGGATATGCTCCAGCTCTTCCTCGAGCGTGATCGATTCGCGGTGGGAGCGCGTTATAAAGCGAAAATAGTCGGCGAGATGCTCGGCCATCCGTTCGACGAGCCGGTTTTCGCCGAGCAAGGACAAGCTGTGAATGACGTTGAGCGAATTCAAATAAAAGTGCGGGTTGATTTGCGCCTGCAAATGCTTGAATTCGGCTTCCTGCGCTTTCAGCTTCTCCTCGTACACGTTGATTTTCAAATTGCGGATTTGCGAAACCATCGTATTGAACGTTTCGATCAAAAACTTGAGCTCCGTCGAGTTGTTCACTTTGAGCCGAATATCGAAATTGCCCATCATCATTCTGCGCATGCCGACAATGAGCGCATTCATCGGCACGAGCAGCACCCGTTTCAAGAAATACGAGTAACAAACGAGCACGACGAGGGCGCCGATCGGGATGAGCACGATCACCCGCTGGAAAAAAGGGAGCTGCTGCAGCTTTTCCTTTTCGGGGACGAGCGCGGCGAGGCTGAGCGGAGCGAACCGGAAGTTCGCGCCGGTGAGCAAGTACGATTCGCTCCCGGAGCCGTCGCGGAACACCCGGTATCCGCTTATGCCTTGCTGCAGCTGGCGGCGGATTTCCTGCAAGCCTGAAGCCGATACGTTCGTTTGCGTGAGCGGCTTTCCTGCGGACGTGAGCAGGACCGATTTCCAGTGCGCCCCGAAATCGAGAGTCTGCAGCGGCGCCAGCATCGGCTCCACGTCGACGATGGCCCCGACCCAAATTTCCGTATCCGTCGCCTTCTCCACTCTGACGAGATAGTTTTTGCCATTGTACGATGCAGGCAGCCAGTCGCGCACCCGCGTGGCGTCGCTTTGCTTCATAAACTGTCGAACGAGCTCTTCATTGCGCCGATTCGTCTCATACGTGCGCTGCGTCGCGATCAGGTCATCATTTTTGGCGTTGTAGACGAACAAGGTGTCGACGATTTTGTAGGTGTTGATATCGTCTTTCATCTTGTTCAGCATCGTTTGCTTGGCCAGAAAATAGTCCCCGCTTTCGGCCGGATACAGCCAAAGCGTGACGAGATATGGGTACGAAGCATCGGAGGTTATTTGCCTGAGCAAATAATAATCCGTCTCTTCCAGCGATTTGTCGATTTCCGAGACGTGGAGCGAAAGCGCGGTGCCGATCGACTGCGACACTTCCTCCCGCACGATCCGCATCGCTTCGTAATTGTTGTAAAATAAAAACAGCGCGAGCGGCACAAGAATGAGCAAAAAACCGGAAACGAGCTTGAATCTGAGCGAATGTTTGTGCACGCGCCCCGCCTCCTTGTACGCTTATAGCTGTATCGTATCATATCGGGTTGAGGCGCGCTTCTTCCAAACTATGCAAGCAGAGTGAGCGGATCACCGGAGGAGATATGGGCAATCGGGACAGCAGGCAGAAGCGGCCGCAGCCAGTCGGCCAAGTACCGCATCCCTTCATCCTCGCTGCCGCAGTGGCCGAGCACGACGAGCCCCCGCGGCCGGCCGCCGGCGCATGCATCGCGCACATATTCGCACGTCTGCCACTCGGCCGTCTCGCCGCAGACGACTGCGTCGACATCGTCGCGGCGCAAATAGTCGATCTGCCTTTCCGCCCCTACGGCGCCCAGCAGCATCCCGATCTGGCGGCACGCCATCTCCGGGTCGCCGGCGATACGCACGAACGGCAAAGCCAGCTTATGCTTCAGCTCCAGCGCCAGCGAGCGCAGCGTCGTCGCCGGCACGACGGCCATCGCCGGACGACCTAAGTCCAAATACGGCTCCCAGCCGAGCTTCCGCGCAACGCCGGTCAAAATGCCGTCCGGCCGATGGGCGTGCCAATAATCGTGGAACCGCCATACGGTTAAGCCAAGCTCTTCGAGCGTGCGGCGCTTCGTTTCGTAGACCGGATCGCCGGCCAAACCGTCGGTACGGTCGTGATGGTTGTAGTACGTCGGCTCGTGCGTAATGATCAGGTTGGCGCCGAGCGACGCCGCCTCGCGCATGACGCGATGCGTGACGGTAAACGCCGTAACTATGCCGGTCAGCGGCTGCGACGCATCGCCGCATTTGACCGTATCGACCGAGCCTTCCCGCGACGCGCCGGGAATTTGCGCCATCATCGTATCGATCGCTTGTCTAATCGTCATCGTCATGCCGAACAGCCCTCCTCATTCGCATTAACGGTGATCCTCATGCCTTTATGATGCCTCCATCCCGAGCGCGATGCGGTTCGCCTGCTCGTACAAGCTTTCGCTGACGGGCGTCTCGAGCATCCGCAAGTTGTGCAGCACGTGCTCCAGCTTTTTCGAGCCTACCAGCACCGAACTGACTCCGGGGTTGCGGTACAGAAACTCGAGCGCGAGCGCCCCTAGCGCCGCCCCGTCGTAACGGACGAGCTCCAGCAGCTTCAGCACTTTGTCCTTGTCGCGCATCTCGGCATCGAGATGATGCACGACTTTCGGCGACAGCTTGCCCATGCCGAGCCCGCCGCGAATAAAAACGCCGATGCCGCGCTCGTGCGCGAGGCGGATGTTGTCTTCGTTTTCGCGATCCAGCAAGTTGTAGTTCATTTGCAGCACGTCGAAGTCGCCGCTTTCGATGGAGCGCCGGGCCAGCTCACGGTCGATCGAGGCGCCGAGGAAGCGGATTTTGCCTTCCTTCCGCGCATCCTTCATCGCCGCCACCGTCTCTCCCCGCTCCAGCACCTGCTCGGGGCCCGGGCCAAAATGAATTTGCATGACGTCGATAACGTCCGTTTGCAGCAGCTGCAAGCTGCGGTCGATCGACTGTTTCACCGCTTTGTACGAGAAGTCGTAATACGTGCGCGGCTCGTCGCTATGCTCGCCGCATTTGGTCGCGAGCACGTATTCGCTGCGGCGGTGCGACACGAAGCGCCCGATCCGTTCCTCGCTGCGGTGGTAGGCCGGGGCCGTATCGATGAGCGTAATGCCGGCGTCCAGCACGGCGTTGAGGACTTTGCCCGCCTCGTCCTCACCCGGGCGGCGCGCCGCCTCTTCGTCGCCAAATCCCCAGTCGCGGCCGATTTCAAGCGCCCCGAAGCCGATGAACGTGACCTTCGTATTCATGCGCGGTATCGCGCGTTGTTCCAATCCTTTGCTCGCCATAAATGAAGCTCCCTTCTTTTATTCGAAAGCGCCGATTCCGTCCGCTCCGGTCCAATCGTACCGACGCGTCTCTTCGCCGCACCGCCACAGCCGCGGGCACGTCGTATCGAGCCAGTCCAGCGGCTCGCTGGCCGACTGCGGC
This sequence comes from Gordoniibacillus kamchatkensis, assembly GCF_000829455.1. Taxonomy (GTDB): domain Bacteria; phylum Bacillota; class Bacilli; order Paenibacillales; family NBRC-103111; genus Gordoniibacillus; species Gordoniibacillus kamchatkensis. The sequence continues at coordinate 4,453 of NZ_JXAK01000015.1, forward strand.
CGCGAGGCGATCCTGAACGCTTCCCGCAGCGCCCTTTCCTGCTCGGCCCCCACCGCATCGCGCGCCGCCGAAACGAACAGCGGTGTGCCGCTGCCGGCGAGAGCGTCCAGCCATTGCGCATTATGCCGCCATGGAATGTCTCGCGTCAATCCGACGCAATCGGCGTCAACCGCAAAAAAAGCTCCGTGCTGCGGCATCCGGAATGCGAGCGTATTGACGCCGTATTTTCGCGTCCGTTCCCAAACGCGGCCGCTCGTATCGTCGCCGGTGCGCTGCAGCTCGACGTGCCCCGCGGCAAGATGACCTACCGTGTTGCAGCCGATGAGCATCATCGGCCCGGCAGCCTCGCGGATCGTGCGGTACAGCGCCGCGATAATTTCCGCTGTCGTTCTCGCTCCGTCCGCAAACCGCCAGCCGCCGTTCGTCAGCTGCCCGCCCATTTGAAAGCCCCACCGTCCGAGGATGTCGTACGTAGTGAAGTCGTATTTCACCAGGTCGTAGCCCCACGCCCGGAAGCGGGCGATGTCGTCGGCAACGAGCTGCAGCGCCTCCGGTACGCTCGGATCGAGATACCGCCCGCGGTCGCTCGCGGCAAATCTGCTGTTTGGCAGCAGCCACGACGAAGGAACCGGCAGCTTCGTCAGGAGCGGCCGGCACCAGATGCCGGGCAGCGTACCTTCGCCGCGCATCCGCGCGGCAAGTCCGGGCATGTCCGGAAACTTGCCGTTGCCGGCATGCCACGGGCCGCCGTTATAAGGGCCGTCATGCTCGCACTGCCAGCCGTCGTCGATGACCATATAAGGGCGCCTGCGGCGCGGATGACAGCGCTGCCATAAACGCCGCGTCGGCGACAATGTTATCGTGAGAGCTGTCGCCGTAGGCGTAGTACCAGTTGTTGCCGCCGTACACAGGCCCGGCGGGCAGCAGCGGCCTATCGCACAGCATGCGGCACAGAGCCGCGGCCGCCGCGAACGGCGTCTCGCTCTCCGCTCCGCTGCGACGTACGATCGTCGCCGCTTCCAGCCGCCGTCCGCCCAGGCGGACTCCGACGCCTCCGCACCGCACGTCCAGCCATAGGCTGATGCCGGTCTCGTCGGCTTGCCAGAAGCAAAACGCAACGGCGCCGGTGCGGACGCCGTACCCGTCGGTACGGACGCCGTCATAGGCGAGCCAATACCACGGCAGCACCCGCTCCGGCACGATACCGCGCCATTCGAGATCGCCGTAGCTCCGCTCCCAATGATCGTTCAAAATGCGCACGCCGGCTCCAAGCTGCTGCCGCCAGCGCAGCTTCACCCGCCGCACGCTGGCGCCGGGCGCCTCCAGCGCAACCGCGGTGCCCGCCTCGCCCGGCGCGACCGTTACGGCTGCTCCCGCGACTTCCCATACATCGCCGCTGCGCGTCATTTCTGTCCATCCCTCGGCCTCGTCCGTCTGCACCCAGACCGCATCCGGCGCCGGCATCGAAGGCGCGGAATGCGCTTCACTCCCTCGAGTCGTCAAATGGTTCCCCCGTCCTTTCAGCTTTGATCGTCGCCTTGTCGCCGGATGCCGCACACCCCTGCACTATGACGATTGTAACGGAGCCGCCGCCGCTGACGCTATCGACAAGTATGACCGAATTGACGTTATTGTGATTCGCCGAGCCCTTGGAATCGTTTGCGGTATTGTTGCGGGGTGAGGCCGACCGATTTTTTGAACGTTTTGCCGAAGTGGGAAAAATTGTCGTAGCCGAGCGATTCGCCGATATCGCTGATTTTGCGGTTCGATTCGGTGAGCAGCAGCTTCGCCCGGTTAATTTTCGAGTGGATAATGTAGTCGACGAGCGACTGGCCGGTCTCCTTCTTGAAGAGGCGCGACAAGTAGGCCGGGTTTAAATAGACGTGGGCCGCGAGCTCTTCCCTCGTCACTGTCTGAAGATGGTCGTCGATGTAGCGCTTCACCTTCTCCACCACAGCCGAGCCTTGGCGCTCTTGCTGCTCCAGTGCGTCGCATGCGGCTGCGATGAGCCGCGTCGCCCAAGCCCGGAGTTGCGAAATAGACTTCGCCGCAGTAATGTCGTCAGGCCGTTTCTTGCCTCCCATCAGCTCTTTCACCGACAAACCGTGCTTATGGGCCACATGGTACAGCAAATGCAGCACAAAATGGTACGCCCCTTCGAGCGCCTCCGCATCCGCCTTCTCCCGTTGCAATGCCGCCAGCATCGTCTCCAGCCGGCGCAGAAGCTCGTCCTTGCGGCCGGACTCGAACAGAACGACCCAGTCGTCCCGGTCGGCGGGAAGCGCCATTTTCTTTCTGGCCTCTTTGCCGGCTCCGCCCGCTGCGTGCGCCTCCGCTTCCCGGCGCAGCTCCGCGACGATAACGGTCCCCGCCGCGGCCACGTTATCATGCTCGATCTCGATCAGGCTGTGGCACTGCGCGGCGAGACGGTCGATCGGCGCCGCCTCCCCGATGTAGCACGAAAGCGTACAGTAAAAATACCGCTCGCACGCCGCGATATAGTCGCGGCAAGCCACGGCAAGCGCTTCCCGGCGCGGAAACGCCGCAGCGTCTCCGGCATACAGCAGCGCCACGTTGAGCCCGCGCCTGTCGCGCACAATATCGCTCTGCAAGCCCGGGTACAAAAATTCCGACGCCGCATTGCGCAGCGCATATTCCATAATTTCCTCGTCCCGTTCGTCGAATTCCTTATGCCAGCGGTCGACCGAAAGCAAAATCGGCAGCACCGGCGTATCCGGCTCAACCGCCATATTGGCGGCGGACAGCGACTCGCGCAAATTGGCCTCGGTCGGAACAAACCGTTCCGCCAGCACATCTTGCCAGAACCGCTCGACGAGAACCGGCTTGTGCGCTTCCCACAGCTTGACGTAGCTCCGGTATTGGGTGTAGAACTCGCGCGCCTCTTCCTGCCGCTTGATTTTGTCCACCGCTTTGGCCACGACTTCAGCCAGCTTGTCGCGCTTGACCGGCTTCAGCAAGTAGTCGAAGCTGCCGAGTCCGATCGCCTGCTGGGCGAAAGAGAAATCGGCGTGGCCTGTCAAGAAAATCGTCTCCACCGCCGGATAATGGTCCGTCGCCCATTCGACCAGCTCAAGCCCGTTCATGCCCGGCATCTCGATATCGCAAATCATCAGGTCGATGCGCTCGCTCTGCAGCTTCTCCATCGCTTCGTCCGCATCCAGAGCGCTGAACACTTTGCCGAAACCCAGCGCTTCCCAATCGAGCCCCTGCACGACTGCGCGAACCGCGAACGGCTCGTCATCGACAATCAGCACATGATACATTCCTTGCCTTCACATCCCCGAAAAGAGTGATCGTGCAATTATCGTATCATAGGTTGCGCTGCGGTGGCGATTCGGATTCCGCCGTTATAGCTTTGCCTCCCGCGACAAGCGTAACGGCGTCCATCGGCCGTTGGAAGTATTGTGATTACCAGGGTTAGACTGGCCGTGTGGCATTAAAGGCACATTGCTCACTGTTCCACCTGAGGCTTACTGCCTAGCGGCGGAATCAGCTAAGTATAGGCGCAGCTTATGCTCAATTTTGAAAAAACATAGCCATCTTCTCCATAAGTTGGGTCCATCCTCCCCCTAATTGGGACCCTGAATCCGAGCAATCGTTGCTAACCGACGCAATAAAGCCCGTGTTCGCTGAATAGAGACTTTACGGGCGCAGATTTTAAGTCAAAATGAAAAAACAAGACGTTAGCGCCCCTAAAGTCGCTCTATGCGAATTTTCGTCGCTATTCATGGAATACTCGGTCTCTGCGCGTTCATTCCGTCAAATCGGCTCCTAATAGCGCCCAGCATAACGCTGTATAACGAACCCGTTCTTTCAGCAGATTGCGAACCCATTCTTTCAACCGATAACAACCCGTCATTTCAACAAAACAACCCAGCTTATCGAAACAGAACAAAAAAAACAACTATGCCCATCGAAGCGGAACTAAGCCGGCCAGTTTGTCTTCTCCACCGCCAGCCCGCAATGCCTCATTACCGACAAGCCCAGCTCCACCTTAAATTTTCGAACACGAGCGATCTTCTAGGGTTGCGCATTTAGCCCAGCGGGACTCACTCGCTTGGCAAGCAACCAAGAGTATATCCCCGAGTGGAAAATTTTTATGAAAGCCTTAACGTTCCGATCCAACAAACAAAATCCCCCTCGCCTTATACGGAAAGGCTGCGGAGGATCCAGTTCCTATCATAGTTTATCGTAATGCTGCCGAATGAGCGGGAATTCCCCGATCCGCAGCCGGGCGCTGCCGTAAGGCACAAGCTCCAGCTTGACGGCCGGTTGCCCGGCGACGTCCGGATTGAGAGGCGGCGTTCCTGCGTTGTTTTTCTCCATTTTCCAGTTGCGCACAAGCCGGCCTGTCGCCGTTAGCCGCACCGGCGCATGCTGCGACTCGAACGGCTGCGCAGGCACATCATCGCTCACCTGCACCGCAAACTCCGTGCCTTCCTCCAGCCCGTATTTCCATGGCGAGGCCGGGTATACTTCCCAGTCGTGAAAACGTTCCCGCTCCCGCAGCAGCTGCCAGCTTTCCCGAATCGGCAGCACGTACACGAGCGGCCCCCGCTCGACGCTGACCGCATGCAAATGGCGGGACGAGGTGCGAACCTCCATCGGCAGCTCCAGCACCGCCTTGTCGCCGTCCGACCATTCGCGAAGGGCTGCAACATAACCGCGCTCGGCTTCGGGCAAAACGATCCGCTCCCCGTTGACCGTGAGCTGCGGATTCGTACACCATGCCGGAATGCGCAGCCGCAAGGCGAACCGTTCCGTGCGGCTGAGGCGGAGAGACAAACCGATTTGCTCGAGGAACGGGTACTCGCCGCTTACGTCCAGCTCAAGCTTTGCCCCAGAGCCTACAGTGGCGCGAACGGTGCAAGGCGCGTAGCTGACGGCGGCGAGGCCTCCCGCCCCGTCTCCCATCCAGAGATTGGCGGCTAGCTTCGGCCAGCCCTGGTGCATGTTCGCCGTACAGCAGCCGAAGTTGGGCTCAAGCCCGAACAAGTTTGCTTCCGGTCCGTTGCTCCATGGGCGCGGCGCGACGTTGCACATAATCTGATTCACCTGCTGGTCGTATTGATGCGCCGTCCAATCTGCGGTTATGGCGGCTGGCAAAGCGTTGAAGGCGACCTTTTCGAGAATGTCCCCGTACCGCCCCTCTCCGAACACTTTCGCCAGCTGCTCCATAGTAAACATGTATTCGACGACCGCACACAGCTCGACGCCTTGGCTCGGGTGCGTGCCGGACAGCCATTCGTCGCCCGAGAACATGCCGTGAGCTTGTCCGTGATACGTCATCAGGCTGTCGATGCCGCGGTGCACCGCCGCATGCTCCCGCTCGTCGCCGCTCAAGCGATACATCATGGCCGGCGTTTTCAGCCCCATCGCGACATTGACGACATGCGTCCGCCAGTCCCACTCCTTCACTTTCCGCCAAAACGGGAAGTCGTGATAGATCGTCGTCCAATCGGTCGTCTGGCTCGCTACAATGCGCGCCAGCTCGAGCAGCGAGCTGTCCTGCGTGCGCTCGTGGAGCCAGAAAATGGACAGCAGCATCTCCGCGCCGCGAACTTTCGCCCAGCCTTGCAGCGGACGCTGTTCGATTGTCCCGCGCACGTAGCGGAAGTACCGCTCCAGGAACGGCACGATCCGCTCGTCGCCCGTCGCTTCCGCATGCTGCGTCAGCACCTTCAGCATAATCATGAAATGCCACCAGTCCTGCTGCTTGTCGACGTCGTTGTTGACGGTTTCGATCCGCCCCGGCCCGAAATCGCCGTTCTCCTTCTGGCTCGCCAGCGACCACTCCACCCAGCGGTTCGCTTTGGCGATAAGCTTCTCGTCGCCGAGCAAATAAGCGAGCGGCAGCAAGCCGTCGACGTAATACGGCCCGCGTTCCCAGCTCTCGCCCTTGCCTCCGATCCAGCCGTTGTCGGGCCCGACATCCGCCCAATGCTCTTCCAGGTGGCCGGTCAAGCCGTTCGCCTGGATGCGCAGCTGGCCAAGCAGCCACCCGGCCGGCTTAATGGCGCCGAGCGGAAGCGGCTCAAAAACGGGTTGCTTTAGCGATACGGTCATAGCTAATCACTCCTTGAATGGGGTTCGTTGCTGTACCCAATGTACCACGTTGGAACGCATCCCCAAGAGCACCAAAAGCAACCTATTTTTATCCATTCGCAACATGACAAAGCAACAAAATCAGCTTCATACGGGAAGGTAACCGAAAACAATTGTCGAATCTAATGTGAAGAAAAGGGGTGTTCTCCATGCTGCAGTTCATTTGTCCGCCTCTGCCTCATTTTACGGTTGGCGGTGAAGATACGTATCCGATCGGAGGCAAGCATGCAAGCCGCTCCAATATCGGCGTATTCGATTTGCTCATCGTCACCCGCGGCTGCTTGTTTCTGGAGGAAGACGGGCAGTCATACGCCGTAGGACCGGGCGAATACTTGATCCTTATGCCTGACCGCTCGCACCGGACGGCGATGCCTTGCCGGGAGGAGACGCATTTTTATTGGGTTCATTTTCAAACGGTGGGCGAATGGTTCGAGGTTAGCGAGAAGCTGGCGGACGACGGCGCAAGGTCGGGCCAGCCTTATGCCCAAATCGAGCAGTTCGCTTTCTACGTGGCGAAGACGGGGGCGCTTCTGGCGCAAGAAGACGTCTTCCGCAAAATGAACGAGCTGCTGCAGCTCCACGACGATCCGGCCTCCGGCGCCCGCTGGAGACAGCAGCAGCTGTTTCACGACTTGCTATTGCAATTGCAGGAAGAGGGCGGGCGAACGGAGCTGGCGCACCATTTGCTGGTCGCCGAACGGGCCGCCGCCTGGCTGCGGCAGCGGTACAAAGAGAGCGTCAGCTACAAGCAGCTGGCGGAAGCGCTCCATTTTCACCCTAACTATATTGCGCTCTGCATGAAAAAGGCGTTTGGCTGCACGCCGCACGACTATTTGACCCGGCACCGGATCGAACAGGCGAAGCAGCTTCTGATCCATACGAACGAGCCGGTCGGCGCCATCGCCGAGCAAACCGGGTTCGGCTCGTTTCCGTACTTTGTCCGCTGCTTCGCGCGTTACGCGGGCGAGAAGCCGACGGCGTTCCGGCGGCGGTATCGGGCGGGCTAAGCTTCCATATTTCTTCCCAAAACGGAACAGCCTGCTATTTTGACCAAGCTGCCCTTGGCTCGAGGCGGCATCACAATATCCAGCCCAAGATGGAAAAGAGCCTGAACTTTGGCAGCATGAAACGAAACGCGTTCCAAAGAGGCTCTTCAATGACGAGTATGCAGGGACTAATGAATCCGGAATTCCGCGGTTTCGTCGATTTCCGCCTTATGTTCTTTCCCGCCGCAACGAATATTGACTGTCAACGGGGCATCGCTGGAGACACGGATTCGATACGAGCCGTCGGTCTCCTCTGTTGCTAACAGATCCACAGTCTTACCCGCAAACCAATACCGTCTGCAGCCTACCGTCCCCATGCCGGGTTCAAGCCTCCACGACAATTCATTGGCAACGGCATCACCCTTAAGACCGATGGCGTGTTCCAGCAAATAAAGCGTCGGCGAGATGCCGGACCAACCAACGAAATCTTTCTTGTCGGCATTTCCCGAGTCGATGGAATCGGGAGGATAATTTTCCCATATCGTACCGGTAGCTTGATAGACTTTCACGACATTATCAAGGTGGTTGAGCGCGATTTCTCTCGCCAACCCGTGATACCCGTATTTCTCCAAACCGCGAATCACCATCGTGTTGGTCGGAGCCCAGACAGACCCCTTCCAATACCCGCCCTGCGGATCATATCCCGGCTCGTCGGCGGCGCAAACCGGAACGCGATGTTTCCGGTTGAAGGTGTTCGGATCGTTCAACCATTCGGCGAGCTTGGCCGCTTGCATTTCGTCGGCAACTCCGGCCAGAAGCGCCCAATAAGCGGCAATCGTTTTGACGGGAGCGCGCCGCCCCTCATTCGTAATGTCGTAATAAAACCCCGATTGAGGATCCCACATAAGCTCGTTGATGGAATCGGTAAAGGTTTGCGCGTCTTTGACCAATGTGGCGACCTGACCGGACAGACGTTTCGCCTCGGCAACAGCCCCTTCTCCAATCTTTTTATCGACCAGGATACTTGCTATCTCAACCAAATTTCGAGCGAAGAGCACCATCTCGCAACTGATATCAACCCCGCTCCCCAAATACTTGTTGCGCGGCGAGTTGTCCATGCTGGCCCAATCGGTGACGAACAAGCCGTAGTGATTGTAAAGGTGATACCTCAGCGCATTATAATAACGGACCAGCGGTTCCCATACCAACTCCAGACGATCTCTGTCCCCCGTATGCTTGAAGCTTTCCAGCTCCGCCCAAGCTGCGATAGGGTGATTCAATGCGTCCAGCCTCATGTAAGGCGGATGTTCCACGACGCGGCCCAAGTCCGGCTTGAGCATCGCTTCATAGTCGAGGTCGTTAATTTGCGCGAGCCCCCTATGTTTGTAGTGATTATGGAAGAAAGAATGCAGCGGTTTTCGGTCGGCGTTCACCCATTTATATAAATCTTTGCCCGTCTCCCTCGCATATTGGCGGGAGATCTCGCCGTCGTCAAGCTGCTTGCAGTAAAAGTTATCTAGAGAACGGATGCCCGGGATATACGGATGGGCCAGGTTGCAAAACATGGTGATAAAGGCAGTGTCCCACAAAAAGATATTATCGCTGAATGCCGCGTCGACGAAATTGCTGACAAAGCCGCTTTCCGGCGTCGGCACATGGGTATTGCGATAAGCAATTTCCCATGTCCGCCAGTAGCATTCGATATAATCCGGACGTTTGTCGAATATAGGATCCGGCAAACGGCTGCGAGCTTCCTCGAACGTCAGGAGAGGAGTATCCGCATACGTTTTCTTACCGAAAAAAATCCCTCTTGTCCACTGTTCCGGCTGAGTCTTCTTGTTATTTGGCATGAGTCGATCTCCCTGCTCCGCTGAAGGTAATTTATTTGATTAGGTCAAGACGGCGGATCGTTCCCGCGATTTCTTCCGCAATGAGCTCATAAGCGTAGCGGCTGGGATGGATATGGTCATTTTGATCGATAAACCAGCTGATCGGGACGCCCTTCCCCACCTTATCTCTGACGCGCTCAAACACATTGATGCATGGCACATTTTCATTGTCTGCAAACTCTGCAGCGGCTTGCAGATACATCTCGCTGTATGCGGCCCATTCCTGCCTTAATTCCAGCGCCACATCCCGGTACGTCGGAACATGGTCGAGGAAATGATCCATATCCGGCGGAATGGTAATGAGGAAGACGAGCTCCGCAGGAGTCGTGGCACGCAGCACATCAAACATCCGGCGCAAGACGTTATGATAATTTCCGATGCGATGCTTCCCGTCCAGCCGATGATTGTATGCGAACGACTCGACCACGACCAGATCGGGGCTGACGGACGAAAGGCATTTTTGCGAGCCGGCTCCGAACGGATTCGGGAAATCGTGCGTGACGCGGTAAATCCCGTATTCCGCGCGGGTGCCGCTTACCCCGTAGTTAAACAGCTCAAACGGCTGCTCAGGAAATTCCCGCTCCAGCGAGTCTCTTAACTCAGGCATCTCCGATCCCCAGAAAGCGGTCATCGAATCGCCGAGACAAGCGATTTTATATTTGCGTTTCATATGATCTGCTCCCTTCTACCCTTTCACCGCTCCCGCCATCAAACCGTTGACAAATTGCTTTTGAAGCACTAAAAAAACGGCCAGCGCCGGAAGTAAGGACATGACATTCGCCGCCAAAATTTTGGACCACGGGATGTTATCCGAATTCTGAAGCATCACGGCCAGCTTAAGCGGCAAGGTGTAGTTCGCTTCGCTTTGCAGCAAGACCAACGGCATGGTGAACGAGTTCCAGTTTTGCACGAAATCGATGATTACAAGCGCCGTTATTGCCGGACGAATCAGGGGAACAACGATTTGAGTAAACGTGCGGAAATCTCCCGATCCGTCTATTTTGGCGGCCTCGAGCATTTCATCCGGGATGTCGTCGATGTACTGCTTCGTAAAAAATATGGCAAACACGGTCACGGAGAAAGGCAGGATCAAACCGAGCAGCGAATCGAACATGCCCAGCTTCGTAATAATGAAATAGAGCGGCAAGAGCAACACGGTCGGCGGTACGATCATCGTCGCGATCAAACCGGAGAACATGGCATCCCTGCCCAGAAACCGCTTTTTGGAAAAGGCGTACCCGGCCATGCTGGAGAACAGCACCGTCAGGGTAACGGTCGGAACCGCCACGAGCAGCGAGTTCGTAAAGGTGACGCTGATCTTGAGCTTGTCCCAAATGTCGGGGTAGTTTTGCCAAACCAACGTCTCGGGAAAAAAAGTAGGCGGAAATCTCGTAATCTCCAAGTCGCCTTTCAGACTCGATGCCAACACCCAATAAACCGGTATCAGGAATAAGATTCCGATTGCCCAGAGAATGACTGTGGACAGTACATTACTGCGTTTCATTCCTTCACCCCCCTAGCCTAATCTTCTCTCGACAAGTTTTCTTTGAATGATCGTTATGCCTACGACAAAGATGAACAGCAGGTAAGACATCGCGGCTGCAGGACCGAACTCGTAATATTTGAACGCCCTGTTATAGATGAGGAATGGGACCGTAATCGTAGAATCCCCAGGGCCGCCTCCCGTCATGATGTAAATCTCCTGAAATACGTTAAGCGAATGAATCAATAGCAAAATCATAACGACTAACGATATACGACTTAGCAATGGCCAAGTGATATACCGGAATTTTTGAATTTTGGTGGCGCCTTCCACATCGGCTACTTCATAAAGATCTTTTGGGATATTTTGTAAACCTGACAAATAAATGATCATGTAATACCCGATATTTCTCCAGCATGACATTAACACAATGACCGGCATCGCCCAGACCGCATTGGCCAACCAGTTGGGACCTGTCAAACCGAGCTTCTGAAGCAAGGCATTTACCAATCCTTTGTCCCCATTAAATAAAAACATGAAGATCAGGCTTCCGCTAACAATTGAGATAATATAAGGAATAAAGAAAATGGATCTGACAAAATTAACGCCCTTAAGTTTCTGATTGACAAGCATGGCAAGAAACACGGATCCAAACACGGAAAGGGGAATAAATAGAACGCCAAAATAAGCTGTATTGAAAACCGCTTTAAAAAATAACGGATTATGAAGCGCCGCCGCGTAATTGTCGAAGCCGACGAAAGAGCCGGGAATCTCGAATAAACCGGCAGTTTTAAGAGCAATCGGTTTAATATCCTTGAAGCTGACGATGACGGACCAAATGATGGGATAAATCAAAAAGAGACCTAGAACGACGATCGAAGGCAATAGAAATAAATACGCGTTAAGATCCCCAAGCTTGCTTCTTACCAACTTCACGGCAGCTCCCCCTTAAGAAATAGGGAGCCCCCGGGACTGCGGGGCGCTCCCCTCTTGTTTACTTGGAATTCTTAATGATCGCGTTGCCTTTATCCTGAACCATCTTCAAGGCATCTGCGGCGGAAATTTTCCCGGACACAGCCTGATTTAATGCGCTGGTGTAAACTTCATCGCTAATTTGTGCCCATTGCGGAATCGGATATAGCGTCATCGGATACTCGATGCCCTTCATAAACACGTTGAATTCAGGGTGATCTTTATAGAATTGCGTATCCCCCATATCTTTGCGAATCGGCATACGGTACGGATAGTATTTGCCGTCGTCTCCCTTTTCGCCCTTCATCACCATTTCTTGGCCCGGCTTGGAGCACAAAAACTTGATGAGCTTCTCGGAAGCGGCCAGTTTGTCGCCTGTAACCCCGGTAGGAACGGAGAGAAGGTACGTGGTAACCTCAGTCGCCTTGCCTGCGGGACCGGTCGGAACTTCGGCCACACCAGCCTCGAATGCGCCGTTTGTTTTCCAAGCTGTACCAACTCCCCAAGGTCCGGACATTTCCATCGCTACGACCTGGTTTCCGAAATCCGTCTGAATCGCTCCTCCGTCTTTATTGAGCGAATCCGGAGGCGAGGTTTCTTTCAACAGCTTCGTATAGAACTCCAGCGCTTTAATGCCTTCAGGGGAATTAATGGCCACTTCATACTTACCGTTATTTTGGGTTACGAGCTTGGCCCCGGCTTGACCTGCAAACAAATCGTACATCCACGCCAAGTCGCCGCTCTGCTTGCCTGCCAACCCGATCCCGAATTGATCCGGCTTTCCGTCGCCGTTCGTATCGACCGTTAGCTTTTTGGCGTCTGCATAGAGCTCATCCCATGTTTTCGGCGGTTCTTTGATTCCGGCTTTCGCAAACAAGTTTTTGTTGTAAATGATCTGGATCGTATGGCCGAGCCACGGCATCCCCATCAGTTTGCCGTTATCTTCGGCCAAACTCCAAATTTGCGGCATGTAATTCGCTTTCTCGGCCCCGAAGTCCTTCGTTAAGTCGACGAACGCTCCTTGAGCGGCCAGCGGTTTGGCATCGCCGTAAGCAACCTGAAGCACTTCCGGCGACTTTCCGCTTAAAATTTGCGTCAGCAGCTTCTGTCCGGTCTGTACGCCTCCGAGCAGCTGCACCTTGACGTCCGGATTTTCCTTCTCGAACTGGTTGATCATTTCCTGGATCGCTTTGCCTCTGCCGGAATCGCTTGCCCAAGCAATCTGCATGCTGATGTTCGTCACTTTACCGCTGCTTTGCGCCGGTGCCGATGCATCCGATTTTGGTTGGGCCGCCGGTGTTGCTGCAGCTCCGTTGTTCGTATTTGGACTGCTGCACGCCGTCATCAGTCCCATTAAACCTGCGATTGAAATTAACCCTAACTTTTTGTTCATTGGATGACCTCCTCAATGATGGCATAAGGGCGATACGATTGGATTCGTTTGAAACATAGGTTCTGTCAATCTGCAATCCGTTCCGAAAGCGGTTTCCCATGAAGCGGCAGGCTGCCAATTGAAGATCAAGATTGCAGGAATCCGTCACTTGAAGGCAGGATCATATCTCCCCGGCAATGACGCTTGGAAACAGTCCGGGGAAATGACGATCTTCATTTTCCATCACCTCCCTCAAGCCTTTTGATCCACATTACTTGATAAGGCTCCAACGACAACCGAAGGGAATTTTCCAAGTTGAAGGATTTGCCTGAAAGCAAATCGACCGCAGTTCCCCCGTTCATCCACCCCGTGTCGATAAGCGGGCAGAGCAACTGTACCGGATCGTTGGTAATGTTCACAAGCACGAGAACATGCCCGCCTTCCGACGACTTTCGCACGATCGTGAACAGCCTATCATCGCACTTTAGGACCTTCTGCGAGGCATTGGGGTGGAAGCTCGGCTCGCCGGCCCGAACCTCGATTAATGTTTTCAGGGAATGAAACACCTGCTGGCGGAGAGAACCTTCCCGTTCCAGCTCGAACTGCAGCTCATCGTATTGCAATCGCTTCCGGTTAATGGATCGGTAACGTCCGGTTGCCTTTACGCCCTCAAGATCGTTCTGAGATCCGAACAAGCTGTGAACGTAAATCGCCGGCATTCCCATAAAGGACAAGAGAATAGCATGGGCTGCGATAAACCGCTTCACCTTCAGTTCATCCGGATCCTGAGGATGGGAAAGGGCATTTAAATAGTTAACATTTAACTCGTAGGGGCTTTTCGTTCCGTCCCCGTTATCTTTATAAGAGATAAACCCGCCGTGCTCCTGCACCTTCCGGGCCATGGCGTTCACTTCATCCTTGGTCAGGATCCCTTCCACCGGGCGCACACCGATCCCGTCGTGCGACGCAAGGAAATTGAAGAAAGCCGTCTCTTCTGATGTGGGTTCAAGCGCATCGGCCCAAGCCAGAAGTTTGCTGCTGTTGCCGGTGTGAAGCGTATGCAGGGTTAGCGGCGGCAGCGGGAATTGATACACCATGTGCGCTTCGTTGGAGCCATTACCAAAATAACTGATGTTGTCCTTATGAGGAACATTCGTCTCGGTAATTATAATGGTGTCCGGGGTGGCACTTTCCAATACTTCCCGTATCACTTGTACAATTGCATGAGTTTCTTCCAAGTGCATGCAGGTCGTCCCAAGCTTCTTCCACATAAAACCGATGGCGTCCAGACGAATGTAACGAGCTCCCCGTGCCGCATACATGAGGAGGATGTCCAATATTTCAAGAAGCACCTTCTCGTTGGCATAGTTCAAATCGATCTGATCGTCGCTGAATGTTGTCCAGATGCTTTTTTCTCCTGCAGGGGTATTGAACTTGGTCAGCAGCGGCAAAGCGCGCGGACGCGTCACGCTGCTGTAATCGGCATTGGGATCGGCTTCGACAAAATAGCCCGCATATACCGTATTTCCCGCCAAATATTCTTGAAACCAGCGGCTGTGCTGAGAGATATGATTGATTACCCCGTCAAACATCAAATCAAAGTGATGCGACAGCTCCGTGATATCCTCCCAATTTCCCAGTTCGGGGTTGACCTCGCGATAATCGATGACCGAGAAGCCGTCGTCGGAAGAATACGGATAGAAGGGGAGTATATGTACTGCCGACAATATCCCCTTGCAATGACGCTGCAAAAAGTGCCCGAGTGTCTGCAGCGGCACCTCACCGCCGCTTCGGATCGAATCGCCGTAGGTAATAAGCATGACGTCCTTTTCCGATACCCAGCGTTTAGGTTCCGCCTTCAGCGATTCCGAATAGCGCTCAAGCAAACGACGGATTTGACCGATAATGGCGGAAGCCTTCTCTTGCCCGTATACGAATTCGATATTGCGGCCGATCCTATTTGAGAGTTCTTGCTCGCTATATGGAGACTTATGATCTGCGTTCATCGGAATCACCTTCCTAATGGTCTTGCAACATATGATAAATGCCAAGGAATGTACTTCGCTGCGTATCGTCGCTAATGACGACGTAAGCATGAATTCCTCTTTGAAGCAGTCCTTGGCGAAAGCCGGGAACGAATAGTTCTCCGCTTTTGGAAATTTGACCGCCGAGCACGACGATGTCGGGACTGAAAGCCTTTAACGCCGTCTCCAGGCTTCCGCCATCCGGCTGCCGAATGTATCGAACAGCCGGATCGAGTCCTCATCCCCCCGGCGAGCCGCTTCGGCAAGTCCTTTCACGTCTTGACCTTGCAGCTTTATTCCCATTTCACGGGCAAGTTCAAGTATCCCGCGCCGCGAAACGTAATCGTCAACGACGCTGGAGCGGTACGGCAGATGATACACCCAGCCGTTCTCCGGAACGTCGTCTCGCTGCCGAATCAAGCGGCCGGTCTCTACAAATCCCGAACCGATTCCGGTTCCAAGCGTAAGACAGACGGCCCGCCGATACATTGCCGCTTGTCCATAATGCGCTTCTCCCATCGCGAACAGAGCGGCGTCGTTCGCGAAGCGCACCAGGGGCTTCGCTTGGAGCCTATCGGCTATTCCGCTGTTTGTCCTCATCCCGCAGAGCAGCCGATCGCCAACGCGCATCCCGTACAGGGCCTCGAATTTATTCAACCCTCGAATATAACTGATTCCTCGCTCATAATCGAACGGTCCAGGAAAGGCGTAACCGATGCCGGCAATCTGTTCGGTGCCGTCGGGATCCGCCTTTTGCAGCACATCGGCAGCCGTACGGACAAAATGGCCGAAGATTTCATCTGCCTCCCCGTTCGCCATTGACTCGTAATGGGAGAGAGTGTGCTCCAAGAGCCGCCCCGAGGCATCGATCGCTCCCGCCTGAATAGACGTACCTCCGACGTCGAAAGCCAGGTAAATTCCTTTCTTCATCCCCGATCCCTCCGCAAGAAGTTGTTTGTCAGCCTTTGACAAACGCCTTAATCGTCGCGATGGTCCGACCGACGCTCGGCCCGCTAGGTCTGATGACAAAACGCTCGATGGAAGCCGGGATGATAAAGGTCTCCGCATAATGCACAACGAACGGCTCGAACATGCCGTCCGGGCTTTCCACGACGGCCTCTTCACCCTCAACGAGATTCAGCATTTGAACGCTTCCGTTGCCGGTGTGGAGCACAGGCTCGGAGAACCAGTGGCGGCGCGTTTCGATGAATTCGAATTCGTGCAGACCGGTTCGCTCCTCCCGCCAGCCGTTGCCTTCGGCCACCAGTTCCACCCGGCCCACTAACTCCCGTTCAACCCAGGACGTCGTTCGATCCCATTGAATGACCTGGGCGCCATGGTCCAGGTGAACCGGACGGGGCTTGCCGTCCAGACCGAGCCGATCCCAATCCCATAACTTAAAGGTGAAAATATACGGCGTCGCGCTAATCTCAAGCACCATACAATCGCTTCCCGAGCAATGAACCGTACCCGCGGGAATTAAGAAGTGATCGTGCTTGGAAGCCGGAAAAACGTTCACATACTGTTCAGCCGGAAACGAACCGCCTCCCCGCTCGGCTTTCCGCAAGTCGTTCAGCATCTGCTCCGGAGCCACGCCCTCCTTGAGGCCCAAATACACTTGAGCTCCAGGCTTGGCGTCCAGGATGTAGTAGCTTTCGTCCTGCGTATAGGGCATGCCGAATCGAGTTTGAATATAATCGGTCGTTGGGTGGACTTGCAGGCTTAGATGCTGCCCGCCCATCGTATCCAGGAAATCGAAGCGGATCGGGAACTCCGCACCGAAACGCGAGTACACTCGCTCCCCGAGCAGCGACTTCGGTTGCAGGAATACGAGATTAATCGCCGGCACTTCCATCCGGACCGAACCGAAATCCAGATACAAGCTGTTCTCCTCCGGCACACCGTCGAAGCCCCATGCATACGGATGCTCTTTGTTCGGTAAAAATAGCTTGCTCTCGAGCCATATTCCGCCCCAGACGCCAGGATCAAAATACGGCACAAGCCGAAACGGCTGCCGCGAAATCTGTTCCATCCCGTCCAGCACAGCGTCCCATAACGCCAGCTTCGGATCGTTCTGCGCATTGGTGTCGAGATAATAGTCGATCCGTTGAAACAACGAACGTTTCAAACGATCCGCCATGCGCCACTCATGAAAATAGCCCCGCTTGTATTTTCTCAGCATATCCTCGTCTTCGTTATGCGCCAGCCAATTGCCGAACTCCTTCGACCGGTAGCGAAGCTGGATCTCCCAGCGGGCCAAGTCCGCGTACACAAGCAGGTCGCCGTGAGTTACAAGTGAGGCGCCGAAGCCGATCACGATGACCGTCCCCTCGGGAACCGCCTCCACCCGCTCTCTGAGCTTTGCGAGTTTGTGCGGATCGTACATTTCTTCAATATGAAACGGCGCCATGTAACCGAACACACGATCATCCGTCAGGTAACGCTCAACCATGCCGTTAATCTTGGCGGCATCTATTGCTGCAGCTTCTGCCTCGATGACGTCAGTCGGATGGAGATAAGGCCGGAGCCCCTCCATAATTTCCTGCTGCCGAACACCCGGATAGCACTCAATGACAACAACGGACTTAGTATTGTTTTGCAGTCGCGATTGCAGAACCGTTCCGATGGCCGCATAGCCGCGGCATACATCTTGATCCCTCCCCCGAATTCCAATCGACGGCTCCTTGTTGTATGCTGTGGTCATCGCTGCCTCCCGCATTTATTATCATTATCTCTCATAATATAACATATATGAACACACTCGACTACAAAAAAATCTCTTCGCGTCCAAACAGACGCAAAGAGATTGCCTTCATCCGACTTTACACCACATGCAGTTCTACATTTGCCGACTCGCAAGCGGTGCGTACGTATTCCGGCACTCCGCTGTCCGTCACGAGCACCGACACTTCGTCCAGGCGGGCAACCGTGGCGAACGACCGGCTGCCGAATTTGGAAGAGTCAAGCAGCATTACCGTTCTCGCGGCGGACTGGATCATCACCTTCTTCACTTGCGTATCCATCAGGTTCGGATCGGTGAACCCCGCATCCACCGTGAAGCCAAGTGCGGACAGGAATGTAGTGCGGGCATGATACTGGGCGAAAAACGACTCTGCCACCGGACCGACGAATGTGCCCGAAGGCTCACGCAGCACGCCGCCGCAGCATAGCACGGTGTGACGTCCCGCCACCGCCCTCAGCTGCTGGAGAGCATCTAATCCGTTCGTCATCAGCGTCAGTTGCGAATGCTTGATATAGGAAGCCATCTTCGATACGGTCGTCCCGCCTTCCACAATAAGGACATCTCCGTCGGAAATAAACCGCTCGGCGGCATAAGCCGCAAGTTTCTCCTTCACATCGGCGTTCTTCGCCAGCTTATCGCGCAACGCCGGCTCTTTCAACAATTTATCGGCGTACATGGCTCCCCCATGGGAACGAACGACATCTCCTTGCTGTTCCAGCAGTTCAAGATCGCGACGAATTGTCATCTCGGAAACGCCGAACTGGTCGCTGAACTCTTTAATCGAACCCCCACCGTGGCGGATCAAATAATCGAGTAGAGCCTGCCTTCTCTGAATCGGCAACACAATCGAACACCTCAACATATGAAATAGGAACATTATCACATAACATAACACATCTTAGACATTTCGTAAAATAAAGATTCAATGATTTCTATATCAATTCCATCGACCCAGTTCACAATCTGTCAATTAAAATCATGTAAAATCAAGAGCGCGGCGAAATGTCGGCCCCGCTCGCACCGGACGGCGATGCCTTGCCGGGAGGAGACGCATTTTTATTGGGTTCATTTTCAAACGGTGGGCGAATGGTTCGAGGTTAGCGAGAAGCTGGCGGACGACGGCGCAAGGTCGGGCCAGCCTTATGCCCAAATCGAGCAGTTCGCTTTCTACGTGGCGAAGACGGGGGCGCTTCAGGCGCAAGAAGACGTTCCGCCCTGCACTTGCGCACGCGGACGATCCGATGGAAGAATATTGCACCGATTTTGGCACCGCCGGCCGCCGATAGCGAAACCGGCTGCCGCTTCAGCGGCAGCCGGCTAGCTTTTACAAGATCAGAACGGCTGAGTCCGATCCGGCAAGTAGCGAATCAGACGCTCCACGAACGGCTCCTGCGACGAGGACTCGTGCGCCACCATCGACAACTCTTCGACCCAGCCGAACGACCAGCGGCTTTTCGGCACGTCCGGCCAATGCTGGATGACGGCGATCGCGCCGTCCGTAAGCTGGCCGCGCAGGAACATGATGCACAGCAGCTTAGCCGCCGCTTCCCGCTCGATCGCGCTGTCCAAATTCGCCTTGTCGCCCCCGATTCCGTCCACATACCGGAGCGCTTTCGCCGTGCCGGCGGCAAGCTGCCCCCAGTGGCCTTTCGTATCGCTGAAGCCGTTTAGCGGATACGGCGTTATGCCCCGCACCCGAAGCATAAGAACGATGAATTCACCGCGAGAAATCGGATCGTCGGGCCGGAACGCACCGCCGCTGCCGTTCATATAGCCTGCGGCTGTAACTTTTTGCACATACGAGTATGCCCAATGCGAAGCCGGCACATCGTTATAAATGTAAGGTGTTTTCGCTTCCGGCAAGCCAGCCAGCCTCGATACGATCGCAGCCGTTTCCGCGCGGGTCAAGTTCGAGGCCGGATGAAATCCGCCGTCGGGATACCCGTTAAACACCGGCTGATCGATTTCCGTGCCCAGCCTGATTTCGATCGCAGGGCTTTGCACGGCGAGCCCTCCGTCCATGCCACCGGTGCACGCCACTTGGGCTTCGCCTGCCGCGGCGTCCGCCTTCACCTTCAGGTTAAAATGAATGACATCGGCCCCGTTGTTGTTCAGATCTTTCAAATTCCACGTCAGCGTTCCTTTGTCCGCTTCCCACACTGCCCCCGCCGTGTCGACAATGTCCAGACTGTCCGGCACCTTCACTTTAACCCAGGCTTTCGACATGCTCTTGTTGCTCACATAATGATACAAGATGTGCATGCCGACATGGCCGCCTTTGTCGACCGCGCGTTGGTCGGCCACGCATTGCAGCTCCAACGGAGACGCCGGATCGGCGGCAGAAACGGCCGGCAACGCCAGCACCGCGAGCAGCACGGCTGTCAAAATGCGCCGAATCCAAT
Source organism: Gordoniibacillus kamchatkensis (assembly GCF_000829455.1). GTDB lineage: Bacteria > Bacillota > Bacilli > Paenibacillales > NBRC-103111 > Gordoniibacillus > Gordoniibacillus kamchatkensis. The sequence continues at coordinate 24,450 of NZ_JXAK01000015.1, forward strand.
ACGGCTTCCACATGGGATCATCCCTCCTCATTCTGATGCGGGCGACGATTCTGTAGCCCTATGCTAATCGATTCGCTTCCGGCTTATCGTTTGGAGGGGGAACATATGCCTTTTTTTCCAGTTCTTGTACATGCAGTCCCATCGACCGATATCGGATAAGAAAAACCGGAGGTTTTGCCTCCGCTTTATGACGAGAATACTTGTGCCCGGTCGGAGACCTGCGGCTTGTTGAGAATGTTTGCGGGAAAGTCTCGAATATTATTTATAGTAATGGAAAGTACCAGGGATTTATAATAATAGAAAAGGAGTGATTGCGATGGTTCAAACTGCTTTAATCATTGGAGGAACAGGGTTTCTGGGCTCCGCTATCGCCGAAGAACTGGGGCGGGCCGTGGTGGATATTTCCGTTCTAAGCAGAGGTCGAAAAATCCAATCGTCCGAGCGGTATAAGTTCATTCAAGCAGATCGTACAAACGCTGATGAGCTAATGAAGGCTTTGGGAAACCGTACCTATAATCTCGTGGTCGACTGTTCCGGTTATCAAGGTGAGGACGCGGCACATGCAGTCCGCATCTTTCGTGAAGCATGCGGTCATTATGTGTTCATAAGCACGGATTATGTATACGCCTCCAGCAGCGAAACCACCCTTCCGATCCGGGAATCGGCATTGACCCATCGGGATACCCCTTATTCCGCAGGAAAGCTGGACTGCGAGACTGTATTCCTTGAAGCTTGGAACGAATCCCGGTTTCCTGTAACCGTGCTTCGGCCGCCGCACATTTTGGGGGCGGGCAAGGGGCTGGGCTCCGACCAGGTGCTCGGCCGGCATCCCGGTATTCCGACAATGATCCGCGAGGGCAGCGGCTTGCGCTTGCTAGCGGAAGGCCAACTCCTGATCCAACCCGTATGGAATCGTGAAGTTGGTCTTTGCATCGCGCATATCGCGTGCATGGAGGAAAGCTTCGGGCAGTTGTTCAATTGCACCGGTCCGGATTGCGTGACGACACGGCGCTATTACGAGATCGTCGCGGAGATGCTGAATGTTCCGCTTCATTTTGAATCGGTTGCTGTACAGCATTTTATCCGCGAGAATCCGGATCAACGCCACTACACACGTCATCGTATCTATAATACTGGCCGATTAACCGAAGTAACCGGTTATGTGCCGCACCTTCCTGTAGAGAGTGCTATCCGCGAAACGCTGGATTGGATGCTGGCCCACGATTCCCTGCGATAGCAGAGCCCTAATAGGGATTTGGTTGTTGTCCTCTCGGAGTATCCGCAGTGTTCTTGTCCGACATATTCAACGGGCTCTTGCTCTTGGGCTTTTCAAGAACATGAAGAGAGATTGACCAATTCATTTTAAAAACGAAAAAAGCCCGCGATATCCGCGGACTTGATTCGTCACCTTCGCCTTGCTATTGATACACGTTCATCGGTTGCTGATACGGGACCTCTTGGTAAATTTGGCCGAGCGTCTGCATGACGCCCGGCTGGGCCATGGCTACAGGATACCAGCCTTTGCGCGCCATGTACGCCCATACCTCGTACGCCTGATGGGAGCACATCCGGAAAGCGTCCTCCAGGAAAGCCCTAAGCTGCGGCGTCGAGCATTCGAAAGCTCCCCACGCATAATCGCGGCCAGACCGTTTCAGCGTCAATAAGTACGAAGTCGCGATCGATCTGTCGTCCAACTGCGATAGCTTCACCTGCGGCTGAAAAGCAGGATATTGCTGCTGGGCCGGCGGCATGCCCGCCGCCATTTGCAGCTCCGGGACGTTCAGCTGATCCCGGGACCCCATCGTTTGTTTCGCGAATTCCACCTTCATGTTGTAATCCTGAATGTGGGCCGGATAATGCCGTGCGATCATGTCGCGTAGCTCGGGATCTGTAGCCTGATTCAGGAACAGAGCCATCGACTGAATGGAATTCGTGCAGCTCAGCAGCAATTCGTTTAATTCGTGGGCTTCGTGGGCAGCAAGTTGCATTGGAAATCATCTCCTCTTTAGGCATTTATTACTCAAAGTATTATTCCAACCGGGAGATGATTTATACGCGGCAAAATCCATCGAAATCCGCCAGCGGCATCCTTGTTTCCCGCGGATCAGGTTCAACCGACCGTCAGCGCATGCTTGATCGCCGCCCGTTTCGCGCGCTGCCGCCGCTCCGCTGCCGGCTCCGTCAAGAAGCCGGGCGTCCGCGCGAGCTCCAGCAGCGCTTTTTTCGCCGCATCGGCCGCACTGTTTTCTCTCTGCAGCAAGTAGTACGCAATTTGATAGCAGTAGCCTTCATATTCCTTCAAAATGACTGCCAATGCCTGCGAGTCCATGGCCTCCCGTCCTCTTGGCGGCTATTTTACGGATAAACTGTATATATCTAAATTGTCGAGCGTCTCCTCGGGATAACGATCCGGTTCTGCGAGAGCGATCTTTCCTTCGTAGATCGTGCTGCCTGTCTTCATATCGGCAATGAGGAGCGAGGGCGAATGGGGGCCATCCTTGTCAGAGCCGGTCACCATGTACAAGCGTCCGCCTTTGATCTCCATCGAGCGCGGCTTGGAGCCAGGGTGCAACGAGTATACTGCGGACTTGGCAGCGGCAATATCGTACTGAATCGCCTTTATCTCTTGACCGGTTTGTTTGTTGCTCTTGGCGAAGAAAATCGAATCGCCCGCAACCTCGATTTGCATCAGTCCCTCACGGCTGCCGCTCAAGAAATCTCCGATTTCCTTCGAATCGACCTTCACTTCCCGGCCGCTCTCCACATCGTACACAAACAATCGTCCCCCCACCTCATCGGAACGATAACCGCCGCGGGCATCTTGAATTTTCTTCACCAGGGCGGCGTAGACGACCGCATACTTGCCTGGCCCCATTGGCTTCGAGATGGTTTGCGGTTTCAGAACCGTTTCGATTCCCGGTGTTCCCGTATTGTCGTACGGCAGCGTTCGATCTGCGGGTGTTTGCCCGCTTTGCAGGCCCAGCGTGTACATGTGGATTTCCGCAGGTTTGTTTTTCAAATAATTGACCGTTACAACTTTAAGCTGTTCCCCTGCGGCCAGCACATCGTTGACGAGAATAAGCTCGTACCGTTCTCCGTCCGGCACTGCCGCTTCGTAGGAAACCGTACGCTGCTGCTTTTTGTCGAGCACCGAGACCGCGAAACGAAAATTCCTCTTGTTTGCTTCTTTGTTTCGTTCGACATTGGCGTACGCAACCCGCGCATCATCCTCGTATAATGATCTGATCTCCCGCTTTCCCCGCATGAATTGGGGATAACTTTCGATCAGCGAACCGAGCTGCGTGCCGCTCCAATCGATACCGAGCTTTTGAAACAAGTGGCGCTCCCGGCTATATTCGCTTCCTTGCGCATCGATAGAGACCGTTTCTCTCATTTCCCGGTTGCCGTACGACCCCCGCAAGGTCACTCCGTCCGCCGCCCGTCCATCGCCGGATTGCTGCTGCAGCACGAACTCAGGCAGCCGGTTCGCCGCAGCCTGCACGTAATACGAGCCGACTCCGGCTACAATGAGGGGCGCAAGCAATATCGATAACCAATACCGTTTCATCGTGGTAGCCTCCTACACCGTCACTTTGTTTTTGATCAAATATGAGCTGAGTCCGAGCGATCCGCATCCGATCAGGAAGCCGATGGCCAGCTCCATCCACCATAGTTCTCGCGGGTACAAATAGTTCGGAAACGCGCTTTCCGCCACGAACGCAGGCAAAACGAAGATGAGCACGGTTGCCGCACCGTACACGACGGCGCCGATCGCCCCTTTGAACCGGAAGCTTCGTTCAAAGAGAATCGCTGTAAAGACAACGATAACTCCGGCGAGTCCGGCCCCGTAATACAACAGAAAGTCGCCGATACGATTCGGCACCAATATTTTCAGGAGCGGATGGGTTGCCACTATGTCGGGTATGGAGAACGAGTACCTCAGATCGCTTGGAACATACCCGTTGAACGCCGCGTTTTGCAGCGGAAGAATGAGCAGCTCGAATGCGACGAGCCCCAACACCAGCAGCAGAATCGCGGTCAGCTTGGCCAAATAGACGCTCATGCGGGAGGCGGGTATCATGAGCAGCCTGTAAATGAACATATTTTTTCCGAGCCAGTCCCGATACCAGATAAGGAATACATAGAGCAGCAGCGCCGAGGCGCAGATGGCAATGGGCCCAGTAAAGAACAAACTGCCGGTCGTGTAGCGATAAAAGCTGGTCGGCCCGTATTTGGCCGCATAGTCGGCCGCACTGATCGATTCGGTAAACATCGCCTCGCGGACCTGGTTCAAATAAGAATGAGCAAACAGAAAGATTCCGGCGAATTGCAGCAGCAGCGTCAGCGCGAATAGTGCGGCGTACAGCTTCCGGATGCGAAATAGCTCATAATGGAGCAGCTTCAAATAACGATTCATGTCTGGTACACCTCTCTCATGACGTCTACAACGGATTTGCCTTCGGATAAGCGGAGCTCCTCCGTAAGGAATTCCTTGAGTACCGTGCCCCGGTCCAGCAGCACAGCTTTGTCGATCAGATGCTCGATATCGTGGATTTCGTGAGTCGTGATGAGCACGCCCCGATCCTCGATGAGATGGCTGGTGAACACGTTCGCGATCTGCTCCCTGCTGAACATATCGATGCCGGAAAACGGTTCGTCCATCAGCAAGTAATCCACATCCAGCGCCAGACCGAGCAGCATGTTGGTCTTGGCTGCGTTGCCCTTCGACAGGTCGGAGATCCGGTCATCCCGGTTCAGCTTGAAGAACGACAGCAGCTCTTCCGCCCGCCCCTCATTCCATCTGGCGTAAAAGTCCTTCATAAAGAGCAGCGCTTCGCCGATCGTCATCTGCGGAGGCATGATGATCGTATCGGGAATGAATGCCACTTTCTCGTAAAGGTGTTTATCGATCGGCTGTCCGTCGATCAGGATGCGGCCGCCTTGAATGGGCGTAAGCCCCATAATGGCTTTCATGATGGTCGACTTGCCCACCCCGTTAATGCCGATCAGGCACGAGATTTGCCCTTTATCCGCGGTGAAGCTGACGCCGCTGAGCACTTTTTTGCGGCCGTATTTCTTCGTAACCGATGTCACTTCGATCATCTCGTTATCCCCCTACTCCTTGGAACGTTCTTTGGCGTAAACCTCTTTCACGATGTGCAGCAGCTCGTCTACAGGCACATCGATCGTCTTGATCGAAGATACGAACGTATGAACCGCATCCAAAATGAGCTCTTCGCGAAGCGAGCTGAGCACGCGCTCATCCGTCGTAATCCGGCTTGGGGAATTGCCTTCCGTTCGAATCAACCCTTGTTCCTCCATTTCCTTATAGGCCTTCTGCGCGGTGTTCGGATTAATGTGGAGAGCTCCCGCCAGCTCCCGCCGCGACGGGATCTCTTGGCCCGCTTGCAGCCTGCCGGTTGCGATCTCCTGCTTGAAGTACCGGACGACCTGCAAATAAACCGGATCCCGGTTATTGAACGTAACCTTCATGAGCCCATCTCCTAGGTTCGCTTGATCGTAGCAAGTGTATGTACTATGTAGTTCATACACTTTATACGTGTACTATACGATTAATACACCTGTCGTGTCAACCCCCGTGGCGGAAATAAATTACGTTTGGTAATAACGATTGAACCAACTGGGCTGGTTATGTTCATATTTTTCCCATATAATGAAAGACAAGTGACGAAGAACGTCCCGTTCCATTCCGATGAGTGGAAACGGGACGTTTTCTATTTTGTTGGAGGGAGATGAAAAAGTGACTTTTGCAGAAGCGCACGACGCATTTATCCGTCATCATCTCGAAAGCAGGACAGGAGAGCGCAGGGGCCGGCTGGAAAGGGGGCATCTGCACGGTGAAGCGCTGTTCCTCAGAAACGTTTGGTGGCCCCTCCGGGGAAGTTTCGAAGATCTTCATCCGGAATACGAAGTACTCGATTGGCGGGGCAGATCTTATTTTGCCGATTTCGCTTGGCTTCCGGGATTCGTGAAGCTTTTGTTTGAAATCAAAGGCTTCGCCACGCATGTACGGGACATGGACCGGCAAAAATACTGCAACGAGTTGAACCGCGAAACGTTCCTCCACACGATGGGGTATAACGTCATTTCTTTTGCTTACGACGACGTCGAACAGCGCCCCGACCTGTGCATCACGTTGCTGCGCACAGTGCTGAGCCGGTATCAGCCTAGCCAGACGCCAATCTCCCGCGCGCTGCTTGCGGAGAAAGAGATTATACGACTTGCGATCCAATTGGCCGGGCCAATCCGACCGAAGGATGTAGCATGTCATTTTGAAATCGATCACAAGACAGCGGTCCTGATGCTGAAAAAGCTGTGTACAAAAGGCTGGCTGTCCCCTTCATATCGCGGCAAGGGAGAAAGGGTTGTCCGTTATGAGTTGGCGCGCGGTATGCTGGATTATTTTGATTAAAAGGAAAATGTCCTGATAAATGTTCTGATTGATTGCTTTTCTCTCCGTATAACGGGAAAACATCCTGTTATTTTGGTTATTTTTGATTAATTAACCACCTAATCGCAATTTTTGATGGAGGATTTCCGGTTAATTCCTCCTTAAACGTTATTACAGTCAAATTGGATGGAGGATTTCCCTTTAATAAAGCAGTAAGGTGTCGCTAAAACCGCAGCGAGCCTATGCGGTACAACGCGGGGTGCCGCAGAGCGGACGAACGTTAATAAGCAAAAAAGACGGGAAACCCCTGTTTCCCGTCCATCCCAATGATGCTACATCACTTGCCCGGCAGCGGCCTCGTCCAGCAATACCGTCAAGTTCGGATGAAGCTGCAAAACGGATGCCGGCACTTCCGTCGTCACCGGACCGAATAAGGCGGTTCGCACGATATCGGCCTTGTCGCTCCCTTTGGCCATAAGTACGGCATGCTTGACGTGCATGATCGTCTTAATCCCCATCGTCAGCCCCTTACTGGGCACTTCATCCAGCGATGCAAAATGAAACTTGGCTCGGATCGATTCCCGCTGCGAACCGTTAAGCTGCACGACATGGCAGCCGGAATGAAACGGGGTGCCCGGCTCGCAAAAGGCGATATGCCCGTTCGTGCCAATGCCGATAAATTGCAGATCGATGCCCCCGACTCGCGCAATGGCCGCTTCAAAATCCCGGCATTCCTGCTCCAAATCCCCCGTCGTCCCGGTAAAATACCGGATTTGCCCGGGCTCAAGCGCGATCGGATCGTACAGCTGCTCCTTTAAGCGGCAAATGCCCCGGGACGGATGAGTGTCCGGCAGTCCGACCGTTTCATCGAGATTGAATGCGGTAATTTGCGACACGTCCACGTTCTCTTCGATGATTTTTCGAGCCAGCGCCCGGTGAAAGCCGTTCGTCGTATTCCCCGTCGCAAAGCCGATAGCGCTGTTTCGTTTCATGCGGATTTGATCTACGGCGAGTTGTGCGGCTGCTGCGTCAAACTCGCTGGTTTTCACGGCAAGGATCGGCATGCTTCAGTTCACCTCCTCTTGATTGAACGCCAGGCACGCCGCCCCCAGCAGCCCGACCTGATCTACGGGGAGGCTGGAGGCGCGGACGCTTTTGAGCGATGCCCGATTGCCCGCGAGCGCATAGCGGGATACATATTCCTCCAAGTATGCGATCAGCTTCCGGCTGCGGAGCACTCCCCCGCCGAAAATAAGCTGCTCCGGATCCAGCAAATTGACGATATTCACCATAGCGATCCCGAGGCCCCGCAACGCTCTCCCGGCAATAGCCGCAGCCAGCTCGTCCCCGTCTTCCGCCGCCCGAAAAATCGTACTGGAACTAAGCCGGTCTTCCTCACGGAATTGCCGCAGCACCGTGTGCGGGTACCGCTCCATTTGCTTGATCGCGCTTTGGATCATGCCTCCTCCGGAAGCAACATTTTCCAGGCAGCCGGCATGCCCGCAATGGCACGGTTCGCCCTCGGGTTCCACGACCATATGCCCGATTTCGCCGGCAAAATTGGACGTCCCCCGCAGCAGCCGGGCATTCGATACGATGCCTGCGGCGATGCCGGTTCCGATATTGACGTATACGAAGCTTTCGGAATCTCTTCCCGCTCCCCAGTAAAGTTCGGCCAGCGTCGCCGCATGCACGTCGTTATCGACAAATACCGGACATCCGTATTGCACGCGCACCAGATGCGCCAACTCGACAGGCTGCGAGATGCGCATGTTCAAAGAGCGAAGCCACACTCCCCGCTGCGGATCGATGTCGCCGGGAAGACCGATCCCGATAGCGGGAAGCTTCGCCCCCGGCCACGTTGTGCCCATAAAGTCGCGGAGAGCGTCAATAACCGATGAGACGGTGGCTTCCTGCGAGCTTCGGTCCATACTATATCGTTTGGAGCAAAGGACCGTTCCATCGCCGAGAACGGCGCCGATTTCAATTTTCGTGCCTCCGACATCGACGCCGACCACCGCTCGTTCACTGCCAAGACTAAAATTCATAGCTCACTCCTTCACCACCGCAAACGGCTTCATTTTCGATGGCTATGCATGGAATACGGACAAGACAAAACCGCCGTACGCAAAAGCGGCAACGATCACGAGAGCGGGATGTACCTTCTTTACCCCCATAAGCCAGTAGGCGGCTGCGGCAATGCCGATCGACTGCCCTATGCCTATCGCATGCAGGGAACTGCCTCCCATTTGCCACGTGAGAAATAGCATCATGACCGCGATGACAGGCTGCACCAACAGCGTCATGCCTTTGACAACCGGGGAATTCCGATAGCGCCGCAGCACTTTCAGCAGCCATATAAGCGCGATGGCGGAAGGGGCAACCGTGGCGAGCAAAGCAACGATTATTCCCCATAATCCGGAACCCGAAGCCGACAAAAGCCGCGATTTTGGTTGCGATCGGACCGGGCAGCGCGTTGCCCAAAGCAAGCATGTTGGAAAAGTCCGTATCGGTGGACCACCGATAATGAGTAACGATCTCCTGATACATAAGCGGAATGGAGGAAGGCCCTCCGCCGTAGCCGAGCACATTGGCAACGAAAAAACCGATCAAGAGCTCAATCCAGTTCATGCGGAGTAATCCCCGTTTCTTTCCGCTCTTTGCCGCCGCATGCGCTGCCTTTTCGCCGTCAGCCAGGCCGCCGTCCTATAGTGAGCGGCGCCGTAGCCGAGAAACAGGACGATGACGAGAGCCGGATGAAGATGCACGACCTGCAGCAAGGCAAACGCTGCGACGAAACAGGCAAAGCCGAGCGGTTTGCCGAGCCCTTTCACGGCACGTTCGGCAAATTCGTAGGCCATCATGCCGAGCATGACCGCGATGACCGGCACAACCGCCGCAATAATGCCCTGGACAATGGCGCTCTGGCTAAACAGATGTACGGCGGAAAGCAACGCGATCATGCAGATTGTGGAAGGAAGTATATGCGCGACGACCGCTACCGCGGCACCCAGCGCTTTCTTTTGGCTGTAACCCAAATATGCGGCGATTTTGGTCGCGATCGGTCCAGGCAATGCGTTCGCCAGCGCCAAAATTTCGCCAAATTCGTCGTCCGTAAGCCAGCGGTACCGCTGTACCGCTTCATATCGGATCAGAGGGATAACGGAAGGGCCGCCTCCGTACCCCAAAATGCCGGTTTTCAGCAGAGCCCAGGCGAGCTCCGCATAAGGTTGAACGAGCTTACGTTTGTCCAATCCGCATCAGCCTCATTCCCGTTCATCTCTACTCAACCGTTTTGACTTTGAACATTTGGTGCAGTCCGAGCGTCGCCGCACCGATAGCTGCGCCGAACTCCTTCCAATACGAAATTGCGATCGGAGTATTCGTCCAGTTGTCTTCATGCTCATGAATCAGATCGACAAGCTCGCGGAAAAACTGCTCGTCGGTCGTGATCCAACCGCTTAAAATCAACTGCTCTGGGTTCAGCAGCATCAGCATGTCGCCGCAATATTTGGCGATCCGCTTCATGATGCTGCGCATTTCCGATGCAAACGGTTCGGTCCCTTGCAAACCTAGCCGGATAAACTGCCGGATCGTTTCTTCCGGGACCGCCGACCGAAACGTGTCGGGATAAAGCCTGGTCAACCGGCTTGCCAAATCGCCCGTGCTGTAGCCGAAAAACTCGCGGACTCTCCCGGCCCTGCCCGTGCTTCCCCGATAAATTTGGTTGTTCAGCACAAGACCGGCGCCGATGCCGTAATCGATCAAAATGTAGACGATCGTTTGATGCCCTAACGCCGCACCGCTAAAACGCTCGGCGAAGCCGGCCGCATCCAGGTCGTTCACCAAATGGACCGGAATACGGAACGCCTCGTATAAAATGTCCTTTAACGGCATATTCTCGACTTCAAGGTACGTGGAAGAGACGAATTTTTGATCCGCCGTAATTCTTCCCGGAACGGAAACGCCCATCCATTTGATCGACGTTAACTCGATGTTCTGCTTTTTGGCGAAATCGCGAATGAGCTCGACAAGCTCGCCCCGAATCGTTTCCTCGCCGATCATGCGCTTGAGAGGCTGCGTCGCGACAATTTTCCCTCTCATGTTCAGCAGCACGCAGTGGGACGGCGAGTTGGAGAGGTCGATCCCCAATACGTAGCCGCTGTCTTCCTTTATGCTGAGCATCGTCATCTTGCGGCCGACCCCGGTTCCGCTCGTTCCCGATTCGTAGATGACGCCGTCTCTGATCGCTTCGTCAATCAGTACGGATACCGTTGTCGGACTGAGCTTGGTCCGCCTGGATAAATCCACTCGCGAAATAGGCCCGTCCTGATATACCAAATGCAGCAAAAGCGATTTGTTGATTTCCCGCATCGTCTGCTGATTGCCGAGTTTCTCCATATAGATCTCCTGATTCCCTTTTTTTGACTTTAAGCCATTATACCATCTCGCGTGGGACGACGATACGAAAGGACAACGTTTGCACAGTAAACGAAGGCACCCGCTGCCGCTTTCGCATCACCAGGAGACAAATTCATCGATTACCAGGACGCCACGGCTCCGTCGGCTCTCGGCTCGGTTCCCCCCGCCAGCACGCCGGAAGCGGGATCGCGCCATATGATTTGCCCGCGGCCGAACATGCCGGAATCGAGCGCGCGCTGCACGATATGCCCTTTTCTGGCCAGCGCCTGTGCGATATGGTCCGGGAACTGCGGCTCGACTTCAATCATTTTTTCCTTGATCCAGCGCCATCTGGGAGCGTCCAGCGCCGCCTGCGGATTGAGCCGGAACTGAATCGCATTCATGACGATTTGCACGTGCGCTTGCGGCTGAATCGAACCGCACATGACCCCGAACGGCCCGACGGCCTCGCCGTCCTTCGTAATAAAGCCGGGAATGATCGTATGGTACGTCTTTTTACCCGGGGCAACGACGTTCGGATGAGACGGGTCGAGGGAAAAGCCCGTGCCCCGGTTCTGCATGCAGATGCCGGTTCCCGGTATAACGATGCCCGAGCCGAAATCGCCGGCATGGCTTTGAATGAACGAAACCATGTTGCCTTCTCCGTCGGCGGCCGCCAAATAGACGGTGCCGCTTTTTTGCGGCTCCCCGGCTTCCGGCAGCAGCGCCTGCTGCTGGATGAGGCTTCGTCTCTCCTGCGCGTAAGCTTCCGACAGCAGCTGCTCGACCGTCACGTCCATGCAGGCCGGATCGGTGATGAAGCGGAGCCCGTCGGCAAAAGCGAGCTTGACCGCCTCAATCTGCTTGTGATAGGTTTCCACCGTATCTTTGGCGTCAAAATCAAGCCCCTTCAAAATATTGAGGGCGATGAGGGCGATCAAGCCTTGGCCGTTCGGCGGTATTTCCCACACGTCATAGCCGCGAAAATGTACGTGAATGGGGTCGACCCATTCCGGTTTATAGGCAGCCAAGTCCTCTTTCCTTAAAAATCCGCCGTTCTCGCGGTAAAAGGCGTCGATCCGCTCCGCCAGCTCTCCGCGATAGAACGACTCGGCGTTCGTCTCGGCAATGGACCGCAGCGTTGCGGCGTGATCGGGCGAGCGCCACATTTCCCCTATGAACGGCGCTCTTCCTTGCGGGGCGAACGTGCGCAGCCAAGGCTCGAACAGAGCATCGTTCAGAGCGCTTATGTTGCGGAAGCCGAGGTCCCAATATTTGCCGATCGTCGGAGAGACCGGAAATCCGCGTTCGGCATACTCGATAGCCGGCTGCAACACGTCGGCAAGCGGCAGGCGGCCGAAACGCTCCGACAATGCCGCCCAAGCGGCGGGAGTGCCCGGCACGGTAACCGGCAATACCCCGTAAGCAGGGATCGATTGGTAGCCATGCTCCTGAAAATAAGCGAGGTTCATCGCCGCCGGAGAAGGCCCGCTCGCATTGAGCCCATGCAGCTTGCCGTCCGTCCACACCAAGGCGAAAGAGTCTCCTCCGATGCTGTTGGAATTCGGTTCAACGACAGTCAAACAAGCTGCCGTGGCAATCGCCGCATCGATCGCATTCCCGCCCTTCTTCAACATGTCCAGTCCTGCTTGCGCGGCAAGCGGCTGGGCGGTGGTGACCATGCCACCCCTGGCATAAGTCGTCATTCGCTGTGAAGGATACGGATTCAGTAATGAGTCATAGTTCATTTACATGCACCCCTTCGCTTCAGAATTCGCTATGACTTCTTCAGCCGTCACCTCGCGGGCGAGCCGGTCGGACAAATAAATCCCTTCGCTGATCAGCATCGTTTGCAACGCCAATTCCGCCGTAGGCAGCAGCTCCACCCGGCCTTGCAGGGCAGCGATCCAATGGTGCTGCGACGATTCGTACGCGTCCTGATTGTCCCGCAGGCGGTTCCAGCGAATATCCATCGCGTTTAAATCCGGATAGCTGTCAAAATCGATGTCGCTGATGGTGGAATGGAAGCTGAACCCGTTCCCTGCGGCGCTTGAATTGGAGTAAGCCGGAAGACGAATGCCGCCGAGCGATCCGGCAATGCTGGAGCCTTCAAACGGGCCGAGATGAATCGACCACGCTTCAATGATGTCCATCGTGATGCCGTCTGCCATCGTCACGAATCCTGTTCCAAGCTCTTCCACGTCAAACCCGCTCTCCCGGCGCCTCGCTTCGTCCATGTCCATCTCTTGGTACACTTTACCGGTAATGCGCTTCACTTCGGGATTGCCGAGCAAGTAAAGCAGCTGCGCGATATGGTAGACGCCCATATCCAGAACGGCTCCCCCGGTCGCGGACTCCTTCCTTGTGAAAAACTTGGTGCCGTAGCCGTCGACAAAAGGCCGGCCCCGCCGGCGGTGTCCGGTCGACCTCGCATGATAGAGCTTGCCCAGCCGGCCGTCCTCGATAAGCGCTTTTGCCGCTTTCGTTTCTTTGCGGTACAACGTGCCCAGCTGAATGTGCAGCATGCGTCCGGTTGCTTTAGCCGCATCGCACATCGCTTTGCCGTCCGCATACGTTCCGGCAATCGGCTTTTCGCAGTACACGTGCTTTCCCGCCTGCATGGCGGCAATGGAAACCGGCGCATGAAAATTGTTGTGCAGGCATACGTCCACGGCATCGATATCGTCCCGCTTCAGCAGCTCCCGGTAGTCCGTATATACGTGAGGAATATGGTATGTTGCGGCTACTGCCCGCGCCTCTTCCTCGTTGACGTCGCATACCGCGACGATGTCGGCGCCGGCAATTTTCGCATAATTGTCCAAGTGAACTTTCCCGATGAGTCCTACTCCAATAATAGCTATTCGAATCGGTGCCATGGAATGCCGGTCCCTCCCCGTTAATTGTTTCGTTCCGCTGTACGGAGCAGCTTCTTCACAGCCGCCAGCATCCATTCGATTTCCTCGTACTGGTTGTCTTTGGCGTTATGTTCGACTGCCCAATAACCGTCGTATCCCGCTTGATGCAGTGCTTTCAAGGAAGCAAGGGCATTCTCCTCGGCTGCGGCCGTTTTCGTGTCGACATGCGTATGCACGACCCAAGGGGCTACCAGTTTGTCGCCGACGTGCACCTGATCCGGATTCCACCGTCCGAGATGCAGCAATATGCCGAAATTGGGGTGATCGACCGCCTCCGCGATTCGTTTGAGCAAATACGGATCGAGCGCCGCCCCCATATGATTTTCCGGACCGACGAAATAGCCGCCAGCCGCAGCTCTGTCGCACAGCTCCCGGTATTTGCCGACGATGTATTCGAATTGCCGCTCGCTGATTTCGGACGTTTTCGCCGTGCAAAAATCGATGCGGACCGTTTTCGCGCCCAGCATTTCCGCCACGCGCATATTTGCCAAAGCGTTTTGATACAGCTTATCCGTCATGCCGGGGTCCGCATCGATGAGATGGGCGCTGTCGATGGCGATATTGGGGACGATGAGCTGTCTCTCGTCCAAGGCCGCACGAATTTTTTTCACCGCATCGTCATCGGGCAGGACGATTTGGTTCGACGCGTCTCTGCCGAACTGGCCGTTCCACAAATCGGCGGCGTTCAAGCGGTACCGGTATTTGACCGATTCCAAATAACCGAACAAGTCCATCGTACCGGCATTCATGGAATTGAAGAACGAAAACCCTCCAATAGAAAGCTTCATAATCTCCACTTCTTCCTTATTTGATTGGGAGGCAAGCGCTGCCTGGCATAAGGAAGACCGGAGCGGTCCGGTCTCCCCCGCCATCGCCGCAAAACTTTATTTGCCCGCGCCTGCTTTATCTTTAATTTGCTGCAGCAGCTTGTTGAATTTCGTATTCATGTCCGGCAGCACTTTCGCCGGGTCTTCCCCGTTCGTGAAAATTTGCTGCTGCTCGTTTTTCATGAACGACGTCACTTCCGCGTACCCGGCAATGAGATGGTTCGGAGATTCTTTGCCGTGCGCGATCGAATCTTGAACAACCTGGGTCAAGTAACCGAGATCGACTTGGTCGCCGAACTGCTTCAGCCACTCTTTGTACGCTTCGGAGTCGGCCGGCGGATAGCCTGTGACGGTCGCCCACTTCTTCTGCACTTCCGGAGACACCATGTACTTGACGAACTTCCAGGCCGCATCCGGGTGCTTCGATTTGGAAGAAATCATGAGCGGATCGATATACGTAAACGGCGTGGACGTCCCCGCTGGTCCGAGCGGCATCGGCAAGACGCCAAAATTAAACTTCTGGTTTTTGTAAGTCGCCAGCTTCCACGCCCCGTTCAGGTCGAAAGCCAGTTTCCCCGTCAGCATCGGATCGCCGGTTTTGGACAGGGCATCGTTAATCGCGATCGTCGGCGTTATTTTTTCTTTAAATATCAAGTCTTGGTACCATTTCACCGCGCTCACGAACTTCGGATCCGTCAGATCGGCCTTATCCAGGAAGCCGGTTTTGTACCCGTCCTGGAAAATGTCCAAGCCTCTATCCCAGCTGTACGTCGCCATATGCGTGCCCATATTCCACGTAAATCCGTAAACGGCGGTCGGTTTGCCGTAATCTTTGGCCACCTGCTTGGCGTAGCGACCAGCTTATCCCACGTCCATTCCGGATCGCCGTATTTGTAATTCGGAATTTGCACGCCGGCTTTCTGCAGCAAATCTTTGTTGTAATACACCATGCTGGGGAAAATGGAAAGCGGAATGCCGTACTGCTTGCCGTCGATGTTATACACTTTCAACGTGGAATCCCCAATGTTCGGATTGCCGAGATCTTTCATGTAGGGGGTCAGGTCCAAAGTCAGTTTGCGGGTCATGTAATCGACAAATCCGCTATGTCCCCAGTGGCTCCACACATCGGGCGGTGTTCCGGCTGCGACCAGCGTAGACATTTTGGAATCGAACTCTTCGTAGGGCGTGTTGATGACTTCCAATTTGATGCCCGGATTTTGTTTCTCGAATTCCGGTATGACCGTCTCGGCAAAAAACTTTTCGCGAATTCCGTCGGATTGAGCGTTGAGAAGCGTAACGGTTACCGGCTCAGATTTGGAACCGGACGCCGCATTCCCGCCGCCCGAGGCCGGTTTGCCAGCATCCGCGCCGCTGCTATTACTGCTGCCGCTGGAGCAAGCTTGAAGCACTAATGCCATCAGCAACAAACAACTCATTGCAATACCAAGCCACTTCTTTGACATTGAATAACCTCCCCGGAATTTGTGCCATTTGACCTTTAACCTTGCGCAGCATGCTCCTTGCTATCGTTGCCAGGCATCCCCTCCCTTCGGTTGTCGCTGCTATTTCAGTCCGGAGACGACAATGCCCTGGACGAAATATTTTTGCGCGAGGAAGAAGAGCAGCACGGGCGGCAAAACGGCTACAAGCGACGCCGCCATGAGCAAGTTCCACGGCACGACGGAATACATCGACCGGAACGAGGCGAGCGCGATTGAAAGCGTATACTTGGTGTCCGAATTCAAATAAATCAATGGCTGTAAATATTCGTTCCAGCGCCACATAAAGCCGAAAATCGCAGCGCTGGCAATCGCCGGCTGGCACAAAGGCAGGGCGATGTTCCAATACGTTCTGAATTCGCTGCACCCGTCAAGTCTCGCCGCTTCAAACAAGTCCATCGGCAGCGTATTGAAAAATTGCCGCAGCAAAAAGATGATGTAAGCGGACCCGAACAAAGAAGGGATCAGCAGCGGCAAGTACGTGTTCGTCCAGCCGAGCGTTTTGAACAGCACGAATTGCGGAATCATGATGACGGGGTACGGGATCATCATCGTGGAGAGCAAAATCATAAACACAGCGTTGCGCCCTATCCCCTTGTAGCGGGAAAAGCCGTAAGCGACGACGGACGAGACAAGCACTTCTCCGAACGTACCGAAGACGGAGAACATCGTCGTGTTGGTAAAATAGCGGCCGAACGGCTTGGACTTCATGGCGTCCACGAAATTGTGCCAGACGATTTCGTTCGGAATCCACGTCGGCGGAACGAGAAACATTTCCTGCTTTGTTTTGAGCGCCGTGCTGAGCATGATGTATAAGGGCAAAATCATCACCAGGCAGATGCATACTAGAAGGAGGAACGCCAACACTTTCACCGTTGTTTCGCGAGTTTTCATCGAACCGTAATACGAGGCCCGCATATTCGGCCGAACTGAGGCGGTGCCGCTCGGCATTATTGTTCTCCCCCTTCGTAATGGACCCATTTGCCCGACAGCTTCATCATGAACCAGGTCAGGGCGCCGACAAACACGAACAAAATCCACGCCATGGCTGAGGCATAGCCCAAATTAAACGATTTGAACGCTTGTTGATACAAATAGTACACGTAAAAGTAAGAAGCGTAGTTGGGTCCGCCGTCGGTCATGACGCTCGCCTGCACGAATACCTGGAAAGAGCCGATAATGCCGGTAATGAGCAGAAACAAGGTGACCGGCGAAACCATCGGCACCGTAATGTTCCAAAATTGCCGCAGCTTCGAGGCGCCGTCGATCTGCGCCGCTTCGTACAAATTGGCCGGCACTCCCTTCAAACCGGCGATATAGATGACGACATGATTGCCCAGTGTCCAGAACGACATCATGATGAGCGACGGGATGACCCATTTCTGATCTGTCAGCCACCCAGGCCCTTGGACATGGAACACGTTGTAAATGAACATGTTGACGGCGCCGAAGTCTGGATTTAACAGCCATAGCCACAGCAGAGAAAGCGATACGCCGGAGACGACCGAAGGCATATATACAATAGTCCGAAAGAGCCGTTGGCCCGGAATGGCGACGTTGAGCAGCATGGCGGCAAGCAGCGAGATGAACAGTCCTGCCGGCACGCCGACGAGCGTGTAATACAAAGTGACGCCGGCCGATTTCCAAAACAGCTCGTTTTGAAACAAATCGATATAGTTTTTCAGTCCGATAAATACCGGAGCGTTGGCGATGTCATATCTGGTTAAGCTGTAATACCCCGAAACGACAATCGGACCGCCGATAAACTGAATAAATCCGATGATCCAAGGCGCGGTAAAGGTGTACATATACGCGGTCTCCCGCAGCTCTGATTTTGTCATCCATCTCATGTCCTCAGCTCCTTACAGTTCGACGGCGATCCCTTTTGCTGCCGACTCGTACATGGCCTCGATGACGGCCAAAGAGCGAAGCCCGTCCTCCAGCGTGCTGGACGGCTGCGCCAGCCCTCTGACGCAATCGATGAAGTGTTTCACCTCGAACGCGTGGCCTTGCTGCATAACATCTTTAGGCGCCGGGAAGCTCCACCCTTTCGTATCGACCACATGCGGCTTCTGGCTTGCTTCCACCTCGAGCGGCCTGCCGTAGCCTTTGTTGCTGTAAATTTTAAGTCCGCCGGCTTCGTGAGTCGTGCTGACGTAAGCGGTCCCTTCGGTTCCGAATACTTCGAGGCGCACATCCATACCTCCCGAAATTGCCCAGCTGATCGCCAGCTCGGCCATTCCGCCGTTCTCGAAGCGAAGCACGGCCATCGCCGTATCTTCGGCGCCGTTCTTGCATTGCTCGCTCCATTTGAGCACTCCGGTTTCGGCATATACCCGCTTGATTTTCGAGCCCATGATCCATTCGAGCGTGTTGACGCCGTGTATCCCCATATCGATCGCCGCACCGCCTCCGGTTAATTTGGCGTCCCAAAACCACGGCGCGTGGAACGGTCCGTTATGTATTTCGTTCGAGCGCAGCATCAATATGTTGCCGAACGCCCCTTCGTCGACAAGCTGCTTGGTGCGGACGAGAGCCGGCTTGAAGCGCATATTTTCCGCATAGACGGCGACAATGCCTTTTTCTTTCGCCGCTCTTACGATCTCTTCGCCTTCTTCGGTGTTGCGTGCAAGCGGTTTCTCAATCAGGAACGGCTTGCCCGCCTTGATACAGGCCATGGCGATTTCGTAGTGCAGGTGGTTGGGCACCGTGATGTCGACACAATCGATTTGCGGATCTTGCACCAGCTCCAGCCAATTGTCCGTCCACCGCTCCACGCCGAACTGCTCAGCGGCAGACCCCGCATTTTTGAGCGTACGCGAAGCAAACATGCCGACAGTTATGTCGAACAGCTGATACCCTTCCGCATGAGCTTTTCCCATAAACCCGGTGCCGATAATGCCGACTGTAACCGCTTTCCGTTCCATGCTTTCAACCCCTTTGAATGGAATTTATTCCCTTGGACATCATCTTAACACATTATTTTGTCCATTGGAATAATTAATTACCGAGCAACGAGAAATTTTTTGGCATCGGTTACTTTGGATGCCCGGAATCGCCGTCAAAGATGAATACATTTTGTATTTTACTCATACGTTTGCTAATGTAACGCAGCGAACTTCAGCGAAAGGAATGGTGAATGATGAAAATGCTAAAAACAAAATTATCGGTGCTGGCGATGTGCTCGGCGTTCATGCTGCCGACTGCGGTTAGCGCTGCAACTGCGGACGACTCAACGAAAGCGGCTGCCCCCTTGACCTTTTTCGGCTCGGCGATAACTCAAACTAATGTACACGGCGTACTCGTTCCCGGAATTTATATCAACTTCGAAAATTGTAGAGTCGCCTTTGTACCGGACGGTGTTGGCATTGTTGTGGTAGATAAAAACCTCGTTCTGCCGCAAGGCTCGAAATATTTGGATTGAAATATGCGCGAGCAGCCCCGCTTACCGGCGGGGTTGTTTATTGTTGTGGGCAAAATATTGTATAATCAAGGAAAATCAGGGACTGGGAGGGTTATATGTACGAAAAACTCTATCCAAACGATGAAATCTTGCATCGGCATCCCTTTATCCATTCGGAAGTCCAGTACAATCTGATTCACTTGATTAGCAGTGACGAGCATAGCAAATGTTTCAAAAGCAAAGAAAATAACCTGATCTTCGCTCAATCATCAGGGAATAACACTTGGGTTGGATTCATAAAGGTTTGAAGGAATCGAATGTCAAGGAACTTATTGACAACTTAATCGAATATTTACGAGATGAAGAATTACCGGGAGTGGCGGGAGAGCCCGAATTCATAAAGGAGTTGGCAAGCTCTTATTCACATGCCCGCGGTGTCTCCCATGAAATCAACATGACGATGGAGTCCTATTTCTGTCCGAAAGTAATAGCACCTATTGAAGTCGAAGGTACAATTAACAAGGCCGGTCATGGGCAGATTGAAACCGTTGCGGAATTTCTCGCCGGTTTTTCCGTGGGAGCTTCCGGAATTGCAGTGGAACCCTCAAGCCAACTTGCAGCGGCTGAAAAGATGGTCCAAAGAGGAAACTTGTATCTTTTGTTTGTCGATGGCACTCCTGTATCCATGGCTCAAATTGCGCACCGCTCGGCAAGACATGCACGAATTAATGCCGTATATACGCCGCCGCAGCATCGAAAGCAAGGTTTTGCAAGCGGATTGGTGGCAAAATTGTGCAAAATTATAAAAGAAGAAAACCTGGTGCCAATGTTATATGCGGATTTGAACAATCCCGACTCAAATAAAATTTATAAAAACATCGGATTCTTGGCATGCGGGAAAATTATGGATATTAAATTCACAAAGTAATCAACAAAATGACGCGCCAATTTGCTTGACAATTGGCACGCCATTTTAGATGTAAATTTTATTTTTCCGCCATCCCGTTCAACACTTAGGCAGACCGCTTCGTTATTCCAGTTGTTGACATAGCATCACAACTCGAATATAATCAACTATGTAAGTAAGTACTTGCACCCAAGGTGGGCAGACAAATGAATGATAGTCAAAGCACTCGCGACAAGCTTCTGTTATCGGCAATCGACATTATGGCGGAAAAAGGGTACGACGGCACGACGACGAAGGAAATCGCCGCTGCCGCCGGCGTGAACGAAGTCACGTTGTTTCGCCATTTCGGAACGAAGCAGAAACTGATGGAGGCTGCGTTCAGCCGCTTCCACTATGCCGACGAGATGACGAAGCTGTTCAACGAAAGCCTGACTGGGGATCTGCATGCGGACCTGCTCACGATCAGCCGGACGTATCATAAGATCATGTACCGGAACCGGAAATTGATGTATATCGCGCAAAAAGGAAGCAGCACTCTCCCGGAAGAAGCGTATCGGGAGGCGGGGCGCCATCCGCGGCATATGCAAAAGCTTTTGACGGACTACTTGATCGCCATGTCGCAGCAAAATAAAGTGATGACGCCGAATCCCGAGCTAACGGCATGGACGTTCATGTGGATGAATTATGGCGCCTTCACCAGCAGCATGAACGGCAAAAAGTCGGTGACCGAAGATTCGTTGAACGCATTTATCGAGGAAAGCGTACGGTTATTCGCTAGGGCTTTAACCCCCTAGCTTTTTTATAAATCACCATGCAAGTATGTACTTGCCTGCGTATATTCCAAAGGAGTGATTATTCATGATTTCCGATTCGCGGCAGCAAAAAGGTTTCATCTTAATGCGCTTAATGATGTTCACCGTTATGATTTCATCGATGAGTGCCCTTATGTTTAACGTCGTCCTCCCGCAAATCAGCAAGGAGTTTCACCTCTCCCTCGCTCAGGTGAGCTGGCTATCATCCGCCTATGCGCTGATCTACGCGTTTGGGACTGTAACTTACGGGAAACTGGCGGACAGATTTCAGTTGAAGAGCTTATTGACGTTCGGACTGTCGCTCTTTGCCATCGGGTCTCTCGTCGGGCTCGTTTCCCACACGTTCTGGATCGCGCTTCTCGGCAGATGTCTTCAATCTGCAGGAGCTTCGGCTCTTCCGGCAATTGCCCTCATTATCCCGATTCGGTATTTTTCACCTGAGAAGAGAGGCTCCGCCTTAAGTATGACTGCCGTCGGGCTTGCGCTCGGAGGCGCTCTTGCCCCTGTCATTTCCGCGATTGTCGTCAGCTTTGCGAACTGGAGATGGTTGTTTTTGCCTTCGCTGCTCATTTTGGTGCTGCTGCCGTTTTATCGCAAACATTTGGAGCGCGAACCGAAGGAATCTGCCCGAACATTCGATTGGCTTGGCGGAATCTTGCTTGCTGCATCCATTGCGCTAATTCTGCTCGGGGTCACGAATCGAACCTGGTCATATCTGATTTACGGAGTGGCGGCATTACTGCTTTTCATCGCCAGAATCCGCGCTGCCAGGGAAGCTTTTATTAGTCCCCGATTGTTCCGAAACAAAGCCTATACCATCGCGCTGGCGCTAGCCTTTCTCATCAGCGGTATAGGCACATCCTTGTATTTGTTAACTCCGATTCTGCTTTCGGAAGTTTATCGCCTCGGTTCCAATTGGATCGGTTTTGCCATGGTCCCCGCGGCGGTAGCCACTTCCCTTCTCGGGAAAAAAGGCGGGAAGCTGGCTGATAAGAAAGGCAATTCCTATCTGTTCTCCGTCGCCTCCGGCTCTTTAATTGCCTGTTTTGCGTTGTTGTCCATCTTCACGGGAATATCGCCGCTATGGATCTCGTTCTTTTTAGTATTCGGCAACGTTGGCCAATCGTTCATGCAGATTGCGATGTCGAATTCCATTTCGAGGTCGCTGCCCAAGGATCAGGTTGGCGTAGGCATGGGACTATTCTCGATGGCCGGTTTCATTGCCCAAGCAATCGCTGCGGGCGTTTACGGCATCGTAGTGGCACAAGGTTCATCCGTGAATTGGAATCCGCTCCATGCCGATTCGGGCAGCTACCTGTTCGGCAATATTTATCTCGTACTTGCCGCACTGCACATAGGCATCTTGTTGCTATACCGCTTGCAATTCCGCACACGGAACTCAAGCGTTGCAATAAAACCCACCGCAAATCATAATTAAAGGAGACGGGAACATGATGATGAAAGACAAAGTGGCTATTGTGACCGGCGGAGCGCGCGGCATCGGCGCTGCCGCCTCGAAAGCGCTGGGACAGCGCGGGGCGAAGGTCGTCGTCAACTATTTGAGCAACAAGGACGCCGCACATGCTGTTGTTGCCGAGATTCAAGCTGCCGGCGGCGATGCGGCCGCTTATCAGGCGGATGTGCGCGACGAGACGCAAGCCGGCGCTCTTGCGTCGTTTGCGCGAGACGCCTTCGGCGGCCGCATCGACATTTTGGTAAATAACGCGAACGTCCCTTTTGCGGTGATGCCGTTTGCCGACATGCCCTGGAGCGCGTTCTCGCAGAAGGTGAACGAAGAACTGAAGGCGGCTTTCTTGATGACGAAAGCCGTTATCCCGGCCATGACCGAGCAAAAATACGGCAAAATCGTCTACGTTTCAGCCGGTTTGGGAAAAGCCGCCGCGCCGAACATGATTGCCCACGGGACGGCCAAAGGGGCGCTCGATACGTTTGCGAAATATATCGCCCATGAATTCGGCCCGATGGGCATTACCGCCAACGTCGTTGCTCCCGGCGCGGTGGAAACCGATGCGTCCGCCCGTTTCCCCGAAGAAGCGAAGCGCGCCATCAGCAGCTTTACGCCGCTGGGCAGAATCGGGCAGCCAGCAGACATAGCGGGAGTCATTGCGTTCCTGGCAAGCGACGACAGCCGGTTCGTAACCGGGACGTACACGCCGGTCAACGGCGGCTATGTGATGGAGTAAGGGAACGGAAAGGAGAAGGCATATGACGTTATCTGTGAGGCAGGAAATTACCGGGCAATTGCTGTCATGGCCGGAAGTATGTGAGCAGCCCCATCGCTTCGGCGGAATTGAATTTCAGTTTAGGGGCAAGGAAATCGGCCATCTGCACGGAGATCATCTGGTCGACCTGCTGTTGCCCAGAGCGCTCCGCGATGAGCTCGTAGCCGGGGGACGCGCGCAGCCCCATCACATTTATCCCGATTCCGGCTGGGTTTCCGTTTATATAAAATCGAAAGATGATGTCGCCAAGGCTATTGGAATTTTACGGCTCAAGTACGATGATATGGTAAAGCGGGAAAATAAGCAGTCTTCGGAGCAGCGAATATAACTGGGGTGAATGGATGAAATTCCGATTCAAAAGTCTAATCGCGGCACTATCGATCTCTTTCGTTGTCTCGGCATGCGGTTCAACCAAAGATCAGGCCCATCAAGGGCACAGTATGAACGGGGACCTGCAAGAAAAAACAGCCTCGGTCAAGGTGCTGCCCAAATTTTTAAGCAATCAGCCCGAACAGATCCGCTTGGTTTACGAAGCCGCAGGAAATGCGACGGAAGTTTTGAAATGGATTCCTTGCTACTGCGGCTGCGGGGAAAGTGCCGGACATGCCGGCAATATGAACTGTTTTATCAAACAGGTCAATCAGGACGGATCCGTTGTTTGGGACGACCACGGAACCCGTTGCGGGGTTTGTTTGCAAATTGCAGCGCAGTCCATCAAAATGAAGCAGGACGGCAAGACGCTGAAAGAAATTCGTTCCTATATCGATAAAACATACGAAAAAGGCTATGCAAAGCCAACAAATACGCCAATGCCTGTTTAAGTTGGCCGTACCCCGTCAGGACAACTGTCGGACGTACCTGTTGGCTATTTGGTCGACATCATCACCAGACCGGCGAATCCGGAACCGAAGAAGCCGGACCCGTGCTGAACGCTTCCCTGCAGCGCCGTTGCGTTAAATAATGACTGCTTGGGAACGATGGCCGGCATCAGGGAATTCGTGCACGTGATTTGCATATTAAAGGATATTCCCAATAGAAACGCGCTGGCGATAATCAGCCATGGAGATTCGAATCCTAAACTCAGAAGCACCGCCAAACAGCCGATATTGGAACTACTAAGCAAAAAGGAAAGCGTCAGCAAACGTCGCCGATCAAAACGGTCTACAAGCACGCCAATCAAGGAACCGAACAAAACGCCGGGAAGCATCGACGCAAACACGGTCATCCCTACGAGCGCGGTCGATTGTGAGAGAGAAAAAATAAGCCAGCTTGCCGTAATGCAAACGCGTACTGGCCGCTGTTGGCGATCGCCGTGCTGAACCACATCAACCGAAAATCTCGATATGCCAGCGAAGCAAACATTCGGGGTAGTTTCATCTCAGTCTCCTTTTTAAAGGCACGCGATCATTCAAACTTGCGTATTGCTTTGAAAGAAAGAGCAATGCCGATAATCAGCAGCACGAGAACCGAGTCAATGCCCATCGTCCATAAGCCGCCGATATGCTCCGCCAGCCATCCGGTCAGGACATATCCCAGAGGAAGCAAGGCTACAGAGCCGAAGATGTCCAAGCTCACCACACGTCCGTACGCTTCATGCGACACCAGCTCCTGCAAGCTAACCTCCCAGATCAGACCGAACAGCATGTAACCGGCCCCATGCAGAGCCATCAGGACGACGATCATCGGGAGCCATGCAACAAAAGTAAGGCAGATTAAGGAGATCGCCGATATAGCCACACCGAAATACGCGAGAATACCTCGGCGTTTCCACGTACGTTTGCTGCCGAATAATAAGGACATCGCCAACGCCCCTACAGCACTGGCCGAAGATACGAATCCGAAATCGTAGGATGGCATGTGCAGATGGATGTTGATCAGCCACGGCAGCATAACCGCGATCATGCCCCGCCCCAGTATATTGATCAATGAAAATGCGAGGATCGTAACCCACAACCAATCGTGTTTGCGAAGCTCGCGGTATCCGATCAACAGCTCATCTCGAATGTTTCGCCAAACCTTTGAATTCGCCTTTGCTTGACCTGCATTCTCTAGCCTTGGAACTTTGACGAACAGAAGACTGATAGCGGAAAATAAAAATCCGAGCGCATTGACCCCCAGCCCCACAGCGCCGGAAGAGATTCCCACGATGAGCCCGCCGAGCGAAGGACCGGCCATCATAGCAAGCTGCTGAGTTCCCTGAGTTAACGCAGTAGCGGCATTCCGAATCGATTTGGTAAAAATTTGCGCCCTTACCGCCGCATACGCCGGTTGAAACAGCGCCTGCATGGCGCCGAAAAGAACGGCGAACACGTCCAGATGCAAAAGCGTCATTCGCTGTGTAGCCGCCAACGCGGCGACAATGGCCAATAAAGAGAAGCGCACCATATCTGTAAAAATCATCATGGGTACCCGCGGCAGCCGGTCTGCCAATATGCCCGAAAATGGCAGCAGTAAAACCTGCGGGATCATTAGCAGCGTCATGAGCCAGCCTATCGTCAAAGGCGAGGCATGCAAAGTCAGGGCGATCACGGGTAACACGACATTTAACACGGCGCCGCCAAGATTAGCCAGCGACTGGCCGATCCATACGGCCGTGAAATTGCGGGATACGCGGATCGGCCTGAAGATTTCAAACCGCGCATTGCTCTTCGCGACTTCCGTCTCCACTTAAGCCCTCCCGAGCGCAAATTGCTACACGGTCCATGCGACCTGTACTCTATTCTCGACAACCGCCCGTGTCACACCGAATAATGAAGCGTCATCACCAAGCGGAGTGATCAGCATCTTCGGATTGATGGTAATCAGCCCGGACAGAGCGTTCAACAGCCTGCCGAGGAAATTGTCGATTCTTGCCGTCATCATGCCTCCGAAAACGATCGTATCCGGATCCAGCAGCGCAACGACGTTGACAACCGCGTAGGCAAAATGCTTGATAATCCAATTTTCCCGGTCTTGGTTCCCGGCATTTTGATTGTCGTCGGTTAAATTAAGAGCCGTCAAGCCGTACTGGGCTTCGAAGAAACCAAACCGGCGTTCCGCCATTTGCAGCGTCGAAGGAATTTGAACGGGGTCCACGATCAAATTGCCGATTTCGCCGGCTGCAAAGTTAGCGCCGCGATATAGTTTCCCGTCAATTAAAATACCGGCGCCGACCCCTCGGTCCAGGTGAACATAGACGGATACGCCTGTCAAAGATTTTCGCTTCCAGGCGTCGCCAATTGCCGCCAATTTGACGTCATTCTCTACGATCACCGGATAAGGAAGATGTTTGGACAGATGGCTTTTGATAGGCTCAAGCTCCCACCCGAATTCGGGCGCGTTGGAGACGAAGCCCTGGTTATTGACCACTCCGGGCACAGCGATGCCGACGCCCAAAATGAGGTCGGAATCAATCTGCTGCGCAGCGATCAAATCCACAAGACGTTTGGCCGCTTCCATGCAAACATACGGACCGTCGTATTGCACAGGCTTAAATTGGTCCTCGGCGAATACGGTTCCTACCAGGTTGGTTATGCGAATCCGGATTTTGTCCTGATTCATTTGTATGGCGCCGATATATCTCGCATTCGGATTGAGCTTTATTAATTTCGGCGGTTTGCCGCCTTGGGAGACGCCGTCTCCGGCGTCGTGGAGCCATCCTTCGTCAAAGAGCTCCTTCACAATGGCGGAGACGGTAGGCGGGCTGATCCCCGTCAACATGCTCAATTCCGCACGGCTTGTAATATCAAGCTGTTCCAGCATAGAAACAATCGTATTGCGATTGACCAGCCGCAACAGATTGGGAGTGGCCAGTACATTGTTTTTCCTATCCAACAAATCCACGCTCCTTTATTGCTTTGCATACATTACGGGAAAAAGCGGCGGAAGGAGCATGGTTGTAACGGGCGAAAACTTCTCATTATATTCTCTCTATTCTACGATAACCGATTTTGGATGCTTCAACTTCAAAATCCGGGCCGCGTTTCCGCCAAAAATCAACTGCATGTCTTCCTTCGGTACTCCAATATTGTGACAAGCAGCCTCTTGCAAATCAAGATATCTCTTTGCGAAGCCGCGAGGAAAGTCGCTCGAATCGGATCCGAACACGATTCTTTTCGGCCCTATCGTTTCGTATGCCTTCTTGAACAAATCCTGCAGCGTCAAATGATAGGGCATCCATCGAATCCAGTCGTTCGATCCCGAACCGTCCACATGCACGTTCGGACTGGACCAAGCGAGGTGCAACAGCTCTTGCCAATAGCCTGCTCCAAAATGTGGAAAAACAAACGGAATGTCCACGTACTCCTGTACGACCCTCGCCATTGTCAGAGGATTAATGTAAGGATGATCGACGATGCCGCCGGGGCCTCCCAGCACGCCAAAATGAATGAGACAAGGCAGCTTGCGGTCCGCCAAATAGGTCCAGAACGGCTTTAGCTCCGGCGCATCAAACGACTTCGTCATCAGCGGCCCGAACCATTTGTATCCGTGCAGCCCCAATTCTTCAATGGCGTACTGCAGCTTTTCCGCTGCACCGTCCTGAGACAAGTCGTGATGGGCAAAGCCCGTAAATTTATCCGGATGTCTCTTGACGAGAGCAGCCAGCTTCTCGTTGCCGCCGCCTGTCAGGAAATTGACATGCTGAAGGTCGTTATCCTCCATTTCCCGGAGCCATCTTTGTTCCTGGACGTCGTCACCGGGGTGCTCCGCTTCCGGATCTCCGAACTTAAACTGCTCGCGCCATTTGGCCCGCAGCTCCTTCTGATACTCGATGATGGCCGGCGGAACTTGGCGCCTCCGGGGCTCCTGCTTTGCGGGAAAGTGGACATGGAAATCGATCACGTTCTTAATCACGAATATCACCTCATGATTGTTTATTTGAGCCCGGTCAAAGAGATGCCCTCGACAATGCGACGCTGGAAAATGAAGTAGACGATAATAATCGGAACGACGGCCATCGTGCTCATCGCCATAATTAAGTTCCATTGCAGTCCGCCCGCATCGGCTGTCGAGAAGAGGGACATGCCGACCGGCAACGTGCGCATATTTTCCGACGTGATGGCAATAACGGGCCACAAATAAGCGTTCCAATTGCCCAGGAAAGCCAAAATGGCGAGCGCCCCGAGGGCCGAAGTCACTTGCGGCAGCACGACTTTCAGAAAGATGCCGAACTCCGACATTCCGTCGATTCTCCCGGCAGCGATCAAATCGTCTGGAACGCTCAGCATAAATTGCCTCATCAGAAACACGGAGTAAGCCTGAATCATGCCGGGGAACATAATGCTCCAATACGTATCCGTCCAGCCCAAAGCGGTGCTCATTACGTACCAGGGGATGACAAGAAGTTCGGTGGGCACCATCATTGTGCTGAGAATCAGAATGAAAATGATTTTATTCCCTTTAAATCGGTGCTTGGCAAGCGTATAGCCGACGAGCGAAGCGAAAAACAATTCGCTGACGGTAACGACGATGGCCACAATAAAGCTGTTCCCGTACCAACGGACGTACTTGGTATGGGCAAATATATGTTGGTATGCTTCCAGGGTCCAACTCTTCGGCAAAAATTTGAACGTATAAAATTCAGGCAACGTTTTAAAGGATGATAGAACCATCCAGACAAACGGCATGGCCACAACCAGGATTCCCACGCACAAGACGAAATGAATGACGATGGCAGCCCCGTCGACCCTCTTCCGCATCCCCGCATCCCCTTTCAGTAGTCATAAGTTCGGTTGATCAGCTTCATCTGAAGGATCGTTACGATCAGAATCAAGATAAACAATACGACCGTTACCGCCGATGCAAACTGCAGATTGAAATTGTTGAAGCCTTGGTTATACACGTAAACGACAATGCTTAGCGTGCTGTTGAGAGGCCCGCCCGCCTGACCGCCGCTTCCCCCTGTCAGGTTGGCAATTTGCGTGAAGGTTTGCAGGGCGCCGATCACGCCGGTGACCGCCAAAAACACCAAAGTCGGATTGAGCAGAGGCCACGTGATGCGCCAGAACAACTGCCAAGGGCTGGCGCCGTCGATTCTCGCAGCTTCATAATAGCTCTTGGGAATGGACTCCAGACCGGCCATTGAAATAAGCGCGGCATATCCGGACGACTGCCAGATGATCACAATACTTACGGCGACGAGCGCCTCACTCGGGCTTTTCAGCCACTGTTGGGCGGGGATGTGGAACAATTCGAGGAAGGCATTGATGAAACCGTTGTTCGGGTCGTACATAAGACGCCAAACCCAGCTGATCGCTACGGCCGACGTAATATACGGGAGAAAATAAATCGTCCTGTACAATCCTTTGAATCGTTCAATCCTGCCGATCATCAAGGCGAGCACAATACCGATCGCCAATTGGCTCGGAACGGTAATGATCACGTACAACAACGTGTTTGTAAGCGCATGCCAAAAATCGGGCGAAGCAAACATCTTTTGATAGTTGTACAGCGTGAAACCGGATCCGTTCTTTTTGAAAAATGACATCGCGAACGCATAGATCGTCGGCGCAATGCGAATCCCGAGGAAAAACAACATGGGAATGGCCAAAAACGTGTACGCAGTGAGAGCCCGTTTGCTTTCCAGCGATCCACGGTTTGGCCAGTCGCGCAGCAACGATCTCATTTGGGGAGATTCAGGGGCCACTCGTTTCACTGCCGCACCACCTTCCGAAGAGCTATTGGAATGCCGGGAACTTTGCGCTCCCGGCATTGTCACTGCATGTGCAATTAATTGGAATGCTGGCTGAAGTACTCGTCGCGTATTTCTTGCTGCTTCTTCACCAGATCGTTAAACGTTTTGTCGACAGGAGCTTTGTTCAATATTATCTCATTCGTCTTATCGATGATCGCCTGTCTTTCATCCTTTTCATTGACGAAATACGTAGCGTGTGCGTCCTTAAGACCACTGACGAACGGACCGTATATCGGGTCTGCCTTAATCGAAGCGTCGTCCGACAAAGAAGCTGCGGCAGGCAGCTCGCCGACCTCTTTCAGCCACGTTTTCTGCGTTTCTTCGGAAATGAGGAATTTCAGAAACTTCTGCGCAGCTTCCAGTTTTTTGCCGGATACGCCTTTCGCAATGCCGTGCACCCAATAGGAGCCGAAGTTCGATTTTAAGCCGCCGGGATCTTTTGTCGGCAAAGTGGTTACTCCCCACTCGGCAGCCGTATCTTTCTTGAGCGATTGGATGGCGAAGGAACCGTCGATGATCATGCCGGCTTTGCCGGATTTAAACGCTGTCTCATAATCCGTGTTGAAGTTGGGATCGCCGATTTTGTCTTTGGTAAACCAATCCATGTAATACTGGAATGCGGCAAGACCTTGCGGAGAGGAGTTCCACAGCACCTTCTTATGGTCGTCGCTGAACGGGGTCACTCCCCACTGACGAAGCAGCACTTCTTCGAATACGTGGTAGCCCTGGCCGCTTACATCCGGCGCGAATCCTTCCTGCTCCAGCTTGCCGTTGTTGTACACGGTCATCTTTTGCGCGTAACTGATCAATTCATCCCACGTCTTGGGCGGGCTATTCGGATCTAGACCCGCCTTCTTGAACATATCTTTGTTATAGAACAAAGCGAGGGACCGTACTGCAGTCGGAACGGCGTAGTACTTTCCGTCGATCTGAGATTCTTTGACCATTGGTATGTAATATTTCTCGATATCCGCTTTGCTCATGAAGCTTTCCGGAAGAGGCTGCAAAATGCCATCCTGCACGTATTGCGGCAGCCATCCGTAGTACAGGTTCAGAACGTCCGGACCGTTTTTGGCGTTTGTGGCTGCGGTTACCTTCTGGTTGTATTGGTCGTACGGGAAATCTTGCGCCACAACTTTGATATTCGGATTTTGCTTTTGAAACTCCTCGATCAGCTTCTGAATCAAAGTCACTTTAGCGGGGAAACTGTACTGCCAATACGTGATCGTTACCGGCTCCGAGTTGGAACTAGAACTCGAGTTCGGGCTCGAACCCGAGCCGGGACCGCCTTCGGCAGGCTTGGAGCTGCACCCGGCGAGAACCGATAAGGCCAAAACAGATGCTGCCGCCGTAACTCTAACTTTACCCAACATTCAAAAACCCCCCTTAATGAATTAGGATGAATGAAGAATGCTCGCTGACACGCCCTGGAACGTTTCTTAACTTTCCGAATAAAGAGATTTCACCTTGGATTATAAACTACGCCACCTTGCCCGTCAAATAGAAAATATGGATGATATAGCGCTTTCATTGTTGACATGCCAAGGTTATCCGCATAAAATATGGATGTAAATGGCATCCGGCAACTATGGGGCTGAAACCCGGGGGAGTGGTGGGAGCACACTTGCATTTATTAATAAACTTAATTAACTTATGTGAACCGGAGCCGCATTATTGAAACGCAGAATGCACGCTGAGGAGGACAAGCAATGAACGTACGACAAAGCATTCTAAACAGCGAAGGACAGTGCTTTCCAGGCGCCACTTATACCGAGGTTGTATTGGCCCCCGCATACGACAACCAAAAGTCAGTCTTATTGGAGCCTATGATCGCGATCCACAAGGCCCATCTTATTATGCTTGTCGAGCAATCTTTGCTTACTCGCGAGCAGGCGGCTCCGATTATGGATGCTATCCGCGCGCTGGATCTTCCGCGCATTCAACAGACCCCCTATGACGGCACCTTCGAGGACCTGTTCTTTCTCGTGGAGCATCAAATTATGGAGAGGGCAGGAGAAATCGGCGGAAGCTGCATTTGGCCAGAAGCCGCAACGACATGGGCGTTGCGATGTATCGCCTGACTTTGCGCAACAAGCTGATTGCTGTTCTGCGGTCCGCCGGAGTTTTGTTGCAAACGTTGCTGGACACGGCCGAAAACCATGTCGATACGGTCATGCTCGGCTATACCCATACGCAGCAGGCTCAACCGATGACATTCGCCCATTATCTGATCGCCGTATTTGATTCCGTAAGCCGTGACGTTAAACGGCTTCAAGCCGCATATGAGACCTGCAACCGCAGTCCTTTGGGCGCTGCCGCACTGACGACGTCCGGGTTTCCGGTCAGCCGTTCGCGGGTAGCCGAGCTGCTTGGCTTTAACGGCCTTGTCGAAAATTCTTATGATGCTATCGGCGGAGCGGATTACCTTGGTGAAGCCGCTGCCGCCCTACAGCTATCTTTTCTTGGCATCGGCCGCTTTGTCCAGGATTTGCTGCTGTGGTCGACGCAAGAATTTGCCGCGATCCGCGTCGCCGATCCGTACGTGCAAATCAGCTCCATCATGCCGCAGAAGCGGAACCCAGTCTCCCTAGAACACATCCGTTCGCTCAGTTCTAGCGGAGTCGGCACCGCTTCCACGGTTTTGCAGATGCTGCACAATACCCCGTTCGGCGATATAGTCGATACGGAAGACGACTTGCAGCCACATCTCTGGCACAGCCTTAAATTGTCGGAGCAGTTATTCCGCCTTTTGTCCGTAGTGGTAGGAACGCTGGAAGTAAACAGAGAGCTGCTGCTCGAGCGGGCAAGGCGCAGCTTTGCAACCATCACAGAGCTAGCCGACACCCTTGTACGCGAGAAAAACGTTCCATTCCGCAGTGCGCACTCTATTGCAAGCGCCGTGGTCAAGGCGGCTCTGTCCCGTCAATTGGACGCTTCGCAGGTTACCGGCGAACTGGTTGACGAAGTAGCCGAGCAAGTTACCGGCCATCGGCTCGGCGTATCGCCGGAATTGGTTGCCCGGGCGATGGATCCCGTACATTTTGTTCAGATTCGCAAGCTGCCGGGAGGTCCAGCTTCGACCGAGATGCGGCGAACGATCGAAGAGCGTAAACAAACCCTGAAGGCCGCCAAATCCTGGTTAGACGAACAAACGAAGCATACGGACCAAGCCGACGCCGAGCTAAACCGGATCACTGAGGAATGGAACCTGTAACATGAAAAGGGTTCCGCTACTCGCCATTGATGCCGGAGGAACGAGCTACCGTGCACTGCTAAGCACATTGGAAGGAATATTATCCAATACGCGGAAGGCGGCCCGTGCAACTATCAGAGCGTCGGGGTCAATCAGGCCAAGGAAAATTGGAGGGTGGGAACGATATGCAGCCCATTAATAAAGCGGATGTTCAAGAAAAATTGAATCAATTGGTGAACCAAGACGTCTATATTCATCTTGAGACTACAACCGGGTCGTACGCTTGCTTGCAAGGAGAAAAGGCTGTGTCGGTGTGCGCCTACATTCGCAACGGAAAGGTGAACTACCAGCGCGGCCAAATAACTGGCAGCGGGCCTTACCGGGTCGGTCTTAAGATGCAGGATGGTTGGGTATACGCCGAAGGACTGACTGATTTTGAAGTGATGGACGGGGAAAAGCTGCTTCTGGCCGGGCACGATGATCAAGGACAACTGGGAATCGCGCTGCAGATCAGTCCAGAGCCTTTCAAAAATGATTCCGGAAGGGAGTAACTGTCTATGAATCGACCTGTTTTGGCTGTATTTCCTCACCCCGACGACGAATCGTTCGGCAAGGCCGGCGCGCTTGCGCTTCACGCGCAGGAGGGGACGCCGATTACGCTGATTTGCGCAACTTCGGGGCAAATGGGCCGCCGTATGGGCAATCCGTTTTTCGCCAATCGGGAAACGCTGCCGTTAATTCGCGAGAAGGAATTGAAGGATGCTTGCGAGGCTATCGGCATTCATGACCTGCGCATGTGGAGGCTTCTGGACAAGACGTTGCAGTTCGAGGATCCGGAGGAGCTCGCCGATCGCATTTTCCAAGTGATACTGGAAATTCGTCCGTTCCGCATTTACACCTACTATCCGGAACACGGCGTACATCCCGATCATGATGCGCTCGCCGAGGCTACGATCCGTGCGGCCAGCCGCCTTCCCTTGAACGAAAGACCGGAAATTTATGGCTCCGCCTTCTCCAAAAACTGCATGGAGGTTTTGGGACCGCCTGACATTATCATAGACGTGTCGAGCGTGCTGGATAAAAAGATGGCCGCGATTCGCGCGCATCGCTCCCAGTCGGAAGTGATGACCAAAAAAATAGATGAAGAGCTCGCTGCCAACGCCGCCCGGAAGGATGAGATTCTCGCCTCGCAGATGAAAGAGCAATTCTGGACCTATCGCTGGCCTGAGGAGCTCGTGACACGCCGATGAGCAAAAAGCCGAAGATCGTCATTATCGGGGCCGGCAGCGTCAAGCTTTACAAATTTTTTAGGAATTAATGGCGCTGAATAAGCTCCATCTTCCTCAATTTCAGCAATAACCCACCTCGGAATTTAAAGCCCCTTGCCTCAAGTCCGGCAAGGGGCTGTTGTCATAAAGGTCCATAAATATATTGCCGCAGTTCGTCCATCACGTTCGGTGTCCACTCGATGCATTCGAACACCAGCGCGTCCGGATGAAGAGTAAAAAAGAGGATAAGGTTGCCGACATTGCCGAACGCCAGCAACATTATCCCCTATCTCAAACCGGACTCCGCTAGCTGATCTTGATCTGCACTTTCAAATCGCTCGCATCTCTCGGTCCGTGCAAATAGGCTGCCGTCTCTTCCAGCGATATTTCCCTGGAAATTAAAGAAGCCACGTCGATTCGGCCGGACTCCACCCAGCGGAAAGCAGGCAGGAACGTATGGTTGATCGCCATCGAACCGATCATCGTCCAGTCTTTGTTGTACAGCTGAAACGGCTCGATTTCGATGATCGCGTCCTTGGGCGTTACCCCGAACTGCAAATACTTCGCGCCCTTCCCCATAAAACGAAGCGCTTGCCGAATGACGCCCGGAATGCCCGTCGCATCGACCACGATATCGAAGCCGCCGTTCCGCTCAGCCAGCTCTTGCTCAAGCGCCTCATCGCTGCTCAAAATGCCGCGGGTCGCACCGCGCGCGATCGCCATATCCAGCTTGTTTTGCGATATGTCGACGACGGCAAGCTCCGATACTCCCGAATGCGACAACGCCTGAACGAGCTGCTGGCCCATCGCCCCGGCGCCGAACAAAATCGCTCTCTCCCCGGCCTTGGCGCCGAGACGGTTCATCGCATGTACGACACAGGCCATCGGTTCGACGAACGCGCCCTCGGCAAACGACATCGCATCCGGAAGCTTGACGACATTTCCGGCGGGAACGCGCACAAATTCGGCCATGCTGCCGTCCACCGTGTTGCCGAGCGCCCCCCAATTGTCGCATTGGTTGCCCAGCCCGATTTGGCAGTAAGGGCACTCCCCGCAAAACAATGACGGATCGGCCGTTACGCGATCTCCGGGGCTGAGCCCTTTAACCCCTTCGCCGACAGCATGAACGATCCCGGAAAACTCGTGGCCCGGTATGATCGGGTACGGCGACAAAAACTCTCCTCTGTAAATGTGGATATCCGTCCCGCATATGCCTACATTCGCCACCTGAATCGTCACTTCGCCGCGGCCCGGCTCCGGGTACGGGACTTCCTTGATGACCGCCTGATAAGGGGCTTCAATAACGAGCGCTTTCATGATCGGCTCCTCCTTGGTTCCGTACGATGATCTTGCAGACATAAATGCATTTTAACCGACAGCTCAGAGCTGAGTTACCGCCCATGTGTAATCGTTTACACAAACCCATTATAAAATCAATCCGCGCCGCTGTCAATAAACGGATCGGTCGTTTAAGCCAATTGTCATGCCGGCTGCGGCCGGCCGGCACGGCGAGAAGCAAGCCGGCCGTTCCGCACCCGTATGCAGCCGAACAGAGGCCGCCCCGTTACATCGGAACGCCAGTCGGCCTCGTTTCCGCCGCCTTCAGCGTGCTGCGCAGCGAAGACAGCAAGCCGATGGCGACGAACAAAACGACAAAGACGAAGCCTGTCGACATCATGATGGCGGCGGGGCTGACGATCGTTCCGAGCGATCCGTAACCAAGATTGCACAGCGCCATCAGTCCCGCTGCGATGATAATATAGACGCTCGATACGCGGCCTTGGTAGCTCGGATCGGTACGCTGCATAATGAGCGCATTGCTCGATGCCATGAATACGGCCTGCGTCGCGCCGACGAAGAACGCCATAAGGATCGTCATCCATGGCGCATATGTAAAAGCAAGAAAGCTTAGCGACAAGCCGCTGCCGACCGCTGTGACCGCATATATTCGGACCAGCAACCTTTTTTCGGATACCCCTGCTGTCGAAAGATTGCCCAGTACGGCACCGAGCCCGACGAAAGTCATGATGCTGCCGTACAAGCTGCCGTCCATCCCGTCCATCCCCTCCATCCCTTCCATCCGATGCGAGCTGAAAGATGGCAGCAATCCGTTAAAAGACATCGTCAACGCGCAGTGCAGGCCGACAAGCAGAATCAGCAGCCCGATCGGCTGCAGCCGGATGTACGTAAATCCGTCCAGTAACGAGCGCAGCACCGTGCTTCCGCGGGCAGCGGATGCGTGCATGTAATCGTCGCGGATTGCGATGCGTGCCGAGCACAATGCGGCACCTGCATAGAGCACGACGCTAAGGCCGATTACCGCATTGACGCCGTACCCAGCGAGCAGCGGCGTCGCAAGACCCGCGCCGAAAAACTCGGCCCCGTGACTCACTACTCCCATCAACGCGGCGGCGTTGTGAAGCTTTTCCTTATGTACGATAACCGGGATCATCGCATTCGACATGACGAGCTGGGTGCTGGACGTAATGCCGAGTCCCAAAGAGCATGCGATCACAAGCCATAGCGATTGGTTGCCCGACAAGTGGGCGGCAAGCTGCAACGCTACAAAACAAGCGCTTAGCGCCTGCGCAGCCGTGTATATTTTGCGGCGGTTGAACTTGTCGGCGAGCACGCCGGCATACGGCCCGATGAGAATGACGGGAATCATCGTCGCAAACATACCGAACCCCACCCACAGGGAAGAATGGCTCAACGTGTACAACAGCCAGCCGACGCCGACCATATAGGACCAGTTCGCGGAATTCGAAAGCGCGCTCGAAAACCACATCAGGCGAAAATCGTGGTTGCCGAACGATGACCAGACGCTGCTTAATTTCAAAGCGGACCCACCTCATTTGCTTGGTATGGATGGCATAATAAAAAGGCAGCCGAACATCGCTTTAGGCTGCCTCTAGCATCTATATTAACAGAAACTGGCCGCGTTTTGCCATCCTTATGTTTTGGATTGCCGCGCTAAAAACATAGCGTATTGAATTGGCCTACGAATGGATGTGCGGTATGCGGCAAATTGCTTCGCTTTCAGAAAAGCTTCGTGGCTCGGCTTCGGGTTGGCTTCGATTAGCCAGACGTTGCCGTTTACATCGATCCCGACGTCAAGTCCGAATTCGATCATGGAGCCGAAGCGCTGCTCCACCACGTTCATCAATTGGAGAGCCAAGCTTTCGCACTCCCGCTCGATTTCCGCCGCTCTCTGCGCTCCGAACCGCTCTTTCATAAACGTCTGAAAATTTAGCGCCTTCCCGTCACCGTAAATGAGATTGGTGGTGGGGCTGTTTCGTCCGCCTACACGCAGCACTTTTCCGGTTACTTTCCAATTTCCGTACCCGTCTTTCTGAATAAGCAGACGGGCATCGACAAGGCGGCCGGAAATGAGCTCCAAGTCCAATCCTTGCTGCACCATGAACTTTCCGGAACGGATCTGTTCCGTTTGAACCCACTTGCCGGCCCAGCGGGCTACCGCTTTTTCGGAGTGCAGCTCGTGCTTGACGACGGCACCCGACCTTTTCCTCCCCCGAATCAAGTATTTGCCGTTTACGCTCCGAATTTTGGCTACGCTATGCCCGCCCGTTCCGTTACCAGGCTTCACATAGACGATAGGGTACTTCGCCAGCATCTGTTCGAGCCCCGGAGAGGAAAAGATGCGCGTTTCAGGAATCCAGCGCCTCACCTGATCGGAGCCGGCGAACAGCTTCATCGCCTTCCATTTATACGTAAACTTATGATTGGCGTAAGTAAACAGATCTTTGCGCCGGCGCATATCCCGAAACGGTTTGTACAGCATCCGGCAAAAATCGATTACGACATCCGGCCACGGGCACGTTTCTTCCCGCCACCCGCCGCCGGACGCCGGTGTAAAGCCGCGGATCGTTCTGCTCGCTTCCCTAAGGTCCATATGCGAAAACACGTACACGCGAGCTCCCAGCTTCTCGCCTTCTACCGCAAGATCCCGCAAAAACTTGGCATTCATAAATACGCGCCCGCTTCGATGCGCGAGAATGCCAACCACTGGTTTGGACATATAGGCCTCCATGCAACCGTTTTGTGTCAATGTACACGGAGCCCAAACGTTCGGTCACGGCAGTAGCCTATAGCCGCTATGATTAGCGCCTTCGCAATATGCCCTCGATTTCCTTCATCTGCTCCGGCGCCAGCGGGCCGAAGCTCATGGCTTGCGCCGCTTCCTCCACTTGCTTCACCGTTTTCAGCCCGGGAATCGGAATCGTGCAACCGCTTCTGCCCCAAATCCATCCTAGCGCCCCTTGCACGAGGCTGCGCTGTCCGGAAGTCAATATTTCCTTGACCGAATGGAGCGCGTCCAAATATTCGGCGCACGGCTTGCCGTCTTTAAAATAGATCACCCACTCGTGCTTGCTGCCGCGAACATCGTCGGACGGCAATGTCGACTCCCTGTTAAACTTGCCGCTCAGCAGCCCCATGGCAAGCGGCGTATTGTTGATGCTGCTCAGCCCCCGCCGCTCGCACAATTCGATCATTTCCTTGTTATCGCTCAGTACGTTTAAATCGTGCTGGATGGCAGCGCCGGAAGAACGCTCGGCGAACGCTTCGGCCCTGTCCGTGTCCGCTGTGCTCCATCCGTAGGCGCGGATCAAGCCTTGCTCCTTTAGCCGCTCCAGCGATTCGATGACGGAGTCCAACTGCTCGACAGGCATGTGACCGACATGAATTTGATACAAGTCGATGTAATCGGTCGCAAGGCGCCGCAGCGACGCCTCGCAAGCTTGGCGTATATACTCGGGGGACAAATCGTAGCGGGCATACACTTGTCGGGTTTGAGCGTCGTGGGGAAACCCGAATTTGGTAGCGATAACCGTTTCATGCCGCCGGCCCTTTAATGCTTGGCCGATAATCTCCTCGCTATGTCCGGCCCCGTAGGCGTCCGACGTGTCAAAGAAATTGATGCCGAGCTCCAGCGCCCGTCCGATCGCGCGGATCGACTCCCGATCGTCGACCTCTCCCCATCCGTCCGGCAATCCGTCCAGCCAAAAAGGCCCGCCGATCGCCCAGCAGCCGAACCCGACCGGACTGACCTCGATACCCGTAGTGCCCAGTTTTCTTTTTTGCATATGAACGCAGCCTCCATTTCCCAATTGGATTCGAATTCATTATAATAATGGAAATTGGTCGATGTTAGATCCAATTACAGAGAATTCTAAGGAACCAATTTGAAAGGAGGCTATGGCATGTTCGGCATTTATCTCGATCACCGTTCCGGAGCATCGATCACTTCCCAGCTATGCAGCCAAATCCGCAGCAAAATCCAAACCGGGGAGCTGGCGGAAGGGACGCGTCTTCCCCCTACCCGCAAACTTGCGCAAGAGTACGGCATCGCGAGAAACGTCGTCATCGACGTGTACGAACAGCTGACGGCGGAAGGCTATTTAATCGGCCAAATCGGTTCCGGCACCTACGTTGCTGGCGGGATCGCCTCGAATGAGCAAAGCTTCGGCGCCGAATCGGAGGCCATCGACGTTCCGGAGCTTGCCGAAAGCGGCAAGGGAACGATCGATTTCGCGACCGGAACGCCCGACCTGCGGCATTTTCCGCAAAAAATGTGGGCGAAATATTTGAAAGCGGCAATGGAAGCTGCGCCGGCCGGTCTGCTCGACTATGGACACATTATGGGCGACGATGAGCTCCGGGCGGCGATCGCAGCCTATTTGCTCAGAGTGAGAGGAATGCGCTGCCATCCGGGGCAAATCATTATCGTTTCCGGCTCCTCGGACGGTCTCGCGCTGATCGCCAGAGCGCTATATCCTCAATATCGGTCCGTTTATTTGGAGGACCCGACGATCGAGTTTGCGCAAAACATTTTCCGGCATATGAATTACCGGATCGCGCCGGTAGAAGTGGATCGGTCCGGGATGAAGCTGCACGAAATAGACCGTTTCGAACCCGGCCATTTGATGCTGCTCACTCCTTCCCATCAGTTTCCGAGCGGCAGCATCTTATCGATTCAGCGGCGGCAGCATGCCGTAAAGCTGGCTGAGCAGGCGGATTCGTACATCATTGAAGACGATTACGACAGCGATTTTCGGCTCAAGGGCGTTCCTATCCCGCCAATGCATACCTTGAGTCCGTCCAGAGTCATTTATGTCGGAACGTTCAGCAAAACGCTCGCTCCCGGGCTGCGCATCGGCTTCCTGGCCGTTCCGCGCCACTTGGCCGGTATCGTGGCAAACGTCAAAGAGGAATTAAACCTGCGAACCCCCTGCGGTTTTGCAAAACGCTCTGGCCCGGTTTATCCGGGAAGGCCAGCTGGACCGCCACGTCCACAAAATGAAAAGCCTGTACAGCAACGGCGCAGCTTGCTTATCGCCGCGTTAAAAAATCATTTCGGCGAACAAATCGCGATCGGCGGCGATGAGGCGGGCATGCATTTGCAAGTGGAATTTCCCCGCGAACAATGCTTTGCGGTCGATTGGCAGCAATCCGCCAGTTACGGGGTCAAAGTCCATGGCGTGGAAGACTATTGTCTTGTGAAAGGAAAACATGCCAATAAAATCTTGTTAGGCTACGGAAACGTCCGCGAGGAGGATATTGAACCGGGGATTGAACGATTGCGCCGTTTTGTCGAGGAGCGGAGCGCGCTTCCCTAAATCGACTTGCTTCGCCGCTTTAAAGCGGACGGAATGAACAATTCCTCGCGGTACTTGGCGATGGTGCGGCGGGCGATCAAAATGCCTTGCATGCCCAGGCTTTCGGCAATTTTTTGGTCGGGAAGCGGCTTGCGCTTGTTCTCGGCCGCGATCAGTTCGGCGATTTTGGCTTTTACGCTTTTCGACGACGCGTAGCCGCCGTAAGCTGTCTGCAGCCCCCCGGAAAAAAAGTGCTTCAACTCGTTCAAGCCTCTCGGCGTCTGAATATACTTGTTTTGCACAGCTCTGCTGACGGTAGATTCGTGCAGGTGAAGCTTCTCGGAAATCGTTTTCAGATTTACCGGCCGCATCCCCTCCACACCATGCTCCAGAAAAGGAATCTGTTCCGCGACAATCGCTTCGATGACCCGGTTCAAGGTGCGCTGCCTCCGATGGATGCTGCGGATCATCGAACAGGCGGCCTCCATGCGCTCTTTCAAGAAAAGAACAGCGCTGTCATAGCTCGACCCGCTTTTGATGCAGTCTTCGTAATATCGGTTGATGGAAAGCTTGGGCAGGTGACGATTTTCCATGCGAACCGTATACACTCCCTGCACCTTCTCCACAACCGCGTCGGGGACGATGTACTGCCGTTCCAGGCGGGCAAAGGCAAGTCCGGGCCGGGGGTTCAGCGTGCGGATGTAGTCGGCGATGCGCCGGACCTCGTCTGTTGTGGCGCCGAGCCTTGCCGCGATTTCGTCCGGCTTTCCTTGCGCCAGCAAAGGCAAATAATCGCGGATCACCTCTCGGGCTCCGGGCACGGCGGACGGGTCTCTGTCCAATTGCGCCAGCAAGCATTCCGCTAACGTCCGGGCGCCTACGCCGGCAGGCTCGAGCGATTGAAGATGCTGAAGCGCCAACTCCACCGCCTGCGGCGATTGATTCAACAGCGAAGCCGCTTCCTCCGCCGAAATATCCAAATACCCGGATTCATTCAGGTTGCCCGCCAAAAAGGCGGCAATACGAAACAGCCCCGCGGGAAGATGCAACATTCTCAGCTGGCTCAGGAGCAGGTCCTCCAGCGTTTCCTCTTGCGCCGATACTTTCAGCAGTGGGTCTTCCGCTTTCGCGCCGTCTGCTTGGCTCGGCCCCGTTCGCTCCCGCGCGCCGCGCTTTCCGCGCAAATCTCCGTCCCAGTCCATTTCCAGGCATGGATTGTCCGCCATCTGTTCGAGTACAAATTGCGACAGATCGAGACTGGACATTTGCAATATTTGAATCGACTGCCGCATGGCCGGAGTTACGACCAATTTGGCCTGCTGCTCCTGGGTTAACATCATGCCGGGCTGCATCGTCGTCCCCCCCCCTCGCCATATGTTCTCGCATCTACACCTTCATGTTATATTTGTTTATTTTATAAAGCAGGCTTTGACGGGAAACGCCAAGCCTTCGCGCCGCTGCCGCCACATGTCCCTGGCATCCTTCCAAAGCCTGCTCGATAAGGGTTCTTTCGATTTCGTCCAGCTGGTCCGGAAGCGATGCGGCATTGCATGCGGCATCGTGCGGCATAGCCGCGCCCGGCGAAGCCGCTTCGCGGGATTCCCGGTGCAACTCCCTGATTTCCCGCGGGAAATCTTCGATGGACAGGTTGTTGTCGCGGCAAAGCACGACAGCCCTTTCCACGGCATTTTCGATTTCCCTGACGTTGCCCGGCCAGTGATAGTCCATGAGCAGCCGTAGCAGCTGCGGAGAAATGTGATACGGCTTCCCGTGCTTGATCCGATGCCGCTCCAGAAACTGCTCGACCAGAAGCGGTATATCTTCCGTCCGCTCGCGAACAGGCGGAACGTACATGTCTACAATATTGAGCCGGTAGTATAAATCTTCGCGAAAGCTGCCTTTGTTCACCATGCTGCGCAAGTCGCGGTTGGTGGCGGAGATGATTCTGACATCGACATGTTTCAATTTGTTGCTGCCGAGCCTCATGAACGACTTTTCCTGCGTTACCTGCAGCAGCTTGGCCTGCAGCGCGGCAGAAATCTCGCCGATTCGTCGAGAAAGATCGTTCCGCCATGGGCGGCCTCGAATTTTCCGCTGCGCGCGGCGGCGGCCCCCGTGAACGCGCCTTTCTCGTAGCCGAACAGCTCGCTTTCCAGCAGCTGCTCCGGAATCGCCGCGCAGTTGACGGCGACGAACGGAGCTTGCGAGCGCTCGCTCAGGTCGTGAATCATCCGCGCGATTCTGCTCTTCCCCGTTCCGCTTTCCCCTTCCAGCAGCACCGTCGCGTCAGTGCCCGCCACCCGTTCCGCCAGTTGAAAAATGCGCTGCATCGCAGGGCTTACGCCGATCAGTTCGCGAGAGCGGTCCGAAAAGCTGAGCTTTTGTTTCAGGCGGACGTTCTCCTGCTTCATGTCGATCCATTCGCTCGCTCGTTGCAGCGCTATGACGATTTCCTCCAGTTTGGCCGGCTTCGTAATATAATCGAACGCTCCCGACTTCATGGACAGTACCGCGCTCTCCACATTGCCGTATGCGGTCATGACGATAAACGCCTTTTGCGGATACAGCGGGACAAGCTCATGCAGCAGCTCGAGGCCGGTTGTGTCCGGCAGCATCATGTCCAAGAGCACAATATCTGCCGCTTTGTCCCGAACGAACTCCCTGGCCTCTTTGCCGTTCGCTGCGGTGAAGACGGGATAGCCCATTTTCGCCAAAGAAGAATGCAAAATTTTGCGCAGTTTCGCTTCATCGTCGACGAGCAACACCGGTTTCATGGATTCGTTCTCCTTTCGCCGCAGTTTGCTTCATCCGGCTTTTGGCAGCTTTACCGTAAGGCAGGCGCCCTTTCCTTCCGGACTCGCCGCCGAGATTTCCCCGCCGTGCTGGGTCACAATTTCGTAGGCGATGGACAGACCTAAGCCCGTACCTTCCCGCTTGGTCGAGAAGAAAGGGTTGAATATGCGCTGCAGCTTGCCGGGAGCGATGCCTTTGCCCGTATCCTCGAGCTCCGCCAGCCAGTGGCCGTCTTGCTCCCTGACGCGAATAAACAGGTGCCCTCCGCGCTCCATCGCCTGCATGCTGTTGATCATCATATTCAAGAACACCTGGGACATCTGATTTTTGTTCACAAGTACGCCTGCATCTCGCGTTTCGTATTCCCGGTGCAGGACAATGCTTTGTTCTTTCATCTTATTGCGCAGCAGAGTCGCCAGCTCGTCGAGAATCTGGACAAGATTCAGCTTCTTCTTCTCTTCGCCCGCGCTTTCTTTCGACAGCTTGAGAAAATCGGCCAGCAGGCCGTTCATACGGTCCGACGTTTCCAGAATATCGTCTGTTAATTCGCGCAGCATCGGTACGTCAGCCGTGCCGCCCTTCAGCTCGAGCCGGATCGCCTCGGCGGCCGCCTGAATGATGCTGAGCGGATTTTTAATTTCATGGGCGACGCCTGCGGTCAGCTGGCCGAGGGAAGCGAGCCGCTCGCTTTGCCGCAAATATTCCTCCAGCTTCCTCATATCGCTCACATCGCGGATGACGAGGATGGCCCCGATCACGTTCCCGTCTTCGCCGCGAAACAAGGACGAATATAGGACGACGTCGCGGCGGTTTTTGTCCTTATCGAAAATATAGCTTTCGACTTCGACAAATTCGGTTCCCTCCTGCAGCGTCTTCCATGAAATGAATTCCTCCGCGTTTTCC
This sequence comes from Gordoniibacillus kamchatkensis, assembly GCF_000829455.1. Lineage (GTDB taxonomy): Bacteria > Bacillota > Bacilli > Paenibacillales > NBRC-103111 > Gordoniibacillus > Gordoniibacillus kamchatkensis. Next base: position 69,316 of record NZ_JXAK01000015.1, read on the forward strand.
TTGAACGGCACATCGATGATGTACTTGCCGATGACCTCGTCTCTGCGGAATTGGGTCAGCTGTTCCGCCCCTTTGTTAAACGTGGCGATTCTCCCGTGGTGATCCGTTGTGATGACGCAGTATGGGATCGACTCGAGAATGTAAAACAGCCTTCTTTCTTTGTCGGTGAGCGATCTGGCCATCTCCCCCATAATGTTCGACAAATCCTCGAGCTCATCCCGGGTAGAGATGCGGTCGAACGTCTTCCGCTTGTTTTCCTTATACTCCCTAGCCTGCTTGGTGAGCCGGAACACCGGCTTCAGCACGCTCGACGTGTTGTACAGCACCAGCAGGATGGAAACCAGCAGGACGACGATAAAGCCTTGGGACAAAAGAATTTGAACGTTGCGCGCCGGAGCGAGCGCCTGCATGCTCGATTCGCCGACAATGAGGCCGAATCCGCCGTACTGAAGGGGACGGTAGGCGACAAGCCGGTCTTTGCCGAACAACGGCCCGCGCCATACGCCATACCTTTCTTTATACAGAAAATCACTCAGAGGGTGCTCCTTCAGCGAACTCCCGATCAATTGCTCGTTGTTATGGGCTATGATCGAGCCTCCGCGATCCGTGATCAGAGTGATGCCTTCATCGCCGATACGCAATTCCCGCAAATAGTCTGAAAGCGTATCCAAATTGACGAATGCGACGATGCCGCCCCAGAACTGTCCTTGACTCAGCGCCGGATAACAAATGGCAATCGTCTTCCTCCCGTCCGGCAGCGTGAGCAGGTCGGAAATATAGTACGTTTGGCTCCATTCCATACGTTTGACCAATTTGCCGATGTCGAGCTGCCCCTTGAACGTGACGTCCGGAACGGTCACCAGCGGATTGCCCTGACTGTCGAACGCCTGCACGAATAAGTACAGCGGATTGTAGGTCACGATTCGTTCCATCTCGGCGTAATAAAATTGCTTGTCCTCTTGCGAATATTTGAGCACGTAATTGGAGGCGATCCGCGTGTCATTCTTCATGCCGCCGAACAATGTCCCGATTTGCCGGCTCAACGTCTTGGCAATCAATTCGTCGCGGTACACAATTTCCTGCTCCAACGATCTGCTCAGCACTCCGATCGTCACGAAGTAAATGGACGCCAAAGCGAACAAAATGACGACGATCGTCTTGGTCATGAACCTTTTGGTCAATTTCGATTTCAGCAAAAATTTCATGTGACCGCCAGCTTTTTGTCGTATTTTCGGAGGAGATCATTTCTCTATCATTATAGTATAGTGGTGGGGCTTTCGGGAATCTAACATTTTTTGCTGGTTGAACCACCATTCCGGCTGAATCGTGGTAAAAGCGACGGAAACTGCCTCTTCGTCGCGCGCCGAAGCGATAATCGGCCGATCCAGACCGTAAAACGGATCCAAGGTGTACATAGCACTCCGTCCCCCATAGGGAGTCGCTGTCCCGACATAGTTGGCAACCAGCGTATACGCTTGAGCTGCAACGGCAATGCCCGCCCAGGCCGCCACCGCGCCGTCGGGATACGGATGGCGGGTGAGCAGCGGGTCGGTGGCGAGCGCACAGCTGATTTCCCCCCGCCAGCTCGACGGGATGGCGATTATGTCGGCCCGCTGTGCCGCAAGGACGCCGGCAACCTCGGGAAAAGCCGCATCGTAGCCGATCATGACGCCGATGCTGCCGAGCATCTCTGTGGAAAAGACGGCAATGCTGTCGCCGGGATGCGCCCACCGGCGCTCGTCCGCTTGCAGATGGGTTTTGCGGTAAGTGCCTGCGACTTCGCCCGCATCGTCGATGAGGACCGCGGAATTGTACAGACGGTCGCCTTCGCGTTCGACAAAACCGAACACGAAATGAGTTTGCCGTTCGCGGGCTGCGCGGCGAAACAAAGCCACGGCATCCCCGTCGATATGCTCGGAAATGTCCCATATCGTCTCCGGCTTCAAGCCGTCGACCGGTCCCGTCACCGACAGCTCGGGAAAGACGACGAGATCGGCGGCGGCTTGGTCCGGAGCGGCGCGGCCTGGGATCAACTGCAGCATTTTGCGCACATTGGCCAGTTTGTCGCCGGGAACCGGCTCGTATTGGGCGAGGACAGCGCGAATTGGCCGGGGCTGCCTGTCGCGGCGTTCATCCCATGGCAAGTGCGACAGCATGATATCTTTGTACAGCCCGGACCTGCGCTCCTTCAGCCGCTCTTTGGCCGGATTGCGGTACAGGCTCGGGTCGATTTCTGCATATACGATGGTCGGCTCGTCGCACACTCGGTCCGAGGAAGCCATCACCTCCGCTTCCGCCAGCTTCTCGCCGAGCGGGGACCAGACCGCACTGCCGCCTACCATGTGGAAGCCGAGTTCCTTGTTGCTGCGGTTGGCGCTGACGACATACAGCCCGTTCGCCTCCGCTCTCGCCTGCAGCACCGCAATCGACTGGCCGCTCGAATTCGTCGGGAACGACAAAATGTCCGCCCCCCCGAGGGCCGCAGCCCTCGCGGTCTCGTAATAGACGGAGTCCATGCAGATCGTTATCGCGATATTTCCTAAGTCTGTCGCAAACACCGGGATGCCGAGATCGCCGGCGGCCGCCCAGCGAGCCTCGCATTCCCATAAATGAGTTTTGCGGTACGTTCCGATCACGCCGTCCGGCCCGATGAGCGCCGCAGAAATATAATAAAGGTCCGTCTTCGCGTCCGCTTCGGGCATGCTCAGTACGATGTAACTGCCGTACAACCGGCATATTTCGGCAAAACGCTCGGTCGTCCGCCCCGGGATCGTATCGACGAAGGGACGGATCGCTTCGCGATCCCGATAATGGTATCCCGTTGTCGCCATCTCGGGTGTGACGATCAGCCGCGCTCCTTGCCGGGCCGCGTCCTCGACAACCCGAAGCAGAGCGGCGACATTGTCCTCGCGGCAGTTCAATTGCGGATTGAATTGCACGCAGGCGGCCTTGAACGGCTGCAGCGTTGGCGCAGTCATGTCGAATCCCTCACTCTCTCCATCCGCGTTCCTTCAGTCCTGCTTCTGATTTACTTGAGCCCGCACGCTTCGGCCAGCACGTCGACGATATGCAGAGCTTCCATCTCTCTGTTTTCCGCTTTTCGCTCTACGCCGAGCCGCATTTGCAGCAGACAGCCCGGGTTGGTCGTGACGATCGTATCGGCCTTCGTCACGTTCGCTTTGTTCATTTTGGCATCCAGAATGTTCATCGACTCCCTGAAGTGCAGGAGGTTGTAGATACCGCCCGACGCGCAGCATTGGTCGCAGCCTTCCATTTCCACGAAGGTGGCGCCGGGGATCGACTTCAGCAGCTCGCGCGGCGGGGTGCGCACCCCTTGCACGTTGCGCAAGTGGCACGAATCCTGATAGGTGATAACGCCATGCCGCTCTCGGGTAAAAGGCAGCGGCCCGTACTGATGCAGGATTTCCGTCACATCCTTCGACTTTTCCGAAAAATGCCGCGCCCGCTCTGCCCACGCTTCATCTGCCGCGAGCAGATCGCCGTACTCATGGAGCATCGCCCCGCAGCCGCCGGCATTATTGATGTACAGATCGGCCCCCGACTGCTCGAAGGCCGCGATGTTCGCTTTCGCCAGCTCTTGCGCCTGCGCTTTCAACCCTTGATGGGCATGCAGCGCCCCGCAGCACGTCTGCCTCCCGGGAACGACCACCTCGCAGCCGACCAGCGTCAACAGCTCGATGGTGAGGCGGTTCGTACGGCTCATCATCGCGTCCATCATGCATCCGGCGAAAAAAGCGACGCGCGCCTTCTTCTCGCCCTTCGCCGGGAAAACGCTGCCCCAGGCATACCGCTTGTGGGGCGGCTCTACCGCAGGCAGCACTTGCTCGAACGCCGCCATCGGCTCGGATAGACCGGACAACAGCTTCGTCCGGCGCAGCAGCCGACCGAGCCCGCTCTTCTGGTACAGCCAGAGCATATTGCCGGCGGCCCGCAGCCTGCCCGGATAAGGGAATAGCTGGGTCATGGCCAGCCGTTTCAGCCGGTCCGGCCACCGCTCCTTCCGCGAGCTGGGCGTCCGCGCGGCGGCCGACTGCTGCCCGGCCGGCGCCGCTGCCCGGCCGGCGGCGGACGGCTGGCGCTGCGCCTGCCGGTCGGCGATCGCTTCCTTGGCCGACTCCAGAATGTGGCCGTACGGAACGCCGACCGGGCAGGCCACCTCGCAGGCGCGGCAGCCCAAACATAAGTCGATCGGCTGCGCCAAATCATCGGCGATATCGATTTTTCCTTCAGCCGCCAGCTTCACCAAATTGATGCGTCCCCTGGGCGAAGCCGATTCCTTGCCCATGGAAATATAAGTAGGGCACGCCGGCAGACAGTAGCCGCACTGCACGCACCGGTTGGCCTCGTCGTGCGCCGAATCGAACAGCTTTTGCTGCGGCCCCGTTTTGTCCATTACGTCAGCACCACCTTGATCTGCCCCGGCCGCGGAAATATTTTGCCCGGGTTCATAATGTTGTACGGATCCCACGCCTCTTTGATCTTTTTCATCATCGACAAGCCTGCTTCGCCAAGCTCCATTTCCATATACGGCGCTTTCAGCGTGCCGATTCCATGTTCCCCGGAAAGCGTTCCCCCGAGCTCCACTGCAGCCGCGAAAATTTCCCCGACCGCTTCTTCCGCCCGCTTCATCTCTTCCTTGTTGCGCTTGTCGGTAATGATGTTCGGGTGCAGATTGCCGTCCCCGGCATGTCCGAACACGACCAGATTCAATTGATATTTGCTGCGAATCTGATTCAGGCGCTCCATCATGTCCGGTATTTTGCTGCGCGGCACAGTGGCGTCCTCGGATATTTTCGTCGGCCCCATCTGCGTAATCGCCGGCGACACCATTTTGCGGGCGCGCCACAGCTCCTCCCGCTCCCGCTCGTCTTTTGCCACTCTAACCTGGCTGGCCCCCTGCTCGTAGCATATCGCCTCGCACTGGCGAATTTCCTCTTCGATCGCCGCGGGGTGCCCATCCACTTCAACGAGGATCAGCGCCTCTTTATCGACCGGCAGACCACACGGCTCGAACTGCTCCACCGCCCGAATGCAGGCGTTATCCATCAGCTCCATGGCGGCGGGCAAAATGCCGGACGATAATATTTTCGTAATCGCATGGCCCGAGTCTTGCAGCCGGTCGAATGTAGCGAGCAGCGTCATGCGCGCCTTCGGCTTCGGGATGAGCCGCAAAATCATTTCCGTGACGATCCCGAGAGTGCCTTCCGAGCCGACAATGAGCCGGGTCAAGTCGTAGCCGGTTACGTTTTTCACCGTTTTGCCGCCGGTGCGAATCAGATCCCCGAGCGGCGTCACCACTTCCAGGCCGATCACGTATTCCTTCGTCGTGCCATACTTCAGGCCTTTGGGGCCGCTCGAATTTTCCGAGATGTTGCCCCCGATCGTCGACACGTGCGAGGAACTCGGATCGGGAGGGTAAAACAGTCCGACCTCTTCGGCCTTCTTGTGAATGTCCGCCGTAATGACCCCTGGCGACACGATGGCGAGCAAATTTTCGCGGTCGATAATCAGCTTATGCGCGAACCGGGTCATATCGAGCACGATGCCGCCCTCCACCGGAAGCGGGCCGCCGCTCAGCGAAGTGGCCGCCCCCCGCGGATAGAGCGGAATCCGGTGCTTGCCCGCGAGCTTGACGATACGGCAAACTTCGCCGGCGTTCAGCGGCTGCACGACCGCTTCCGGCAAATATTCGCCGAAAGACGCATCGTAGCTGTACGAATACCGCTCGGCCAAATCGACAAACATGCGCTCCTCCGGCACAATCGTACGTAGCTCCTGCAAGATGTGCTGTTCCATGCTCTGCACCCTCTTTCAAATCCCTAAAAGCTGCCGCGGATTGGCCGCGATCATCGCCCTGATGTCCCGCTCCGCGATGCCGTGCTGCAACATATGCTCGACAAATTCGCTCAGCGCCTGAACCGGCGGAATGTTATGCTCCTGGCCGTAATCGGTGACAAGGACGCACGATCCGGCCCCGAGCTCGCGGATCGTCGCAGCCATGCCCTCGACGGACAGATCCGCGAAGTCCGCGCTGCAGGCGAGGTAGCATTTTTCCAAAATGGCGCCTTTGCGCGCAAGCTCCTTCTGCAGCTCCATCGGCACCGGGGCGATACCCAGATCGGCGTGCTGGATCAATATTTTTTCGACCTTGTGCCGTATCGCCGCATCCGTCAAAACGGCGACTTCCTCGGCGGCCAGGTGGCCGGTCGCGAGCACGATGCCGGCTTCGGCGATGAGCTGCAAAATCTCGTGCACCTGCGGCAAAATGCGCTTCTGCTCGTCCCAAATGCGGAGCCCCTCGGCGGGGTGGACGAGAGGCTTGCCGCTGTTGAAAAACCGCGTTTTCTTTTTGCCGAAATGGCAGCAGTGCTCATGCGACGAAAACGTCGGCATCCAGATGATTTTCGCCCCGAGCCGAATGGCCGCATCGACCGCGGAGGGCGAAAGCCCGCCTGTAAAATGATTGCAGACGAGCCCTCCGTACACGTGCAGTTGCGGTTCTTTGGCGCGGATAAGCGCCGCCCGGTCAGCCGTCTGCGATTCGTGCGACTTCAGCACGACGCCGGCCATTCCCGCCTTCTTCACATCCTCGATTAACTCCCAATCCGTCTGCTTGCGCGGAAAAATGCTCGGGTAGCTGTGGCAATGAAGCTCGATGGCGCCCTCAAGCAAAGCGTGATAAGATCCCATGCGCGGCGTACCTCCTTCCCGAATCGCGCTCCGCTATATCGCCGCAAAAAACCGTACGACTTCGTCCATAAGCGGATTCAGCACCGGATGACCGTAGACCATAAAATCGTTATGTTTGCCGTCGATCAGGTACAGCTGCTTCGGCTCCTTGGCCGCTTCGTACAAGGAAACCGATTCTTCCAGCGGGTGCAGCAAATTGTGTTTGCCGTGCGCGACAAACAGCGGCCGGGGCGCAATGTCCGCGGCCGCCCGCTCCGCGTTCATGCCGACAATCGACTCGGTGAATTGCAGGGCGGTCGGTTCGCCGAACGGATAATTGACAGCCAAATCCTCATTCACCGTATGATTCGTCGCCGGGTCGAGCGGATAATGAATGAACGGGTCGGCCAGCTGCGATGCGCCGGTCGTCACGCGCCGGACGCGGTCTTCCGCGATCGTCTGCTGAATTTCCTGCCATTGCACATACGCGTGGATCGTCTTCAGCCATCTGGCCCCGTTGAAAAATCCGTTCAAGGCGGCGACAGCCTTCACGCGTTCGTCTTTGGCGGCGGCGCGCACCACATTGGACGCCCCCATGCCCCATCCAATCAGCCCGATCCGCTCAGGATCGACCTCGTCCTGGATTTGCAAATAGGTCAGCGCATTGACGATGTCTTCCACCTGCTCATCGAGAATGACCCGGCCGCGCGGCCCTTCGCTGTCGGCAAAACCTCGGTAATCGAACCCGAGGCACACGAACCCGGCCTTCGTCAAATAGCGGCTGAACATGCGCGGATAAAACCCGTTAAAGCCGTTGTAGCCCGAGCACGGAATGATCGCCGGGCGCTTCTCTCCCGGTTGGTAATCGTCCGGCAAATAAACGGTCCCTTGCAATTTGCATCCTTCGCTGTAAAAATGAATGCTGCGTTCCTGCATGTACATTTCCTCCCTGTTATGAGTGCGTATTTTTATCGAGCCGAGGCGGCGATCAGAGCGGTCAACCGCCGCAAGCTGTCAAGCTCCTCGATCCGTTCCAACGTATCCAGCAATTCCGCGCTTCGTTCCTGCCCAAGTACCGGCACAGTCAATTTCATAAACTTGCCCTTCTTCTGTTCCGCCGTCAGCGGAAAGTCGTAATCGCCCTTTGCCTGCTTCACGTCCGAGACGTAGCGGGCCCCGTCCGTAGTGCGGATTTCCACGCGGCTTAACGCCTTTTGCGGGAATTCCCGGTTCAGCCCGGGATCGACTTGCGCCTCCATCTTGCCCATCAGCTTCAGCACTTCCGGATTGCGCAGCTCGTGCAGCACTTGCTCCGGACCGACTTCGCCGAACACAAGACGGCAAGCCGCCGGGAAAAACAAGTGGTACTGCGCTTCCTCCGTACTTGCCGGAGGCGTTTGCTGCAGCCGGGCCGATTCGGCAAACGTATAAATGATCATCGCTTCAATCTCCCGGTAGGGCAAACGATGCTGCCGCATCATATCGTCGATCGCCTCCACGGCCGGCTGGGCCCAGCGGCAGCACGCATGCGGCTTGTAATAGAGCTGATGAATGCGATAACTCCCACCCAGTTCGTCTGTCAAGCTGGTCGTGTCCTCCAGCGTAAATAAAGAAGGGATGCCGGTAAAACCTTCCGCTGCCAAATAAGCCGAACTAATGCCTGTCATGCTGCCCCAGCCGATTCCGTCCTTGACCATCGATGGCGTATCGATGCAGCGCATCATTGGCGAATACGTGGAATGGTACTCCGCAACGCCGAGCGCGTGCTCGATTTGCCGCCCCTTAAGTCCGAGCAGGCACGCGGCGGCCGCCGCGGCGCCGAGCGCCCCCCACGACCCCGTGCAGTGATACTCCGGCCGCAACCGGTGGGCGAGCATCCCGGCCCGTATGCCCACTTCATATCCTACGAGCAGTGCTGACAGAAATTGCCTGCCGTCAGCCCCCGCATCTTCCGCCGCGGCGAGCGCCGCCGGAAATACGACCGCCCCCGGATGGCCCTTGACGAGCCGATGGCCGTCGTCGAGATCGAGCGAGTTGGCTAGCGTGGCGTTGACGAGCGCGGCCCCTGCCGGGCTCAGCCGTTCCGCGGCCAGAAACAGCGTACAGTCGCCGCGACCCCATTGCCGGATCGCGAACATGCGTGTCATAGCGGCCGCCGGCGCCTGCCCGCCGGCCACCGTGCAGCCTACGATGTCGATCAACGCTTCCTTGAGCGCCCGAACGGTTGCCGCATCGCACAGTTCGATGGATTCCGTTTCCACATAAGAGACGACTTTATCGTTTAAACGAGTCATGTACGTTCTCCTTAAACGGCAAGCGCGGCTATTGCTTGATCAGCTGCGCCGAAACGAGCCACTGTCTGGCAACTTCGGCAACGTCTTTATGCTCGACGTCGACGGTATAGTTCAATTTGATCATCGTGTCCGTATTGAGCTTGTCGGAGAGCTTGTTGAGCAAGTCGGCCAAGCTGGGGTTTTTGTCCAGCGCCGCCTGTCTGACTACAGGCGCGGCATTGTACGCCGGGAAAAACATTTTGTCGTCCTGCAGCGCCACCAGATCGAAGCCTTTAATGCGGCCGTCCGTCGCAAAACCGACCGATACGTCGACCTGCTTGTCTTTCAGCGCGTTATACAACAGACCGGAGTCCATCTTGACCACGTTTTTCGCCGGGAACGAAAAGCCGTATTTTTTCTCCACGCCTTTCATGCCGTCTTCGCGGGCGTAAAACTCCGCATTCGAGGCGAACTTCAGCTTGTCCCCGTTTTTCTGCATATACTGGGCCAGATCCGATATGCTTTTGATGCCGAGCTCTTTCGCCTGATCCCCGCGCATCAAAATCGCATACGTGTTATTGAAGTCTGCTTTGTTCAGCCAAGCGAGCTTGTTTTCCTTGTCCTTCGTTTTGACTTTGTCGTAAGCTTTAGCAGGGTCCGTTTCCGCCGGCTGCTTTTGATAAACGACAAGGGCCGTGCCGGTATATTCCCAGTACATATCGATTTGCCCGTTCTCCAGCGCATTGCGGACGACCGTGCTGCCCATGTTGCTCGCTTCCTCTACGGGATAGCCGTTTTCCTTCAAGTAAATCGAAGTCATTTTCGACAAAATTTGCTGCTCCGTAAAGTCTTTGCCGCCGATGACCACTTTCCCTTTGCTCGCGCCGCCGTCCTGCTTTGCGGGCTCCGCTTTGCCCGGCTCCGTCTTGGACGGTTCCGTCTTCCCCTGCGTTCCCGTATTCGCAGTTCCGCATGCAGCGAGCATCATCATGGCGAGCAACAAGGTAAGGAGGATTGCCGCATACTTTTTCCCATATTTGTTCATGTATTACCCCTCCGTTTTTCACTGTGAAATGATTATAGCGTTTCCAAATTTCTTTGCAGGCCTTTCGGAATGACAACGCGTTCCAACTTTCCCAGCACGAAATCAATGATAACCGCGAGCACCATGACAGGCAATGCGCCGGCCAGCATAATCCCGGTATCGTATAAGGAGATGCCGGTAAAGATGAAATCGCCCAAACCACCTCCTCCAATAAGAAATGCCAGCGTCGCCGTGCCGACGTTGATCACGATCGACGTGCGGATGCCTGCCAGAATGGCGTACGAAGCGTTTGGCAGTTCAAGCTTCCAAAAAATTTGCCCCGGCGACATGCCCATTCCTTTGCCCGCATCCAAAATGGACGGACTTACGTTCTCCAGTCCGGCAATCGTGTTGCGCAAAATCGGCAAGAGCGAATTGATCCAAAGAGCAAACACGGCAGTCTGATAGCCGATGCCCAAATAGCTCATCACCAGGGCCAGTATCGCCAAGCTCGGAATCGTCTGTCCCAAATTGGCGAAATTGGTGGCGATCCACTGCAGCTTCCGAAACCGCTCCCTGGTCACGATAATGCCTGCCGGAACGGCTGCGGCGACGGCCAGCAGGGCCGACAGCCCGACCAGCTGCAAATGCTGCAGCAACAAATAGATCAGGTCGCCGGGCCGGTCGATCATCAATTGAAACGAGCCCGCAGCGAACGCCCAGACGACCACGCCGGCAATCACGAGCAGCAAACCGGCTTTGACGACTTTCTCCGTAAACGATCGTTTTTTCATACTCTCACCTCTTGCTCGCCGCTCATACCGACGATTTCAACTCGAAGGGATGGATGTCCGCCAAAGCCTCGAAATCATGCAAGTTCAACAGCCCGACATGGTTGTTCTTGCTGTCTGCGACGACCGCTTCCCCCGTCGGCGATGACAGGATGACGGAAAGAGCGGTGCGGAGATTCGTTTCCATGTCGATGGTCGGAGAACCGGAATGCCTGGCGTCGCCGTTCAGTTTGCGCGGGTGCTTTAATTTGAAAAACAGATCGTGCACCGTCAGCAGCGTCAGCCGCTTCAAAGCGCGGTCGCCGCCGACGAAGTCTTCCACAAACTCATCTTTCGGATTGGACAAAATTTCGTCCGGCGTCCCGTACTGCATCAGCTGCCCCGCTTTGAAAATGGCGATTTTGTCGCCAAGGCGAATCGCTTCGTCAATGTCGTGGCTGACGAACAGGATCGTCTTCTTGACATTTTGCTGGATGCGTAAAAATTCGTTCTGAATCCGTTCGCGCATGATCGGGTCCAGCGCCCCGAACGGCTCGTCCATCAGCATGACCGGCGGGTCGGCCGCCAGCGCCCTGGCTACGCCGATCCGCTGCTGTTGGCCTCCGGAAAGCTCCCAAGGATACCTTTTGCGGTATTCATCCGGGTTAAGTCCCATCAACTCCATCAGCTCGTCGTAACGGTTTTGCATTTTTTTCCGATCCCACCCGAGCAGCTTCGGCACGACGCAAATATTTTGCTCGATCGTCATGTTCGGAAACAGCCCGATTTGCTGAATGACGTACCCGATCGAACGGCGCAGCTCGATCGTGTCGAACGACTCGATGCTTTTCCCGTTCACGTGGATCGCTCCGCCGCTCAGCGGGATAAGCCGGTTGACCATTCGCAGCAGCGTCGTTTTGCCGCAGCCGGAGGGGCCGAGAAACACGCAAATTTGGCCTTCCTCTACGTGGAGGTTAATGCGGTCTACGGCCTTGACTTTTTTGTCGGCGCTTTCATAAATCTTGGTCGCGTTGTCAAAAACGATCATCTGTTATCACCTTCCTTCTTTTACGATGAAGCTTTATTTTTGACAGGCTGCACTTTCGTCTGGACCCGGCCTAACGCGTAGTCGACGGCGATCGCCAGCACCGATACGGATATCGCGCCGGCTTGCACCATGACCGCATAGCTCGTCGAGATGCCGCGTGAAATATAGACGCCGAGCCCGCCTGCGCCGATATAAGCGGCAATGGCTCCAATGCCGATCGTCAGCACAACCGCAATGCGCACGCCCGCCATAATGACCGGAAACGCGAGCGGTATTTCCACTTTTCGGAGCCGCTGCCACGTCGTCATGCCCATGCCGATCGCGGCGTCGCGCAAGCTGGCGTCGACGTTCTTGATCGCGATATACGTGTTGCGGATAATCGGCAGCTGCGAGTACAGGACAAGAGCGATAAAAGCCGGTAAAAATCCGATCCCCTGATGAATGAGCGACAGGACGGGGATCATAATGCCGAAGAGCGCCATGCTCGGTATCGTCATAATAATTCCGGCTACCGCGAGCACGAGATTCGCCAGCGTTTCCCGCTGCGTAATGTAGATGCCGAACGGCACTCCCGTCAGTATCGCGACGATGACGGCAGAGCCTACCAATTGAATGTGCTGCCATGTCATGCCCAGCAAATGATTCCAGTTGTCCGCGAAAAATTGAACCAGGCTCATATGACATCCTCCTTTCTTTACAGCGCTTTCATTTCGTTAAATGTTTGTTCATTTCTATATCAAGCAAGAATCGTGCCAACAACAAAAGAGGCGGCAAATCCGGCATCAGCTCGAATTGCGCTGCAATCAAACGCAAATTTTTTTGTCATGTTGTAAAAAAATTTTGCCTGCCGGTATTCCCGCGAAGTGCTGCGCGCCAAGTAAGTGCGGATTGCCGCCTGCACGACGCGGTCGCGCACCGCTTGCACCACCTTCTGATTGAATACGCTCGGGATAATGTAATGCTTGTTTCTTTGATCGAGGCGATCGCCATGTTTCGCACCCCACATCGCTTTCCCCTCCATGTGATTGTTGCCATTACGCTTAACAGACCATAAGCAATTCGCGTGCCGGCTCCATCAGCGGTTCAGCTTCTTCGTCCAAAATCCGCCGACGAAGCGGTACGCTTCATAACAGCAAGGCTGGGGATAACACTGCATCAAACAAGCGGAGAAAAAAGATTGCTCCTTTCTTTGGGATGCTGCGGCCCAGCCGGCCTTTGCAGAGTTACCTCAGCTAACCGAATGTCTTGTTTATCAGCCATGCCCTCATGGTGAATGTGTCGGACGGTTCGATGGATAATATCTGGAATTATGAGCTCCGAATCCGGCCTACGGTCCCAAACAGATGGCGTTATAAGCTGTAATATAGCCCGTGTTCGTTAAATAGCGGCTTAGCGGACGCTGACTTTGAGCCAAAATGGAACAACCGGCTATTACCGCCTCGAAGGTCGTTCCATGCGAATTTTCGTCGCTATGTAGGGAATAGTCGGTCCTTACACGTTCATTCCGTCAAATCGGCGCTTAATAGCGCCCCGCTTGACGCTGCATAGCGAATCGGTTCTTTAAACGGAACAGGCGGAACAGTTAGGCAGACGGACAGACAAAACAGACGGACAGGCGGAGTAGATGAAGCAGACAAACAGACGACAGACGGGGGACGGCAGACGAAGCAGACTGCAGAAGGACAGACGGAACATACTGGAACGAAAGCACAAACTACCAGCCGGAACAATGCCGGCAAGTATCCCCCGGCACCGGCCAGCAACGCCTTTTTCTCGATAAGCAAAACTCCTATTCGGAGAACTTTCCACAAAGGCATGACTCTGCGTAAGCGGAAGCTTTTCATGCCGTAAGGAATGCTCTCCTCATCGCTTTATCGCTATAGAAAACTTAAACATTCCTTATGGCGCAGTTTACATTGGTTGAGGCTTAACTGGAATTCCTCCTGTTCATGCTGCTGTATGAAACGATGTTATTCAGTTGCATGGAAAACCTACCGCTATTTTCAACGAATTCCGACGATGTAGGGACATAAAGCCCAATTTACAGGAGGTTTTCCCGTTACCCTACCTTATATCGAGATTCTGATCAAAATTAACAGGAGGATTTCCTGCAACAGTCGACGGTCAGGAGACCAGGGTCGTTCCCGCTAAGCAACGATGTTTTTACACTGTGTTTTTCTCACCAGCAAAAAACGAAGACGCGACCGGTCGGCCGCGTCTTCGTTTACTGCATCTGCTTTAACGGATGAAACGGTACATCAGCCCGGATAGCGGGCCACCACCATTTTCTTGCGCGTATAAAACTCTACCCCGTCTTTGCCGTTGGCGTGCAAATCGCCGTAAAACGATTTCTTGTACCCCGAGAACGGGAAGAAAGCCATCGGCGCCGGAACTCCGACGTTCACCCCGAGCATGCCGGCATCCATGTTCTCGCGAAACTCCCGAACCGCTTTCGCGCTGTCCGTGTAAATGCAGCCGCCGTTGGCAAATTCGGATTCGTTGGCTATGGCGATCGCTTCGGCCAGCGTATCCACGCGAATGACCTGGAGCACCGGCGCAAAAATTTCGTCGTTCCATATCGTCATGCCAGGCGCCGCCTCGTCGAACAGCGTTGGCCCGAGGAAATACCCTTCGCCCTGAGCGGCCTCGTGCGCTCTACCGTCCAGCACGAGCTTCGCTCCTTCCGATATGCCCTGTTCAATGTACTTGACCGTTCTTTCCTTGTGCGAATCGCGGATGACAGGGCCCAGGAACACGTTCTCCTGCAAGCCGTTGCCGACCTTCAGCCCTTTAGCCGTCTCCGTCAGACGCCGCACCAGCTCATCCGCAATACTGCCGACCGCTACGACGACGGATGCGGCCATGCAGCGCTCCCCGGCGGAGCCGAATGCGGCGTTCGTAATCTCTTTGACCGCGAGCTCGAGATTGGCATCGGGCATGACGATCGAATGGTTTTTCGCGCCGCCGAGCGCCTGCACCCTTTTGCCGTGAGCCGCTGCCGTTTTATAGACGTATTCGGCCACCGGCTGCGAGCCGACGAAGGAGATCGCGTTCACGCCCGGGTGCTCGAGCAGCCCGTTCACGACGTCGTGGGCGCCGTGCACGATGTTGAACACGCCTTGCGGCAAGCCCGCTTCCGCCAGCAGCTCGGCCAAACGGCCTGCCAGCAGAGGCGTTCTCTCCGACGGCTTCAGCACGAACGTATTGCCGCACGCAATCGCGAGCGGGAACATCCAGCAAGGAACCATCATCGGGAAGTTGAATGGCGTAATGCCGCCGACAACGCCGACAGGGTACCGGTACATGCCCGACTCCAAACCTGTAGCGATATCCGGCAAAACGCTGCCCATCATGAGGGAAGGCACCCCTGCGGCGAACTCCACGCACTCGATGCCGCGCAGCACTTCCCCGTGCGCCTCGCCGTAGCTTTTGCCGTTTTCTTTCGTAACGAGCTCGGCCAGTTCCTGCCAATGATCGACGAGCAGCTGCTGATATTTGAACAAAATGCGCGCGCGCTTCGGCACCGCGACGTTTTTCCAGTCCCGGAAAGCGTCTCTTGCGGCTTGCACGGCCCGATCCAGATCGGCGCGCGACGAGATCGGCACCCGCGCGATCGTTTCGCCGGTTGCCGGATTCGGCACGTCGTCCACCCGGCTTGCGGCTGCTTCGACCCACTGTCCGCCGATATAATTTTTCAATATTGCCCGTTGTGTCATAGATCGTTCCTCCCGGAATGCTGAGCGATAACCGCTTCGATTTGCTCTACTGTCGGCATGGCGTCAGAGCAGCTGTGGCTGGACACGACGATCGACGCGGAAGCGCTCCCGAACTGTTGGCAGCGGTCGACGCTCCACCCCTGGAACAGACCGTATATAAACGCGCCCGCGAACGAATCCCCCGCGCCGAACGTTTTGACGACATTCGCCGGGAACGTCCCCGCCCGGTACGTTTTGCCGTCTTTCGTAAAAGCGATCGACCCTTTCGAGCCGTGCTTCACCAGGACAAGCCGGGCTTTGCAGCGGAACCACATTTCCGCCGTATACCAATCGTCGTGGCGCAGCTCCCCGAACGGCGCTTCCATCAAATCGAACTCTTCCCGCCCGGCGATGATGACGTCGCTTTTCTCCGCGACCATGCGGCAATAAATGCCCGTTTCTTCAAGGGAATTCCACGAATAAGGCCGGTAATCGACATCGAAAATGACTCGCACGCCATGCTTGACGGCGTATTCCAGCGCCATGAATACCGCTTCCCGGGAAGGGCTTTTGGCCAGCGCCGTGCCGGAAATGAGCAGCGCTTTGGCCTGCTTGATGTAATCCTCCTTCACCTCGCCCGGCGCCAGCTTCAAATCGGCGGCATTGTCCCGGTACATGAGAATGCTGCAGTCTTGCGGCGAGCGAATTTCCGTGAACGCGAGACCCGTCACGCTGCCTGTCCGGTCCGTAACGACATTGTCCGTGTTGATGCCCTCTTTGGTTAAATACTGCCGAATGAATCGGCCGAACTGGTCGTCGGCCACTTTCCCGACAAAGCCCGTCCTTACCCCGAGTCTGGCGGCAGCAATCGCGATATTGGCCGGAGATCCGCCCAAGTACTTCGTAAACGTGAGCGTCTCCTCCATCGGTCTGTTGATTTCATTGGCGTTCATATCGATGCACAGCCGTCCGAGAGCAATCAGGTCGAGCGGCCGGTCGGCGGGAAATGAAATGAGGCTCATTGCTCCCCCTCCTTTGCAGGCTGTCGAAATAACCATTCGTGATCGGGATCGTTATGGAATTTCCACGTGCGCACCGGCCCCGCCATCACGTTCAAATAATAAAGGTCGTAGCCGGGCGCGGCGGAAACGGGATGATAGCCTTTCGGCACCAAAACCGCATCGCCGTTCGCCACGGCCATCGCCTCGTCGAGCGACCGGTCGTCCGTATACACCCGCTGCAGCGCAAACCCGTGTCCCGGGTTTACCCGGTGGTAGTAAATCTCTTCCAAATACGACTCGTGCGGCAAACGGTCGCGGTCGTGCTTGTGCGGCGGGTAGCTGGACCAATGGCCGCCCGGCGTAAACACTTCCACGACGAGCAGGCTCCCGGCCTCTTGCTGCTCCGGCAAAATATTGTGGACGCGGCGCAGCATGTTGCCGTAACCGCGCATCTCCGCCTGCACGTCGGCCGAACGAATGAAGTGCGCCTCGCCGCCCGCTTTCCCCGGAGCGCTGCATACCGCGATTTCCAAGTCGGTCAACGCTTCGATCTCGTATTCGTCGTTCATCGGCACATAGACCGAGTCGGGAGGCGTCCCCTCGAAAATGCTCATGCGGCTTCCGATATTTAGGCATTGCAGCCGGGACGTCACGATGTTCGCTTTGCCCTGCAGAAGGGTCAGGCATACTTCCGCGGAGCCCGTTCGTTTGTTCACCTTTTGGCCGGGCTTTAACCGGTACACGTGCAGCCCGATGTACGACCAGCCTGCCGATTCGGGCGTGATCGCCAGCACGTTCCCTTCGGCATCCGGCTCGCGGCTCTTGACGACAAGGTTAGGCATACGTTTCTCCCCATTCCCGATCTATTTTTATATCAGCTTGGCGGCGCTCCGTTTGCCGCGGAATTGCTCGTGGGCTGCTCGCACTTTGGCGCTAGCCGAAACTTCCGCCACATCGACTCTCCACCACGATTCGTAGCCGCCCGTATTCGTGCCTGGCAGCACTCGGATATGAATGAGCGAGCTTGCCGTTTGTTCGCGGGCGCGTTCCAGCGCTTGACGCAGCTCAGACAAAGTTGAAGCCGTATAGGCGTTCGCTCCCAAGCTCCGGGCGTTCGCTGCGAAATCGATCGGCATCAAATCTCCCGTCAAGCCGCCGGTTGCCTCCGAGCGGTAGCGAAACTCGTTGCCGAAGCCGTCGCTTCCGTGCTCGCGCTGCAAATTGTGAATGCATTGGAAGCCGTGGTTGTCGAACAGCAAAATCGTAATTTTACGCCCTTCCTGCAAGCTGGTGACGAGCTCGGAATGCAGCATCAAATAGCTGCCGTCGCCGACCATCGCATATACTTCCCGCCCCGGCTCCGCCAGCTTCACGCCGAAAGCGCCGGCGATTTCGTATCCCATGCAGGAGAAGCCGTATTCCATATGATACGTTTTGGGCCGCTCCGCCCTCCACAGCCGATGCAGATCGCCCGGCAAGCTGCCGGCTGCGCAAACGATCACGTCCTCCGGCTGCAAAAAGGCGTTGATCTCGCCGAGCACCCTGGTTTGCGCCAGGCCGTCCGCCCTTTCGAGCGCGTACAAACGGTCGGTTTCGGCGATCCATTCGCGCTTCAGCTGCGCAAGCTCCTCGGTGATGTATGCGGAGCTATAGCCAATTGCTTGCAAATCCTCCCGCAGTCCTTGCAGCGCCAGCTTGGCGTCGGCTTGCACAGGCACCGCGCCCAGCTTGACCGAATCCAGGCTGCTCACGTTCAGCTGCAAAAAATGCACGTCCGGATGCTGAAACGCGCTCTTCGACGCCGTCGTAAAATCGCTCAGCCGCGTGCCTACGCAAATGACCAAATCCGCATCTTTCGCCAGCCGGTTGGCGGCAAGCGAGCCCGTAGCCCCGATGCTTCCCATGTTCAGCGGGTGGTCCCACGCCATGGCGCTTTTGCCGGCCTGCGTCTCTCCGACGGGGATGCGGAACGTTTCCGCGAACGCTTGAAGCTGCTGTGCTGCGAGCGAATAATGGACGCCGCCGCCGGCGATAATAAACGGCTTTTTCTTGCCCGCAATGAGCTCAGCCGCGCGCCTGCGGGCCGATTCCGACATCGGCCGCCGGTCGATCGGATGCACCCTTTTCGCGAAAAAGGCAGCCGGATAGTCGAACGCCTCGCACTGCACGTCCTGCGGCAGCGCCAGCGTGACGGCTCCCGTCTCGGCGGGGTCCGTCAGCACGCGCATCGCTTGCGGCAGCGAAGCCATCAGTTGCTCCGGCCTGACGATGCGGTCCCAATACTTGCTCACCGGTTTGAACGCGTCGTTAGCCGAAACCGTGTAATCCGCCGCGTGCTCCACTTGCTGCAATACCGGATCAGGCTGTCTCCCGGCGAAAGTGTCGCCCGGAAGAAATAGCGCCGGGATGCGGTTGACCGTCGCCGTAGCGGCCGCCGTCACCATATTCAGAGCCCCGGGGCCGATGGAGGACGTACAGGCGAAGATGCCGAGCCTGTTTTTTTGCTTGGCGAAGGCGACGGCCGCATGGGCCATGCCTTGCTCGTTTTTTCCTTGAATGAATTGCAGGCTGCCGGGGTCCCGCTCCAGCGCTTCCCCGATGCCCGTCACGTTGCCGTGGCCGAATATGCCCATAACGCCGTGCACGAACTTCAGCTCTTGCCCGTCGATTTCCACATACTGCTGATCCAAAAACCGAATCAGCGCCTGCGCCATCGTTAATCGAATCGTTGTCATAGCACCCTCCCGAACGTTCCGGCGTTACAATCCGAGCTTTTCGGACATGGCGATCAAATTGCCGAGACTGAGCTCCAGGCTGTCGAACGGACTGCCCGGGCATTCGTCCTGCTCGACGGCGTACCATTCCACGCCATGCTGTTCGCCCCATAGCAAAATCGGCTCGAAATCGATCAGCCCGGTCCCGACTTCTGCGTAGAACTTGCGCCCGTCCGCCGTCATATCTTTCAAATGAAGGATCGGAATGCGGCCCGGGAACTTGCGGATATAGTCGAGCGGGTCGTGCCCGGCCATTTTCACCCAATACGTGTCCACTTCGGGATAAAGGAACTGATTGCCTACCGGGGTCATCAAGTAATCGAGCGCCAGCTTGCCGTCGACGACGGTCTTGAACTCGAAATCATGGTTATGGTAACCGACCCGGTACCCGAACGGGGTTACTTTGCTCGCCGTTGCGAGCAGCTCCCGCTTGGCTTGCTTGTAGCCTTCGACATGCTGCATATCGTCCTCGAGATAATGGCAGAAAAAATCTTTCGTCCCGAAAGTTCTCGCCTCTTCCATAACCGTCTCAAGCTCGCCGTTCATCCGGTCCAGGCCGATATGCATGCCAGCTGCGCGGAGCCCCGTCTCTTTCAGCACGGCGGCGATTTCATGCGCGGGATACCCGTGCAGCCCGTCGATTTGCACCGCGGCCCAGCCCATTTGTTTGAGCGTTCTCAGCACGGAATAAAAGTCCTTCTTCAGTTCGTCGCGCAGCGTGTACAGCTGTGCCGCGAATTTTTCCCTCATCCTCGTTCCTCTCCTTTCGTTTTGCGGCGAGCGGCGGCGGCACGGTTTACGACTTGACCGCGCCCGCCGTCAGTCCGTCGATCAAGAACCGCTGGAACAGAAGCGAGATCAAAATCGGCGGAAGCAACCCGACAACCCCGGCCGCCGTCAGCAGCCCGTAGTCGACCGAGAAGCGGCCGAGAAACTCGTTGATGGCCACCGGCATCGTTTTGGCCTGCGTCGTGCTTGTGAGCACGAGCGGAGTCAGGAAGTCGTTCCACGAGTTCAGGAACGCAAAGACGCCCGTTGCAAACAAGCCCGGCGTGCTGATCGGCAAAATGATCCGAAACAGCGCCCCGAACCGCCCCAAGCCGTCAATAAAGGCGGCGTCTTCCAGCTCCTTCGGAACGGTGTAGAAAAAGCTGCGCATCACCCAAATGATAAACGGCAAAATAAACGAGATTTGCGTCATAATGAGCGAAGATTTCGTGTCCAGCATGCCGATATTTTTAAAGATGATATAAATCGGGATCAGCACGGCAATTCCCGGAATCATCTGGGTGAACAAGATGAACAAAATGAAGTATTCGCGAAATTTAAATTGCAGCCTGGCGAACGCGTAAGCGCCGAGCGCCCCGAACAGCAAGCAGACGAACGTCGTCACGGAGGCGACGATCAAGCTGTTGAGCAAAGAGTCCACATAGCCGGAAATGTTCGTTTGATCCGTGAACACTTTGGCGTAGTTTTGCAGCGTAGGCTCTTTCGGGAACCAGCTGAAAGGGCTGCCCGTAATTTGCTTGTTCGTCGAAATGCTCGTAATGAGTATCCAGAGGAACGGTGCGATCGTAAAGATCATGACCGCCAGCGCCATGAGATAGGTCGCTATTTTTTCGAAAGTATGGTTGTTGGTCAACGCGGCCGCCCTCCCCTCACTGAATATCCTTCAATTTGAAAAGCTTCACATAAACGAACACGAGCAGCAAAATGAGCAGCGTGACCAAATAGCTGCCCGCGGCGCTTTCGCCGAATTTGGTAAACATAAACCCTTGCTTGTACAAATATAGCCCGACGATTTCCGTCTTGTTCGCCGGCCCGCCCTTCGTGAGCGCAAAAATCAAGTCGAAGGCGCGGAAAGCGTCGATCGTTCTCAGGACAAGCAGCACCAAGGTAGCAGGCTGCAGGAAAGGCAAGGTGATGTGGCGGAAATTGTGCAGCGTCCCGGCCCCGTCCACTTTGGCCGCTTCGTACAAATCCTTCGGTATCGTCTGCAACGCGGCGAGATACAGGAGGGCGACGAACGGGAACGATCGCCACAATTCCGATAAAATGAGCATGAAGAACGACCAGCCCGGCTCCGTCAGCCAAGCGATATTTTTATGGATGATTCCCGTCTGCATCAGCAGGGCGTTAAGCACGCCATAGTTCGGATGCAAGATCAGCTTCCAGATCATCCCGACGATAACGAGCGGAATCGCCCACGGGATCAGCAGCAAGGAGCGGAACAAGCCGCGGAACATCAGCTTCTGATTCAGCACCAGCGCCGCGATGAGCCCGATCGCTAGACTTCCCGCCACGCTGAAGCCGGAAAAGAGCGCCGTTATTTTCAGGCTCGACCAGAACTCCGGGTCCATCAGCGTCGTCGTAAAATTGGCCAGCCCGACAAATTGGGTGCCCAGCCACGGCTTCGTCAGATTCAAATTCACGAAGCATAAATAAATGGAGTAGATGAAAGGATACAGAAGCAATCCGGCCAAGAGTACAATGGTAGGCAGGAGGAGCAGGAGGGCGAACTTGCCCTCCGACACCATCTTTGTCGTGCGCATGTTGTCATTAACCTCCCTTGGAAAGGGCGGAACGGGCTTCCGAGACGTCCCCGTCCGCCCGTTCCGACAGCTCGATTACTTCTTGTTGTCTTGGATCAATTTCGCGGTTGCTGCGCGGCGGCGTCGAGCGCCTGCTTCGGCGTAATGCTTTGCGTGAGCGCCTGCTGGATTTGCGACTGCATCATGTCCGACCATTCCTGGTACCAAGCCACTTGCGGCCGTGTAATGCCGGATTGGCCTTGCTTCAGAATCGTATCGAATCCAGGCAGGGACGCTATTACTTCTTTATCCGCAACAAGGCTCTTATAGCCAGGGAATACGTTCGTGCCGCCGAGCTCTTTCAGCTGCCGCTTCGTGCCTTCGGGACCGTTCATGAAGTTGATGAAGTCCCATGCCGCCTTCGGGTTTTTGCTGCCGTACGAAATGCCCTGCACCCCGCTCGTGGTTGTCGTCGCCGTACCGGCCGGGCCGGCGGGGAGCAGCGCCATTTCCGTCTGATTCGCGACTTTCGATTTGGACGTATCGTTTTCGTTAACGGTCGGTACGCCCCAGTTGAATTCAAACGCGTTTTTCCCGGCGCTCATTTGCTCTTCGACGTTGCCTTCGCTGAACTGAAGCGAGGAAGGATCGACGATTTTGTATTTGTGGACCATGTCCACCATCAGCTGCAGCGCTTGCACGCCTGCGTCGCTGTTGAACGACGGTTTTCCTTGGTCGTCGAACATTTTCCCGCCGAAAGAGGCGACGATCGGAATAAAGTCGCACATGAGCGCTTCCGATTTGTTCCAGCTCCAGGAGGACGCATACTGAACAAGCCCTTTCGCCTGCAGGTCCTGGCTCATCTTGATGAATTCGTCCCACGTTTGCGGCGGCTTATCGTAGCCGGCCTTCTTCAGCAGATCTTTGTTGTACACCATCGTTTTCCAGGAGGAGTACCAAGGAAGTCCGTAATAATGGCCGTTAAAGCTGATCAGCTTTTGCGTAGCCGGAGTCAGGTCGTTTTTCAAAGCGTCCGTCATATACTCGTCCGTAGGCTTGAGCCAGCCTGCTTGGGCGAATTTGGCCAAATAAATGTCGTCGGCAATGACGATATCGTACTGGGTGCCGCCGGCGACCATGGACTGCGTCAGCTTCGTAATCAAATCGTCCCAAGCTACGGATTCGACCTTCACGGTCGCCCCGGTTTTAGCTTGAAAATCGGCCGCCACCTCGTTGTAATATTTCTCAAAATCGGGGGGTGTAATCGCCTTCAGAACAACTCCGGCATAAGGCTTATCACTTTGGGCGCCGGCGGCTCCGCCCGCTTGATTTTGCGGTGCGGCGCTCTTGGAGCAAGCCGAAGCAAGGACCATGGTTGCAATCGTCAAGACGATGGATGCCGATTTCATTATTTTTTTCATAGCCGTATCCCCTTGTATGAAAGTTTAGTTGCTGCTCAAGGTGTCGGTCTGCAAGTCCAGCCAGCGAATTTCGCCATCCGTCAGACGAATGCTCGCGCCTTCGACGGATGACAATAACTCTGCAGGCGTTTCCGGGCCGATGAGTGCTGCCGTAGGAAAAGGCTGATTCAAGACAAAGGCGAGAGCGATCTGGATGGTCGAAACATGCTTCCGCTCGGCAAGGAGCTGCGCGCGGCGGTATCTTTCCCAGTTGTCTTCCGTGTAGTACACGTTCACCATCTCTTCGTTGTCCAGCTTGTCCGGCGCGAACCGTCCGGAGAAAAAGCCGCCGGCTTGGGAAGACCACGATAGGAGCGGCATTTGGTTGTTTTCGTGCCATGCGCAAGTATCGTGATCGGCGGACACGCATCCCGCCCAGCGCGGAACGCGGCATTTGGCCAAGCTTAAGTTCGGGCTGTTGAAGGTAAAGCCGATGAGCCCGTTAGCTTGCGCGTAGTCGTTCGCTTCCTGGATCCGCTGATGCGTCCAGTTGGAAGCCCCGATCGCATGAATCCGCCCGCTCGCGATATGTTCGTTCAGCACGTCCATGATCGGACCGACTTCGACGGAAGGATCGTCTCTATGAAGCGCATACAAATCGACATAATCGGTCTTGAGTCTTTCGAGACTCTCCATTAAATCGCGGGTGATCGCTCCCGGATTGACGCGCGGACCGGGCTCCCCGTCGTCGTGGTGAGCTCCTTTCGTCAGCACGATGACCTTCTCGCGGTTGCCGCGCATCTCCATCCATTTGCCGATGGCGGTTTCGCTGCCGATATATTGATGCGCCGTATCGAACGTATTGCCGCCCACTTCCAAATATTTGTCGAGCATCAAACAAACTTGCTCCATATTGTCGGGCCGGAGAAAGTCGCCGGAGCCCATAATGCATCGTTTTGCAATCGGACTGCCGTCCTTGACTGCTGCAACTTGTATATAGTTCATCGTTCGCTGCCCTCCTCGCTTGCATAGTTCAGTTTTGCGGCTGCCTGCTCGTCTACAATGATGCAAGCGTTGGGATGGCGCTGCAAAACGCTGGCGGGAACTTGCTCCGTGACTGCGCCTGTGGCGGCAGCCTTCACAATGTCCGCTTTCTTCGCGCCGTTCGCGATTAAAATAACCGTTTTGGCTTCCATTATGTGCTTGATTCCGAGCGTGATGCCTTTGTTCACGTCTTGCTGCTCTTGGAAGTATTTGACGGAGACGCTCTTTGTCGTTTGATCCAGCAGGGTGACGTGAGTGTACAGATCGAAGCTTACGCCTGGCTCGTTGAAGCCGAGATGGCCGTTCATCCCCACTCCCAGCAAAAACCCGTCAATCGGCCCGTTCGCTGCGATGAACGAATCCATCCGCTCGCATTCCAGCTTCAGATCGGGGGCCGTTCCGTCAAAGAAGCAGATTTGCTCTTCCGCAATCGCCAGCGGCGAGAAGAAATGGTCGTGCAGCGTCTGTCTGCAGCTTCCATGCGTGCGCCCGTCCAGCCCTACCCATTCGTCGAGGCTGACAAACTTGCAGCGGTCGAAGCGAACCCGGCCTTCCCGGGCGGCGCCAACCAAATGCGCGAAAGTGCCGAGAGGCGTCTCCCCGGCGGCGAGAGCGAGCAGAGCATCCGGCTTCCGCTTCACGACATCGATAATAAGCTCCGCCGCCCGGGCTGACATTTGTTCATAATTAGCGGTTACGATGAGATTCATGAAACTGCCTCCTTTTTTAGCTGCGCAATCCGGTCTGCGGCGAACGCGGCCGCGCCGATCGCTCCGGCATGCTCGCCCAGCTGCGAAAGCTCCAAGCGGAAAGGAATCGGCGTAATTCGGGCGACGGACGCCGTCAGCGCCTCCATGACGGCCGGCATCGAGCGGGAAACGCCGCCGCCGATGACGACTTTTTCGGGATTGAGCAAGCTGACGATGTTGGCAACGCCAAGCGATAAATCGGTTACGAATTGGCCGATGATCTGCGCCGCGAATTCATCTCCGTTCCGGTAGCGGGCGAACAGCTCTTCCGCCGGGCATCCGTGCCGGGATAGCGCCAAACCTGAAGTTTTCTTCTCGAACATGCCGTAATCGCCGAACTTGTTCACCTGATGGTTCCTGATGTCTTCGTCTACCGCCAAATAAGCGATTTCGCCGGCCATATATTGGCTGCCCTGGACGAGCGTCCCGTTCGCCACGATCGCGCTGCCGACCCCTGTGCCGATGGCGATAAAGACAAAATCGCTGCTGTTTTTCGCGCTGCCGACCCATCTTTCCCCAAGCGCCGCACAATTGACGTCATTGTTGACAAAAATAGGGCGATGAATAAGCGCTTTCATGTTGTCGATAAAAGGCTCGTTTTTCCACTGCAACGCCGGCGCCTCGATAATCACGCCGCTTTCGCTGTTTGTAATGCCCGGCACCCCGAAGCCGATCGCCGCCACCATATCCAAAGAAACAGAAGCTTCCCGTACGAATTCCATAATGTATTCGCAAAGCTTGCGGTAGTCGCTTGTTGTCGCCACCTTCTTCTTGTGGATGACGTTCCCGCCGAAATCCGAGAGGTGCATCCAAATCTTCGTTCCGCCGATATCGACGCCGATAAGGAAACGTTGTGATGGAGCCGCTTCGGAATGCGGATGATTGTCCATGATGTTCATAATAACTCCTTAATCCCAAGCAAATTTTCGGGTCCGACTTCGCAATGAGGCCAGCGGAACACCCTCCTTTGAAGCTTGCTGTTAGTTTGTTTGTTCTTTGACCGTACTAACTAACTTGACTATACTCCCGCCACGATGCGTTGTCAATCGGAAAAATTTTAATAAAAAAAGCCCTATGCGCTCCACAGCCGGTACGAGCTGCTGCCGCACAGGGCATACCATCCAATCAGATTACGGACTTCTCCTGTTCAAATGCGAACGAAATGGCCCCTAGCGCCCCCGCTTCTTCTCCCAGGCCGGACAATCCGATGGCGGTGCGGATCGGAGTAATCGCGGATACGGTCGACTGAATCTGCTCTACTACGGGCTGCATAAACCGCGACACTTCGCCGCCGATAATCACTTTCTCCGGATTGAGCAAGCTCACGATGTTGGCGATGCCGAGAGACAAATGATTGACAAAGCGGTTTACGACCCGCGAAGAAGCTTCCGCTCCCCGCCGCGCTTCCGCAAATAAAGCTTCGACGGAGCTGGCGTATTGCGCCAACGCTTGTCCCGACACTTTTTTGTCGAACACACCGTATTCGCCGAGATTGTTAAAGTTTCGATGAAGCAAATCTTCCTCCAGAACGAGGTAGCCCAGCTCGCCGGCCATATAATCTTTGCCGTGAACGAGGCTGCCGTTGGCGACAATTGCGCTCCCGACGCCTGCCCCGATGTGAATGTAGACGAAGTCGTCGATATTTTGCGCGGCGCCGATCCATCTTTCGGCAAGCGCCGAGCAGTTGACGTCGTTATTGATATAGATCGGCTTATCGAAATATCGCTTCATCTCGGCCACGAAAGGAACTTGCTCCCATTTCAGCTCCGGCGCATCCACAATGATGCCGTCTACGCTGTTCGTCAAGCCCGGAATGCTGAACCCCAAGGAAATGACTTTGTCCATCGGAACCTCGATCTCGTCGAGGCTTTTGACGATGTAGGCATGGATGGATTCGCGATCCGCCGGTATTTCCGCCCGCTTCAAATAGTCGATATTCCCGTCCAGGTCGGCGATGCATACGTGCAGGCCGCTTTTCGTGATTTCGACGCCAACGCCGTAGCCGGATTTCGGGTTGAAGCCCAGCTTGATAGCCCGCCGTCCGCCTTCTTTCGTGGAGTCGCCCAGCCCGGTTTCGCTCACAAATTTTTTTGGCAATAAGCTCGTCGACGATGGACGACACCGTGGAACGGCTTAAATTCAATTTTTTCGCCACGTCCGCTCTGCTGATCGGCTGGTCTGTTCGAATCGTGTCCAGGACAAGGTCTTGATTAATTTTTTTTATAAGCTCTAAATGGGCTTTGCTCATAGCTCTAATCCCCTGTCACGATAAGTTTGTTATACCATCGAATTAACTGTTAGATTTAAAGTATACTTTGCGGAAACAAACGTCAAGTCTTTACCGCCTCGCACTCGCTCTTTGCCGCCTCCATTCCGGTGTCCGCGAAATCGTCCCGGCATATACATATACAATTAACAACCTTGATATGAAAGAGGGTGCCGGTTCGCATGATTCGTGTTTTTTTGGACGACAACAGGCCCTGCCCCCGCGGTTACCACCTGGCGAGATCGGTGAAGGAATGCATTGAACTGTTGAAAAAACATAAGGTGGACATTTTATCTCTCGATTACAACCTGGGACTAGGCCGGCCTAACGGAATGGACTTGGCTCAATATATGGTAAAGCACAAGCTGTACGCCAAACGAATCGTCATTCACAGCGCAAATCCGTATGGCCGCTTCAGAATGTACCATTTGCTGCAAGCAAACAAACCTAAGGGTGTGGCGATAACGATTCGTCCTAAGCCGATTTACTTCGGTTTTTAACTGAATGTGCCCGGTACAAGTGTCCATACCGTCTTTGAGCAACCACATATTTATGTAGAAAAAGAACCGAACCAGGGTGATCGATTTGAATCCAGGGCCGCAAGTCGAAACTGTATCCAAGTTCCTTCAATCCATTCAAAATATCGTTGTCTCCATTAAGGAATTGGCGCCAACGATCAAAAATGTGGTAGGCTTCTTAAATGGTCCGGCAACCGATGTCTACACAGACGACGATGAAATTCCCGAGGAGGGATACTTAACCTACCCTCGGGCTCGCCCTAAAAAGAAACCGAGGAGAAGGAAGAAGGTTACATCGAATAAGAAGCGCGCGAGGACGAAAAAACGCAATAATACCTAGCCCTCACGGTTTGTCGGCAATTTTGATCGTCACCTCGACGTACCGCTTATGGCGCATCAAACATATAAAAAAAGAAATTCGTTGAAAAAACAAAAACCTTACCACAGTAAACATGCCCCTCCACCGGAGGGATATGGTTACGGGTAAGGTTTTCTCTATAGGCTCGTGCCCGACCGTGAACTATTCCGTTGATCGCCTACCATATAGAACGGATTCCGCTATTGGTCAATTGAATGGTCCAAGCATCCAGCTTGGCCGGCGCTTACGTGCGATAGCCGAATTTGTTGCAATCTACGACTCTTGAGCCTTGCGTCTACCGCTTAACTTAAATACCAAGATGCCGCCTACTATGACCAGCACGCCGATCAACTGCTTGAAAGTGAAAGGAACCTGTTCCAGACCTAGCCAGCCAAAGGAGTCGCATAATAATGCAAACGCAAGCTGCGATGACAAAACTATCGAGATGGCATACGTAGGACCGAGCAGCCGTATTCCTTGCACCAGACAGACGACCACTCCTACTCCTAATAAGCCGCTCGCCCAGTACCATGGCTGCATATGTTGCAGTGCAAATAGCTGCTTCCCTTGCAAGATGAGACCGATCGTCAAGGAAGCCGCAAACCCCATGCCCAACACTAATGCCGTTGTTGCCCAAGATCCCGCCCGTTCATTCACCTTGCTGTTGAAAATATTTTGCAGACTGACGACGAGAGCCTGCCAAGTAGCGCCAATAGCAGTCCCAGGACCATCGCTGTTCCGCCTCCCTTTTTGCGCGAATGACTTCGCTATTCGTAAATATTATGGCTGGCCAGCTCGCTTAATTTCCCCCTGTCGTTAACGAGGATAACTCCCTTTTTACGCTCAATCAGACCTTTGCCGCATAACTGCCGAATAACCCGGTTGAGGTGCCTGTAGCTGGTTCCAATCAAGTTCGCCACATCCTTCAGATCGGCTGTCCGCAGCTGCCCCTTAAAGAGAGAGTCGGATTCGTCGAAGGAGACCGACAACAAATAGCTGGCCAAACGCACTTCCACCGGATGCAGCAAATTGAAGCTCAAGGAATTGGATTTTATGTGGAACTTTCGCGTAATCATTTCCAGCAAAAATTGCAGCAACGGCGCGTAATCCGTTCCGTATTTTTTTAGCCACCGGTAGTGAACGGCGATCATGGTGACGGGCGATACGGCCTCAACCGTGTTGATTATGTCAATCCCGCGCACGTATTCGACATCCCCGATCAGATCCAGCGGCGTCTTGAAAGAGAGGATAAGCGTTTTGCCCTCCGCCGAGGTAGTGTAAATTTTAATCTTCCCTTTCACAAGCACATACAGATGCTGGGCTGGCTCTCCTTGCGAACAGATCAGTTCCCCTTGATCAAAGCTGTACAGCGACAAATGCGGCAGCAATTGTTCGTTAAATATGGACTTCAAGTGATGAGCTTGCAAATAACGGTTCAGCTGCTCCCGGTCGTTCAGTTGCTTCATTCCTCGTTTTCACCTCCTGCTGTTCGCCTGCCACCTCTTATATGTTATCAGAGCCTTAGTATCGCCACACCGGCAATCATCATCCCGATGCCGATAAACTGGGGCAGCCCCATCTTCCGCTTCCCGACGCCGAACCATCCGTTGCTGTCGATTAAAAAGGTCAGGCTCAGTTGGGCAATCAGAATAGCGGATACGGTAACGGTAACGCCGATCTGCTGAATAGACGTAACATTGCTGAAAATAATGACCGCCGCGAAAGCGCCGCCGATCAAATATAGCGGCTTCACTTGCTTAAATCTTTGCCATTTGCCGTCCCGGACGAACATCAAAATAAGCAAGGCCGCAAGGAATCCGGTCAGCTGCGTAACCGTCGCCGCTTGCCAAGTGCCGATATGTTGGCTGATCTCGGAATTGGCAACTCCTTGCAAAGTAATCAGAACCCCGCCCAGCAACGCGAATAAACTCCCTTTCATCTCGTTTCTCTCCATGTTTTCGACATGCCATTATTACATGATATTTTGCGTGTTTGGGAAAGGACAAATGTCCCTAAACAATAACGAAAAGCCCGTTTACGCCATTTCAAGGCTAAACGGGCTTTTCAGGTTGCCCAAGAAAGTATGGCTGCGCTGCGGATTGGAAATGTGGGTCTCCGGCTTCCTTGAACTCGTGTTCCAATGAATAAGGAAATAAGGTTGGAACACGAGTGCAAAGGCACACGCTACGCTCTCTGACCCACATTTCCATCCTCCGCTCCGCCGTTCTGGGGCAGCCTGGGCTTTTTTTCATCTATGCAAGCCGCTTCATCTCGCGCAATTGTTCAAAAATGAGCCGGCTGACAGGAGATATGCGGTCCCGGTCCTTATAGGTTAACCAGGCCAGCTCTTCGATTTCGGAAGCCGGCCTCAGCTCCCCCTCGAAATCGGCAAAGTAACAGGCCATTTTCACGACAACCCCTTCCGGTTTGCCGTGGGCCCCGGCTTCGAACGTTCCGAGCGGTGCGGCCGTCTCAGGCTTGATTCGAACGGAAAGCTCCTCTTCGATTTCCCGCACAAGCGTGTCGATGTCGGTTTCGCCGGGTTCCCTCTTGCCTCCGGGAATATAGTAAGTATCGTTTCCTTTGGAACGGGCGCAAAGGATTCGGCCCTCCACAATGTATATCCATGCGATCTTGTCGATGATTGTTGCCATTTCAGCGGCCCTCTGTTTTCAGTCCTTCTCTAATAGCGCGGTTGACCGCTTCCCGGCGGCTTAGCAGCCATGCGGTATCGGTCGGGCAAACGTCGAAATCGAGCCCTTCCGGCAGCCCTTCTTCCACCAGCTGCAGCACTCGCTCGCGCCCGATCATGCTTTCCAGCAGCTGCAGCGCACGGAGATCTTGCAGCGCCTCGAAAAATACTTCCAGCCGGATCGACTCGATCGGCCCGTCTTCGCCCGGATAAACGACGAACGCATCGCCCGACGGAAAAGCCAAGCCGGCATCCGTCACCCGGTACGGATCGATCGGGTACTTCGAATATTGCGAATACCAGAAATTGTAGCCCCAGTGCAGGAAGCCCGCGATGTTTCCTTTATACAGCTGCATCCCTATGACGCGGTTCCGAACGGAGGGCATATTGAAAAACCGGTTGGACACCTGCTTGTACTGCGAGCAGCAATAATAGGTCCATAAATTCGGTATGCCGTTCTCCTGAAACTCCCGGATATGATTGCTCGCCGGAATCGGGTTCCTCACAAGCCCCTGCTCGTAAAATTCGTAATTCGACAACGCATCGATAACCGGGTAATCAGCCAGATGCTTGGCAACGATTTGGCTTGCGCTCCGATAAGTAGGCAGATGATTCAAGCCGGGTTCGTCCGATACGTGAAAATAGCTGTGCGCTTCCAAGCCATGCTCCCGGATAAACTGAAGCAACGACGGCAGAAACTGGTCGAGAAACGCCGCGTACTGCCGGCCGGAAGCGTCGGTTTCCCAGCCGAAGATCTGTTTGTACTGTCCGTTCTCGCTCGCCATAATTTTCGGCGCGTGAGCGGCGCCCCATTGGGTGAACAAGTGGGAAAATTCGAGGAAACGAATGCCGTGCCGTTCGCAAAGGTCGACCCAGCGCTTCAAGCGGCCAAATCCGAACGTGTAACGATCCCCGTCCTTGACGACATCGACCAGCTGCACCGTCGGGCGCTCCCCGCCCACCTGCGTGTCCAGCGGCGGCGTAAAAATCGGGGTCAATATCATATTGATACCGTGCCGCGACGCCGTTTCCATATAGCGCTCGATCCAAATCCAGTGAGCTTCGCTGAATATATCCACCCGATAATAGGTAGCGAGGCAGTCGGTGTGGAGCCATTCCGTATGGAGCAGCTTCTGTTCCGGCAGCCGCGCGCCGACGATGTCCAGCTCGAAAGCTTCTTCACCGATCCGTTCGCCTTCGGCGGACTCGAAAATGACGCGGATCGGGTAGTTCCCTGCTTTCGCATCGCTATCGATTTCCGCCGTTATCCAGATCGAACGCCATTGACCGGGGACGGCGGCGATACCTTCATTCGGGTGAACGGGAAATAGCGGATCCGGATACAGCCCCGGCGTCGACCGGAGCACGTGGCCGTCATGATCTCCGTAGCAAGGAAATTCCGACGGAGCGAGACCGACGGAACGAATGAGGAGCGCCGCCGGCAAATCCGTCTCGATCCGGACGCCGATCGACTTCAGCGTGCGGGTTTGCGGTCCGCCGAGGCGATAGGCGATCTGGAACGAATACGTTTCGCCCTGAAGCGCCGAAGCGTTCGCATAAGGGAGATCTTGCAGTTCCTCATCCGCGAACACCTTGGTAAGCGAGCTCAAACATCGGGTTTGAAACGAGTAGTTGCCGCTGGACATGGAGAGAGTCCTCCTTCATAATAGCTGCCTTTTATTCGGGTCTTTCCAGATTATACAAAAGGACGCACCTAACGACAACAAGAAAAGGACAAGCCGCTCGGGAATATCGTCCCGAGGCTTATTCGACTATGCCAGATTAATTTCCTTAATGACCTCAAGCGGAATTTTCGGGCTTCTTCCTTCCGTGAGCAGACCGTTCATCTCTTGTTGAACGTCCGTGATTTGCGTATAACAGTATCCGCAAATGTAGTCTATGCTCTTGATTGCTTGCGTGATTTTGCGGAACCGCTCGATAAAAGCTTCCTCGCCCGCGACTTGATTTCCGTAGCCCCAACCTTTCTCGGTTTGGAAAGCGATGCCGCCAAACTCGCTGACTATGATCGGCTGCCCCTTGTATTCGTAGCCTTGAGCGAGCGCATACTTCCAATTGTTAAAAGTAATTTCATTGTTTACAATCGCCTGTTTATCCGCGTAACGGGACAAAAACGCGTCTCCGCTCTCCTCGTAATCGTGCAGCGTCAATATGTCGGAAACCGTATGCTCCCAGCCGTCATTCACAATAACGGGACGGCTCGGATCGATCGACTTCGTCAAATGATAAATGCCTTCCGTGAATTTCTGCTGCCGGCCGTCCGTCAGTACATGCATAATTCCCCAAGATTCGTTAAAGGGCACCCAGGTAATGATGCTGGGATGGTTGTATTGCTGCCGAACGATCTCCAGCCACTCTCTCGTAAACGTTTCGACCGCGATATCGTTGAACTCGAAAGTCGCCGCCATTTCCGACCAAACCAATAGCCCTTTGACATCGCACCAGTACAAGAAGCGGGCATCCTCGATTTTCATGTGCTTACGCACGCCGTTGTACCCCATAGCGAGTATCTTATCAATGTCTTCGATAAGCGCCTCTTCCGAAGGAGGGGTCAAATGAGTGTCGGGCCAGTAGCCTTGATCCAAAATCAATCTTTGATAGACGGGGGTATTGTTCAGGAGCACTTTGCCTTTCTCAATCGAAACTTTTCTCATCCCGAAATAAGAATGCACATGATCGATCACGACGCCGTCCTGGATCAGAACAAATTCAACGTCGTACAAATTCGGATTTTGCGGCGACCAAGCATTCACTTTCCAAGGTCCGTTCGCTTCATGCAGCAAATCCGTTTCGACTTTCAGCCATGGCCGGTCGATGGCCAGGCTGAACCGCTTGAGCACCGTGTCCTTAAAGCTGATTCGCGTCTCCAGCTCGAGCCCGGGATGGGACAAATCGCCCTCCGTCTCATATTCGAAGCGGACCGCTTGCTTGTCGAGATCAGGCGTGATTTTTACCGATTTGATATAAGTATGCGCGACATATTCCATCCAAACGCTTTGCCAAATGCCCGTCGTTTGAACATAAAAGCACTCAAAGCTGTCTTTCACCCAACGCTGTTTGCCCCGCGGCTGCGTACAGCTTTGGCTGTCCTCCGCCTTAACGACAACAATGTTCTCATGCCCGTACTGAAGGTACGGAGTAATATCGAAGGAAAATGCCGCATACCCGCCTTGGTGCCCGCCGACATACGTTCCGTTTACCCACAGCTTGGCCGAGTAGTCTACCGCTTGAAAATGGAGGATAGCTCTTTTCCCGGCTTGTTCCGTTGGAATGGCCAGCGAACGCCGATACCATACATTCGGATGGAACGCTTCTTCGCCGATGCCGCTCGCTTTCGTTTCATAAGTAAAGGGAACGACGATTTTATGGCTCGCTTCAAATGCGTCAAACCATTTCTCCCGCTCGCCTGCATTGTCATCGTCAAAACGAAAATCCCATTCTCCGTTAAGGCAGAGCCATTCGTCGCGTACATACTGGGGCCTGGGATAGTCCTTGATATACTTCTTGGTCCGGTTCAACCGATTCACTCCTTATCGTGTACATATACAGAAAAGGAGCTGGCTCAACAGCTCCTTCTCTTCCTCAACTCTCAACTCATTGCTTCATGATGCCGGTGGAAGCGATGACCTCATTGAAGCTTTTCTCCATACTGTCCAACGCCTTTTGCGGCTGAAGCTCACCGCGCAATACGGACTGAATATTAAGCTCCATAATATCGTCCAGCTTCGGCGAGACGAACGGTACGTCCGGATCGGCCAAAATTTTGCCTTTCGTCAACGAATCGAGCAAGGTCGGATACATCGGGAATTGCTTTTTCAATTCGGGTCTCATGTAATTGGACGTTCTGGTCGGGTCCATGTTGTTCTTGATCTTCAGCACTTCCAAATCCTTTGAAGTGACATATTCCAGAAACTTATAGGTCAATTCCGGATTTTTCGTTGCGGAAGACATCGCTGCGGACCATCCTCCCATCGTCGGCGCCCCGCCGGGAGTTACCGCGTAGCCTACTTTGCCTTTTACCTTCGACTTGTCCGACTCCGCCGCCTGCATAAGTCCCGGCCACTGTTCCATCATGGCGACTTCGCCATTGGTGAACAACGTGTTCGCTTCGTCCCAGTGCAGAGTCAGAAGCTCTTTCGGCGCATACTTGGACAAATCCACTGCGAATTGCAGCGCCTTTAGACCAGCCTCATTGTTGAACGCCGGCTTGAAATCTTTGTCGATGTCTTTACCGCCGAACGCCGCAAGACGGTTCGTCCAGATCCAGCGGCTGGCTGTGTTGTCGGCCATGGTGCTGTATCCGTAGGTAACGGGCGAATCCGGATTCAAGCTCTTGGTGAAAAACTTGGCCGCGGCCAGCATTTCTTCCGGCGTTTGCGGCACAGTCAGCTCTTTTCCGGTTTTTGCCTTGAAGCTTTCCTTCATCTTCGGATCTTCGAAAATATCTTTCCGGTAGAAAAAGATTTGCGAGTCCGGCTTATAAGGAAATGCCACCAATTTTCCTTTATAATTGCCGTAAATATCGAGCAGGCTCGGAATGAAATCGTCTAATGCAAGATTGGGGCTAACGAGATCTTTGTTATTAATGTAAGGCTTCAGATCCTGGACAAGCCCTCCCTCGGCAAAGCCGTGAATGAGCGCAACGGGCATGACCACCGCATCGAAAGATTTGTTCGTTTGCAAATCAAGCTGAATTTTCTCCATATACGATTCCGCCGGGAAGCTTTGCACCTCGACCGTCGCTCCGGATGCCTTCTGGAAGTAACCCGCTGCGTCTTTCAGCGCCTTTTCCGTATCTCCGGCCATCGTAGCGACGACGATCTTTTTGCCTTTATATTGACCTTTAAGAGTACCGCCGGCATCCATGTCCGTCAGCTTGATCCCATACACTTCCGGACCTTCTACTTTAACGGCGGGACTAGCAGCCTCATTCGAACTGTTCGTCTTGCCCCCCGCACCGGCTTCATTCTTCGAAGACGCGCAGCCCGACATGACGCTCCCAGCAATAATAACCGAACCTAGCAACATCAAACCCCGTCTATTCATCATGTTTACCATATTCAACCCTCCTAATTGACTCGACCGGCTTGTTATCAAATACCCATTCATACAGCTTGCCCTATCTATTCCCCGTACAACATCACCTCCCTCAAGAATAGCGCAGCTCCCCTACCCTTTAACAGCGCCCGCCGTAAAGCCTTCGACGATATATTTCTGCGTTGTGAGCGACAAGATCACCGTCGGAATCATGGCAATCGTTCCCGCAGCGGCAATCGTCCCGAGGGGCGTATCCTTTTGCACTTCAATCAGACTGCTTATGGCCAGCGGAAGCAGCTTCTTATCGTCGGAGAACGTCAAAATGAGCGATAAAGAAAACTCGTTCCAGGCGCCGATGAATACTAAAATGGAAGTAACGACGATGCCCGGAGTAACGAGCGGCAAAGCGACTTTGGCAAATTTCCCGTATTCGGAGCAGCCGTCCATCGTGGCGGATTCGAATATTTCGGAAGGCATTTCGTTATAAAATCCCATGAACAAGTAGATGGCGAGCGGCAGAGCGGCAGTCACGTTGACGATAACTAGTCCCGACAGCTTGTCCAGCAATCCTACCTTCTGAAACATGACGTAATACGGAATGATGAAGAGCAGCCCGGGAATCATCCGCACGATAATGGTCGTGTATACCCAAAAGCTTCTTCCCCGAAAGCGAAATCTGGAAAAGCCGTACCCGCCTAATGCGGTTATGGCAACGGTAATTACGGTCGTAGCGGACGCGACAAACAAACTGTTGAAAAATATGCGCAGGAGATGATTTTGAGTGAACACGTCCGCATAGTTCGTTAACGTAAAATGAACCGGAAACCATTCGGGAGGAAGCTTGATGATCGCTTCTTTCGGCTTAATGGATGTCGTCAGCGTCCAATAAATCGGAAACATGAAGAAAAACGTAAACACGCTTAGGAAAGCAGCGACAATGAGGCGATTCACATGACGTTTCATAGTTGATTTCTCCTCTAGGAAGTAACGGCCTTACGCTGCAGCAGGATAAAGGAGCATAGCGAGAACACGACGATAAACAGGAAGTACAAAATGGAGCCCGCCGAGCCGGCGCCGATATCCGCGTAACGGAAAGCCGTCTTGTACGTCATCGTAGCCAGCGTCTCCGTCGCCCCTCCGGGAGCGCCGTTGGTGAGAGCGACGACACTGTCGAACACGCGGAGCGCATCCATAATGCGAATCGATACGACCAGCGCGATAAAATTGCGAATGAGCGGCAAGGTGATGCGGAAGAACGTATGGACAGGACCCGCCCCATCCATCATCGCCGCTTCCGTCATTTCCTTTGGCACCGTTTTCAAAGCGGCCAGAAGAATTAACATGCAGAAGGGCGATGCTTGCCAAATATCAACGAGGAGAATCGACAGTTTGGCCGGCAATACTTCGCCGCTCCAACTGATTTTCGAATAACCGAGAAGCGTCACGACATAATTGATCGGCCCGTAAATGACTTGAAACAGCAACGACCACATCTTGGCCGATACGATCGGAGCGAGCATAAGCGGCATGATAAAAAGGCTCTTGAATACGTTCTTCTTCGTTCCGAATGCCTTGTTGTTCAATACAAGCGCCATCGCCATGCCCGTCGTGACCTGTATGATTACGGCAACTGCGGCAAATTCGAACGTCCACCGGATCGCTTTCCGGAACGCGGGTTGCTTCCATATAGCGGAGAAGTTATCGAGCCCGACGAAATGAATCATCTTGGCAGGCAGCATCAATTTGTAGGATAGTGTGCTCAAGTATACGGAGTATATGAACGGAATGATCATTAGTAAGGTAATGACGATTACGGTCGGTGCTACAAAGACGATCGGCGCCCACCGGTCCATTCGGCCGCTTAACCTGCTGCTTGCTGGCATTCTTGCTCCCTCCCTTTCATCTTCATTATTGTCCTGCCATTTGATATTCCCGATTATAGCATCCGGTTCGATGCGAGATTATCCGACACTTTTGACCTGTGAGGTATACCTTTTTGCACAGTGAAGAACGCACAAAAAAATCGCTCAAGCTGAGCGACGATTAGACGGCGATGAGGTTAAGACTGAAGGTTGCGAAATTCGGATGGCGTTAGTCCCGTTTGTTTTTTAAATACTTTAAAGAAATACTTCAACTCTTTATAGCCGACCAGATAGGCAATATCTTGCACCGTCATCGAAGTTTCGCGCAGGTACTCTTTGGCCCGCAGCATCTTCAGTTCCGTCAAATAGGCATGGAAGTTCACGCCAAACTCGCGTTTAAACAAGCGGCAAATTTGGTAGATGCTCATCCCGAACTTGTCGGATAAGAAGGTAAGCGAAACCTCATCGGAGCTGAAATTGTCGGTCACATACTGTTTCAAATGCCGAATGAGAACGTGCGAGTTCGGGTAAACCGGGTTTCCGCCGCTGAGCCGAGCCGCAACATAATCGTACAGCCAGCTGCCGATTTCCTCTATGGAATCGAATGAACGGAAAAGCGCATATTCAACATTCATCGAGTAATCTTTACCGCGATATAAGTCGCCCTCATGCGGATGGATCCGGTTGACGAAAGCAGCCATCTTCCCGATCGCGTCGAACACTTCTTTCCGGGTCGCATTCCTTGCTTCCGTTGAATGGAATAACGCGGTAATAAGCTCCTTGATTTTCTCCTCGTCCTTTTGCTCGATAGCGCTTTGCAGGAG
Organism: Gordoniibacillus kamchatkensis; assembly: GCF_000829455.1. Classification (GTDB taxonomy): domain Bacteria; phylum Bacillota; class Bacilli; order Paenibacillales; family NBRC-103111; genus Gordoniibacillus; species Gordoniibacillus kamchatkensis. Next base: position 107,890 of record NZ_JXAK01000015.1, read on the forward strand.
CGATTCGAATTCCGGGGTCATCAGCACGGTTGTTTTGCGTACCGGCTTTGTCTCCACAAGCTTCAATTGGCCGTGTTCGGCGAAAGTCGTCTGTTCAACGGCGGCGCAAGCTTCGACAAAGGAGCTGTGGATCCCTTTCCATCCGGAATGCGGCTGCCCTACGCCGATATTGGCCGCGATTTTGCTATATTTCTGTATATTCGCCAGCAGACGCCGGCAAGATTGCACAAAGCGCTCAGCATCTTTAGCCTCATTGGACGTTTCGATGCCTTTGAGCAATGTAATCTGTTTGTTTAGGCCGTATTGCTGAAAAACAAACGTATCCTCGCTGACTGACTCTTCACAAATATTTACCAGGCTGAACAGAAGCGCGGCTTCATCCCCTTCAAACCGGACGCGAACGGCTTCCTGGAGATTTTCTATCCGCAGTACGGCGCACATATACTTCTCCGCGTTCAGGCTTTGCAGGAAGGGATCCTTCTTAGCAGGCTGCAGAGGGTCAACATCGCCGAGTGTCAGCCGATTTAACATTGCGGTATGCAGTACATTCCTGCTTTCCCGAATAAGCGTATTTGTTTCAATATGCTGCCGCTTGCTGGCCTCGTCTTCGCGAATTTGCCGAACGGCCTTGAGAACAACGCGCTCGAGCTCTTCCTGGTCGATCGGCTTCAGCAGGTAGTCGAACAAGCCGAGCTGCAGCGACTGGCGGATGTATTCGTAATCTTTATATCCGCTAATGATGATAATTTTCACATCCGGCAGCGCCTGCAGCACTTTGTGCGCGAATTCGAGGCCGTCCATGCCGGGCATGCGAATATCGGAAAAGATCAGATGCGGACGAAACTCGCGAGCGAGCTCCAGCCCTTCGACCCCGTCTCTCGCTTCAGCTACGATGGATAATTCATAATGTTCCCAGTTCAGCGAAACTTTAAGCCCTTCCCGAATGATCGTTTCATCTTCCAGGAGCATCACTCTATACATGGCTTTCACTCTTTTCATTGTTGCCCGGAAAGAGGCAGCGATATTTCGATGACCGTTCCTTTTCCTTCCTGGCTGGATATGTCCATCCCGGAGCTTTGGCCGTAAACGAGCCACAGCCTTTCCTTCACGTTCAATAGACCGATTCCGTTCAAAGACTTATGCCGCTGCTCCTCTACCGCCGCTAGCATGTCGTTTAGCTCGGCGAGGCGCTCGGAACTCATGCCGACTCCGTCGTCTTCAATAGAGAGATGGAGCAGGCGCCCCCGCTGTGAAGCCCGGATTCGGATGCTTCCCGGCTCCAGCTTCGGTTCGATCCCATGAAGCACGGCATTTTCTACGAGAGGCTGCAGAATCAGCTTGAGAACGGTGCAGCCCTGCAGCTCCTCCGGAATCTCAATGTCAAACGACATCTTGTCCCCGAACCGAACATGAATGATTTTCAAATAATTTTCCAAAATGCGAATTTCATCACGCAGAGCGACAAAATCTTCTTCGCCGGCGATGCTATAGTGAAAAATTTGCGACAGCCAAGTCGTCATTCGGCTGATGGGCTGCACGCCGTTGATTTTGGCCAAGCTGGAGATCGTCTCTAACGTATTGTATAAAAAATGGGGATTGATTTGCGCCTTTAAAGCTTTAATTTGCATCTCTTGCTTGATCAGCTTTTCCCGGTACAGTTGATTGATCACATCGTTTAACCGTTCGACCATGCGATAATAAGATGCGGTCAGATGCTGAATTTCATCCCGCCCCGTATCCGGTGACATCGCTTGCTGAAAATCGCCTTTTTCCAGGCTGCGCATCGACTGCATGAGTGCATAGATGCTGCCGAATATGCTTTTGAACACAAGCAGCGCCACATATCCGCACAACAGCATCATGGATATGGAAAGGGCAATCGTGAACATATTGATCTTTCTTATGCTGCTCAGCAAATAATCGTAAGAGATTTGATTTACAATCGTCCACCCGTTTTCTTTCATTTTGGTGAACGAAACCATGTATTTCTTCCCATCCGCAGTCTTGAAATCGAACCTGCCTTTATCCCGGGAGTCATCGCGGAGCGATATAGCCAGCTGCGCATCCTGATATGGCTCTCCCCATTCGCCTGGCTTGTCGCTATATACGGTAGTCCCGGCATTGTCCAGGATGATGACGTTACCTTGCTCGGATTCCGCCAGCCCCGCGAAAATATGGCTAAACACGCTTGGGCTGATCGCCAGCGCGGCCATGCCGAAATTGGTCCCTCTCCAGCGGTCCTGAATCGGCATGGAAACGCTCAATATTTTGTTCCCGGTCTGGAAAAATCCCTCCACTTCGTTAAGATGAGGAGGGAGCCAGGTAAAACCTTTTTTCGAATCCGCTATCGTTTGTTTATACAGCGTCGTATTCGTATAAACGGGAGGCACCATCCGGCTGCCGGCAAACATGGAGTATTCGTTGTCTAGCAGCGCAACGGTTATTCCTTCAACAGCCAGGTTGTTGATTAGCTTGGCATTCAGCATCTTCTTGATCGAATCGTCCAAGCTGTATTGCTGAAGCTTGCTGAAGCTTGCCGCCCGCTTCATGTCGCTCTGGATCAAGTCGTCGTTGGCTACCGCCTGGAGCAGAGCCTCATAGTTCGTCATCAGCAATTCCGTGCTGACTCTAATTTGCTGAATCAGCTGCATGGACGAGGATTCGTTTTTTTGCATGGCGTCATTATAGGAGTATACGAACGATACCGCTGCCGCTATGGCGAGAGGAATGATGGAGATCGTCAGAAAGGTAAGAAACAACCGTTCCTTGACCGTAAATTTTCGAAGAAGCCTGATTTGCCATTGCAAGCTGCCGCTTATCCATCGCCGAATCCCGGACATGCCCCATTCCTCCTTGCCTTGCTCTCCAATATAGCATACATATGTCCATAGTGGAGGGTGGGAGCGCGGAAAAGGATGCCTCCAAAATTTGCAAGCTTACAGCTCTTCTACGAGCTCCCCTTCGTTGATGCGCCGAATCAAGCTGAGCGGGATTTTAGGCTGGCGCTCCCAAGTGAGCAAGCCGCAAATTTCCGTCTCCGTGTCGGTTAATTGCGTATAGCAATACCCTTGCACCATTCCGGAAACAACCATCGGATGAATGACATCGACAAGTTGCTTTAGAAATTCGCGCTCATTGGCAGCACAAGGCGTAACGACAGGCGATTCGGGCAGCACTCTCAGGTTGACGCCGCCGAACTCCGTAACCAGTACCGGCTCTCCGCCATACTGATATCCTTCGGCATAAATGAATTTCTTGCCCGGCAAGTCGTTCATTACGCGCTCGATGCTTGTATATCGCTCCATCAGCAGCGCTCGGTCATGCGCATAATCGTGAATCGTGCACAAATCCGATATGCAGTGCTCCCAGCCGTCGTTCGAGAGAACAAGGCGCGTATCGTCCACCGATTTGGTGAAATGGTACAAAGACATCGCATGGTGGCGCTGTTTCGCGTGATTCCAAATGTCCGGAACGCCCCAGCTTTCGTTCAGAGGCACCCAGGCGACAATGCACGGATGGTTATAATCCCGCTTGATTACTTCGCCCCACTCGCTAGCCATTTTGTAGGCATAAGACTCCGAGTACTTGTACGCGTTGGCCATCTCGCCCCATACGAGCAAGCCAAGCTTGTCGCACCAATACAAGTATCTGGGGTCGGCTACCATCTGATGCTTCCTTGCTCCGTTAAACCCCATTTGTTTGCATAACTCTACATCAAGGCGAATGGCTTCATCCGAAGGCGCAGTCAAAATACCGTCATGGTAGTAGCCTTGATCCAGCACCAGCTTCATCTGATACGGCTTGTTGTTCAGGCACACTTTGCCGTTCTCGATGGAAATTTTGCGCACGCCAAAGTAGCTTGTCACCCGATCGACGGGCCTGCCGTCCAGGAGCAGCGTAAATTGCACATCGTACAAATTCGGTTTTTCCGGCGACCACCATCTTCCAAACCCGTGATCGTTAAAATCGTTCAGATGGATGCGTCTGCTCTCCTCGTTCCCGGCGCAAATCGTCTCTTTTGCGATGAAAGCACCTTTGAATGTGATCTCAACGCACAAATCAACGCGCTGTCCCCGCGCCAAGCCTTCAATGAAGGTTTCGATTTCAATTTCATTCGTGTCCAGATGCGGCGTAAAACGAACGCGCTCCAAGTAAACGCTGTGGACGAACTCGATCCATACCGATTGCCAGATTCCCGTCATGTTGGTAAACCACATGACTTCGCCCTTTTCTTTCCAATATTGCTTGCCTCGCGGCAGCGTCAAATCTTCGAAATAATCTTGCGCTCTAACAACGATATGGTGTTCTTCACCTTTCAACACGTCCGTGATATCGACGGAGAAGGAACTGTTGCCTCCTTGATGGGTGCATACGAGCTGACCGTCAACCCATACTTTCGCATCGTAATCGACGGCTCCGAAATGCAGGATGGCTCTCTTTCCCGCATGCTCCGCCGGAATCTTGAACGGGCGCCGGTACCAAACGACATCATGGAACGTACTTTCATGAATACCGCTTAACTGACTCTGATAAGCAAACGGGACGCAAATTTGGCGCTCGAACGGGCCGTGCTCGTACCACCTTTCCGCAGCACCCACGTGCTCATCATCCGCAGCGAAGTCCCAAGTTCCGTTTAAGGTCATCCAAGCGTCTCTAACAAATTGCGGGCGAGGATAGTCGTCTCTGGCGATCATAATGATTCCCCTTTACTGAAATAGTCTCTTAGGGAATCATTCTATCATCGGTGATTCAAGCGAATAATCCAATAGGTTTGATCATTTAGGTATAACTTTTTGCAAGCCGCCTTAGAGCACAAAAGGCTGCCACGGCAGCCCTTTACTTGGTCCATACATAATGAACAATATAAGCGATTAAAGCGATCACCGCAGCGCCAAAACAGAGAATGTAAAACAAAGTCAACCGGGTGATGTTGGCTTTCGTTTTTTTGAAGTATGACGGGTTGCCTTCGCGGTTCGCTTGCGAAACCCCGACGAGAATCGTCCCCACGACAGCTATACCCATTATGACAAAAACGAGCGTATACAGTAACCACGTCATGCGAATGTCATCACCTTTACAATCCAATTAGTGGGCAGTGAACAATTGTTCGTTTCCAAGCATTAAGTTAATTAAAAAGTAAAAAAGCGGAGAAGCCATAATAACGGCAAAAATAATAATTAAAGGCAGCAGTCCCGAGTTTTCGAGCTTTTGGCCGGTTGTGAACGGCGTTTTCATAGCAACATTCCCCTTTTCAAAAATAAATGCGCTGCTGGCTATACAAAAATAGTTTATTTCCCTCTTGCGCGGCTGTAACCGTCCATTTTGCAAGATTTTATACCATCCACTGTTCACAATACCCTACGCCATCGGAGAAAAGTGCAAAAACCCTCCTAATTCGGAGGGTTTCTTTTATGGCCTCTTTGGCGGTACCATTCATTCAATTCCATCGTATCGAAATAATCACTGACGTCGAGTTCGATCGGCGCCATCAATTCCAGCAAATTGCCGTCGGGATCTTCAAAATAGACGGCCGCATGCGCTTGCGGAAATAGAGGCGGTACAAGCGGTTGCTGATGCGGCTTGAAATCGTAAAAATCGACGATCTCCACGTTTCTCCCCCGCAGCCACGTTTTCGCTTTTTCCATATTTTCCAGCTCTATGCGAAAGGCAACGTGGCGTATGGAGACATGGTATGGAACGTTCACTTGTTCGGCGACCCATAGCCCTAACCAGCTCTTCCCTTTTTCGATCCAGAAAAAAGCGCGCCCGTCGGTTCTGTGGGCGAGTTCCAAACCCAAAGCTTCGTAAAATCGAATAGCGCGTTCAAGATCGCCGACAGGCAAATGGGCTTCATATAAACCTGCAATCACTTGACCACCCCATCGATTGCCGGCTCCTCCGCCCAAGAACTTGCCGCCGATTCCGCCTCTTGAAACGCTTTGGCCAAAATTTCGCCCCGGTCGAGAAATGCGTTCCCCTGTGCGCGAATGATTTGATAGTCCTTGACTCCGATAAAGTTGAACATCGATTTTAAATATTTATGCGAGTACTCTACTTCGGTGTACCAGTCGTTATTGGTATAAACGCCGTCGCTCGCTTGAATGACAAGCACGCTGCGGCCGTCCGTAAGCAAACCGACCGAACCGGATTCCGTATATTTGAAAGTCTCTCGGGCAATGAGAACGTTATCCATATAGTCTTTCAGCTTCGAGGGAACGTTGAAGTTATGCAGCGGCATGGCGATGACGTATTTACGCGCGCTTTTAAACTGCTGCAAAATGTCCGACATGCGCGAGGTCAGCCGCTGCTCCTCTTCGCTTGGCTGCTCCCCTTTTCCCAGCTTCCCCCACGCGGTTAAAACGGTGCTGTCAATGCCCGGCACATGGTCGCGATACAGATCGATTTGTTCGATCGGCCCGGATGGATTGAGCTTTCGGTATGCCGCCAAAAAGCGATCAAGCACTTGCAAGCTGACAGACGACGACACTGCGTCCACTTTCGGATGCGCATTAATAACGAGCAATTTGTCCATTTGCTTTCTCTCCTCTTCGCTTCTGCTTTCATGGCTGCCGTTGCTTGGTGCGAACGATCCGTGGGAACCGCTTTACACCTGCTTCAGAGCGCCGCCGTTGACCATATACTCGGAGCCTGTCACGAACGAAGCTTGCTCGGAAGCGACGAAGGCGATGACGGCCGCCACCTCTTCCGGAGTGCCGATTCGCTCCAGCGCCAATTGACGGACGTTTTTCGTAAAATGGACGATGGCCTCCTCTTTGCTCATGCCGAACGTCGCAGCCAGCGTGTCGGCAAAGCCGCCGGGATTATCCCAGAGCGGGGTTCGAATGGGCCCCGGAGATACGACGTTCGCGCGTATCCCCATAGGCCCGAATTCGTTGGATATCGCTTTGGACAAGCTCAAGATGGCTGCCTTGGATACGCTGTAGTCCGGGAGCATGGAGTCGGGCTGATGCCCGACTTCCGAAGATACGCTCACGATTACCCCGCTTTTTTGCCGAATCATAGAGGGGAGAGCTGCCCGCGTCGCGCGAACCATACTCATGAAGTTCGTTTCCATTACGGTGCGCCAGCCTTCGTCGTCTACGCTGAGGAAGCCGCTGCGGATAGGGGCGATCCCGACATTATTGACGAGAATGTCGATTCTGCCGAACGCTTCAACGGCCTTGTTCACCACCGCTTCGGGACCTTCGGCCGTGCTAAGGTCCGCAGACACCGCAACCAATCTGTCCGAGCCGAGGCGCTCCAAGGCACTGACGCTGCGGCTGCCTCCGACAACTTTGGCTCCCTCCTGCAAAAACAGTTTTGCCGCTGCCAGCCCTATTCCGGCACTCGCTCCCGTAATGACGACAACTTTGTCTTTAATGCGCAATTCCATGAATTTGTTCTCCTTTCGTCGCGGCAACGGCTTTCGATTGTTTGCGAATCAATACAAAGGTGAAGATAGCGCCTGCCAGCCCGATGATCGCCGACACGAGCAGAATGGCATGAAGCCCGTCGAAGAAGCCGGCTTTGGCGATTTCCGCGAAATTGCTCCGGATTTCGGCCGGCATGGAAGTTATCGCGCCCTGCAAATCGCCGGTGGAAATCGTAGCGGCAAGCTCCCGCTCTTTGCCGTTAATGTCCCGCATGCCGAAGCCGCTTGCAGCGCGGCTCAAATCGCCGGTAACCACTTGTGCGAGGATCGCGCCCAGTCCGGCGAAACCGAGGGCGATTCCCACCTGCCGCATCGTGCTGTTGATGCCGGACGCCATCCCGCTCCGTTCGGCCGGAACGACGCTCATCGCCACGTTCGTCATCTCCCCGTTGATCAAGCCGGCCCCCAAGCCGGACAGGAAAGATCCGCCAGCGAAAGCGACCCATGTCGAGTCCCGATGAGAAACGAGCATCCACAGGCATCCTAGCCCGACTAACGCCTCGCCCAAGCTGAGCAAAACGTGCGCCGGCAGCTTTAACGCAAGTTTGGCCCCGAGAGGCCCGCCGATAAATAACGGGACGGCGAAGGGCAGAACGGCAAGCCCCGCCTCGAACGGACTATACTCCAGAAGCCCCTGATAAAACGTAGGAAAGTACAAAAATATGCCCCAGAACGAGATCGACAATACGAGCGGAGGAATCGATGCACCGACGAAAGTTGGATTTTTAAACAGCGACAGGTCGAACATCGGATAAGAATGCCTCTTCTCGGCCACAACGAACAATGCGAAAAAGACGACGGTCGCGACGATTGAGCCCATAATAACCGGGCTTCCCCATCCTTGTTCGTTGCCGCTGATTAGCGTGTACACGAGCGAAGTGGCCGCTATGGTGAAGGTGGCAAATCCTCCCCAGTCCATTCCTCTTGCATTCGGATCCCGCGATTCGGCTACCTTCCACAACGTCAGCGCAAGCATCAGCACGCCGACCGGCACGTTGACGAGAAACGCCCATCTCCACCCCAGCGCGTTGATGATGATCCCGCCGAGAAACGGTCCTAGCGCTGCCCCGATGCCGACGACGGCGCCAAAAATGCCGAAGGCTCTCGCCCGCGCGGGCCCTTCAAATTCCGCGACGAGCAGCGGCAGCGCGGCACTGAACATGAGCGCCGCCCCGATGCCCTGCACGGCACGGGCCACGTTCAGCACGAAGGCGTCCGAAGCAATGCCGCATAGCAGAGACGCAAGCGAGAAAACGACCAAGCCGACCATGAATATTTTGCGTCTGCCGAACAAATCCGATAAAGCGCCGCCGGTAAGCAGAAATACGGCGAACGTTAACGTGTAGCCGTTAATGATCCATTGCAAGTCGGTATAACTGGCGCCGATCGTCGCTTGAATATCGTGCAGCGCTACGGACACGATCGTATAGTCGAGCGGCAGCATGAAGGTGGTGACGCAAACGACAAGCAGAGTGACGAACTGCCGCGATATCCGCGGCTTTTGATTTTCGGTTTCCGATTTCATCTTTCGGTTCCTCCTGTCAATTCATGTACTTGCGGAACTGCAACAACATTTCTGACTAACTGGAAAGTATTACTTGAACGAATGGTATCATTTAACTTTACTTTCGTCAAGTTATAATGCGTATTATTTTACAACAAATCATACAAAACTTGACCCGAGTAAAATAAAAATCTATCATGGTAATATGAACAATCGGGATGGTGAGCAGATTGGGTGAAACGCGTAACGCCGAACGGACATGCAAAGCTATACTGTTGGCAGCGAGAACCGAATTTTCCGAGAAAGGCTATACGGGCGCCAGAATTGAATCCATCGCAAAACGGGCCAATGTCAAAAAACAATTAATAT
>NZ_JXAK01000016.1 GCF_000829455.1 Gordoniibacillus kamchatkensis
AAGTAACTGCGTGAACTAAGGAACCGCCGTATACCGAACGGTACGTACGGTGGTGTGGGAGGTCGGCTACTCAACTAATGGGTAGCCTCCTACCCGATTGTGCTAATATTCGGGGCTGCCGGCAACGTCTGCAAATCGTGGGTTTAGCCTGGTAAAGAACGGGAACAATAACCAATCATGAATGTATGCGCATCCTATCGAGGTATTCTCCATGATGGATCGAGGAAAAATATCCCCTCTGCAGATGGCTTTCCTGCTGTATCCGGTTGTCGCGGCAACGGGCGATCTTATCGTCCCGGCCATTACGGCGACAGCGGCAAAGCGCGATATGTGGCTATCGCCTATTTGGTCTTCTCTTGCCGGCTTTCTTCTCGTGTTTGTCGCTTACCGCCTGAACAAGCTGTTTCCGCAGGAGACGTTCATCCAATACAGCCAACATATTTTGGGCCGAATTCCGGGAATGGCGTTCGGGTTTCTATACATCTTCGTGCTGCTGTACGATACTGGGTTTATTTTACGGGAATACGCCGATTTTCTCATCGGTTCTTTTTTCGGTAAAACGCCGATGACGATTGTGCTCGCAAGCATGGTAGCGGTATGCGCTTTTGCCGTGCATGGCGGAGTGGAGGTGCTCGGCAGAGCGGCTCAAGTCATTATGCCCGTCGTTGTTATCGTATGGATTGCGATTGTCGTTTTGCTTATCCCCGATTATAAGATCGAAAATATGTTTCCGGTCATGGAGAACGGAATTGGTCCTTCTCTCAAAGGGGCGATCACGCCGGAAGTATGGTTTTGCCTGTTCTTCCTGACCACCTTTCTGTTTCCCGCTTTGACGCAGCGGCAAAAAGGCTTGAAGTGGGGGATGATTGCGGTATTGTGCGTAATGCTCATGCTATCGCTGCTCAATATGGCCGCTCTGCTGCTGTTCGGCGACATTGCCGGCAATCTGGAGTACCCTTTAATGATTGCCGCGAGATACGTTCGCGTCACCGGTTTTCTGGAGCATCTGGAATCGCTGACTATGGCGGTCTGGGTCGCCAGCGTATTTGTGAAGCTGTCCGTATTTTATTACGCGACGGTGCTAGGTACGGCGCAATTGCTGAACTTGTCCAATTACAAGCCGGTTATATTGCCGATCGGGATGCTGATCGTTATTTTCAGCATATGGTCGTTTGCCAGCATACAGGAGATGGGCGAATTCAGCCGAACGACCGTGCCCCTATACGAGAATGCGTTTTATTTGGTCATCCCTGTATCGCTGCTCCTGCTCGCACAAATCAAAAGCAACCGATGAGAACTCAACGCGTAAGGGGGTTGGATCATGAGGTTCTTGAGAATCATATTAGGGCTTAAGGAATGGTCAAACCGCAAGCAAACAATGCAGCAAGGGGCGCAAGCTCCTTCCGGGCAAGACTTCCTTGCCCCGGACTTGCAAACGAACGAACAAGTGCTTCGCTCCCAGTATGCGAATTGCGCCGACGTCGTTTTTCGCGACATCGCCATAGCCGGGAGCACCAAAGCGCTTCTTCTCTACATAGAAGGTTTATCGAACACGGTCGAGATCGATCAAAGCGTGCTGGCTATGCTCATGGAAAAGGGGCTAGTGAGCAGCGACGTCAAAACGCTGTTGCAGCAAAAAGTGGCGGTTTCCAACATAAAGGAAGTGACGACGTTCACGGAGACGATTCAACACGTCTCTGTCGGCAACCCGATCCTGCTCATCGACGGTCAAAACCGCGGGCTTGCCCTGGGCTTGTCGAAATGGGAGAAAAGATCGATAGAAGAACCGACCGCCGAAGCGGTCATCCGCGGGCCGCGCGAAGGATTTACGGAATCGATCGGAGTAAACACGTCGCTATTGCGAAGGAAGATCCGGTCGCCGAAGCTGAAGATGCAATCGATGACTGTGGGAACTTATACGCAGACGCGTATCATGATCGCCTATATCGAAGGGCTTGCCGACGATACAGTTTTGCAGGAAGTGATGAATCGTCTCGAACGCATCGATATTGACGGCGTTTTGGAAAGCGGCTATATCGAGGAAATGATCGAGGATTACCCGTTTTCGCCGTTCCCGCAAATTTTGAACACGGAACGTCCCGATGTGGCCGCATCGGGCTTGCTCGAAGGCCGCGTCGTCATTTTGGTGGACGGCACTCCGTTTGCGCTCGTTGCGCCGGTAACGCTCTATTCGATGCTGCAATCCGCGGAAGATTATTATCAAAGGTTTCTGATCGGCAGCACGATTCGCTGGCTGCGCTATTTGTTTTTCCTTATCGCGCTTTTGATGCCGTCCATCTACGTAGCGATCTTGACGTTTCACCAAGAGATGATTCCGACGACTCTTTTGCTCAGCATTGCGAAGTCGAGAGAAGAAATCCCTTTTCCGGCTCTAGTGGAAGCCATTCTGATGGAAGTTTCGTTCGAAGCGCTGCGCGAGGCAGGGGTCAGGCTGCCGAAACAGGTCGGCGCCGCGGTCAGCATCGTCGGAGCTTTGGTCATTGGCGAAGCCGCGACTTCGGCAGGGCTTGTCTCTGCGCCGATGGTGATGGTCGTCGCCTTGACAGGGATCGCTTCCTTTACGATTCCCCGCTACGCCACCGGCATCGCGATCCGGATGATCCGCTTTCCCGTCATGTTCCTGGCGGGTACGCTTGGGCTGCTCGGCATTATGCTGGGGCTCATCGTGATCATTATCCATCTTTGCACCATTCGTTCCTTCGGCGTTCCTTATTTGTCGCCGATGGGGCCGATGAAAGCGCGGGATATGAAAGATGTGCTGCTTCGTGCCCCTTGGTGGTCGCTGAATACACGCCCGCATTTAATCGGCGATAACAATCCCTACAGGCAGTCCCGCGGCAACAAGCCGGACTCGAACAAAGGGAGCGAGTAGAGGTGGACGAACTTGATCGAGAAAGGAAAAATCTCCGCACTGCAAATGGCGATGCTGACGAATCCAACCATACTGGCTACCGCCATTTTGTCTGCTCCGGCCATCACGGCGAAGCTTGCCGAACACGATATGTGGCTGTCCCCGGTATGGGCATCCCTGGCCGGAATCGCGGCTGTGTATTTGGCATGGGGGTTAAACAAGCTGTATCCGGCCGAGTCGATAATCGACATCAGCGTTCGGATTGCGGGACGCGCCGCCGGGAAGCTACTCGGGTTCGTCTACCTGTTCTTTTATCTCCACGTCAACGGCATTATTGTACGGGAATACGGGGAGTTCGTAGTCGGTTCGTTTTTGACGAAAACGCCGCTTGGGATTGTGATTGCCAGCATCGTTGCCGTCAGTGCTTTCGCGGTGTACGGCGGGGTGGAAGTGCTGGGGAGATGCGCCCAGATCATGGTTCCGGTCGTCGTGCTTCTCTTTATCGTCATCATCATTTTGCTTTTTCCGGACCTGAACCCCGAAAATATGTTGCCATTCATGGAGAAAGGCATAAAGTCTTCCTTTATGGGAGCCCTTGTGCCGCAAGGCTGGTTCAGCGAATATTTTGTGATGACTTTCCTGCTTCCGCTAGTGGCCGACCGCGCCAAAGCGCCCAAATGGGGCGTCATTTCGGCCATGTCCGTCATGTTCATTCTGGTCATCGGCAACATTACAACGCTCATGCTGTTCGGCGACATCACGGGGACATTGACTTATCCCGTATTGATTGCGGCGCGCTACATTAGCCTGGCCGATTTTTTCGAGCATGTCGAATCTATCGTCATGGCGATATGGGTAACCGGCATGTTTATCAAAATTAGCGTGTTCTACTACATTCTTGCGCTCGGCACCGCCCAATGGCTTAAGCTGTCCGATTTCCGGCCGCTCGTATTGCCGCTCGGACTATGCCTGGCTTCGTTCGGCGTTTGGGCGGCGCCGAATAGCGAGAAGCTGCTTCACGATTTGGGGACGACAATCCCGTTTTATTTGAGCGCGGTGCAAGTAGTGATTCCGCTGCTCCTCTTGCTGATTGCCCTGCTGAAACAAAAGCTTAGGCGGCAGAACGGGGGATAGTTGAGATGAAGGGGTTACTGGCCGGACAAGGTTTCAGATACGTTCTTCTTTGCTTTGTAGCGGCAGCCTCGCTGCCGCTGGCAGGGTGCTGGAACCGGACGGAAGTCAACGATTTGGCTTTGGTGACGGGGGCCGCGATCGATTTGGCCGAAGGGAAGATGATCGAGCTTAGCGTTCAAGTATTTATTCCGCGAACTGGCGGAGGCCAGCAAGCGATGGGAGGCGGAGGAGGCGGCGGCGGAGGCGGTGCGGGAGGCGGTGCGCAAACGCTGGTCAGATCGGGACGCGGAGCGACGATAGCCGAGGCGATGTCCAAGCTTCAGGAGAAATTTCCGCGCAAGCTGTTTTGGGGCCATACCGACGTGTTCATTATTGGGGAGTCGCTCGCCAAACAAGGCATTCGCGATCAGGTCGACTTTTTGATGCGTTTTCCGCAAACTCGCGAACGCGCGGCGATGTTCGTGAGCGAAGGAGAAGCGAAAAAAACGCTTGGCTTCCATCCTCCTCTCGAACGTTCCTCCGCCGAGGTGCTGCGGGAAATGTCGAAATCGAGATTGAGCATGGATGTAGATCTCAAGAAGCTTGCCCAAATGTTGTCCGGCGGTGCCGGGGCAGCCGCTTTGCCTTGGGTGGAAATGCTGCCGCCCGAGAAAGGGCAGATGACCAAGCAATCGATTCCGTACGTCTATGGCGTTGGAGTGTTCAAGAAGGACAGATTGGTCGGGCAGTTGGACGACATAATGACGCGCGGCGTGCTGTGGGTTCGGGACGAGATTGTGAAGGAGACGGTGATCACGATTACTCCGCAGGGCACGGAAGGATACGTTTCGTTCAATCTGGAAAGCAGCACAACGAATGTCGTTCCCGAAATACGGGATAACAAATGGAGCGTCACCATCAACATCGAAACGAATGAAAACCTGATTCAGAACGCAACCAGGCTGGACGTCATGTCAATGAAAGTAAACGATTCTTTGGAGCGCCAGCTGGAGGAAGAAATTCGCCATCGCGTCGAGGAAGCCTGCTCCCACGCGAAGGAGATGGGGACGGATATTTTTGATTTCGCCGATGATTTTCACAGGAAATATCCGAAGCAGTGGAACAGCGTCAAGGCGCACTGGGAAGACAAATTTGCGTCGCTCGAGATCAACGTGGCAACGCGCGTCAAAATACGCCGGCCCGGTTCGACAACTTCCACAGGGGCCAACCGCCCGCAAGATGAGGTGGAGAAACCGTGAAATGGGGCTCCGTGCTTGGGATCGTCTTCGTCGTCATGTTTATGGTCATGTTCCAATGGCCGAAAATGAACGAAACCAGAGAAAAGGTTGCGTTCGCCGTCCTTACGGCGGTTGGTTTTGTTCTGGCTGTTCTGTTGCTCGTAAACCCGGAAATGCCCGGACCTACCCAACTGATCGATGCCGTGTTCAAGCCTCTCGGGGAGCTTCTGGAAAAGTAAGCGCGCCGGAAAACGAAACGCTTATGCCGCCTCTGGCGGTATAAGCGTTTTCGCCTTGGGGCAAACTTGTAGGCAGCGTGAAGCCGGGGGTATGACGGCGAGCAAAGTGCCGGGCATCCCGCAGCCGGCTAAACGCCACATGGACGATTCCGGGGGTTGCGGCTTGTGGTCATGTTGGATGCGGTCATCATTGTTATCGGCATTGGGGCTTTAGCGACTTTACGGCTAGTTCGCCGCATGATCCGGAGCATTGAAACGGTCGTGTACTTCATGGTCGCTGTGACCTTGGTTGAACAGGTGCACTCGGCCATTCCGGACAACTTCAAGCTGATCAAGTTTTCGGCGAACTTTGCAGCTTTTGTTTTCTTTAAAATGAAAGGGTGACAAGGAGGGCTCTCCTCCTGTTTTTTTATATTGTCCGACAATTCCAATGCCGCTGCGCAGAAAAAGGATATGGGCCCCCTTCCGCCGAATACGTTGCTTCAGAGCCGCAATCGGCATCACGTCATAAAGCTCAACTACGAACTCGAAGGACCTTAAGCCATGCTGCGAAAATTCCAAAGCGAAAAACTGCAAATGATCTTTATCGCCATCACGACCGCCATCGCCGGGGATTTCAAAATCGTACCGTTCGGCGGCACCGGCTTCCGGGTAGCGCTCGGCAGCGTCGCGTACTTGCTGCTGCTTCGCCTCATGAATCATTTGTCGTACATTCGGACCGGAATGCTGACTGGCGCTGTCGTTCTCCTGTACCGCATGGACGAAGACTTGCTGTTCGGAGCGGATGTATCGCTTCGGGAAAGCTTTTTGTCGCATTTCCCGGCGGTTATTTACTATTTGCTGTTCGCGATCGGGATGAGCCGCATTCAAAAAGATTTGGACGAGTTCAACCCGCTTCGCGTCGGGGCGATCGTGTCCGGCATCGATTTTATCGCCAACGGGGCGGAGCTTCTCATCCGGCAAGCCTGGATTCAGCCGGCTCCGATCGCCGCAGGGCAATGGCTGTTTTTGCTCGGGCTCGCCATCGTCCGAAGCTACTTCGTCATCGGCCTGTACAGCAGCATTTCCGTCAGCCAGCTGCGGCTGCTCCATAAAGAGCAGAAAAAAAGAATCGAGCAGATGCTGAATTTCGGTTCCGGGCTGTACGGCGAGACGTTTTATTTGAAAAAATCGATGGACGACATCGAGCAAATAACCGCCAGCACGTTTCAGCTGTATCAGCGGCTCAAAGAAAGCGGGCGGAACGGGGAAAGCGCGGAAGCGCTGCGAATCGCCCAGCAGTTCCACGAAGTCAAAAAAGATTCGCAGCGCATATTGGCAGGTCTTCTGAAGCTGTTCGACAGCCAGGTCGTCGTGGACATGCGCCTATCGGAAGTGGTCGAGCATGCGGTAAGGGCGAACCGGCAGTATGCCGAAATGCTGGGGAAAGAAGTATGGTTCGTCACGGAGCTGCGAACGGATTATTCGACGCCCCACTTCATTCCGCTGCTCACTTTGCTCAACAATTTGGCGGCGAATGCGATCGAAACGATTCCGGGGACAGGGTACGTCCGCATCAACGTGCATCAGGACGAGAAGAACACGACGTTCACGGTCACCGATAACGGACCGGGCATACCGGAAACGGACCGGGAGCTTATTTTCGAGCCGGGCTTTACGACTAAGTTCAACGCCGAGGGAGTCGCTTCCACCGGGATCGGTCTCTCGCATGTGCGCGACATTGTCCGTACGTTCGAAGGGGACATCGGCGTGCAGGTGCAGGACGGGGCGACGGAGTTCAAAGTCAGCTTGCCGACAGCGGCGTTAAAGAAGGAGGAGTAAACGATGCTGTCATACGTCATTGTGGACGACGACGCGGCCAGCAGGCGGATGCTGCAGACGATACTGGAGAACGCCGGACTCGGCGAAGTAATCGGGACGGCAAAGAGCGGCAGCGAAGGAGCGGAGCTCATTCTGAAAGTTCGTCCGGACGTCGTTCTGATCGATCTGCTGATGCCCGACCAAGACGGGATCGAGACGATCGGCGTGCTCAAAGCGCAAGGCTATACAGGAAAATTCGTCATGATTTCGCAAGTGGTCAACAAAGAGATGGTCGGCCAGGCGTACCAGATGGGAATCGAATTTTTCATCCATAAGCCGATTAACAAAGTCGAAGTCGAAGCTGTTCTGGAGCGAGTGAGCGGACAGCTGAAGCTGGACCGGTCTTTGTCGGCAATCCGCAAGTCGCTTGCGGCATTGGAGACGGGCCCGTCCGATCCGCGGCCGGCAGCCAGGGAGCGGACCGTCCGGGAAATCGTCCAGCACATCTTGCTGGATATGGGCATCGGCGCGGAAAGCGGAGGCAAAGATATCGCCGCGATTATGGAATATTTGGTCCGGATCGGAGCGGACGAGCTGCCGCCGTTAAAAGATTTATACGAAGCGGTGGCCGCGAAGGACGGCCGCACCCCGGCCGAGGTCGCCAAAGAGGGCAAGGCGATCGAGCAAAGAATTCGCCGCACGGTGGCGAGCGCGCTCGCCAACTTGGCATCTCTCGGCCTGATGGACTACGGCAACCCGAAGTTCGAGCATTATGCGCCGCTTTATTTCGATTTTCAGGACGTGCGCATGATGATGAAAGAAATGGACAACGATGGGGAAACCGGCAAAGGGAAAGTGAACATCAAAAAGTTTTTGCAGGTGTTTTACATGGAAGTGAACGAGAAGCTGCACGAATAAAGCGAAATATTCAGGCTGCCCTGGAAAGGCGGAGCGGAGGATGGAAAAGTAGGCCTATGAGCGTAGCGTGCGTCTTTGAACTCGTGTTCCAGCCTTATTTCCTTGTTCTTTGGAACACGAGTTCAAGAAAGCCGGAGCCCCACATTTTTAGGTCCGCAGCGCTGCCATGCTTTATTGGGCAGCCAGAAATATTCCTAACATCCCGCGGTGCGGGATTTTTTAATTTTTTTTGAAGTTATTTTTTTGCATTTATGTAGGTTCGCGTAGGATTGCGTAGTTGTGTCGATATGATGAACTCAGCATCCCGGGGAAAGGAGGGATATCGTTGATAGCATACAACAAAGTAAACAAGCATTACGGGTCGTTTCATGTTCTTAAAAATGTCGATCTCGAAATCAAGCAGGGAGAAGTCGTCGTGGTGATCGGTCCTTCGGGCTCCGGCAAAAGCACGATGCTGCGCTGCATTAACCGTCTCGAGACGATTTCCAGCGGAGAGCTTACGGTGAACGGCGTCAAAGTGCACGACCGGAAAACCGACATCAACAAGCTGCGCCGCGATATCGGCATGGTGTTCCAGCATTTCAACCTGTACCCGCACATGAAGGTCATCGATAACATTACGCTCGCTCCGATCAAGGTGCTCGGCGTAGATCCGAAAGAAGCGAAACAGACCGCCATGTACTATTTGGAGAAGGTAGGCATTCCGGACAAAGCGGAATCGTACCCTTCGCAGCTGTCCGGCGGACAGCAGCAGCGCGTGGCGATCGCCCGGGGGCTTGCGATGAAGCCGAAAATCATGCTGTTCGATGAGCCGACCTCCGCGCTCGATCCGGAAATGATCGGCGAAGTGCTCGACGTTATGAAGACGCTTGCAAAAGAAGGGATGACGATGGTCGTCGTCACGCACGAAATGGGCTTCGCCAAGGAAGTGGCCGACCGCGTCGTGTTCATGGATCAGGGACAGATCGTCGAGGAAGGGACGCCGGCGGAATTTTTCGCGAATCCGCGCGAAGAGCGGGCCCAGCTGTTCTTAAGCCGTTTGCTCAACCACTAATTTATAGATGAGAGGGGTTTTATCGATGGTGAAAAGTTTCAAGCGGATGTCGGTTTTGAGTCTGGTCGCAGTATTTATGGTGGTGCTCGCTTTGGCAGGGTGCGGAAACAGCCAGACTCCCGCTCCGGCAGCGGGCGGCGACAAGAGCGCTCCGAAAGCGGAAGCTCCGAAGACGGACGCGGCCCAGCCGGCAGCGGCAGGCGGCCTTGACGAAATCAAGAAGCGCGGCAAGCTCGTCGTCGGCGTCAAGTACGATACGTTCCTGTTCGGCTTCAAAAACCCGAGCAGCGGCCAAGTGGAAGGCTTCGACGTCGATATGGCGAAAGCGATCGCGAAGAAAATTTTCGGCGACGAGTCCAAGCTTGAACTGAAGGAAGTAACGTCCAACACCCGCATTCCGATGCTGCAAAAAGGCGACATCGACGCGATCATCGCCACGATGACGATTACCGACGAGCGCAAGCAGCAAGTTGACTTCACCGACGTTTATTTCAAAGCAGGCCAAGCGCTGCTGGTGAAGAAGGGCAGCCCGATCAAGTCGATTGCGGACATCAAGAAAGGCGTGAAGGTGCTCGGCGCGAAAGGCTCCACTTCGGTGAAGAACATCGCTCAGAAAGCTCCGGACGCCACGATTCTCGAGTTCAACAACTACCAGGACGCTTTCGCGGCGCTCAAAGCGGGTCAAGGCGACGCGCTTACGACGGACAACGCGATCCTGTACGGCATGGCGAAGCAAGATCCGAACTATCAAGTCGTCGGCGGCATCTTCACGGATGAGCCTTACGGCATCGCGGTGAAGAAAGGCAACACGGACCTGCAAAAGACGATCAACGATCTGCTGAAGGAAATGAAGCAAGACGGCTCTTACGACAAAATGTATGAAAAATGGATCGGTGAAAAGCCGAGCAAGTAATGGACTGCCGAGGGATGAGCGGCCGTAAGCGGCTGCTCGTCCCGCTCCATTTTCAGGGGAAGGAGGAAGTGCCGTGATCGATTTTTCCATCTTGACGAAATATAGCGATTTTTATATGAAGGGGCTCGGGAACGTCATTGAAGCGTGTTTGATCGCCATGGCGGGCAGCTTCGTTCTCGGTACGATCATCGCCGTGTTCCGGATCGCCCCGATGCGGTGGCTGAATGCAATAGGCGCGTTGTACGTGGAGGTCATCCGCAACATTCCGCTGCTGATGGTCGTGTACGGCTTTTACTTGCTGCCGCCGGTGTTCGGCATGTCGGCCGTCGACGGCTTCAAGTCGGGGACGCTCGGGCTGATCGTCTATACGGCGTCCTACATTGCGGAAGCGGTGCGCGCCGGCATATTGGCGGTGCCGAAAGGCCAGACGGAAGCGGCCAGAGCGTCCGGGCTGACGTATATCCAAACGATGCGCTACATCGTGCTGCCGCAGGCGATTCGGATCGTCATCCCGCCGATCGGCAACCAGTTCCTGAACATCGTGAAAAACTCCGCCATCCTCGGGGTCATCGCAGGCTTCGATCTGATGTACTATGCGGACAAAATTTCGAGCGATACGTTCCAATACTTTAGTCCTTATTTATTCGTCGCGCTGCTTTATCTCGTATTGACGATTCCGATCAGCTTCGGCGTTAAATATTTGGAGCGCAAATTTTCCAAGGCTCGGTAAAGGGGGGATGAAATTTGGATTTCGCAGGCGCGTTTGCATGGGATAACGTCGTATTTATACTGAAAGGACTGCTCGTCACGCTCGAAGTTGCGCTCATTTCGATCGTCCTGAGCTTCGTTATCGGCTGTATCCTCGCTATCGTCCAATACGCCAAAATTCCGGTGCTGTCGCATATTGTAGCAACATGGGTGGAAATTATCCGAAACTTGCCGCTCCTGCTGCTCATTATGTTTACGTATATCGCGCTGCCGGACATCGGGATCAAGCTCGATCCGTTTGTCTCGACGGTGGTGGCATTGACCGTGTTCGAATCGGCGATGCTTGCCGAGATCGTCCGCGGCGGGCTCCGTTCCATCGAGAAGGGCCAGATCGAAGCCGCGCGGTCGTCGGGGCTGACCTATGTGCAGACGCTGTGGCATATCGTCCTGCCGCAAGCGCTCCGCAGCATGGTGCCGCCGACGGTGAGCCAGTTCATTTCGCTGCTGAAGGATACGTCGCTGGCGACGGCCATCGCGCTGCCGGAGCTCGTGCACAATATGAGCATTGTGAAGAGCCAGAACGTAAATTACACGCTGCCGGCCTTCCTGCTGGCAACCATGCTTTACCTGATCGTCAATTTCGCCTTGTCCATCGTGAGCAGACGTCTCGAGCTGAGACGGGCGTAACGGGAATGTAAAAAGAATTCAACGGCGTAACGAAAGCCGTTCCCGCGGTGATTTGCACCGACCGCGGGGGCGGCTTTTTTGCGTTCGGCTGCGTCCGTTCACGCATGCAGGTTCCGTTTGCGGAATTGCTCCGGGGTGAAGCCGGTGCTTTTGCGGAAATAGGAGACGAAGTGGCTGGAATCATTGAAGCCGGTCGAAAGGGCGATATATTTGATCGTAAGGCCGGGGTCGGAAAGCAGAAATTCTTTCGCCTTTTGGATGCGGAACTGCAGCAAATACTGGTAGGCGCTAATGCCGAACACTTTGCGGAACAACGTGTTGATATGCTGCGGGCTGATGTTCGCAATGTCCGCCATCCAGCCGAGGCCGATGTCCGAATTGCCGAACTCTTTTTCGATTTTGACGAGGAGGGGCTTCAGCTTCTCGTGGTCTTTGGATAAGGACGATTGGCCGCTGGAGCGGCCGTACGTTTTGAGAAGCGCCAGAAACGAGTATACTTCCAGCGAGCCGTTGATCCCGGTAACGTAGAAGCTGTACTGGCACTTTTGCTCGAACACGTTGTGAATGTTCGCCAAGGGGCTGTCGGCATCCCAGTTGATCACGGTCATCAGCGGAACGTCGATGGCGGTTACGAGCGAAAACGCCAGCGAGCCTTCGAATGTCAAATACCATGCCCCCCAGTGGCCCGAGACGGGGCAGTAGCTGTGAGGCGTATGCGGATTCAGTAAAATGCCGTGGCAGGGGGGCAGCCGGAACGGGGCGCCGCCGCCTACGATCATCTCGCCGCAGCCGTCGATCGTATGCAGCCAGTGATAATACGGGTATCCGGATTCCCGCATGATGCTTGGCTGTTGCGCCTGGTAGCCGACGGACTCAATGTGCAAGGGGAGCTGCTGGTCTACTTCCGTAATCATGAAATGTCTGCGGTATTCGCTGCTAGGCATGTACTCACCGGCTTTCATTTTTTTATATGGAAAGTAGATAATCTTATATTTCATTTTACGTTCAAATCGGGTAAATATGGAAGTAGGACATTCTGAATGTTATATACTCTGGCGGTGCAATTCCTTGAGACCATTTGTTTGCAATTGCGCTTCATCGTTGTCGCACGTGATGAAAGCGCTATCATATCTGGGGAGGGATTCGTCCGATGCAAGAGCTGACGCAACACTATGAACCTGCCTCTACTCTTCCGCTTTATTTAAAAAGCGTGCAGACAGGCAAGCTGCACGTGCCGGGCGGCAGCGGCGGGAGCAAATCTTCTTTTGTCTGGATTCAGCCGCTGTCGCCGCAAGGAACTTTGCAAATCGAAGACGAGCGGATTCAGCTTGCGAGCGGTGAAGGAGTTTTGCTGTACGCCGCGGACAATCGCGTTCAGAGGATCCATTCCAGAGATGCTATTTTTAGGGCCGTCACGTTCGGGGGAACGCTGGCCCTGTCTCTTCTTTCCTCTTTTCAATTGGCGCCCGGCTTGTACGGCTGGGACGAAAAATCGGTGCTGTCCGCGTTTTTGCGCAATTCGTGGGAAGCGTCGCTGGATAATAAGGACTACACCGATCTGGAAGGCTCGAATTTGCTTTACACGTTCCTCGTGCTGCTCAAACAGTGCGCCGGCTGGCGCAGTCCCGTTGCCGCGGCGAAGCGGGCGCCGCAGTTCGAGAAGCTGCTGTGCCATTTGCAGAACGAATACGCCGATCCGGAGCTCGGCATCGAAACGATGGCCAAGGTGATGGGGGTCAGTCCGCAGCATCTGCACGCGATGTTTAAAAAGTATACGGGCGTCAGTCCTTATTCCTATTTGCTCCATCTGCGCCTCGACAAATCGAAGGAGCTGCTGCTTTGCACCGACTATACCGTGAAAAAAATCGCGGCGATGGTCGGCTTCCGGGACGTGTGCCATTACATAGCCAGCTTCCGCAAAAGCACCGGATGGACGCCTGAAAAATACCGCAGCCGTGAAGCGCACCAGCTCGCCGTTACATAGTTTTGTTATATATAATCCGATAATATCCATATTTCATATTTTATGGATTTCCCTATAATTAATTGTAATTCATTGCATTCGTTTTCATAACTACAGAATGGGAGATGAACGTATGAACATGAAAAAGGGGCTCACCATCAGTCTGGCCGCACTGCTCGCCGCAGCCGCCGCCGGCTGCAGCAGCTCGACAAACGCCGGAGGCGACACGGCCAAACCGTCGTCCGGCTCCAAGGAGAAGGTGCAGCTCACACTGTGGTACTGGAACCGCTCGATCGACGACAACTTGCTGGCGCAAGTGAACAAACAGTTTCCGAACATCGAGCTGAAAGCGGAAAAGATCGGCGGAGATTTCCGCGCCAAGCTCATTACGACGATTACAGCGGGGACGGGGGCGCCCGATATTACCGGAATGAACTCCGATATCGCCACCTACTTCCCGAGCAAAGATAAATTTGTCAATTTGTTCGACCTTGGGGCGCAGAAGGAAGCGGGCAATTATTTGGAGTGGAAGTGGAAGCAAGGCGTTACCGGCGACGGCAAATTTATGCTCGGCTATCCGATGGATACCGGCCCTACCGCCCTGTTTTACCGCGCCGATCTGTTCGAGAAGGCAGGGCTTCCGTCCGACCCGGCGCAAGTGACGGCACAGCTGAAAGATTGGAACGCCTACATCGATGCCGCCAGAAAAATGAAAGCGGCGACGAACGGCCAAGTGTTCATGTTCGACAACATCTCGACGATCTACATGCAGTCTCTCGCCCAAGGCGACAAAGTGTATTTCGATACAACCGATAAATTTATCGGCGACCAGCCTCACATCAAAGCGGCTTGGGACCGAGCAGTCAGCATAAGCAAGGAAGGGCTTTCGGCCAAAATCGGAGGCGGGACGAACGACTGGAACGCCGCCATGAACAACGGCAAAATCGCCTCCTTCATCGGCGCCGCGTGGATGATGCAAATTCTCGCGGAGGCGGCGCCCGACACGAAAGGCAAATGGCGGATCGCCCGCGCTCCGGGCGGCGACGGCAACAACGGCGGATCGTTCCTGGCGATTCCGAAGCAATCCAAGCATCCGAACGAAGCGTTCGAAGTGATCAAATGGCTGCAGAGCCCGGAAAACCAACTGCAGGCGTTCACTACGATGTCGCTGTATCCGTCGGCGCCTTCCGTGCTGAAAGACGCCAAGATGAACCAGCCGGCCGAATTTTTCGGCGGAGAAAAGGTCAACGAAACGTTTGCGGAATCGGCCAATCACGTCAAACCCGCCTACTTCGGCGCTTACGCCAACATTCCGAGCAAAGCGTTCGGCGACGAGCTGACGAACGTGGAGCAGCAAAATAAAGATCCGGAGAAAGCTTATGCGGATGCTCTCGCCAATGCGAAGAAGCAGCTGGAGCAAGCGACCCACTAACCAAACGAACCGGGATTCGGATGCCGCGAATCCCGGTTCCATCTGAGCAGCTGTTTCCGAAGGGGTGATTATCGATGAGCGATACGAACGTCAGTCTCGCGGCAGGGGCTTCAAAGCGCGGCGGAAGCCAGCTGTGGCGCGAGATTTACAAGCATAGAGTCATCTATTTGTTCATCTCGCCGTTCTTTATTTTGTTTGCGGTGTTCGGCCTGTTCCCGATTCTGTTTTCGCTCTATTTGTCGCTGCACAAATGGGACGGCATCGGCGAAATGAAATATTTGGGGCTTGGGCAATATAACTATTTGCTGCATGACGCGGATTTCTGGAAATCGATCTTGAACACGCTGGAGATCTGGATTATTTCCACGATCCCGATGCTGTTTTTCGCCCTGCTGATCGCTTTCCTGCTCAATTCCACATTTGTGCGCTTCCGCAACGTGTACCGCGTCATTTATTTTTTACCGAACGTCACTTCCATCGTGGCCGTTGCGATCGTATTCGGCACGATTTTCGGGGATAACTACGGCTTTTTGAACTTCCTGCTGAAGACGTTGGGGCTGCAGCCCGTCAAATGGCTCAGCTCGCCCGTCATGCTTAAAGTGGCGATCGCCGTCATGGTCATTTGGCGCTGGACCGGGTACAATTCGATCATTTATTTGGCCGGACTGCAAAGCATTTCGAACGAGCTTTACGAAGCCGCGCGCATCGACGGGGCCAATTTGATGCAAACGTTTTTCCGGATTACGATTCCGATAATTCGCCCGATCATTTTGTTTACTTTGATCACGTCGACGATCGGCGGCATGCAAATTTTCACCGAGCCGCAAGTGCTGACCAACAATTCGGGCGGACCCGAACACGGCGGCATGACGATCGTGCTCTACTTGTACCAGCAATCGTTCCTCAACCATATGTTCGGCTACGGCTCCGCGGTGGCGTGGGGAATGTTCGTGATCATCGCCGTCTTCTCGCTCATCAACTGGAAAATCGTGCAGTTGACGGAGAGAAAATAAAGGAGAGGAGGAGCCTCGATGAATGGCAGGTTTCACCCCAAAAGCTTGTTGTATCAAATTCCTCTCTTGCTCGGCGCCATTATATCCATGTTTCCGTTCTACTGGATCATCGTCATGTCCACCCGCAAAACGAGCGACGTGTTCCGGTTTCCGCCCAAAGTGACATTCGGCACCGAGCTGCTCACGAATATGAAGCATGTGTTCCAAAATATGGACTTTTTCGGCGCCTTTTTGAATACGGTGTTTATCGCTTCTTGCCATACAGTGCTTGTGCTGCTCTTCTGTTCGCTGGCCGGCTTCGCTTTCGCCAAATACCAATTCCCGGGCAACAAAGTGCTCTTTAACATCCTGCTTGTGTCGATGATGGTTCCCGGCCAGCTCTCGCTCATACCGTCTTTCCTTATTATGCAGAAGCTGGGCTGGATCGGTTCCTTCAAGGCTTTGATCATACCGGGGATGGCGAGCGCTTTCGGCATTTTTTGGATGAGGCAGTACGCCAAGGAGGCGATTCACGAGGAGCTGCTGAACGCCGGCAAAATCGACGGCTGCGGCGATTTCCGCCTGTACTGGAACGTAGCTTTGCCCGTGCTGCGGCCGGCGCTCGCGTTTCTCGGCATCTTTACCTTCATCGGCACGTGGAACGATTATTTATGGCCGCTTATCATCATAAATGACTCCAAAAAATATACGCTGCAAATCGCGCTGTCGCAGCTGAACGGCATTTACAATACGGACTATGCCATGGTCATGGCGGGTACGTTTTTTGCCACCTTCCCGCTCATCGTCGTATTTTTGTTCGTCAGCCGGCAGTTCATTTCCGATATTGCTGCCGGAGCAGTGAAAGCATGACGTCGCCGCTGAGCGGAGGCGCTGGTGCAGCATCGATCGATGCGGGAACCGGCAAAAGGCGGCAGAGTTTTATGCGAAGGAAAAGGAACGACGCAACGCAGTGAAAAAGCCGCCCGATCTCGAGGATCGGGCGGCTTTTTGCTTGCGCGAAAACTTACGTTTTTTGCGAGCGGCGATATTTATATTGGCTCCATTGGTAGTGGATAAAACACCCGATACAGAAGCCGAGAATGGCAACGAAAGCCGCCAAAGCCACCATCGCGGTGAAGATGTAGCCCGCTGCCGTCCAATGCAGAATGAAGCTGATGAAACCGAGGAAAAGAAGCGTGCATGCGATCGTTTGATTGAATTTTTGCTGGGCCGCGTCTTCCGGAACGTAGAGGGACGGATCTTTTTTGAGGAACGGTCTGGCCAGTTGGACGACAGGGTTGAAATTCAGCAGTATGCCCATCAGGCCGGCGACGAGCGGCAGCAAGAGCAGCCAGTACATGCCCGTCAGCCACGAGAGCACTACGGAAAGCACAATAAACCATTGATTCGTTCTGACGAGCGGGCGGGGAATCGATTTCGGCACATCGGCCATCGATATCATTCCTCCTGTAATGGAATTTCACAATAGTATATCAATTATTCAACGAACAGACGAATAATCCTTTAAGCAGATAAATGTCATATTAATGACATATAACATAACACAAATGTTGACAAAAGGCGAATCGTCTGTATAATTATCGTAAATAAAGTCATATATTATGACTAATACATGACATTGCATATGGGCTGCAAGAACTGAATTTTAGTTTCAAGCTGGATAGGAGGATGGTCGCCAATGGGGAGCGACAAGCAAATTATTGCGTTGCCGGCATTGACCCTCGAGAAAATGATGCAATTTGTGCAGCTGTGCAATGCGAGCAAATGTGACATTATGCTGAGCAAAGGCGAGAAGCAAGTAAGCGGAAAAGGGATTTTGGGCGTCGTCTCCTTCATGCTGACTTTGCGGGAAGGAGAGTCTGTCGCGGTAATCGTCAATGGCGAGGATGCAGATAACGTGCTGCGCCAGATTCAGGAGCTGCTGGTATCGAGCCGGACGCTGGCTATGTAAAGGCACCCGGCAAAGGCGGATTTCATTGCGGACAATGACGAAAATGACAGGCGCGGCCCATATGCGGACAAACCCGGCTTTTCGCCCGTATCCCGCCGGCATACTTGCATCTTTGCGGCGGAGCGGCAGGAGCTGCCGAATACTGTCCCGCCCCGCCCAGCTCTTTTTAAAGCTGACCGTCTTAAGCCCTCCGAGTGCGGAAAGTTGGCGTATGATCCCCATTTGTGAAAATTTTGTGAATGACATATTTCAACAGATTATTTGCGCCGCTGCGATTATACTTATGGCTGGTTAGCGTCATTTTTTGAAAGGAAGACATAGGATATGGTGAATTACGCCGAGTCATTGGAAGACGCAATTGAAAGATTAAAGGATGAATTGACAAAATTATCCACGAAATACGGTGGAGTTCTCCATCCGGAGGTGCTGCGGGTCAGCTGTCTGATCGACGAGCTGATTATTAAGTATTACAAGCAGTAAGCCGGCACGGCAGCGGATCGGCACAATAAGCTTAGATGGCAAACGGGAAGATGCCTGCGGCAATTCGCGTTTTTTTACAGCTTTATCGCGAAATAATATTTCGTCGACAGTTATTGACAAGGGAAATATTATTACTTATGATGATCCTAACAGCGACAGTTGCTAGAAGGGGGGAGGCAGTTTCGTCATCGGTTTTTGCTTCGGCTGTTGCCTGCAGTCGGGCCGCCGGCGAGCTGCTTTTCCGCGCAATTGCTTTATGTAAGCGGATTCTCGCGAACGTTTTAAGCATGCTACGCAGTCGACATGGAGGCAGACTGCAAGATTTGCCGAAGCTGGGCTCATGCTTTGAAGGGCTTCCTCATCGCTGCCGGGCAAAGCAAGCGTTTCGCCATCATCCAGATCCATCCAAGGGGGAATTGAGCTTGAAAACAAAACGTCTTCTGCTCGCTTGTCTAATTACTATCGGTCTCGCCGTTACCGGCTGTTCCAAAGCCGCGCCGAAGGATAACGCTTCCGGCGCCGCCCAGACGGCTCCCGCCAAATCCGCCCAACCGAGCGAGCTTGTGATCGCGACCGATCAAGATCCGGTCGGCTTCGATCCGCACAAAGTGCCCGCCGCATCCAGCGTGAAAATCTATAGCCTCGTCTATGACACATTGACTCGTCTGGACGCCGATCTGAACATTATTCCGAGCCTGGCGACGAAGTGGACGGTAGCTCCCGACGGCAAAACGGTCACGTTCGACTTGCAGAAAGGCGTCAAATTCCACAACGGCCGCGAAATGACTTCCGCCGACGTGAAATACAGCTTCGACCGCATTCTCGATCCGAATACGGGGGCGCTCGCCAAGTCGTACTTTACGAGCGTAGCGTCGATCGAAACGCCGGACCCGTACCAGGTCGTGTTTAAACTGAAAAACGTCGACTCCGCCTTGATTGCCAACGTGGCGAGCGTATATACGGCGATCGTGCCGAAAGAAGTGACCGATCTGAACAAAGAGATGGTCGGCACGGGCCCGTTCAAAATGGGCTCCGTCGAAGCGGGCCAGTCGGTGACGCTGGTAAAAAACCCGGACTATTTCGTCAAAGATATGCCGAAGGTCGATTCGATCAAGTTCCGCATCATGAAAGACGAAGCCGAGCGGCTCGCCGCCGTCCGCACCGGCAAGATCGACCTGACGACCGTGTCCGCCGATTCCGCCAAGCTTCTCGAGAACGCCAAGGGCGTTTCCGTGAAAAGCTACCAGTCGATGGAATACGGCTACCTCGGCATCAACGTGAAGAAAAAGCCTTTCGACGACGCACGCGTCCGCCAGGCGCTCAGCTATGCGGTAGACCGGAACGAAATCGTGAGCACGGTATGGAAAGGCCAAGGCCAAATTACCGGACCGATCTCTTCCGCGCAAAAGGCTTATGCCGTAAACGTCGGCGACTCGCCGCTGTACAAAAAAGATATCGACAAAGCGAAGCAGCTGCTGAAAGAAGCGGGCTACGAGAACGGCTTCGACACCGTCATCCAGACGGCTTCGACGTACCCGGACATGATCGAGTCGGCGCAAGTGATTCAGCAGCAGCTGAAGGCGATCGGCATCAACGCAAAGATCGAGCAGCTGGAATGGGCGAAATACATCGAGACGTGGAAGTCCAAGGACGCTACGCTGCTCGTCGGGCGCAACACCGCCGGCACGGACCCGGACCGCTCGCTCCGCTTCTTCTTCTCCACGACAGGCGGCGCGAACGTGTGGAACTATTCCAACAAAGATTTCGACGCCATTGTGCAGAAGGCGCTGGAGACGAACGATCTCGAGCAGCGCAAAAAGCTGTATAACGATGCGCAAAACATGCTGCTCAGCGATTCGCCGAACTTGTTCCTGGCGTCGCCGAAATATTTTTACGCCGTGAGCGACCGCGTCGACGGCTTCGCTCCGAACGCGGCAAGCGAAGCGTACGCCATCATGAAAACGTCGCTTAAAAAGTAAATGGTTGAAATGGGAAGGCGGTACAAGTACCGCCTTCCTAGATTTCCGGGGGTGCTATCATGACTCGCTTCATACTTAAACGGCTCGCCGGATTAGTGCCGATTTTGTTCGGCATTTCCGTCCTCGTCTTCCTCATCCTTCATCTCGTTCCCGGGGATCCGGTCCTGATCATGCTCGGCACGAACGCCACCGACGAATCGGTGCGGGTGCTGCGGGAGCAGCTCGGGCTGAACCAGCCGCTCGCGGTGCAGTACGGAAAATGGATCTTCCATTTGCTGCAAGGCGATTTCGGCACCTCCGTCCATACGGGCAACGCCATTTTGCCGGAAATCGTCCAGCGCTTCGGCGTTACGCTGCAGCTCACCGTGCTCGCTTCGCTGATCGGATGGATCGTCGCCATCCCGGTCGGGATGGTCTCGGCGGTCAAATCCGGATCTGTCACCGACGTAACGGGGCGCGTGGCGGCCTTGCTCGGCATCTCGGTGCCGAATTTTGCCGTAGGGACGCTGCTCCTGCTCGTCTTTTCGCTGTATATCGGCTGGTTTCCGCCGATGGATTTCGTCAATGTGTGGGACGATCCGGCGGCGGCGTTGCAAAAGCTTATTTTGCCCGCGGTGACGATGGGCATCGTGATGGCTGCGGGCGTCATGCGGATGACGCGCTCAACGTTTCTGGAAACGCTCAGCAAAGATTTTATCCGCACGGCGCGGGCGAAAGGCGCTTCCGAGTGGAAAATTTTGTTCGCCCACGCGTTCCGCAATTCGGCCATCCCGATCGTCACGATCGCCGGCATGCAGTTCGGCTATTTGCTGGGCGGTTCGGTAATCGTCGAACAGCTGTTTTCCATTCCCGGCCTCGGCCAATATATTCTGGACGGCATCCATCAGCGCGATTACCCGGTCGTCCAGGGCGGCGTATTGTTTGTCGCACTCGTATTCGTGTTGATCAATTTGGCGGTGGATATCGTATATTCCCTCATTGATCCGAGGATTAAGTACTAGAAGGGGGAGCCACCACGATGACGTTCGGACAACGATTTTGGAAAAATAAAACGGCCGTCGTATGCGGCCTGATTCTCTTGCTCATCTTCGTTTGCGCGGCGCTGGCGCCGGTCATCGCGACGAAGGACCCGACGGCGATGGACAACGCGAGCCGCCTGGCGCCGACAGGCAGCGCCCATTATGCGCTCGGCACCGACCAGTTCGGGCGCGACATCTGGAGCAGAGTCGTGTACGGCGCCAAAGTATCGCTCACGGTAGGCATCGCTTCCGTCGCCATCAGCACCGTTTGCGGCGCCGTTCTCGGACTGCTTGCCGGGTACTTCGGCCGCTGGGTCGATACCGTCATCATGCGGGTGATGGACGTGCTGTTCGCCTTTCCGGAAATTTTGTTGGCGCTGGCGATCGTCGCCGCTCTCGGGCCCGGCACTTCCAAAACGATACTCGCCATCGGCATCGTGAACATTCCGGTGTTTACGCGCACGGTGCGCGGCGCGGTGCTGTCGGTCAAAAATTTGGAGTATGTGGAGAGCGCGCGGGCGATCGGCGCGACGACGGGGCGCATTATGTTCAAGGAAATTTTGCCGAACATTCAGGCGCCGCTGCTGGTGCAAGCTTCGATCGCGATCTCGGGCGCGATTTTGACGGAGTCGGCGTTAAGCTTCCTTGGGCTTGGCGTGCAGCCTCCGAACCCGTCCTGGGGCGGCATGATTTCCGAGTCGAGACGGTACATGGAGCTGGCGCCGGGCATGATCGTATGGCCGTGTCTGGCCATGACGCTGACGATTCTTGCGTTCAACCTGTTCGGCGACGCTTTGCGCGATTTGCTCGATCCCAGAAACCGGTCGCGTTAAAGCGGCCGGCCATATCGCCATTCAATCATACGAGGTGAGAAGCGATGGACCTGCGTACGAAGCTGGCGCAGCATGTGGAACGCAGTTTGCTTGAGGGAACCCGCTTGGACGTGTTTCCGAGCGGAGTGTCCGGCATTCGCATAGGCGACGAGCAGCCGGTCGTATGCTCGGCGGGTGTGGAACGATCTGCGCTTTTCGACGTGGCTTCTTTGACCAAAGTAGTGGCCACGCTGCCCGCCGTTCTGCTCGCCATTCAAGCGGGCAAAGCCGGTTTGCACGATCCCGTGATCCGCTGGCTGCCGGAATTCGCTTCCCGGGACGATGCCCGGCGTGAGCATGTAACGTTGTACCATTTGCTGACGCATACTTCGGGGCTTCCGGCGTGGCGGCCTTTCTTCGTCAAATTGAACGGACGGGGCGAGTACGCAGCGGCCATTTGCCGCGAACCGCTCATCGGCGCACCCGGTGCGCAAATCGTTTACAGCGACCCCGGGTTCATGCTGCTCGGATTTATATTGGAGCGCATTTGGGACGCCGAGCTGGAGCAAGTGATATCGTCGCATATCATCAAGCCGCTCGGATTAAGCAGCACCGGCTATAAGCCCGGCCGCGCGGGGCGGCACATCGCTCCGACCGAGAAGGGCAACGCCTTCGAGAAAAATATGGCTTACGACTATATCGAAAAGCTGCAAAACGGCGAGCTTCCCGCAGGGGCGTTCGCTATCGGCAAAGCCGACGTCGAATCGTTCGGCTGGCGCGAAGAAACGATTTGCGGCACCGTTCACGATTGCAACGCCTTCTACGGCCTGAACGGGGTAAGCGGCCATGCCGGGCTATTTTCCGACATTGACGACTTGTTCCGGTATATGGATATATGGCGCTCCGGCTCCGGGGAGTTCATCTCCGAACAGCTGAGAAGCGCCGCAATCCGGCCGCGCGAGTCGTCCGATACGAGCTCGCGCGGGCTCGGGTGGGAGTGCTACGGGGAGCACGTATTCGGGCATACCGGATTCACCGGCACCTCCCTATGGCATCACACGGAGTACCGGCTCACTTGCATTGCGCTGACGAATCGCGTTCATCCCGCGGCCAGAACTGGCATCCAGCAGTGGCGCGGGCAACTCAGGGAGAGCTTGCTTTCTTCCTTTACTTCTTAGTATAAGGGGCATGTTCATGGAACCGTTATTGGACATCCGTAATTTGCACGTGCAGTTTGGAGATAAGAACGATAGGGTGACGGTCGTCCGCGACATCAGCTTCCACGTAAGTCCCGGGGAAATTGTCGGCATCGTCGGCGAGTCCGGCTGCGGCAAAAGCGTCACCAGCATGTCCATCCTGCGCCTCTTGGGCAAAAACGCGAAGGTGGAAGGCGAAGTGCTGTTTCGCGGAGCCGATCTGCTGCGCGCTTCCGAGAAGGAGATGCGCAAGCTGCGCGGCAACGGGATCTCGATGATTTTCCAGGAGCCGATGACTTCGCTGAACCCTTTGCATACGATTGGCAAGCAAATCGCCGAGCCGCTGAAGCGGCACCACAAGCTGCCCAATGCCGAAGTCAAACGCCGCGTCATCGAGCTGCTGAACGAGGTAGGCATTCCTCGTGCGGAGGAAATTTATTACGACTATCCGCATCAGTTGTCCGGCGGGATGCGGCAGCGGGTCATGATCGCCATCGCTCTGGCGTGCGAGCCGGAGCTCATTATCGCCGACGAGCCTACAACTGCTTTGGACGTCACCATTCAGGCGCAAATTCTCGAGCTGATGAGAAAAATTAGCCGCGAGCGGCAAACTTCCTTCTTGTTTATTACGCACGATCTCGGCGTCGTGGCGGAGATGTGCGACCGGGTCATCGTCATGTATGCAGGACAAATTGTCGAGCATCGCGAAGTAGATCGGTATTCGCCGACCCCCGCCATCCTTACACGGCCGGATTGCTGCAGTCGATACCCGATATGGCCGCCGACCAGGAACGGTTGAATCCGATTCAGGGCAACGTCCCTTCGGTTCGCAGCATGCCCGCGGGCTGCCGCTTCGCGCCCCGCTGCAGCAAGGCGATGGACATCTGCAAGCAGGAGCCGCCGATGGTCGCGTCAGGAAGCCATGAGTGCAAATGCTGGTTATATGCGGATAAGGGGGAGCGGCAATGAAAGCCTTACTCGAAGTCAAGGGGCTGACGAAGCATTTCCCCCTGCAGGCAGGATTCGGCAAGAAGAAAGCTTCGCTGAAAGCCGTCGACGGCATCGATCTTACCGTATATGAAGGGGAGACGCTCAGCATCGTCGGCGAATCGGGCTGCGGCAAGTCGACGACCGGCCGCTGCATGCTTAGGCTGATCGAGCCGACGTCCGGCCAGCTCGTGTTCGACGGGCAAGATTTGACCGGCTTGTCGGCTGAAGCGATGCGGCGCAAACGGCGGGATATGCAGCTTGTGTTCCAGGATCCGTTCGCTTCGCTCAATCCGCGCAAGACGATTCGCCAAATTTTGCTCGATCCGCTCGTCGTGCACCGCGTCGGGAACGCTGGAGAGCGGAAAGACCGGGTGAACTGGGTCATTGAGAAGGTAGGGCTGTCGGCCGATTACTTGGACCGTTATCCGCACGAGTTTTCGGGCGGACAGCGCCAGCGGATCGGCATCGCCCGCGCCTTGATTTTGCAGCCGAAGCTTATTGTCGCGGACGAACCGGTGTCGGCTTTGGACGTGTCGATACAGGCGCAAATTTTGAATTTGCTCCAGGATCTTCAGCAGGAATTCAAGCTGACGTATATATTCATTTCCCACGATTTAAGCGTCGTCAAACACATTTCCGACCGGGTCGCGGTCATGTATTTGGGCAAAATCGTGGAGATCGCCGACAAGGGGACGCTGTACCGGGAGCCGCAGCATCCGTACACGAAGGCGCTGCTGTCCGCCGTGCCATTGCCGAATCCGAAGCTGCGCAAAGAACGGATCGTGCTGAAGGGAGATTTGCCCAGCCCGTCGAATCCCCCTGCCGGCTGCACGTTTCATCCGCGCTGCGCGTATGCGACCGACGCGTGCCGCATGGCGGCGCCCAGGCTGGAGGAGAAGGCGGAGGGGCATTACGTTTCGTGCCATCTAGTCGACAAGAGGTGATTGCGTGTTAAATGGAGGACTCATCAGCATCAGGGCGATACTGGATCAACTCCATCCCTCTGAGCGAAAAACGGCGGAGTTCATCCTGGACAATCCGCGCGATGTGGTGCAATGTTCGATTCAAAGGCTGGCGGAGCTAAGCGGCGTATCGGAGGCGACCGTCACGCGGCTGTGCCAGAAGCTGAACATGAAAGGCTTTCAGGAGCTGAAGATGCGCATTGCCGTCGATCTTTCTTCGGCGCAAACGTCGTCCGGCGGCTATGAGGAAATCCGGATGGGGGAATCGGTCGACAACATCGTGCAAGCCGTAAGCAACAACAACAAGCAGTCGATCGACGACACGATCGCCGTGCTGTCGATCGACGAAGTGAACAAGGCGGTCGATGCGCTATCCGCCGCGAGGCGAATCAACATTATGGGGCACGGCGCCTCGTTTCTGATCGCGGCGGACTTGCAGCATAAACTGGTGCGGGTCGGACGCTGGTGCGAAGCGTATCCGGATTTTCACGGCCAGCTCACGTCCGCCGTCACGATGCAGCCGGGCGATGTCGCGTTCGGCATTTCGTACTCCGGCAAAACGATTGAAATCATCGAGGCGCTAACCGAAGCGAAAAAACAGGGAGCAACCGTCATCACCTTGACCAAATACGGCTTGTCGCCGGTCGCCGAGCTGGCGGATATTCGCCTGTTTACGAATTCCGCCGAGCAAAACATCCGCAGCGGGGCGACGGCGTCGCGGATCGCGCAGCTGAACGTCATCGATATCGTCTATACGGCTTATGCGAGCAGGCAAAACGAGCAAGTGATCCCGATTCTGGAGAAGACGCGGATCGCCATTAGCCGGACTAGGAAAAATTGACATAAGGGGCGCCCCAGTAGCGGACGCCCCTTATTATTTTGGCTATGTTAATCAATCTGTTGATTTTCGATAAAAAAGAAACCGCCTAATGGAAAGGCGGCTGATTTAGCTATCAGTTATCGTTTATTATTTTGAAATGTCAATTATAAAAGAAGTAATTTCCTTAATTTTTGTTTTGTTTAAACTGCTATTGAAACGATATATATTACAGAAAGCGTAGCTAATATTGCTTTCGAGTTTTAGGATGCCGTTTAAAGAACCGGAATATCCGTGCGTTATTATATTGCTAATAACTAACTCCGTTGGCTTTTTGTCAATCAGTTTTTCAAGCATTCTGAAAACTTGAGCCTTACCCTGTAATACGTTGCTGCCGATAAAATTCCATTGGATATCTTCTATAATGGTCTCCGTAATAAAGCCGATATCGTTGCAAACAAAGGCAACATTAAACGCTCTAAGTAATTCTTTTTTTGGCGCGTTTCCACAATCTTCTGCACAAATAATTTTCACTTGATCGTATCGAATGTTGTCCTCTGACATACTTCACTATCCCCCTCAATCAAAAGTGATCGTCTTCGACCTTAGGTAAATCATCTCCGAACAATGATATTACCCTCATTATAGAATATTTGTTCGCCATCATCAAATATCAACAATAAGTTTTAATATAGCCATTATTTTAAAAATAGGGTAACTTCATCTAATTTATGTCATAATAAACAAAACGCCTGTTCAGATTCGGAAGAAGGGAGTTTTGACGGAACATGCAAATATCCGATTTTTTGTTCCCCAAAAACAAAGTGGCCTATATCGTCTCTTCTGCTACTATGCAGGAGGCCATGGACATGTTGGAGAAAAGCCAATATACGGCAATACCTGTCATTGACGAGGAGGGGAAATACGTCGGGACGCTGTCCGAAGGCGATTTATTTTGGAAAATGAAGCATACTTCCGGATTGACTTTCCAAAACTTGGACACCGTCAAAGTTTATGAAATTAAACGCCGTATCCATAACGAATGCGTCTCGGTAAAAGCCGATCTGGACGATATGCTTCACTTGGCGGCCGACCAGAACTTTGTTCCCGTCGTAGAGACAAGCAAATCTTTATCGGAATTATCCGTCGCAAAGACATCATTGAGTACTACACCAGCAATATCACCGATTGATGGCTCGAGTTCAGCTGATTTCAAAAAAACGAGCAGCCGCTCCGCAAAAAAAAGCCGACCGCACTAAGCGGCCGGGCTTTTTGCTGGCGGGAAACGTGAACGTCTTGCTCCAATGGGTGCCGTCCGATGTCGTGTACAGCACCGACGGCTGCGTGTTGTCGTTGATAATCCACCAGCCGTGGGTGGCGTCGGCCATCGCCAGCAGGGCGCCGGCGTTGCCGGGGAGCTCGGATTTGCCGTTCACCCACGTTTTGCCGCCGTCCGTCGTATGGCCGACCGTGTTCGGCTTGTCGCAGGCCGGGCATTCTCCGCCCATATACGCGGTTTTGCGGTCGACGACGTAGAGCGGTCCCGGTTTGGAGCCAGCGTTGTTCGGTCCGCCGCTGTATCCGAGAGGGAACCCGGGCGCCGGGCCGCCGCCGGCCGTCGATTTGGCCAATACCGTCTGCCAGCTTTTGCCGCCGTCGGATGTGTGAAACAGCGAGTAGGACGTTTGCGTCATGCCGGAGTCTCCGATCCATTCCACCCAGGCGTCGTCCGTGCCGGCCGAGCGAATGACCGCGCCGTTAAGATGCGACACGAGCTTGCGGCTCATGATGGGGTGCCACGATTTGCCGCCGTCCGTCGTCCGCTCGACGATGCCTTCGCCGCCATTTTGCACGACCGCCCAGCCCACTGATTTGTCGTGGAAATACGCTTCGCCGACGATATGTTCCGGAACGGGCAAATCGCGCCAACTTTTGCCTCCGTCCACCGTTATGGCACCCGCGCTGAAAGCCTCGTTCTTCGATACGAAATGCAGGAACCCGACCGGCGCCGTCCCCGCTGCAGTCCAATGCTTGCCGCCGTCCGTCGTGGCGAGCAGGCCCGCCTTCTCGGTAACAGCCCAAGCCTCCTTGGCGTTCAGGGCGAACAGCTCGCGAATGGTGCCGCCGCCAACGTACTGATTGTGCCAATGCTTGCCGCCGTCGTCGGTGCGGGCGATCCATCCGTTGCCGCCGACCCAGCCGACCTGCGCGCTCGCTATCCGGACGGCCGTGATCGTGCCGCTGATGCCGCCGGCTGCCTCGGCACCGCCGGATGCCGCCTTCCCGCCCGCCGGAGCTGCACTGCCGGATGTCGCGGCCGTGCCGCCGGTTTTGCCGTCGCCGGAACTTGCCGCGGAATCTGCGGCAGACTGCGATGCCGAGCCATCCGATGAAGATGGCGGCGTTCCCGCTGCGGCCGAGGGGGCAGATGCATTGCCGGCCTCTCCCGTTTTTGCGTTGCTCACCGCGCTTTGACAGCCTGCGGGAATGAGCAGCACGGCCAAGAGCAGGGCACATGCTTTTCGATGTAAATGAAACATAAGCATTCCTCCTTTTCTCTTAGACACCCCGGCCGGAAAAAAGGTTGCCGGAAGTGCGACCCAATTATTCCCGAAGCGTCAACTGATTTTTGCGATACAGCTCCTCGACGAAGGCGCGCGTTACGGCAAATGCTTCTTCAGGCGTATCCACGACTTCCGCAATATAAGCGTCGTCCGGGAACTGATCGTCGACGCCGGGTATTTTAATCCGGTCCCCGTAGCTGTTCACCGTTCCGTGCAGGCGCATATGGTCGACGAAGGCGAACAGCGGCTGCCAAAATTCGCGATGCACGAAAATCGCTTTCGTCCGGCGCCTGCGCAAATGGCCGGTGGAAATTTTCGACAGCAGCTCGAACACTTCCCAAGCGGTGCCGTATCCTCCGGGCCAAAACAACACGACATGGGAATAGTTGATGAGCACCCCTTCGCGAATAGAGAAATTGTTCAGCCGCAGACGCTGATTGGAATAGACGGAATAGCTGTCCCGCAGGTCGAACAAATCGTCAAGCCCGAATTGGCAATCGATCCCGATCACATGGGCATGCTGGCTGCGCGCTCCTTCCGCCGCCGCCTGCATGATGCCAGGCCCGCCGCCGGTGCACAAAGGAACGTAGCAGCCGCCGAGCGCTTCCTTTTGCTCATGTGCGGAGTAATAACCCCATAGCTCGCCGAACTTTTTGGCGGAATTCCAATAAGCCGTGCTTCTGTCTTCAATGTTTTGGTGGCGGGCGAGCCGGTGCTCGATTTTGGCCAGACGCTTCTCCAGCAGCTGTTTGCTGAAGGCATCCGTTTCTCCTTCCATACGCTGCTTACATCCGCTCGCATGCTCGCCGACGATTTGCCGCTTAGACTTAACGGCCGATTTCGAGGAAATGCTCGCTGAGCCCATCACAGTAATGACGCCGTACTTGGCTTCATAATCGAATAAAATTCCCGCCGCGTATACGTCCGCAACGCTGTCCTCATTGCTGAGCGTGCGGTCGTTTGGAACGTAAGAAGCTCTAACCCCCGAAACGACGAAAGAAGCCATGCACACGGACGGCTTATAATGCTTCCAGGTGACAACGAAGCCCGTCTCGTCGACATTGTACGTTACTGCATCGCCGTTTCCTTGAATGTTGCTGACCGTGAGGCTGTAGCTTTTCGTTTGCATGGGGTCGAACGGATCGAACGTAATCGGCTCTTCGAACGTAATTTTTGCCGTAGCAGCCATCGTATGTTCAATCCACCAGTCTGTACCCGATCCTCGCCAGCGATCTTCGGACGGTTCGTAAATAATCGTGCCGCGCAGCTGAATTCGATTCATAAGACGCCAACCTTTCTTGCTGCTATTGCCCTGCATTTGAATTAGATTATCCAAAATATGGATGGATATGCGTCATCAGAATTACCACCGCGCCTGTGGAGGAGCTGCACGTTCGAGAGTGCGGCTGCAATCGACATAGAACGGGTAAACCGGGTCATTCTCACCGCGCACAGCATCATCCGCCTGCTCAGCTCCACCCGCGGCGGGCGGCGGTTCCTTGGCTGCTATCCGGCTAATGGCTATATTTCTCCTTGCCGAGCTGATGAACAGAGCAAGCATCGTGCCGATGATCAGCGAAGCGACGACAGCATATGGAATCGAGTTTGATTGCACAGGCATTCATCCTCCTATGAAAATCGCTTTTTTCATAGGTTAACGGATGAACATGGCAAAGTCTCGCGAAAGCCGGTGTCGTTTCGTGTCACGGTCAGGCGGATGCAAGGACAAAAACGGCGCCGCAAGCCGGCGCCGTCTTCATAGGCATATCAACATTTTGGATACAGGTTCCGATATATGTGTTACATCTCTAACAAAGAAGGTTGGCGCGATGGAGCATCCGTTCTCGGCGATGAATGAACACAAGCTGATCAAAGAATACATGCTGCTGTCCAAAGTGCACCAAAATCTCGCAGCTCTGGCGATTTACAACCCCGATTTGGAGAAGGCCGTCCGGGACGTAGACGCCGATTTGAAGAAAATAAAAGGCCAGCTGTTTTTTCGTTACCGAAACCACCGGCGCGTCGATTTGGGCTCCGTCGTGTTCACCGGCTCAGAGCTGCAATCCAGAATGGAGAAATACATTCATCCGGGCGCCTTGCCTTGAATCGGCTCGGCTTCCCGGTTTCCGACGTTCCGCCGGGCGGTCAGCAGCACGCTCCCGTCGCCAAACGCGCATTCCGCCGTCAGGCAGAACGGAGTTTCCACATATCTCACCGTCAGGACAAGCGTAGTCGCATCGCGCCAAGTCATGGAGGCGTGAAGCGGCTGATCGTCTCTCATCCATAAGGCGGACGTTCCTTCGAGCCATTCGTTCCTGCCGAAATCGACCGCATGCTCCCCCTGTTCGTTCCGGAATCGGACAACAGCCCGATCCTCCAGAAACTGCACGGCAATCGTAAGCAGCTGCGCCGAATTCGGCTGCTCCAGCTCATACACCGTGCCCGAAACGGCCTGCTCCAGCTCCGCGGCCGGCTCGTGGCGCGGCGGCTCCAGGCTGAGCCGCTCGAGCGCTTCGCCGAGCGCCGCGCACGCAGCTTCATCCTGCGGCAGCGGTTCGGATTTCATGCCCGGAAGCAGCCGCTCCCAAATTTCATCGAGGACCGGCTGCATGTCGCCGAGACCGGAGGTGATGGCGATGACGGCGTCCTGCTCCGGCATGACGACGCAGTATTGGCCGAACGCGCCGTCTCCGCGGTAAGCCCCGTGCCGGCAGCGCCAAAATTGATAGCCGTACCCTTGCGCCCAGTCGATGTTTTTGTTCGGCTCGTTGGAAATGTGCTTGGATGTCGCTTCTTCCACCCAGGCTTCGCTCAGCAGGCGGCGGCCGTTCCAGAGCCCTTTTTGCAAATAGAGCTGACCGAATTTGGCGATGTCCTCCGTCCTGATTTTCATGCCCCAGCCGCCGACGTGAATGCCGCGCGGACAGCTTTCCCACGTCGCGCCTTCGATCCCGAGCGGCTCCAGTAGCCGCGGCTGCAAGTAAGCGAGCAGCGTCGTTCCCGTCACTTTTTGCAAAATGGCGGAAAGCATATACGTCGCGCCGCTGTTGTAGACGAAGCGAGTGCCGGGCTCATGCTCGACGGGAAGCTGGAGGAAGCCATGCACCCAGTTGCCTGATTCCGTCATCCGCGCCGTCGTATCTTCGGCATGGCCCGTGCCCATCATAAGCAAATGGCGAACCGTCATCGCAGCCAAATGCGGCGGCGGCTCCGCTGGAGCTTCCTCGGGGAAAAAGGAGACGACCCGATCGTCCAAAGAGAGCCTCCCCTCTTCCACAAGCAGCCCGATAGCCGATGAAGTGAAGCTTTTGCTCAACGAAAACAGCATGTGCGGCCGCTCCGGCGCATACGGACGCCACCAGCCTTCGGCGACTACGTGGCCGTGGCGCACCAGCATAAAGCTGTGGAGCTCCAGGCCGCGGTCTTGAACCGCTTTCAAAAAACTCGCTACCGCGCCGGACGCCATTCCTTGCAGCTCGGGCGTGCTGCGGGGCAGTTGCTGAACGGTCATCGCTAAAGTCTCCTTTCGATTAACAAAATTGGTGATCCTTTCCTTGCCAATTATAGCAGCACAGCCCATGCTTTGAACACTATTTCCTCGTCCTCAACGGCAACCCTTATCGCCGCGATCCGCAAACATAAAATCTTCCCGGCAAAAAGTGGCAGGACGGTTGACACGAATTTGATCCGGGTGGTAGCATACGAAATATCCCGACTGATCCAGTTGGAATTACGGGATGCAAATCGAACAGTTGTTGACCGTACAAACGGAGACACGCCGCTACAGGCCGTGTCTCCGTTTCATTTTCCAAACCAAAGGAGTGTTGAGCATGAGCGGCAAAAGCAAAGGGCAAGATGTCGAATTCGGATGGTTCATTCCGACGACGGGGGACGGCAAGTATGTCGGGACCGAGCCGGAACGGGAATCGACAGCGGACTATATGATCGAGGTGGCGCAGACGGCGGAGCGGGCGGGCTTCACGTTTGCGCTCATCCCGACGGGCGGAAGCTGTCTCGATGCCTGGATCGTCGGCGCGGCGATCGCCACCCATACCCGCGTCCTCAAGCCGCTCGTCGCGATGCGGCCGGGCCTTATCGCCCCGGTGCTGGCCGCGCGCATGGCGGCAACGCTCGATTACGTGTCCGGCGGGCGCGCTTTGATCAACGTCGTCACCGGCGGCAGTCCGGGCGATTTGCTGGCGACAGGCGATCCGCTTGCGCATGCGCACGACGAACGGTATGAGCGCACGCTCGAATTTTTGCAAATCGTGAAAGGCGTATGGGTCAATTCGGCCGGGCAAAAGCACGGCAGACTGGCCGGCGAGCAGCCTTACCAGAGCGCGGAACGCCTCCATTTTCAAGGAAAGCATTACACTATCGACGGCGGAGCGAGCTTTCCGGCTCCCGTACAGCAGCCCCATCCGCCGCTCTATTTCGGCGGGAGCTCGCCGGCCGGGAAGAAAACGGCGGTGCAAACCGCGGACGTATACTTGATGTGGGCCGAGCCGCTGCCGATGATCAAGGAGCAAATCGACGAGATGGAGCGGCTGCGCGCCGAGCTGAAGGCCGAAAGCGGCATCGACCGGACGATTCGTTACGGACTGCGCGCGCAAGTGCTCGTCAGGGAAACGGAAGAGGAGGCATGGCGCGAAGCGCGGGACATTATCAGCAAAGTGGACCGCGATGCGCTGGATAGCTCGGCCAAACGGTTCGCCGAGACGGACGCCACGAATCAGAAGCGGCAAAACGAGCTGCGGGAACAATCGAAGGAGAACGACTATGTGCTGGCGCCGAACTTGTGGGCAGGACTATCGATCGTGCGCGGCGGCGGGGCGATGCTGCTCGTCGGAACGCCCGAGCAAGTGGCAAACCGTCTGCTGGAATACGTCGAGCTGGGCATTTCCTCGTTCATCCTGTCCGGGTATCCGAATCTGGAGGAAGCGCGCTACACCGGCGAATTGCTGCTGCCCGCCGTGAAGGAAAAGCTGGCGGCGAGAAGCCTCGAGCCGAGCGTCTAAGCGGCCGAGCGAAAGGAGCGCAGCTATGAGCGAACAGCTGCTTAACGTGCGTCTGCCGCACAAAACGTTCCGGACGCCGCAAGGGGAGTCCGTCACAGCTTTGCACAATATCGATCTGCGCGTTCGGCGCGGCGAGTTCATTACGCTTATCGGGCCAAGCGGTTGCGGCAAAAGCACCTTGCTGAAAATTATGGCCGGCCTCGATACGGAGCATGACGGGGAAGTGCTGCTGGAAGGGAAGCCGGTAACGAAGCCGGGCATCGATCTGGGCTTCGTTTTCCAGGAGCATCGGCTGTTTCCGTGGCTGA
The DNA here is from genome assembly GCF_000829455.1 of Gordoniibacillus kamchatkensis. Lineage (GTDB taxonomy): Bacteria > Bacillota > Bacilli > Paenibacillales > NBRC-103111 > Gordoniibacillus > Gordoniibacillus kamchatkensis. Next base: position 34,047 of record NZ_JXAK01000016.1, read on the forward strand.
GCGTGGAGAAAAACATCGCCGCCGACCTGTCTTTGCGGCAGCCCGAAGTGCGCCGCAGGGTGAGCGAGCTGGTGGAGCTCGTCAAGCTGCAAGGCTTCGAAAAAGCGTATCCGCGCCAGCTGTCCGGCGGGATGTCGCAGCGCGTCGCCATCGCCCGCGCGCTGCTGCGCAGCCCGAAGGTGCTGCTGCTCGACGAGCCGTTCGGCGCTTTGGACGCTTTCACACGCTCCCATCTGCAAGAAGTTACGCTCGATATATGGGACAACAACCGCACGACGATGATCCTCGTCACGCATGACATCGATGAGGCAATTTATTTGGCCGGCCGCGTCGTCATTATGGATGCGAGACCCGGCACGATCCGCAAAACGATTCCCATCGACCTGCCGTATCCGCGCAAAAAAGCGTCGTCCTCGTTCCAGGAGCTGAGAACGATCGTCCTGCGCGAATTCGAACGGGTCGAAGAGCTGGAGCTTGTGGACAGCTCCGGCATATGAAGCGTTACGGCAGGAAAGCGAGGAGAAGTTATGAATCAGGCTGACATCATTCAGGCGCCGGGCGATGCGCTGATTGGCGAAGCGAAGAAGGACGCCGCCACATCCGCAGCGCATAAGAAGGCTTACCGTTCGGAACTGCGGGAAAACGGGAAGGGGAAAGCCGCGCTACGAGGCGCGCTGTTCCCGCTCGTCCTCTTGGCCGTCTGGCAGCTGTGCGGCTCGTTCGGGCTCATTTCCGCAACGTTGCTGCCGACGCCGGCGGATATCGCGAAAACTTTCTATGAGTTATTGATAAGCGGCGATCTGTTCCGGCATTTGGGCGTCAGCATGGGGCGCGCGGCGCTGGGCTTCGTTTTGGGCGGGGCCGCCGGGCTGCTTATGGGCCTCGGCGTCGGCCTGTTCCGGAGGCTGGAGCAGACCGTCGATCCTTCTATTCAGATGCTGCGCACGGTGCCGCATCTGGCGATTACGCCGCTGTTTATTTTGTGGTTCGGCTTCGGTGAATTTTCCAAAATTTTACTGATTGCACTCGGAGCGTTTTTCCCCTTGTACATCCAGACGTTCCAAGGAATCCGCAGCGTCGACGCGAAGCTGTTCGATGTGGCGCGGGTGCTGGAATTCAGCCGGAGCAAGCAGGTGACGAAGCTGGTGCTGCCGGCGGCGCTTCCCCACATTTTGCTGGGGCTGCGGCTGTCGCTCGGGGTCGCCTGGCTCGGCCTCGTCGTTGCGGAATTGATGGGGTCAAGCGAGGGGATCGGCTACTTGATTATGGATGCCAGGCAGTTTGCGCAAACCGCCACCGTCTTTGTCGGCATCGCCATATTCGCCGTCGTCGGCAAGGCGACCGATTCGCTCGTGCGGCATTTGGAAAAGAAGCTGCTCAGATGGCGCGAAAGCTTCAGCGGCTAGTTGTAAACAAACAGGCGGAACAGGTTGTTAACGGGAGAGTGGCATGATGAATAAACGGGCATTGTACTCCGTCGCCATCGCCGTATTGTCGGCAGCGGTGCTGGCCGCTTGCGCCAAAGCGGCCGGCGCGCCGCAGCAGCGGCAAGAGGGGACGGCGAAATCGGCGGGGAAGGCGGCGACGGTCGTCACTATCGGCATTCAAGGGAAGACGGGCATTTTGAACTATGCCAGAGACAAAAAGCTGTTCGAAACGGCGTTTGCCAAAGCGGGTGCGGACGTCGTCTGGAGTGAGTTCCAAAGCGGTCCGCCGCATTTCGAGGCGATCGCCTCGGGCCGCATCGACTTCGGCTCGGTCGGCGGCACGCCGGTCATCTCGGGGCAGGTGGGAGGCGTTGATTTCAAAGCGATTGCGGTCACCGACGACGGAAAACGAGGCAATATGATCGTCGTTCCGAAAAACAGCCCGATCGCCAGTTTGAAAGATTTGAAGGGGAAGAAAGTCGGTGTCGCCAAAGGCAGCAGCGCCTACAATTTTCTTTACATGGCCATCAATCGGGCCGGTCTGAAAGGCGAAGACGTAAACGTCATTCAGCTGCAGCCGGACGAGGCGCGGCCGGCGCTCGATTCCGGGGCGATCGACGCGTGGTCGATATGGGAGCCCTACGCGACGACGGCGGTATTCCAAACCGGCGCGAAAATACTGGTGACCGGAGCGGATTTGAACATCAACGCTCCCAGCTTTCTCGTCGCCCGCACCAAATTTACGCAGGAGCATCCCGACCTGACCGTGCTTTTCCTGAAAACGTACGAACAGGCCCGGGCGTATTACGCCTCCCACCTGGACGAAGTGACGGACCAGTTCGTCGCGACGCAAAAGCTCGACCGCCAAATCGTCAGCGAGGTGCTGAAAAAATCGGCCCCTATTTTGTCGCCGATTACGCCGGATTTTGCCAAAGCCCACCAAGAGCAGGCGGATTTCTTGTACGGGGTGCACGCTATCAATAAAAAGCTGGACGTCTCCAAAGTGCTGGACAGCAAGTATGTCGAGCAAGCGCTGAAGGAGCTTAAAGAAAACAAGTAAGAGGAAGGGGAATTCCATATGGCTCATATCGCGATTATCGCCGGCAGTCCGTCGCAGCAGACGCGCCTGAACGGACTGCTCGGCTTCATCGAGCGCGAATTGGAGAGCGAGGGGCATACGGCAAGCCGGATCCAGGTCCGCGATTTGCCGCCCGACGATTTGATCTATGCCCGCTTTGAAAGCGAGCGCATCGCGCAAGCGAACGCGGAGGTGGAGCGCGCGGACGGCGTCATCGTCGCGACGCCGGTATATAAAGCGGCTTACACCGGGGTGCTCAAAAGCTATTTGGACCTGCTGCCGCAAAACGCGCTTGCCGGCAAGGTGCTGCTGCCCGTCGCCATCGGCGGCACGCTCGCGCACCTGCTCGTCAACGAATACGCGCTGAAGCCCGTGCTTGCGGCGCTTGGCGCCCGCCACATCGTGAGCGGCGTATATGCCGTCGATACCGATGTAACGGCCAAAGAAAACGGCGAATACGAAGTGGCCGAAGCTTTGCAAGAACGGCTTAGCCGCAATGTCCGGCAATTGACGGATGCGCTCCGGCATTGAGCTGTTTAAACGTTTCGTTTTTACGATGCATAATTGTACAAATATTGGAAACCTTAAGTGTTGGCTCTGCCAATAACAGTTGAAGGAGTGCTCATTATGGCCCAGGAATCATGGCTTGAAAGAACGGCGGAAGCCGTAACGAACGCAGCGCAGGCGACAACCGACTTCGTGCAGAACGCCGCGGATGCGACCGGCGATGCCGTACAAAACGCCACGAACGCGACCGGCGATGCGATGCAGAACGCTGTGGACGCGACGCAGGATGTCGCCGGCGGCGTCATGAACGTCAACGATAACGACTGACCCGCAGCAAAAACGCAGCCCCCATCCGGAACCGGATGGGGGCTGCGTTATTGTCGGCATAACCGGCGAGCGGGACCGCCAGCCGTAACGATGATATCGGCAGAAGAGAGGACCCATTTTCATTGTCTGTGGTGCCGCGAAGCGGGGCATGGTTGGCTAACGGGTACAATGAGCTGCAATACATTTACACCTAGGAGCTGCCGCGTGAACAAAACCGGCAGCTCCATTAAGCTATTGGGCAGACATACTCAACAAACTGGTACGCAAGAATGGCTGATTCAACGTGCGGGCTCTTGCAAAATCGTAATCGACTCGCGCGAGCCCGAGCCGTACCCGGTCTCCCGCTTGCTTCGGCTCGTGCAAATGATGATGATAGTCGACGGCAACGACCTTTTGCCCGCCCAGATCGATTTCGTATTCGACACAGTACCCGAGATAAATCGCTCTGGAAATAGTGCCTTCGAACTTGCCCTCGGCGTCGATGCGCCAAAACTCCGGGCGGATGACGCAATCGACCCGGTCGTGCGGCTTCACGGCGAAGCCTGCGTCTTGCGGAATAACCAAGCTTTGCCCGAGCAGGCAGAGCGCGATGTGAGCCGAATCCGCACGCTCGACGACCGCCTCGACGAAATTCGCTTTGCCCATGAAATTGGCGACGAATTGATTGCGGGGTCTCATATAAATTTGCCTGGGGGAGCCGATCTGCTGAATTTCCCCTTTGTTCATAATGACCACTTTGTCCGAAATCGCCATCGCTTCCGCCTGGTCGTGGGTCACGTACAGGCTCGTAATGCCGAGCCGGCGCTGAATTTTGTGCAGCTCGTCGCGCATGTATTCGCGCAGCTTGGCGTCGAGGTTGGACAGGGGCTCGTCGAACAGCAGCACCTTCGGCTCGGTGACGACCGCCCGCGCCAGCGCCACGCGCTGCTGTTGTCCGCCCGAGAGCAGGGAAGGGAGGCGGTCTTTCATTTTGTCCAGATGCATGAGCTCCAGCACCCGGTTGACCCGCTGCGCGAGCTCGGCTTTGGGGACGTTTTTGACGCGCAAGCCGTAAGCGACGTTCTCGTACACGGTCATATGGGGGAACAAGGCGTAGCTTTGGAACACCATCCCGATATCGCGTTTGTTCGGCGGCAAATGGTTGATGTCTTGCCCATTGATGTAAATCGCTCCCGAGGTAGGCGTTTCAAACCCGGCCAGCATGCGGAGCGTCGTCGTTTTGCCGCAGCCGGACGGACCGAGCAGCGTCACCATTTCGCCCGGTTCGATGTCCAGCGTCACACGGTTGACGGCATATACCGGTTCCTCGCCGGAATGGCCCGGGAATTGTTTGACGATATCGGCGAATGTGACTTTCGACGATTGTGCCGTTTCCAAGTTTACGCTCATAGTTAAGCTGTCCTCCTGTTTTCCGTGCGAGTCCGCCCATCAGCAGCTGCAAAATACCCAGAGCGGCCAGCACGATCGCGATCAGGATCGTGCAATACGCCGCTGCCACGCCGAGCCGGCTGCCTTCCACCTGCGAAAGAATCGTAACCGTCATCAAATTCCAATTGACGGAGACGAGGAAGATGATCGCGCTGATCGACGTCATCGATTTGACGAACGAATAGACGAGCGCCGAAAATAGAGCCGGACGCATGAGCGGCAGCGAAATTTTGCGGAACGTCGTGTAGCCGCTCGCTCCGAGTACGGCCGACGCTTCTTCGATCGCCGGATCGACTTGGCGCAAGCTGTTCGTGCCGCAATCAATGCCGACCGGCATGTTGCGGAACGTCAGGCAGATGACGATGATGGCGGCGGTTCCCGTCAGCAGCAGCGGCTTCTCGTTGAAGGCGAGAATGTAGCCGATGCCGACGACCGTGCCGGGCACCGCGAACGTGAGCATGGAGCTGAGCTCCATCCACTTTTTGCCGATAAACTTTTTGCGGATGATCAGATAGGCGATAATCATGCCGAGCATAGCGGTGATCGGCGTCGAGATGACCGACAGCGTCAGCGAATTGACGATCGAATCGAAGCCCCGGCTGACAATATAGGCAAAATTGTTTAAGGTCAGCGAGTTATTGACGCCCCACACTTTGACGAACGCGCCCCAGACGACGGTTCCGTAAAACAGCACGATCGCGCCGGTTACGAGCGTGCAAAAAGCGAACAGCGGCACCACGATGTACCGTTCCCGAATCGGCATTTCGCGCTGGGACGGTTTGCCGGTAACGGTGACGTACGATTTTTTGCTGATCCAATATTTTTGCAGCAAATACGTCGTCATCGCCGGGAACAGGATGGCTACCGCCATAATGGCGCCCCCGCGCAAATCGTACATGCCGGTTATTTGCAAGTAAGCGTTTACAGCCAAAGTGGAGTAATCGCCGGCGATGACCGTCGGGTTGCCGAAATCCTCAATCGATTTAATGAATACAAGGAGGAGCGAGCTGAAAATGCCGGGAACGGCCAAAGGCAGCGTAATCGTGCTGAACACTTTCCAGCGGGACGCCCCCAGGTTGAGCGCGGCATTTTCCACCGATGTGTCGATCGACTCGAGGACCCCTTTTAAATTCATGTAAGCGATAGGGAAAAACGACAGCGTCTGGATGACGACCAGACTGGTTAATCCGTAAACGTTCGAACCTTGCCACCCGAACAGGCCGTGCGTGATGAGTCCGTTGCGCCCGAACAGGAGAATGACGGACAGCGCCATCACGAACGGGGGAGAGATGATCGGCAGCAGCGCAACGAGATGAAAGCACGATTTTCCTTTCATGCTCGTGCGAGTGTTGGCGTAAGCGAATACGAAGCCGATCAGCGTGCTGCACAGCGCGGCGATGACACCTAACCGAATGCTGTTCCAGAACGCGTGAAGAAACGAACGGCTTCCTACGGTACTGGCGATGGCGGACAAATCGAGCCCCGCGTCGCCGAGCAAAGTCACTTTCAACACCTGATAAATGGGATATACGGTAAACAATAGCAATGAGATGAAAATGACAGCGATAAGTGCGAGCAGCCAAGGCTCCTTCCACAGCCGTTTCAGCTGCGAGCCCTGCGCCGAGGCCAGCGAATTCGGTTTCAAGCTTGCGGCGGTATCGTGGTTGCTCAAAATGCTTCTGCTCCTTTCATGCAGGGAGGCTATGGCGCCTCCCCGTTATTTCGCCGCATCCTGCCCTTTGATCTTCTCGTTGAATTTGTTCACGAGCTCTTTGCGTTTCTCTCCGGCCCAGACGGCGTCGTACTTGATCGTTTTGAGATCGCTGATTTTGGTCAGGCCGTCGGACACTTTCGCTTCGGTATTGACCGGAAGGCGGAACGATTTATATTTGTCGTACAGCTCCTGCGCATTTTTGCTGATCGCCCAGTCGATGAACTTCTTGGCGTTGTCCGCTTCCGCTGCCGGCGCGCCTTTAATTAAGGCGACGGCTCCGACTTCGTAGCCGGTTCCTTCTTTCGGGAACACGACCGTGAGCGGATAGCCCTCCGACTTCGGCTTCAAAATGTCGTGGGCGAACGAAATGCCGACCGCCGCCTCCCCGAGTCCCGCTTGCTTCGCCGGCGCCGCACCGGCCTTCGTATACTGGAGCACGTTGGCGTCCAGCTTTTTCAAGTAGTCGAAAGCTTTGTCTTCGCCGTTCATTTGCACGAGCGAAGCCAGCACGGTATACGCCGTGCCCGAGGCGCCCGGATGCGCAATGGAAATGTTTTTCTTGAATTCGGGCTTCAGCAAATCTTCCCACGATTCGGGCGCTTTGACGTTGTTTTTCTTGAGCCAGTCGGTATTGACGGCAAAAGCGAGCGCGCCGACGTAGAGCGGCGTCCAATAACCGTCTTTGTCCAAATATTCCTTCGGCAGCTTATCGACGCCTTGCGGCGTATATTTCTCCAAAAGTCCTTCTTTCGCCGCTGCGACGAACGTATCGGACGGTCCGCCGTACCATACGCTCGCTTGCGGGTTGTTTTTCTCCGCCTGCAAACGGGCGAACGCTTCGCCTGCCGACAGACGGACATACTTCACTTTGATTCCGGTCGCCTTTTCGAATTCGGCGGCGTAATTGACGACTTCCTCTTCCGGATAAGCGGTATACATCGTCAGCTGCTTCGACTCTTTGCCTGCCGCTTTCGGGGCTTCGGCGGGTTTGGCGCTTTCGCCGGCTTTCGGCTCGGCTGCGCCGCCGCCCGGGCTCCCGGCGCCGCACGCGGCGAGGCCGACAGTCAGGAGCAGCACAAGTGCAAGTCGAAAAAATGCGAAACTTTTTTTCATGTTCGAATCCTCCCTTATGTAGAAAAATAGTGCGTATTGCTTATCGTCCGTCTGCCGATTGCCGCCCTGCGATTTCGCGGATAACCGCGGCCAAGGCGTGCTTCTCGTGATGAACCGTAACAGCGTCGGCAACTTCCTTGAGCCGCTCGGCGGCGTTCTCCACGGCGATGCCGAGGTCCGCTTCCTGCAGCATCGAAACGTCATTCATGTTATCGCCGAGCGCAACGGTGTACAAGCCGTCTATTTGCAGCAGGCGCTGCAGCTCCCGAAGGGCGGCCCCTTTGCTCGCTCCTGCGGGCAGCAGCTCGAGGTAGTCGGCGTCCGAATACACGGTTTCGCAGCGGAGCCCGCTGTCCGCAATGATCGCTTCGACGCTCTCCAGCTGCTGCCGGGGGCCGATAAATAAAATTTTCGTAATCGGCTCGTCGATCCACTCGTCCCGCATTTGCCCGCAGCGCACGCCTTCTTTCCGTTCGTGCAGCTCCAGCACTCCGTTGCGGAGCGGGGCGTATACGCCGCCTTGACGGTATACAAGAAGAGCGGTATCGCCGGATAGCCAGCCGGTGAAACGCTTCCAAAGCGGCTGCGGGACGGTCACATGTTTCTCGTAAATGACCGTGCCCGTAACAGGCGAATAAATTTTGGCTCCGTTGTACAAAATGACCGGCAGATCGATTTCCAATTGGCTGATATAGGGCAGGACCGCAGCTTCCATGCGGCCTGTCGCCAGCGTGAACAGCCCTCCATCCGCCTTGAAACGCCTGATGGCGGCCAAGTTTTCCAAGCTGACGGATTGGAAACGGTCCAGCAAAGTTCCGTCCATATCCGTGACGATCAACGTTTTCTTCAAGTTGTCGGCCTCTCTTTGCATGAACGTCGAATGATCAGGTTCGCCTCCAGCAGCTCGGAGCCGGGCAGCGTTTCTTTATCCGCAATCATTTGCAGCAGCATGTGAGCCGCCTTGCTTCCCATTTCCCGGCGCGGCTGCGCCATCGTCGTCAATTGAATCCAATGCAGATCGGCATATTCCAAATTGTCGTACCCGATGACGGAGAGCTGGTCGGGGACCGGTATGCCGCGGATGGCGGCCCATTCGAGAGCGCCGATTCCGAGCAAGTCGTTGGCGGCGAATACGGCGGTCAGCTGCGGATTGCCTTCATGCAGCATCTCCATCGCTTCGCGACCGAATGCGATCGTCCGGCCTCCGGCGACGACATCGGGCTCGGCCGGCAGCAGGCCGTGCTCCCGCATCGTGTCCATATAACCGCGCAGCCTTTCGCTGCCGCTAAACGAAGTCGCGGGCATGCCGATAAACCCGATATTTCGGTGCCCCAAGCCGATCAAGTAATTGACCGCCTCGGTTGCGGCGCGGTAGTGATCGACGTCGACGTAAGGCATCGACAAGCCTTGCGGCGTTCTCCGCCGCAGCAGCACGACCGGCATTTCCAGCTCGGCGAGCAGGCCAGCGAACTCCTCGTCCCAAAAATCGGGCGTAATAATCAGCCCGTCGAACTGCCGCTGGATCGCGTTGGCGATAAATTGCTTTTCCTTGTTCGGATTGCGGTTCGTATTGCCGTAAACGACCTGGTACCCGCGTTCGGACAGCGTCTCCTCGACGCCGTTCGCCATGCTGGAGAAGAACGGATCCGAGATGTCGGGTATCATGAGCCCGATCGTAAACGTTTTTTTCTGAATGAGCCCTTTGGCAATAGCGTTGGGCCGGTAGTTCAAAGCCCGGACCGCCTCCAAAACTTGTTTCTTCGTTTCTTCCGATACGTCGGGATGACCGTTCATCGCGCGGGAAACGGTCGAAACGGAAACACCGAGATGTTTGGCGATATCCTTGATGTTGGCCAACTTCACACCTCCGTCTGAATCTTTTCCACAAACGTTACCGGAAACGTTTCCGGTAACGTTTGCTGTAATCATACTACAACTGTGCAGCGCTTTCAATACAGGTTGGAATTTTTATTGCCGAGGCGTTGCGGGCGGCGTGTAGCCCGAGCGCTGGTTTTTACGTTGCCAGGCTCCGGCAATTATCCGGGGGATCCGGAGCGGGCTCAATCGGAATATTCATGTTGTTGACACGACACCAAACGGTGTCCTATAATCAAAGTGTCACTAAACGGTGTCCAATTAGGGTTAGTCATTTGGAAAGTTTGAAACAATGATGAGGAGGTGGCGAATTAACGGCTTTCCCTTCGTACCGCCAATAGATTTCAAATAGTATTTTGGAGAGGGTGTTGTGAGCGAGAACAACCAGTTGCGGGATGTATTTGACGCGATTGCAGATCCAACTAGACGCCGGCTGATTCGTCTGATAGCGGAGGCAGGGGAGATACCGCTTCATGAATTAACGGCACATTTTCAAATGGGCCGGACAGCGGTATCCAAGCATTTGGCAATCCTGAAAGAAGCCGGACTGGTACTTGACCGAAAAGTCGGCAGAGAAACGCGATTCAGGCTAAACGCCTCTCCGCTCAGAGAAATTCAAGATTGGGTGGCTTTCTACAGCAAGTTCTGGAGTACGAATATGTTGCGTTTGAACCAGCTATTAGAGGAGGAAGAAGAATGAGTTTAACATTAACCTTGGATTTTCAGTACAAGACATCGATCGAGAAGCTTTGGTCCGCCTTAACCGATTCAAGCAAGCTTGCCAAGTGGACCATGGAAAATGATTTTAAGCCTGTCGTAGGACACCGTTTTCATTTTCGCACTCAGCCGGTCGGAGGGTGGAATGGAATTATTGACGGCGAAGTGCTTATCGTGGACGAACCAAGACGGTTGTCCTATACTTGGGTCAGCGCAGGGCAGGAGAACACGGTCACTTGGACGCTGCAGGATTTAGGGGACGGAAAGGTTAACCTTCATCTCGAACAAACCGGAATTTCCAATGAACAAGCACTGGGTGGAGCCAAGTATGGCTGGAGTGCAATGTGCGGCGAGCTTGGAAAGATGTTGGAACAATAACCGCATTCGGTACACAAATATCTCCTTCCCCGACGCTAAATGATTGGGTACGGAAGTTGAACCCTGCTTGACCCGAATCAACATAAGCCGGCTGCTTGCAGTTTGCAGCCGGTTTATGTTGATTCGGACAATGTGATACACCCTGAATATTCGAAAATATGTATCGCACCACTTCCCTCGTTAGAACAATAACATATGCAAGTTCGGGCTGCCCGGCTTTTCAGGCACGATGAATGGTACAATGTGAAAATGAGCAGAAATGAACACAATTGGAAGGGTGTTAATCATGAGCGACTCTAATCAGGAGTATATCGTAATCTCGGGTGCGAGGGAAAACAATCTCAAGAACGTATCCTTGCGCATTCCCAAGCGGAAGATCACGATCTTCACCGGTGTATCCGGATCCGGCAAATCGTCGATCGTTTTCGATACGATTGCCACCGAGTCCCAGCGTCTGCTGAACGAAAACTTCAGCACGTTCGTCCGCAACTTTCTGCCGCGTTTTCCGCAGCCGGATGCGGACGCGATCGAAAATCTCAGCATGGCGGTTGTTGTGGATCAGAAGCGGCTGGGCGGCGGTTCCCATTCCACGATGGGCACGATTACCGATATTTCTCCCATTCTCCGTCTTCTTTTTTCCAGAGTGGGACAGCCCTATGTCGGACCGGCGTTCATGTTCTCGTTTAACGATCCGAAGGGCATGTGTCCCGAGTGCAACGGGATCGGCCGCAGTCTGTGCGTCGACATGAGCAAAGCGCTGGACATGTCAAAGTCGTTGAATGAAGGGGCAATCCTGCTGCCGGACTATGCGGTGAACGGCTGGGAATGGAACATGATCGTGCAGTCGGGGTCCTTCGATCTCGATAAGAAGCTGAGCGATTATTCGGATGAGGAGCTGGAGAAGCTGCTGTACGCCAAGGCGAGGAAAGTGGAGATGAATTTCGCCGGCAAGGCAGTGAATATTACAGTGGAAGGCGTCATTGAGAAGTTCACGGGCAAGTACATCAAGCGGGATTTGAAAACGATGTCTGAGCGCACACAACGAGCTGTTGCGCCGTACATCTCCGAGGGTCCCTGCTCCAGCTGCCACGGCGCGAGACTCAGTCAGGCCGCGCTCAGCTGCAGGATCAATGGACTCAACATTGCGGAGATGTCCTCCATGGAGGTCGGACAGCTCATCCGCGTCATTCGGGAGATTGACGACCCTGTCGCGGCGCCGGTCGTGGGGGCGCTGACGGAGCGCTTGCAGCATCTGGTGGATATCGGACTTGACTACTTGACGCTGGACCGTGAGACGGATACGTTGTCCGGCGGAGAGTCGCAGCGTGTCAAGATGGTGAAGCACCTGAGCGGCAGTTTGGTGGATGTCACTTACATCTTCGATGAGCCCAGCGTCGGCCTGCATCCCCGTGATGTACACCGGTTAAACGGGCTGCTTCAGAAGCTGCGCGACAAGGGCAATACCGTGATTGTCGTCGAGCACGATCCCGACGTGATCAAGGTGGCGGATCATATCGTCGACGTCGGGCCTCACGCCGGCAGCCGCGGCGGTACCATCGTGTATGAAGGAAGCTTCCAAGGCCTGCTGGAGTCAGGTACGCTGACAGGCACCCATATGAAGCGGCCGCTCCGGCTGAAGCACGATTGCAGGCAGCCGTCCGGCAAGCTATCCATCAAGGATGCCACATTGCATAACCTGCGGAACGTGAATGTAGATATTCCAACCGGAGTGCTGACCGTAGTTACTGGTGTCGCCGGCTCGGGCAAGAGTACGCTGATTAACGAAGTATTCCTCAGCCAGCATCCGGATGCGATCGTCATCGACCAATCGGCGGTAGGCGCGTCAACACGCTCGAATCCCGCGACCTACACGGGCATTATGGACGATGTGCGCAAGGCGTTTGCTTCCGCAAACAAGGTGAACCAAGCTTGTTCACTTTCAACTCCAAGGGAGCTTGCGAGAACTGCCAAGGGCTGGGCGTCGTGTATGCAGACCTTGCATACCTCGACAGCGTAAAGCTGCCATGCGAAGTATGCGGAGGCAGACGGTTCAAGGAAGAGGTGCTCGCGTACAAGCTGAACGGCAAGTCAATTGCTGAAGTGCTGGAGATGACTGTGGAGCAGGCGTTGGATTTTTTTGAGCTAAAAGAGGTTGTGCGCAAGCTCCAGGCGATGAGCGATGTGGGGCTGAACTATATTACACTCGGCCAGCCGCTCAGCACGCTCTCGGGCGGGGAATGCCAGCGCATCAAGCTGGCAAGCGAGCTGCATAAGAAAGGCAGCATCTACGTGATGGACGAGCCGACAACCGGCCTGCATATGTCTGATATCGGTCACCTTCTGGGGATTATGAACCGCCTTGTGGATGCCGGCAATACGGTGATCGTCATCGAACACAACCTCGACGTGATCAGCCAGGCGGATTGGATCATCGATATGGGACCGGACGGAGGGAGCAAGGGCGGCCAGGTGGTGTTCGAGGGCCTGCCTTCGCAGATCATCCATGCGGAGCAGTCGATCACGGGAAGATACTTGATGTAACTCAACCTGGAAGCCCTTGAAGCTGCAATTCTCAACGACTTGCGGCGGGCTTCCCGGTATTGGCCGGGCGTCATTCCTTCCTGCTTGCGGAACGAGCGGATAAAATTTTGCGGATTCATATACCGCAGCCGCTCGGACATATCTTTGATCGTCATATCGGTTTCCGCCAACCATTTTTTGGCGATATGAAGCCGGTATGCGAGCAAGTAGTCGCTGAACGTCGTATTCGTTTCTTTTCGGAACACGCCGCTGACATAATTGGAGTTATAGTGCAGCGCGGCCGCGCAAGCCTCGATCGTCAGATCGGTATCGTAATATTTGTGAATCATGTCGACGACCTGCTCGGATATGTTGCGGTACTGGGAATTGTGGCGGTCGCGGAAAATGCCGATGAGCGGCAGCAGCAGCCGGCTCCAGAACCATTCCTCGATTTCGGCGGCGATCTGGATCGCGTGCAGTTCCTCGTACAGGGAGCCGCGTCCGGCTGCACGCGGCTGAGCGGAATGCCTGTTTCCTGCATGACGACGAGCTCACGAAAAACGATCCGGACGGCAACGGCAAGCACGATACGATCGGACTCGCCGACCGCAACGACCTTACTTTCGGCGCGTTCAAAACGTTCAGCTCGTACTTCGGAACGCCCAACAATTGGCGCCTGGAAAACGGCAAGCTGACGCCCGAATTTATGACGCCGGAATACGTCGACACGATGAATTTTATGAAAAAGCTGTTGGACGAAGGGCTTGTCAATTCCGACTTTCCCCTCACCAGCAAACAAATACAGCGATGGTCGGGGCGATGGACGACGTGACGCGGCTGCAGGATGAAATGAAGAAAATCAACGCGAATGCCGAGCTGACGCTCGCCAATCGGATAAGAGGGCCGAAAGGGTACGGCATATGGTCGATTCCCGACTACAGCTCGGTGTTCCTGTTTTCCAAAAAAGCGGTCAAATCCGAGTGCGACTTGCGGACCATTTTGCAATATTTCGATCGGACGCTGGAGGCGGATGCGAGCAATTTTCTGAAGTTCGGCGTCCCGGACAAAAACTATACGCTGCGGGACGGCAAAGTCGTGCTGAATCCGGCGTGAGCGACTCGCGCAACAAAGACGTTCTTCCTTTGTACTCGCTTCTTATCGCCAATCTGAGCAATCCGAATTTGCTGAAGCTGAGCGACAAGGAGCAAGACCGCATCGTGACGCTGGCCGACAAGCTGATTGCGGACAACGAAACGATGCTGATCCGCGACCCGACCGTAGGGCTATCGTCCCTCACCTTCGATGCGAAAGGGGCCGCTCTGGCCCCGATCATTACGAACGCCACTTACAACTATATGCTCGGACGCGTCGATTTGGCCGGTTTTCAGAAAGAAGTCGCCGCATGGCGGGATGCCGGCGGAAATGAGATCACGAGCGAATTCAAAATGGCTTACGCGAACGCTCCCCGATGATGATGAGAATGCTGTCTTTAAAGATTTATAACGATTAGCTCGATAATCAACTAAAACGCGGCCGCCGGCAAAAACCGACAGCCGCGTTATGCTTTAGTGCTGATTACGCTAACGAAAATATAAAACCGGCACAATTAAGTGCCGGTGCAAAAAAATGATACCCCTAAAAAAGTCATGGATACATAATAGTCTATAAAAAAATTGAACATAAGTCTATTCCTTTTTTTGAATAAATTGTATGTTATTTATGCGACCGCGGCGCAAATCGATAAGGGATGAAGGGAGATGACCTGCATAATCACGCTCAGAAAAAATAACGCTGGAAAACCGACGCGCCATATTTAACTTGGAAGTATCGGAAGAACAACGGCGCTTCGTTGCGTCCAATCTGTCAAGCGTGGCTTCGTGCTATGTCCTTGCAACCAATGGAGGACATCCTTATCCGTTTGCCATTTACTCGGATGGGCAGCCGGTCGGTTTAGTTATGTTGACTTATGGAATCACCGGATACGACCTCCCGTCAATCGCACACGACAGCTATTGCATCGTGCGGCTGATGATTGACAAGCACCACCAGAACCGGGGCTACGGTCGGGAAGCCATGAAAAAAATCTTGGAATTTATCCGCACTTTTCCGGCCGGGCCTGCACATTACTGCTGGATTTCTTATAAAGCAGATAACTTGCCCGCCAAAAAGCTTTATGAAAGCTTCGGATTCCGCGATAACGGCGAATTCATTGGAGACGAGTTAATCACCGTATTGCCACTTTGATTTGCACCGGGAATTCAACTATCGAAAGACGATAGCGCGGCGCTGGAACCGATCCATCGCTGATTTTCATTGCTGCAGGACCGTTCCGCTTCGGGCAGATTTGTTAAATAACGAAAAAAGCAAATGGGAAGAGAATAATATCTCGGTTTTACCGGTTTACCGATCGGAACGGAAATTTGTTTATGGTGCACGAGCCTTCTCAAGCCACAGTGCAAGCTGGAAGCAGTAGAAGCTATCACAAACTTTGCTATAAATGAGTTATAAGCAAATCGAATTGAAATCCGATGTGATGATCGTAATAAACGGAGTGCAAAAGTATCCGGGGCGTCGGATACCGGCTTAATGCGTAACAGTAAAACCCTGAAATTCAAGATAATCTTGATTTTTCAGGGTTTTTCTTTTTTGATATTACAATTTACTCTTTTTTTAGATTTGATTTAGAGAAGGTTTAGAAGCGGGATTTATGATAAAGATCGAAAGCAAATTAAAGGAGGAATACCAATGAAAAATTCCGTTCATCAACAAAGACAAGACTGGAAATTTCATCGCATGGCCGCTTTTTGTTTAATGCTCGGAAGCCTGTTTGTCCTGATTTTTAGGGGCCTGCACGGCGACCTCCCGGCTGGAGATGCACATGCCGCCATGCAGTTCATTTCAGGACATTCGTTTTATAAAGGAGTACACATGGGCGATGTAGTCGGCGTCATGATTACTGTAATCGGTTTCGTCTCGTTCTCAAGCACGCTTCAGAATCGGAACGCCAAAATCATTGGATGGTTGAGTGTCGCTATTATCGTTTTGGGGGCAGCCGTGCACATCGTGGAATTCTCCATCGACGGTCACGCCGGTGAGACACTTGCCCACAGTTGGGAGCATGCCTCCTTTGCGGATCAGTCTGTGATAGAGCATTCCGCAGGTACCATTTTCATTGCCCTTCATGGTCCTGCGCTTGTCTCGATCAGCATGGTTTGGGCTCTTTCGGTTGTTTTGTTGGCGTGGGCAATCAGGCATGATGAATACCCCGGGTGGCTGACTTGGGCAGGTTTGATTGTAGGTATTTTGACTTTTGTCTTATGTATCGCACAGTATCTCATCGACGATTTTATCCCTGGTTTCTTGATCTTCGGGATACTTGTGTTCCTTTTACAGTTCTGGAACATCTCTCTGGGTATCACCGTTTTGCGAAGGATACGCAGATCTTAATTATTATCAACGCATCGACGGAGCACCGACTGGCGAGCTTGTAAAGGTAAAATCATGCGACCATCGCTTTTATGAGCTTCGCTTAAAAACGCAAGCTGATTTCAGTCCATAACCACGCCTGTTTTGATCCGCAGCCATTTCGACCTGGATCACTAACAAGGAGAACGTACCCAGCGGAGATCGCGAAGGAGTTTAAGATCAGGTAACCAGGTGGCTATGCAGTGACGGGGTCGGCTCGAACCATGTTTTTTGATGTGACTAATGGTAGCGGGAAATCAAAAAAGAACCTGGACAGTTTTACCAGGTTCTTTAATATTGCACATAAACAGACACGATGATATAATCGGATTACGACTGCATATTGTCGAAATGTCATAGTTATCTCATCTTACACTTTAAGTGTACCATTCCGGTAAGCTCTTGTCAAATGTTTTTTCTAAATTGATTGGTGAGGAGAGATATTGATGAGTTCTTTGGTTCTCGATTTACAGGAAATGGAAAAAACGCAGCTTTTGCTCGTTGGCGGAAAAGGGTTACATTTAGGGGAATTATCAAAAATTCAAGGAATACAAGTGCCGGAAGGATTTTGCGTGACAACAGCGGGATATCAAAAAGCCATCGAACATAACGAATCGTATCATGCTTTGTTGGATCAACTGTCCATGCTAAAAGTAGAAGATCGAGATCAAATTGGTGAAATCAGCAGGAAGATTCGAAAAACCATTATGGATGTAGAAATTCCTTCCGATGTCGTGAAAGCAGTAACTCACTATCTCTCCCGGTTTGGCGAGGAACATGCTTATGCAGTGCGTTCCAGTGCTACTGCCGAAGATTTACCACATGCCTCTTTTGCCGGTCAACAAGACACCTATTTAAATATCATCGGTAAAGAAGCGATCTTGCAGCATATCAGCAAATGTTGGGCTTCCCTATTTACGGATCGTGCGGTAATCTACCGTATGCAAAATGGATTTGACCACAGACAAGTTTATTTAGCCGTTATCGTTCAAAGGATGGTTTTCCCGCAGGCTTCGGGGATTTTATTTACCGCCGATCCTATTACCTCTAACCGAAAGTTGCTATCCATCGATGCCGGTTTTGGACTTGGCGAAGCACTGGTTTCCGGCTTGGTATCTGCCGATTGTTATAAAGTTCGCGATGGGCAAATCGTCGATAAGCGGATAGCAACCAAAAAATTGGCTATCTATGGACGAAAAGGAAGCGGAACAGAGACACAGCTGATCGATCCTGAACGGCAAAAGACTCAAACGCTTACGGACGAGAAAATTTTACAACTGGCGCGCATCGGAAGACAGATCGAAGCTTATTTCGGCCAGCCACAAGATATCGAATGGTGTTTGGCCGACGATACTTTTTATATTGTCCAGAGTCGGCCAATCACTACTTTATACCCGATCCCTGAAGCGAACGATCAAGAAAATCGCGTCTATGTATCTGTCGGTCATCAACAAATGATGACTGATCCCATGAAACCGCTGGGATTGTCTTTTTTTCTGTTAATTACTCCTGCACCCATGCGTAAAGCCGGTGGAAGGTTGTTTGTTGATGTCACCCATCGTCTGGCTTCGCCTGACAGCAGAGAAATTTTATTAAATGCCATGGGACAACACGATCCGCTCATGAAAGACGCACTGATGACCATCATAGAGCGAGGAGATTTTATAAAATCGTTACCAAATGATATAAAAGCACCGAGTCCCGGCAGAAGCAATACGGATATGCCGGCACAAATTGACAACGACCCGTCAATCGTTTCCGATTTGATTCAGCGTAGTCAAACATCGATAGAAGAGTTAAAACAAAACATCCAAACGAAATCAGGATCCGATTTATTTGACTTTATTCTGGAAGATCTGCAGGAACTAAAGAAGATTTTATTTGATCCGCAAAGTTCAACTGTGTTTATGGCTGCCATAAACGCTTCAGCGTGGATCAATGAAAAAATGGAGATGTGGTTAGGTGAAAAGAACGTAGCCGATACGCTTTCTCAATCAGTACCTAACAATATTACTTCGGAAATGGGTCTAGCGCTATTGGATGTCGCGGATGCGATTCGCCCTTATCCGGAAGTAATTGAATATTTACAACACGTAAAAGATGATAACTTTTTGGATGACCTGGTTAAGTTTGATGGTGGACAGGAAACCCAAGACGCTATCTATGCTTATCTCAACAAATACGGAATGCGATGTGCCGGAGAAATCGATATTACTAGAACTCGATGGAGCGAAAAACCAATTACTCTTGTCCCCATGATTCTGGGTAACATCAAAAACTTTGAGCCTAACGCCAGCAGTCGGAAATTTGAGCAAGGGCGACAGGAGGCTTTGAAAAAAGAACAAGAGTTATTAGATCGATTGAAGCAATTACCGGACGGCGAACAAAAAGCCAACGAGACAAAACGAATGATCAGCCTGCTCCGGAATTTCATCGGTTATCGGGAATATCCGAAATACGGCATGGTCAATCGCTACTTCGTTTATAAGCAGGCTTTGCTGAAAGAAGCCGAACAACTCGTAAAAGCTGGCGTAATTCATGAAATAGAAGATATATTCTATCTCACTTTTGAAGAACTTCACGAAGTCGTACGCACAAATAAACTGGATTACCAGATCATCAGCAAACGAATAGTCGAGTACAAATTATATGAAAAACTAACTCCCCCACGCGTTATCACGTCTGATGGTGAAATCATTTCAGGTGAGTACAAACGGGAAAATCTCCCGGCCGAAGCTATTGTAGGTCTGCCCGTTTCTTCCGGAGTTATAGAGGGGCGAGCGCGCGTCATCTTAAACATGGAAGATGCCGATCTGGAAGATGGAGATATATTAGTCACTTCCTATACCGACCCTAGCTGGACACCATTGTTTGTATCCATAAAAGGCCTGGTCACCGAAGTCGGTGGACTGATGACCCATGGAGCAGTTATCGCACGTGAATATGGCTTACCAGCAGTTGTCGGGGTGGAAAATGCCACCAAACTGATCAAGGACGGGCAACGAATTCGCGTGCATGGAACAGAAGGGTACATTGAAATATTGTATTAGCTGAATTCGTCAAGTAAGGGCCTTTGTCATAATGGACGGCATTGAGGTCGGAAATTTCAAATCATTAAGTGTGGAGGGGGTGATGCGCTGCCCCGAAATATGGGCCGAGACATGGTTGCGCAATTGCTTTTGGAGCAATTAGAGAGTCGGTTTTCCCATGTACCGACGTTGTAGTTGCCCGAAAAGCAATGGGAGCAGCCTCCGAGGCCGGTAGATAGCAAAAATGCAACTTTAGTTGCTATTGGTGCAACTACGAAGACGGTTTGGCGCAGAACTCCGTTGTAGTTGCCTGAAAGGCAATTAGAGTAGCCCTCAGAGCGCCGGTTGCCCCGCAGCCGCCGGCCCGGGAGACTGAAGCGGTCAAGGTCATACCCTATTTCGCCGGAGCAACCGGACGCCGGGCGAAATGACGGTCTGGATCAGAAGCAGCTGACGTACTATTGCTTTAAAAAATATTCCTCTCGCGTGCGCCTCGCACTGCGGAGGAACATTTTGCCGTCGGTGCAGAACGGCAGCGGGGACTGGCTCAAAAAGAGTCCTTTTCATCGCCATGCCGTTGTCCTATAATGAAATTACGATCGTTGTGAAAACGATTACACATCTTCGCCGCAACAAACCTCTACATGATCGCCTCTCAGAACGCACATCCGTTCAACCCTCAGTATTCCGGCACCAATACCTTTCCGCTATCTTACAACTTCTCGAACAGATTCAATGCAGACAAGCCGTCATTCGCTCGCCGAATGCGAACGCCGCCGAAACATTTTTTGACAGCAAAAGAACTGATCTTCTCATTCTGAGAGGGCAGTATTGTTTCATATAAATGAAGCGATACGGCTTGTTTCAGTAATGATGCTTTACTTGGAGATTTATGAAATCCTTTGCAGGAGGGCAGTGCGAGTCATGGGAAACAGACTGGCGGGAAAAGTCGTCGTCGTGACGGGAGCTACGAAAGGAATCGGCAAAGGGATCGCCCTGATGTGCGCCAGCGAAGGGGCGAGCGTCGTCGTCGGCGGGCGAAACGAGCGGGACGGCCTGATGGTTGTCCGGGACATTGAGGAAGCTTACGGCACGGAAGCGCTGTTTGTGCAAGGAGATATTAGCCGGGAGGCGGCTTGCAAGCAGCTCATCGAACAAACCGTGAACCGGTTCGGAAGGGTTGACGGCCTCGTGAACAATGCCGGCATTTTCCCGAGAGGGACGATGACGGACACGTCGGAGGAGCTGTTCGATTCGATTTTTGCGGTGAACATCAAAGGAGCTTTCTTCTGCGCGATGTATGCCATTCAATCGATGCTGAAAACCGGCGGCGGCTCCATCGTACATATGGGCTCGACGAACGGCTACAAGGGCGGCAAGGATCTCGCTGCCTACTCGTGCTCGAAAGGGGCGATGCTGACGCTGAACCGGCATATCGCGGCCCACTATGCCAGGGACCATATCCGCTCCAACTGGGTGACGGTGGGCTGGGTCGCTTCCGAGGGCGAGATCGAACTGCACCAGAGCAGGGGGCTCAGCCCCGACAAATTGAAGGAGCTGGCCGAATCGCACATTCCGAGCGGCCGCATGCAGACGCCGGAGGATATGGCTTACGGCACCGTGTTTTGCTGTCCGACGAAGCGAGTCAAGTAACGGGTACGGAGCTGCACATTAACGGAGGGTTGGGCTTATGAGCGATTTTCGATTGGACGGGAAAGCAGCGTTAATTACCGGCGGCTGCCAGGGGCTCGGGCTCGAATTCGCGCGTGCGCTCGCCAAAGCGGGAGCCGCCGTAGCGGTAACGAGCCGCGACGAGGGCAAAGCGCAGAGGGCGGCGGAAACGATCCGTGCGGAAACGGGGAGCGGCGCGCTCGGCGTCGCCGCCGACGTGACGGACTACGGGCAAATTCAGGCGATGGCGGAAAGCGTCGTCGGCACTTTCGGGCGGCTGGACATTCTGATCAACAACGCCGGCATCAACATCCGCAAGCCGATTTTAGATTACGATGAAGAGAGCTGGGACCTGGTGCAGACAACCAACCTGAAAGCGCCGTTCCTGTGCGCCAAAGCGGTCGTGCCGCACATGATCAAGCAGCAGTTCGGCCGAATTATTAACATCGCCTCGATGCTAGGCACGATCGCGCTGCCGGAGCGGGCGGCGTATTGCTCCAGCAAGGGCGGGCTCATTCAGCTGACGAAGGTGATGGCGCTCGAATGGGCGCAGCAGGGCATTACGGTCAACGCCGTATGTCCGGGCCCGTTCGCCACCGAGCTGAATCAAGTCGTGATGAATAATCCGGAGGCGAATCGATTTTTCCTCGACCATTTGCCAGTGGGGCGCTGGGGCAAGCCGGAAGAACTGTCCGGCCTGATTGTATATTTGGCGTCCGACCTTTCCAGCTTCATGACCGGGTCGGCCATCGTTATCGACGGCGGCTGGACGGCGGATTAAACGACGTTTTACAGGAGGTGCGTCACGATGAAATTCGGACTTACCGCGTACGGAACCGTCTATGCGATGGGCATCCATCCAGCGGCGAACCGGGAGCGCATTACGGCGACGGGGCTGCTCGCTATGGCCGAGTCGTACGGTTTGCAAGGAGCGGAAATCCCTTACGATATCGCCAAAAGCGCCGATCCGGGCGAAGTGGCGGAGTTTGCGCGGCAGAGAGGGCTGTTCGTCAACATCGCCGCAGGCGGCTTCGAGCCGGCGAACTTGAAAGAAGCGATGCGGCTGGCGGGCAAAGTCGGGGCGCTGACGGTGCGGACGGTCGTCGGCGGAGCCAAATTCGGCGGCGACCGGCGGCATATGGCCGGCAGCTGGCAGCCGTTTTTGCAATCGATACTAGAGTCACTGCGGGAGGTGATGGAGGCGGCTGATCCGAACGGGCCGAATCTCGCCGTGGAGAACCATCAGGATTTGGCGTCCGAAGAGCTGCTGTGGCTGTGCGAGAGCATCGGCTCGGCCAAGTTCGGCATTACGCTCGACACCGGCAATCCGCTCGCCACGGCGGAGGAACCTGTCGATTTTTTCCGGCGGGTTGCCCCGTTCGTGAAAAACGTCCATCTGAAAGAATACGCGATCTACTGGTCGGAGGAAGGGTACCGGCTCGTGCGCAAGCCGCTCGGGCAAGGGGTCATTCCGTTTCCGGAGCTGCTGCGCATTTTCCGCGAGGCGAATCCGGACGTCACGATGTCGGTGGAGCACGGCGCGTTGGAAGCGAGACATGTGAGGGTGCTGCAGGAAGACTTCTGGACGGAATATCCGCAGCGGTCCGCGCGGCAGCTCACCCGCTTGCTGCGCTTCGTGGACGATCACGCCAGGACGAAGGGCGACTGGCGGACGCCGTTCGAAAAAGGCGCGCCCCCGGACGAAATCGCCGCTTATGAAATGGAAGAGCTGCATGCCGGTTTGGCGTATTTGTCGCATTTGACGAAGCTGTACCAATAATTTGATGGGGTGATGAGCATGACAGCGATTGATTTGCGCGGGAAGAACGCGCTTGTGACCGGTTCCAGCCGGGGGCTCGGCAAGCAGTATGCGACGGATTTGGCCCGCGCCGGAGCAAACGTGATTATACACGACGTGAGCGAGGAGGCGGCGGCGCAGTTCGGCGAAGCGGAGTCGGGCAGCGCCGTGGCGGCGCAAATCGCGGATCTGGGCGTGAAGTCGGCTTTTATCGCCGCCGATATGGCCGATCCGGAGCAGGTAAAGGCGCTCATCGAACGAGCGGTCGAAACGTTCGGTTCGCTCGACATCCTTGTGAACAACGCCGGCGGGGATATCGGCTTCCGGACGCCGCGCCCGAATCCGAACGACGCGCTGGATATCGCCGTGGAAGACATTCGCGCCGTCGTGGACCGCAACTTGCTCGGGACGATGTACGCCTGCAAATATGCCGGGTTGCATATGCACGAACGCCGCTCCGGCAAAATCGTCAACGTCGGCTCGGTCGCCGGCCATGTCCCGGTGCGCGAAGGCATCATTTACGCGGCGGCGAAAACAGGCATTTCGCATTACACGCGCTGCCTGGCCGAGCAGCTGCGGCCGTTCGACGTCAACGTCAACTGCATTTCCCCGGCGCCGACGTACACCGCCCGCTTCCTGGCGACGCGCACGGTGCAAGGCGAGGACAACCGGTCGCGCCTGCAAAAAGTCGCCCAGCCGGAAGACATGTCGAACATCGTCTTGTTCCTGTGCGGCCCGCAGTCCGACGCGCTGTCCGGCGAGACGATCGTCTGCTGGAAATGACTGCGCGAGGTGAACGATGAGCGAAGCGCTGAACTATATTTTAGGGCGGGAAGATCCGGCGACGTATCGCCTGCAAACACATGCGGCGGGTCCGGGAGGTTCGCTCCCGCTCACAAGCGACATGCTGCTGCACGCGCCGAGCGGCGATTTGTTCGGCCTCAGCCAAAACGTCGGCATGGGCTGGAAGCCGGAGCGGCTGACGGGGAAGCAGGTGCTGATCCTCAGCACGCAAGGCGGGCTGCGGGCCGAAGACGGCACGCCGGTCGCCCTCGGCTACCATACCGGCCATTGGGAAGTCGGGCTGCTGACGAAAGAGGCGGCGCTGGAAATTAGCGAGCTGGGCGGCATCCCGTTCGCCGGCTACGTGAGCGATCCTTGCGACGGGCGGTCGCAAGGAACGACGGGCATGTTCGATTCGCTGCCGTACCGCAACGACGCGGCGATGGTGTATCGGCGGCTGATCCGCTCTTTGCCGACGCGCAGCGGCGTCATCGGCATCGCGACGTGCGACAAGGGGCTGCCGGCGACGATGATCGCGCTGGCGGCGATGCGCGACTTGCCGTGCATCGTCGTGCCCGGAGGCGTGACGCTGCCGCCGACGCACGGCGAGGATGCCGGCAAAATCCAGACGATCGGAGCCCGCTACGCGCAAGGGCAAATATCGCTGCAGGAAGCGGCCGATTTGGGCTGCCGCGCCTGCGCGACGCCGGGCGGCGGCTGCCAGTTTCTAGGCACGGCGGCGACTGCCCAGGTTGTGGCAGAGGCGCTCGGCATGTCGCTGCCGCATGCCGCACTGGCGCCGTCAGGGCAGGCGCTGTGGCGGAATATCGCCCGCCAGTCGGCGCGCGCGATGTATTCCATGATAGCCGGCGGCATCCGGATGGGAGACATTTTGACGGACGCGGCCGTTGAAAATGCGATGGCGGTGCACGCCGCGTTCGGCGGCTCGACCAACTTGCTGCTTCACATTCCGGCGATGGCGCACGCGGCCGGGTGCCGCATCCCCGACGTCGGCGATTGGATCAGAATCAACAAAAGCGTCCCCCGCCTCGTCAGCGTGCTGCCGAACGGCCCGGAATACCATCCGACGGTGCGCGTCTTTATGGCCGGCGGCGTGCCGGAGGTGATGCTCCATCTGCGCAAGCTCGGGCTGCTCGACTTGTCGGTGCGAACGGTCGCGGGCGAGAAGCTGTCCGCCGTTCTCGACTGGTGGGAGTCGTCGGAGCGCCGGCATGCGATCCGCAAACATTTGCTGGAAGCGGACGGCGTCGATCCGGACGACGTCATTATGAGTCCGGCCAAGGCGAAGAGCCGGGGGCTAGCGTCCACGGTTACGTTCCCGACAGGCAACATCGCCCCGGAAGGCTCGGTCATCAAATCGACGGCGATCGATCCGGACGTCGTCGGGGCGGACGGCGTGTACCGCCACACCGGCCGGGCGAAAGTGTTCACGACGGAAAAATCGGCCATCCAGGCGATCAAAGACGGACGGATCGCCGCCGGCGACATCATGGTGCTGATCGGCAGAGGCCCGTCCGGCACGGGCATGGAGGAAACGTATCAGCTCACTTCGGCACTCAAGCATTTGCCGTTCGGCAAATTCGTCACTCTGATTACCGACGCCCGCTTTTCCGGCGTATCGACGGGGGCGTGCATCGGCCATGTCGGACCGGAAGCGCTCGCCGGCGGCCCGATCGGCAAGCTGCGCAGCGGCGACCTGCTCGAGGTGACGATCGACCTGAACCGGCTGGAAGGAAGCGTCCATTTTATCGGGCAAGGGGAAGAGCGGTTCAGCCCGCAGGAGGGAGCGGACATTCTCGCTTCGCGCGCGCCTCATCCGGACCTCGCGCCGGACCCGCAGCTGCCCGACGATACCCGGTTATGGGCGGCGCTGCAAGCGGCGAGCGGCGGCACGTGGCGCGGCAGCGTCTACGATGTGGACCGGATCATCGAGGTGCTGAACGCCGGACGAACGTACCTTGAGCAGCGCAAACAAGCAGAGGAGAAGATGGCCGACGACACGATACAGGATGCGGAATGACGAGGAATGGGCATGTGCCATGAACAAAACTGTTTCCCCGCATCGGCCGCCCGTACCGGCCGCTTTAATCTAGCCAGTAATTCGCGATTCGCGGGAAAGGAGATGCCAAGATGCGGCTCGGGCTTTCCGTGTATGGCACGACTTTCAGCATGGGCATCGACCCGGCGTCGGGACGCTCCGCAATCAAGCCGAAGGAGCTGATCGACCAGGCGGCCTCTCTCGGTCTGGAAGGCGTGGAGTTCCCGATCTCCCTGCTTCGGGACGAAGACGCCGCGGGCGTAGCCCGTTACGCGCGCGAGCGCGACATGTTTATCGGCCTGGAGACGACGGGCTTCGATCCCGGGCATTTGGCGGAGGCGCTGCATTTGGCGGCGCGAATGGGCGTCCCGACGCTGCGCACGATCGTAGGCGGCGCAAAGCTTGGCGGAGACAGGCGGTCTTTGGCCGGGAAGTGGCAGCCGTTTTTGGAAAGCGCTCTCCGCGGGCTGAGCGAAGCGGCGGCAGCCGCCGAGCAGATGAGGGTCAACCTCGCCGTGGAAAACCATCAGGACCTCGCTTCCGAGGAACTGTCCTGGCTGTGCGAAACGATTGATTCTCCGTACTTCGGCGCCGTTTTCGACACGGGCAGCGCGCTCGCCACCGCCGAAGAGCCGGGCGATTACGCCAGGGCAATCGCCGGCTATATCAAGCACGTTCATTTGAAGGACTACTCGCTCTATATCAGCGAAGAGGGCTACCGCTTGGTCCGCTGCCCGCTCGGGCAAGGAGCGGTCGATATTCCGGCGCTGTTAGCGCTGTTTGCGGAGCGGTGTCCGGACGTCACGATGTCGCTGGAAATCGGGGCGCTGGAGGCGAGGCACGTGCGGGCGCTTGCAGACGACTATTGGCCGGACTATCCGCCCCGCTCGGCGGCGCAATTCGCCCGCCTGTGGCGGTTCGTGCAAACGAATGCGAAGCCGCCCGGCGACTGGCGCACCCCTTACGAGCGGGGCGAGCCGGCGGAGTCGATCATGGCGTACGAGACCGGGCAATTGGACGCAAGCGTGGCTTATATTCGGCAGGCGCTGCGCACATTTCAAGCTTGACATCCCCAGGTTCAACCGAAACCGAATGGAGGGATACCATGTTCAAAAAAGCATTGTCGCTTCCGGTCATTGCAGCGCTAACGCTCGCCGCCGCCGGCTGCAGCTCCGGCGGGGGCAGCACTGCGAACGCGCCTGCCTCGGGCTCGGCCGGCTCGACCACGAGCGCGCCCGCCGCATCGACCGATGCCGGCAAAGCGGGCGCTTCGGGCGCCGCTGCGGCCAAGACGAAGCTGGTGTTCTGGGATAAGTCGGAGTATGTGAAGGAATACAACGAGCTGCAGAAGGAGAGAGTCGCGCAGTTTTCCAAGGAATTCAATGTCGACGTGGAATACGTCGCGATCCCGCCGGCGGACCTGAAGACGAAGCTGCTCGCCGCCATCGAGGCGGGCAATCCGCCGGATTTGCTGCTCGCCGACGATTTTGTCGCCAAGCAGTTCGTCGGCAACAAGCAGCTGGTGGAAATATCGGACATTTTGAAGAAATACGACTTCCGCGAAGACTCCAAGAAGTACGCCTACGCCTTGGAGGGCTGGTACGAGATTCCGGTTTATCACAACCCGAACGTCATGTACGTGCGCAAAGACAAGCTGGAAGAGAAGAAGCTGGATCCGCCGAAAACGTGGGACGACATCAAAAAAGTGGCGCAAGCGATCAACGACCCGAAAAACAATTTCTATGGCCTCGGCTTCCAGCTCGGCGGCGGCGGCGATTCGGAAGGCCGGATCAGCGACCTCATCCGCACGTACGGCACCGATCTCGTCGATAAAGACGGCAAAGTGACGGTGAACACACCGGAAGCGCTCGAAGCGATCAAGATGGACGCCAGCTTTTTCACGGAAAAGCTCGTTCCGGCGAGCGCCGTAACCGGCGACGATTCCTGGAACAACACCGCTTACTTGGCGGGCACAGTCGGCATCGTCTTCAACTCCAGCAGCATCTATGCGGCGATGCGCAACGATAAGCCGGACCTGTTGCAAAAAACGCTGATCCTTCCTTGGCCGGCCGGGCCGAAGCGGCAGTTCGGCTCCGGCGGGGGCACCGTATTCGTCATGTTCAGCAAAGGCAAAAATCTCGACAACGCCAAAAAATATATCGATTATTTCTTCAACAAAGATTTTTACGGGAAGCTGATCGAGAAGCTGAACGGCCTCGCCGTGCCGGTGCTGAACGGCTACGAGAACACGGAGTTTTGGCAGCGGCCGGAAAACAAAGGCTGGTTCGAGGCGTCGAAAAACATCGTTCCGCTCGGCGACCCCGGCCCTCCGGACGCGCGCGCTTCGCAGGTTGTGAGTGAGAACGTTTTGTCGAAAGCGGTGCAAAGCATCGTCGTGAATAAGGTAGATCCGCAAAAGGCGCTGGACGCGATCGAACAAGGCTATAAGAAGGTGTACGAGAAAAAATAACCGGAGCAGGCGTATGTTCCGCTGGGGCTGGTGGTAACGTGCTGCAATCCAATCGAAGAAGCGAACTCGCGCTCGGGTATGCGTCGGTCATGCCGATCATCATCGTCATTTTCGTGGTGATCGGCATTCCTTTCGTCAGCGCGCTCTACTTGAGCCTGACCGACAAAACGGTAGGCGCCGACGCCCATTTTATCGGGTTCGCCAACTATAAGGAAATTTTCTCCGATCCGATTTACTGGAAAGTGCTGAAAAACACGTTCGTTTATTTTATTACTGACGTCGTGTTCAAGCTCATTTTCGGGATGATTTTCGCCTTGACATTGAACCAGCCTTTTTTCGGCAGGTCCGTCGTGCGGGTGCTGTTCCTCGTGCCGTGGGCCATATCCGGTCTGGTCGCGGCGCTGACATGGAAATGGATGTACAACGACACGTACGGCATCTTCAATCAGCTGCTGCTCGACATCGGCCTCATTCAGACGCCGATCGCCTGGCTTAGCGGGCCAAACATCGCCTTGGTATCGGTCATTATCGTCAACATTTGGCGCGGCATACCGTTTTTTCTGTTCAGCATTCTCGGCGGCCTGCAGACGATCGACCGGCAGCTGTACGAAGCGGCGAAAATCGACGGGGCGGGCCCGATCCGCCAGTTTTTCTCGGTCACGATTCCTTCCATCAGCTCGGTCATCGTCATTACGACGATGCTGTCGTCGATATGGACGTTCAACGATTTTGAAAACATTTTTCTCATTACCGGCGGAGGGCCTTTGTACAATTCGGCGGTCATCTCCGTCTACACGTACGAGACGGCGTTTCTCCAAAACAATATGGGCAAATCGCTCAGCGTCGCCGGCTCGATTATCCCGATCCTGCTCGTGCTCATGTATATCATGACGCGCAAGCTGGCAAAAGACGACTGAGGGAGGTGGTGGCTCGAGATGAGGGCATCCGCCAGGCGCTTGCGCGCCGTGCGCAAACATGCGCTGATTTACGCGATCGTCGTCGTCGGCTTGATCTGGACGCTGTTCCCCTCTACTGGATGGTGAAAACGTCGTTCACCCCCAACGACAAAATGTACGATACGAAGCCCAGCCTCATTCCGGCGCAAGTGACGACGAAGCATTACAGCGATCTGTTTACGCAAACGAAATTTATGACGAATATCAAAAACAGCTTGACGGTATCTTCGCTGGCGACGCTGCTGTCGCTGACGATCAGCATTTTCGGTTCCTACAGCTTGACGCGGCTCAAGTTTCACGGGCGCAAGTTCGTGACGAGAAGCATTATCGTTTGTTACCTGATGCCGGCGTCGGTGCTGTTCATCCCGATGTACGTGCTCGTCAGCAAGCTCGGCTTCGCCGACAACAAGTTCGGCCTGCTCATCATCTACCCGACCTTTATCGTGCCGTATTGCTGCTACATGCTGCTGAGCTACTTCAAAGCGATCCCGCGGGCGCTGGAAGAAGCGGCGCTCATCGACGGCTGCACCCGGCTGCAAACGCTGCGCAAAATCGTTCTGCCCATTGCGGCGCCGGGCATCGCCGTCGTAGCGACGTTCGCCTTCACGATGTCGTGGAACGAGTTTCTGTACGCGCTCGTCGTGACGACGAGCCCGAGCCAACAAACAGCGATGATCGGCATCGCCAGCTTCAAGTTTTCCGATTCGTTCATTTGGGGGCTGCTCATGAGCTCGTCGGTCATTGCCTCCATCCCGGCTTTAATCCTGTACCTCGGCGCGCAAAGCTTCGTCATCGGCGGACTGGCCGACGGCGGCGCGAAATATTGAGGCGAGTCAGCAAAAAAACGCATGCGCAGCGAACGGTTGCTGCCCGTGCGTTTTTTTGGCTGCGTTGCCCTCCTATGGCCCGAAAGAGCTATTTGCGTCTCCTTCAGCGCGGATCGGTCATGTTCCCGGGCCATGTCCCATATAGTTTCAAGTAACGCGGAAACATGGTATGGAGGTGATCGCGATGAGCTCGGGAGAGGAGACGGAGCAGCTCAATTTGCATATTACGGGAATGACTTGTGCCGCTTGTTCGGCCCGGATTGAGAAAGTCGTCGGCAAACTTCACGGCGTCAAACAAATTTCCGTTAACTTGGCGACGGGAAGCGCCGCTATCGTTATTGAACCGTCGGCCATACAGAAAGAGCATATCGTCGGGAGGATCGAGCAGCTCGGATATGGCGCCAAACTAAAGGAGGAACGGAATAATGATGCTGAGGCCGGAACGGCAACGCCAACGAAGCTCATTTGGTCTGCAATTTTAACCTTCCCCCTATTGTGGGCAATGGTCCGGCATTATTCGTTTACTTCAGGCCTATGGGTGCCTGAAATATTTCTGAAGCCGTGGTTTCAATGGCTCTTGGCGACTCCCGTCCAATTTGTGCTGGGCCGCGACTTTTATTTTCGCGCCTGGCAAGCTCTGAAAAACAGAACGGCCAATATGGATGTGCTCGTCGCCATAAGTACTACCGCCGCTTATTTTTACAGCCATTTTGTGGCCATCCGGTCCCTTCGCTCCGCCTTTGTTAACCCTCACGCGGTTTATTTCGAGACAAGCGCCATGATCATTACGGTCGTGCTGCTGGGCAAATGGCTGGAGG
The DNA here is from genome assembly GCF_000829455.1 of Gordoniibacillus kamchatkensis. GTDB lineage: Bacteria > Bacillota > Bacilli > Paenibacillales > NBRC-103111 > Gordoniibacillus > Gordoniibacillus kamchatkensis. The sequence continues at coordinate 65,007 of NZ_JXAK01000016.1, forward strand.
CATCGGCCAAACGAAGGACGCTGCAAGCCATAAGCAGGCTGCGATCGATGCAGGTTGGCACGGTCAAGGTGCTCCGCGAAGGGAAAGAGACTTCTGTCCCGCCAGATGCCGTCCGGATTGGCGATCACATCGTCATAGATCCCGGCGATTCCGTTCCGGTGGACGGACAAGTCGTCGCAGGAAGTTCCGCGCTTGACGAATCCCTGCTTACGGGGGAGGCTGTGCCTTCCGAGAAAAGCCCCGGCGACAAGGTGGCGGCAGGAATTCGCAACGTAACCGGAAGGCTGGTGGTGAAAGCTACGGCGGTGGGCGATCAGACAGCGCTTGGCAAAATGATACGCCTGATGGAGGAAGCGCAGCTGTCGAAGGCCGACATTCAACGGCTCGCGGATCGGATGGCGGCTGTTTTTGTTCCCGTGGTGCTTGTTTTGGCCGTTTCGACATTTTGCCTATGGATGTTCTGGCTGGAGCCGGGCCATGTTGGCGGAGCTCTGTTCAAGGCGATGGCGGTACTGGTGATCGCTTGCCCCTGTGCGCTCGGCCTGGCAACTCCTACGTCCGTCCTTGTGGGCACAGGCCGCGCTGCGGAAGCCGGAATCCTGTTTAAAGAAGGGAAACATATGGAACAGCTTCAGCGGGTAGGAGCCGTGCTTTTCGATAAGACAGGCACATTGACAACCGGAACCCCTCGGGTCACGGAGTTGATCGGCCATGGGCGCAGCGACCGCCAGCTTCTGCGTTTATTGGCAGCAGCCGAAGCTTTGTCGGAGCACCCGTACGCGAAAGCAGTCGTCAAGGAAGCGCAAAAGAGAGGGATCCAAATCCCGAGTCCGGACGAGTACGAGCCGTTATCCGGGCAAGGAGTGAGGGCTTTGGCAGACGGCCATGAGATTGTCATCGGCTCCAAAAAGCTATTGAATCGGTGCGGGGTCCCGATCGAAGCGAACGTGGAGCAGGCGCTTCGGCTGGAAGCGGAGGGGAGGACCGTCCTCTTCACAGCTGTTGATGGGAATTTTGCCGGAATCGTCGCCTTAGCGGATACGGTCAAAGCGGCAGCCCCCCAAGCCGTAAGAAGGCTAAAGAGGATGGGGATCAGAGTCATCATGGTCACAGGGGATAACCGGCGTACAGCGGATGTGATCGCGTCGAAAGCCGGAATTGCTGAAGTGCATAGCGAAATGCTGCCGGACGACAAGGTAAAGCTGGTTCGAAGGCTGCAGCAAAGAGGGGAGCGCGTAGCCATGGTCGGGGACGGAATCAACGATGCACCCGCTTTGGCGGCGGCCGACATTGGCATTGCCATCGGAACGGGGACGGAAATCGCCAAAGACGCGGCGGACATCAATTTGCTTCATAGCGATGTGAATCGAGTGGCAGATGCGATTGTGATCAGCCGGAAAACGATGCGAAATATTCGGCAAAACCTGGCCTTTGCCCTTGTCTATAACGTGCTGGCGATTCCTTTAGCTTTCATGGGCTGGTTCGCGCCTTGGGTTGCGGGTACGGCGATGGCGTTCAGTTCGGTTTCGGTCGTTTCCAATGCGTTGCGGTTAAAGCGGGCGTCGTGGCGAAAGTGAGGGGATGCATGATCAAAAAAGACTGAAAATTACCAAATATAGCTTGATGTTCGACAATTTGTCATGTAATATTGAGTAGAGAAATATCAAAAAATGTCGAAAAAAATGAATCGAAAGTCGCAATCCATTGATAAAGGCAAACTTATCGAAAGATAAGGACGCAAAACCACGGGTCTAAAGCGGATGCCAAGATAGCCGGGTTACCATGGGGGAATGAGAAGAAGCTGCCCCTGCCAAGCGGGGGCAGTTTTTTTACCGTTACAGAATGTTTAAGTTCTGTGAAGCGATAAAGCGAACAGAAGAACATTCTTTACGGCATGGAAAGCTTCCGCTAAACGCGGCCGCTCATCGTCGAGAAGGCTTCGAAAGAAGCTTTTCTTACTCCGTCACAATGCCGGCGGGGGCCAATTCGAACCGAGGAGGAAGGCAATATGCAGGTGACCGAGCAGGAGCAGTATATCGAATTTGGCATCGGCAACGAACGATACGCCATTCGTATCCAGGATATCCACGAAATCATCAAGATGCAGGATATTACGCACATCCCCAACGTTATGCCCTATGTGAAAGGGGTCATTAATTTGCGGGGAAAAATCGTGCCGGTCATCAGTCTTCGCCATTTGTTCGGCCTCGACCAGGAGACGGATTCCAAAAATACGAGAATTGTGGTCGTTAATCATCAGGAAGATACCGTCGGCATTATCGTCGACCGCGTCAATAAAGTAACGACTTTCTCCGATATTCAGCTTCCGCCGGACCGAGTCGGGGGGATCGACGGCAACTTCTTCGTCGGCATCGGCCTGACGGGCGGCGGACTTGTCGGCATTTTGAAGCTGGACACGGTCCTGCTGCATGAATAGGAGTGACGGCGCGATGATGTCCGATTACAAAGAGCTGTTTCTGGAAGAATTGGACGAGCAGCTGCAGCTGATGGACGATGAAATATTGAAGCTGGAGCAAGCCGGGGAATCCGAGCGGGTCATCCAAAGCCTGTTCCGCGCCGCTCACACATTGAAGGGCTCGTCTGCAGCGATGGGCTTCGAAGAAATGAAGCAGGTGACTCACGAAATGGAGCATCTGCTCGATCTGGTGAGGAACAAGGAATTAACGGTATCCGGGGCGCTGATCGATCTGCTGTTCAAGTCGATGGACTGCCTCAAGCAGTTGAAAGAAAATATCGTGCGCGGCGATGCCCCCTCCGTGGACGTCTCCGGCCGCATCCGCGAGCTGCAATCGTTCTCCGGGGCGCATACGGTCGTGTCATTCAGCACGGCGACACCTGCCGTTTCCAAGCCGGTTCTCAATCTGGATACCCGTCTCAAGGTTCAGGAAGCGCAAGAGCGCGGACTGCGGGTGTGCTGGATTCATGTGCAAATTTCCGCCGATTGCGTCATAAAAGGGGCGCGGGCGTACGTCATTCATTCCAATATGAGCGAATGGGGAGACGTGCTCTTGACCGCCCCGGAGCTCGAAGCGATTGACGAGCAGGGCAGCGCTCCGCTGGATGCCGTATTCCTCTATGCCGGCAGCCAAAGCTTCGAAGAGCTGAAAGCGCAAGTCGCCAATTTGACGGACGTCGCCGCAGTTACCGTTGAAGAAATCGACTCGCAAGAGAGCGAGCTGCTGAATCCGGGCGCGGCCGTCGCCGACACTGCCGCCGCTGCCGCTCCGGCAACCTTCGTCCCGGACAAACAAGCCGAAGGCGAGCAAGCATCGCCTGGGAAAGCCAAATCGCAAACGATTCGCGTCAGCGTAGAGCGTCTGGAGCACCTGATGAATCTCGTCGGCGAGCTCGTCATCGACCAGACCCGGATCCATCAAGTGGAACGGACGCAAAGCAGGCGGTTTTCCGACGAGACCGTCGCTGAGCTGGGGCAAATTTCCGACCATTTGTCGCGCATTATCGGCGACTTGCAGGAGAGCGTCATGAAGGCGAGAATGCTGCCGATCGAGCAGCTGTTCAACCGGTTCCCGCGCATGATCCGGGATCTTTCCCGCGACTTGGGCAAAGACATCGAGCTTGCGATCGAAGGGAAAGATACGGAGCTGGACCGGACCTTGATCGAAGAAATCGCCGATCCGCTCATTCATTTGATCGGCAATGCCGTCGACCACGGCATCGAATCGCCGGAGAAACGGGAGCTCGCGGGCAAGAGCCGCAAAGGGACGCTGACGATCAGAGCTGCGCACGAAGACAACCAGGTCGTTATCTATGTGGAAGACGACGGCGCCGGCATCGATCCGGCGAAGATGAAGGGGTCGGCTCTGAACAAAGGCATTATTTCCGCGGAAGAAGCGGAGCGGCTAAGCGACCGGGAAGCGATCGAGCTCATTTTCCGCCCGGGCTTCTCGACGGCCGCCGCCGTCAGCGACATTTCCGGACGCGGCGTAGGCATGGACATCGTCAGAAGCCATATCGAGAAATTGAACGGCCTCATCGATATCGATACGAAATTAGGGCAAGGGACGAGCTTCAAAATCAGGCTGCCGCTCACGCTGGCCATCATTATCGGGCTGCTGGTGAAGCTGCACGATCAGACGTACATTATTCCGATGAGCAACATCGCCGAGATTGTGCGCGTAACCTATGACGATATTCAAAGCATTCGCGGGCAATCGGTCATTTTGCTGCGCAATCAAGTAATTCCGGTCGCCTGGATCCACGAACATTTCCACATTCCGAAGGCGGATAAAGGAAGACGGCACATTCCGCTCGTTATCGTGGGCTCGGCCGAGAAACGGCTGGCGCTGGCGGTGGACGAGCTGATCGGGAACCAGGAGATCGTCATCAAATCGCTCGGCTCCTATATTGGCAAAGTGGATTGCATCGCCGGCGCTACGATATTGGGCGACGGCAAAGTCGCCTTGATCCTGGAAGTATCGGGCATCATCAGCAAGCTCGGCGGCAAGCGTACCTAGCCGGGCTGATAGTGCACAAGCTGAGGAGGAAGCTTCTTTGTTGTCATTAAACGAAAGAGCGAACGATCTATTGGAAGGTGCGATGGCCTCCGCCAAACAGGTGCTGCACGTCCCCATTGCGATGGGAGAGCCGGAGCCGTTTACGAAGAGCGCCCTGCATAGCGAAATGTGCGTATTGATAGGGTTTACCGGCGATATGGAAGGGCAGCTGATCATCGACGGCGGCACGCAGGCGTTCAGCGGCCTCGGCGGGGCGATGTTCGGCATGGCGCTGGAGGGGGAAATGCTGCACAGCTTTGTCGGCGAAATCGCCAACATGATGGCGGGAAACTTGTGCACCTATATGTCGCTTAAAGAGCGAAAGCTCGATATTACGCCTCCGACCATTCTTATGGGGGATATGAAGCTGTTCCCGTTCGTAGCGGGCTTCTCCGTGCCGATCGGGATCGAGCAAATCGGACAACTCAACATCGTTTTATTAATACATACAGACAAGGCGGGGTAACAGATGGCGAATATTTTGGTAGTCGATGATGCGGCGTTCATGCGCATGATGCTGAAAGATATTTGATCAAAGGGGCCATCAGGTCGTCGGAGAGGCCGGCAACGGTCTGGAAGCGATCGATCAATACGGGAAATTAAAGCCCGATCTGGTGACGTTGGACATTACGATGCCGGAGATGGAAGGCATCGAGGCGTTAAAACGGATCAAGAGCGAAGACCCGAAAGCGAAAGTGATCATGTGCTCGGCGATGGGACAGCAAGGAATGGTCGTCCAGGCGATTCAAGCGGGGGCCAAAGATTTTGTCGTCAAGCCTTTCCAGGCCGAAAGGGTGCTGGAAGCGATCAATAGAGCGCTGGCCTGAGCGGTAGGCCAAATCGGACACGGGGCGAACTTTAGCCTGAACAAAAGCCTGAATAAAGCTGCGAAAGCCGCTTTATTCAGGCTTTTTGCTATGTCGGAAAGTATAAGCTGTGCCTGTACTTGGCCGATTCGCAACTAGTAACGGGCGCTGATTCTCCCATATTAGCTGATAATCGGCGTCAACGAAGTCGCTGATTAGCGAACATGGGCTTAATTTCCGCCATTCAGCACTGCCTGTTCGGGCCGGGTTGCGAAAGTTGCCGAACTTTATCAGTAAATATATGGAAGGACGCGTGCGGAAAACTGCTATAATAAGTTCAACAAGCTACGCCCATGACGGACAGGAGGGATGAGCGGTGCGCAAAGTGAAGATCGGCGTCATCGGCGCCGGGATGATCAGCGGCATTTATTTGAAAAATTGCACGGATATGTTCAGCGACATTGTGGAGGTGAAAGCAGTCGCCGATCTGGTGCCGGAGCTTGCCGGCCGACGGGCGGAAGAGTTCGGCATCGCGAACGTTTATTCGGTCGACCAGCTGCTGGCTGATCCCGAAATTGAAATCGTTGTCAATTTAACGGCTCCTGCCGCCCACGCTCCGCTCAACTTGCGGGCGCTGCAGGCGGGCAAGCACGTGTATACGGAGAAGCCGTTCGCCCTGTCGCGCGATGACGCCGACGAAGTGCTGGCGCTGGCGGAAGCGAAAAGGCTGCTCGTCGGCTGCGCGCCCGATACGTTTCTCGGCGCGGGGCTGCAAACGTGCATCAAGCTCATCGACGACGGCTGGATCGGCTGGCCTTACGCCGCGAGCGGTACGATCATGATGGGCAGCGCAGCCGCCGGTACGCATCCGAACTTCCAAAATTTCCTGAAGCTTGGCGGCGACCCGATTATGGACATGGGCCCGTACTATTTGACGGCGCTCATCGCCATGCTCGGCCCGGTGCGGCGCGTAACCGGCTCGGCGCAGCAGCTGCACCGCGAAGTGAAGGTCATGAATCCGAAATCGCCCGCTTACGGGATGACGGTTCCGGTGGAGGCGCCGACGAACGCAGCGGCCGTTCTCGATTTCCATAACGGCGCCATCGCTACGCTGCAGGCGGCCAAAGAAAGCTTCGGCTATTCGCCGCGGCTGGAGGTGTTCGGCACGGAGGGCAACCTGTCCGTACCGGACCCGAACTTTTTCGGCGGCGCCGTACATATCAAGTTCCCGAACGGGGAGACGAAGGAAATTCCCCATACGCACCCGTATAAGGAAGAGGGCCGCGGCATTGGAATCGCCGACATGGCATACGCCGTTCGGTCCGGCAGGCAGCACCGCGCGAGCGGTCAGTTGGCCCGGCACGTACTCGACATTTCGCTCGCCATCTTCGAATCGTCGCAAACGGAGAGCCACGTCCATCTCCGTACGACGGCCGAGCGCCCCGCGTCGCTGCCGCTCGGTCTGAAATACAACAGGCTCGACCTGTAAAAGAACCGGCAGTTCAGATCCGAACCGAAAGGATGAGGGCATTGAAACGATTTCCGGTCGCCGTTCAGCCGTACACCATTCGCGAAGCGCTGGCGCAAGACTATGCGGGCTCGCTGGAGCGGGTCGCCGCCATCGGCTATAAAGGCATCGAATTAGGCCCCCCGCCGGAAGGGATGACCGTATCCGCGCAGAAGGCGCTGCTTGACCGGCTTGGTCTGCGGGTCATCGGCACGCACGCCGGTTTCGATACGCTGGACTTCGATCCCGACGAAATTGCCGATTATTTGGAAGAGACGGACGGAGGCAAGTTCGTGACGATTTCCCTCCGCTTCGGCTCCAGGCAAGACGTGATTGAGCAGGCGAGGAAAATGAACGGCATCGGCGAGAAGTTCAGGAGGCGCGGCATTACGTTTCTGTATCATAACCACGATTGGGAATTCGCGAAGTTTGACGGCGAGTATATTCTGGACATTTTGCTGCGCGAGACCGATCCCGAGCTTGTGCAGACCGAGCTCGACACGTATTGGATCAAGAAAGGCGGCGAAGATCCGGCGGCCTACTTAAGCAAGCTGAAGGGGCGCGCTCCGCTGCTGCACGTCAAAGACATGGAAGCCGGAGACGAACGTTTTTTTGCGGAAATCGGCGAAGGAATCATCGATTTTGCCGAGGTGGCCGGCGTAGCGGAGCAGATCGGCGTGCAGTGGCTCGTCGTCGAGCAGGACTTGTGCCGCCGCGATCCGTTCGAAAGCCTCAAGATCAGCTACGGCAACCTCTTGAAACTAGGGCTCGTGGAGCCGTAGTAAGGCTGCCGGGGAAAGGCGGAGCGGAGGATGGGAATGTAGGCTATGAGCGAAGCGTGCGCCTTTGAAATCGTGTTGCAACCCTATTTTCGAATTCATTCGAACACGATTGTTGGCGAAGCCGGAGACCCACATTCTTAGGTCCGCAGCGCAGCTACTTTCTCGGGCAACCCAAACTATCTCGTACTTAAAAAGGAGCGTCGCCATGTTTCCGTTCAAGCTTTCGCTTAACACATCCACGCTGATTCCTTACAAACTCGGAATCGAGGAGCAGATCCGCGTAGCGGCTGAAGCCGGCTACGAGGGCATCGAAATATGGGTCCGCGATCTGGAAGCTTATGCCGCCGGAGGCGGCAAGATCGGCGGGCTGCGCAGCTCGGCCGAAAGCTGCGGCATTCAGATTGTGAACGCCATCGCCTTCTGGGCGTGGTCCGATGAAGACGCGGCGGAGCGCGCACGGGGGTTCGAGCTGGCGCGCCGAGAGCTGGAGCTGCTCGCCGAGCTCGGCTGCCCGGCCGCTGCCGCGCCGCCGTTCGGCCGGGTCGAGAACGTTCCGCTGGAGCAGATGGCCGGCCACTTCGCCGAGCTGGCGGAACTTGCGCGCGGCTTTGGCGTGGAGCCGTTGCTCGAATTTTGGGGGCGCGCGGGGCGCCTGTCCCGTCTTGGCGAGGCGGTATATGTCGCTATAGAAAGCGGCGTGGCCGACGCGAAACTGCTGCTAGACCCGTTCCACATGTACACGGGCGGCAGCTCTATCGAGGCGCTTTCGTACGTGAACGGCGAACGGATCGGAATCGTGCACGTCAACGACTATCCCGCATCGCCGCCCCGCGAAACGATCGCTGACCGGGACCGGGTGTTCCCGGGAGAAGGGATTTTTCCCTCAGGCCGCTTCGCCAAACTGCTTCATGAAGCCGGCTATAGCGGTTATTTGTCTCTGGAGCTGTTTATCCAGGACTTCCATGGCAGCTCCGCCCTGGACGTTGCGAGGCGCGGCATCGAATCCGTGCGAAGCGCGTACACGGTAACCTGAATACGAACGTACATCAAAACGAACAGACCGTCCCCTCTGCGGTCTGTTCGTTTTTATATACATAATTTTTCAATTCCGGGCAACGATATGAAAGATATGGAAAACGAATCCCGGATTCAGCGAGAGGTGCCCCATGACGAAATGGGAATGGAGTAAATTGCGCAGCGGCAAAAAGAAGAGAGCCCCTCAGATCGAGATCAATCGGGTGCCCGATCAATTTACGGAGCAGCACGGCGACAAGCGGATCACGGGCGATCTGGAGCAAACCATTGCGTTCGTGAACGGCTTGCTCGGGGATAACGGCGACTTTATGCAGCGCCGGTTCGACGTGTTCGGCGCATTTCCGGCGGTCATGTTCTCTTTCTCGAATATGTCCGATACGGCTCTCGTGAATACAGACATTTTGAAGCCGCTCATGCACGTGCCCGCTCATTTGACGGGAATCCAGTTCGACGTTCATGAACTGAAGGACGTCATTTTGCGCGATACGCTGTATCATGGCAAAGCGTCGTCGGACGATAGATTTGCCATGATCGTCGAATCGCTGCTGCGCGGCGGGACAGTCATCGTCGTGGACGGCATGGACGAAGCGATCATGGTCGAAACGACCAAGGTAGAGAAGCGTGCGATCGACCAGCCGGAAACCGAGCAGGTCATCCGCGGTCCGCGCGAAGGATTTATCGAGCAGCTCGGGACGAACCTTTCGCTTCTGCGCTACAGGCTGCCGACAACCGATTTGAAAATCAAGTCCATGAAGCTGGGCCGCGTTACCAAATCCCGAGTCGCCGTCTGTTATTTGAAGGGTATCGTGAGCGACGCTCTCGTGCAAGAGGTGGAGAACCGGCTGTCGGTGATCGACATTGACGGCGTACTGGACGTCGGTTATCTTGAGCAGTTTATCGAAGACAACAATTTCTCGCCTTTTCCGCAAGTGCAAAACACGGAGCGCACGGATAAAGCGGTGGCGAATTTGCTGGAAGGGAGAGTCGTCATTTTGGTGGACGGTTCTCCGTTCGCCCTTATCGTGCCAACGGTGTTCAACCAGTTCTACCAGACGACCGAGGACTACTCGGAGCGGTTCGTCATGGTCAGCTTCATCCGTCTGGCCAGGCTGCTCGCTCTCGCATTCTCGCTCATCACCCCATCGCTGTACGTAGCGATCATCGCGTTCAACCCCGAGCTTATTCCGACGAAGTTCGCCGTAGCCGTATCCGGCGGACGCGCGGGCATTCCTTTCCCGTCCGTCGTCGAAGTGCTCATGATGGAAGCGTCGATGGAGGTGCTGCGCGAAGCGACGCTCCGGCTGCCGCAGCAAATCGGGGGAGCGCTGTCGATCGTCGGCGTTCTTGTCGTCGGCCAGGCGGCGGTTTCCGCCGGCTTCGTCAGTCCGATCACCGTCGTCGTGATCGCTTTAACGACGATCGGCTCATTTGCCACGCCGGCGTACAACGCGGCTTTGGCGCTGCGGCTGCTGCGCTTTCCGCTCGTCATATTGGCGGCCATGTTCGGGCTGTACGGGGTGATGGTCGGTTTGATATTGATCGCCAATCATTTGCTTTCCCTGCGGTCGTTCGGCGTCCCATATTTAAGCCCCGTCGTGCCGGGCAATTTCGACAGCATGAAGGACACGGTTGCGCGCGCGCCGCTATGGTCTATGAAGAAGCGGCCGGCCATGCTGCATACGCCTAACGACGACCGTGTCGGCGGCAGCGTGATGGACGAGCTCAAAGAGCCGCCGCACAACACGCTCGATCCGCTCAAGGTCGGCAACCACAAGGAGGAGATGAAGATTGGAATATCCTCGTCAAATAACGGCGATACAGGCGGCAGCGATTCTCATTAGCACCATCATCGGGGTAGGCGTGCTGCCGCTGCCCCTTTTCGCCGTCCGCGACGGCAACTCCGGCGCTCCTTTGCTGACGCTGCTGGGAGGCATTATTGCATATATCGGCATATGGATCATCACGAAGCTGGGCATCCGTTTTCCGCGGCAGTCGATCATTCTTTACAGTGAAGCCGTTTTGGGCAAATGGACTGCTTGGATAGGGAACGTGCTGATCATCGGCTTTTTCGCGTTTCTTACTGCTCTTGCAGCGAGGGAGTTCGGGGAAGTCGTCATCACGTCGGTATTGAAAAGGACGCCGCTCGAAGTGACCGTCATCGTCATGCTGCTGATGGCTTCGCTGTCGTCCCGCAACGATATGACGACGTTTGCCTATATTCATCATTTTTATTTGCCGCTGATCGTATTTCCGATCGTCCTGATTTTGGCGCTGTCGTTAAAAAACGCCCAGTTCATCAATTTGCTGCCGGTGTGGGGAAACGAACCTTCGCCAACCGATATGTGGAGGGGCGTTCTGACGATTGCCGCTTTGTTTCAAGGCAGCTTCGTCTATACGATGGTGATTCCAGCCATGCGAAGGCCGGACAGAGCTATGGTCGCCGGCTTCTGGGGCGTATTCATCGCTGGAGGGCTGTACGTCTCCACAGTCATCGCAGCGGTCGGCGTCTTCGGGCCTGCGGAAACGAACAACTTGCTGTGGCCCACGCTGGAGCTCGCCAAAGCGACGTCGCTTCCCGGCAACATCCTGGAACGGCTCGACGCGGCGTTTCTCGCCGTCTGGGTAACGGCTGTATTTACCACGCTGTTTTCCACTTACTATTTTACGATTCATGCGATGAGCCGATTTTTTCGTCTGCGCGATCACAAGCTGCTGGCGCCGTTCATTTTGCCGTTTCTGTTCGCGCTTGCGATGGTCCCGCAAAACGTGGTGCAGATGTACGATATTATTGCGATAGCCGGGCGCCTCGGATTGCTGATTACGATCGTTTATCCGCTTATAGTGCTCCTCGTCGCGGTCATTCGCAAAAAAAGGGGGGACGCGGGCAATGGAAAGGACGCGGAGAACGCAAGCTAGGCTGCTCCTGGTTTTCGTCCTTGCCGTGCCGCTGCTGTCCGGATGCTGGGACCGCCAGGAAATCGAGCAGCGCGCTGTCGTGCTTGGCGTTGGCATCGATGTGGCTTCCGAGCAAACCGTGAACAAAAACGAAGGGGAAGTGTCCCATTTGCGCGGCTCCTTTCCGGAGCCGGAAACAGGAAATATTCGCGTGACGATGCAGATTGCCGTGCCCGGGCGCATTCCGCTCGGCCCCGGCGTGAGCGGCAGCGGCGGAGGCGGGGGCGGCGCCGGCGGGCAAAATACGGTATGGGTCGTGGACGGATTCGGGCAAACGATTAACGATGCGCTGAACAATATGCAGCAGAGCGTAGCGTTGCCGTTGTTTTACGGCCATCTGCGCGTCATCGTCATCTCCGAGGCGGTCGCGAAAAAAGGAATCCAAAACTTGAACGACTTTTTGCGCCGCAATCCGGAAATCCGCAGAATGACGTGGATGGTCGTCAGCCGCGGGAAAGCGGCGGAGGTGATGAGGCTTCGCCGCAGCTCGAGCGTGTGCCGACGTTTTACTTGATGGATACGATGGACCAATCGGTGCGGATGGGCAAATTTCCGAACGATTTTCTCGGCTTGTTTTGGAGCGCCGCTTCGGCCAAAGGAAGGGAGGGGTTTCTTCCCTATGTGGTGCTGAAGCAGCAAGGAATGATGCAGATAAACGGGCTGGCGATGTTCGTCGGTGACCGGATGGTCGGAACGACCAAGCCGCTGGAGGTTCCGCTCTATATGGGAGTCACCGGTTTAATCCGGCGGGAGGAGAAGTTTTCGTCAAAGTCCCGGGAACGTCGGACTACGTCTTGTTCGGCGGCAGAAACCGCAAAACGTCGACCAGGACCGAAATCGTAAACGGCAAACCGGTAATTCGCGTCAAGATCGATATTGAAGGCAATTTACTGGAGAAATCGAGCGAACAAGTAACGATTACCGAGGACGTGATCAAGCAAATCGAGCAGCAGTTGTCCAAGCAGGGTGAAAAAGCGTATCGGGATTTGATTCAAAAAACGCAGGAAAAGCAGTCTGATATTTTCGGTTTCGGCGAGCATGTCAGAGCGTTGCAGCCGATATATTGGGACCGGGAGATCAAGACGAAAGAAAACTGGCAGCAGATGTATAAAGACCTTGCCGTTGATGTCAGCGTGAAGCTGCATATCCGGCGTGTCGGCATGAAAGCGGCGTAAAGGAGGCGGCGGCAGTGGGAGCGGGGCTAACGATCGGCTACGTGAACTTCACCGTCATGTTGTTTCTGTTGGCCGGAACCGCCATATTGCGTATCGATGTCAAAGCATACGAAGCGGCGGGCATGAATAAGGAAAAAAAGGCAGCCCGCTTTTTGGGATGGTTCAATATTGGTTTGGGGCTTGTCACCTTAATCGGCAATTTGATAGTCAAAGGACTGACATGATGCGGCACTGTTGCCTGCAAGAAGCTCGGCGGCCGGTCATCCATTTTGTTGTTGTCTGTACGTAACATGGTGTGTTAATATATGGGAAATAAACGGAAGGGCTTCTAGGGATCCGACCCCGCGAGGGAGGCGAACCGAGCGAAGCCGGCCCCGGCCTTGGCGGCCGGGCTACACCGTAAGGGATAAAAGACCTTCGGAAAGTTCCGCCTGCTAAGGCGAAACGGACCGGGGGTCTTTTTTGCTTTAGCGAATCAAAGGAGGAGGCTGGCCGGGATGGCGTCGATTGTTGTACAGCAGCTGGGCAAATCGTTTCGCACCAAGAAAAAACGGGAAGGCTTCGCGGGCAGCCTGAAGGCGCTCGTTAGGCCCGATTATGAAGACAAGACCGCAGTCGGGAGCATTTCATTCAAGGTCGAGCAAGGGGAGACGTTGGCGTTTCTCGGGCCGAACGGCGCCGGCAAATCGACGACGATCAAAATGCTGACGGGCATTCTTCACCCGACCGCGGGCTACGCGGAGGTGCTCGGCTGCTGCCCGTGGAAAGAGCGGACGAAGCTGTCGTACGGGATCGGTTCCGTGTTCGGGCAAAAATCGCAGCTGTGGTACCATCTGCCGCCGATCGACACGTTCGAGCTGATGAGCCGCATTTACGAACTGCGCCGCGGCGATTACTTGCAGCGGCGCGACCAGCTGATCGAACGGTTCGAGCTCGGGCCTTACTTGCATACGGCCGTGCGCAAGCTGTCGCTCGGCGAACGGATGCGCTGCGAAATTGCCGCCGCGCTGCTGCACCGCCCGCAAGTGCTGTTTCTCGACGAGCCGACGATCGGGCTCGACGTCGTCGTCAAGCAGCGCATCCGCGAGCTCATTCGCGAGCTGAACCGCGAGGAGGGAACGACGATTTTCCTGACATCGCATGATGCCGGCGATATCGAACGGCTGTGCGAGCGGGCGATCGTGATCAATTACGGACGCATCGTGTTCGATGACCGCGTCGAGCTGATGAAGCGGCGGTTTTTGACGCATAAGACGATTCGGCTTGTGCTGGAGGAGGAGCCGGAAAGGGTGGAGCTCGCCGGGGTGAGCGTGCTGGAGCAGAGCGGCGTTCGGCTGGCGCTCTCCGTCGATACGGAGCTGACGACGATCGAGGCGGCGCTGTCGCGCATTATGGCGCGGCACCGGATCGTCGACGTTACGGTCGAGGATCCGCCGATGGAGAGCATCATTACGCACATGTACGGCTACAGCGGAAAGGAGGAGCTGGCAACATGACCGCTCTCGGCAAGTCCGTCAAATATGTATTTATCGGCAAAATTACGCTGCGCAATCAGCTCGCGTACGTCGCCGATTTCCTCGTTCGCTCGCTCTTTCTTCTGCTCATTTTGTACATTTTCCTGCAGCTGTGGCGGACGACGTTTCAGGGCGAAGGCACGGAGCTGATCGCCGGCTACAGCTTCAAGCAGATTATGTGGTACTTGGTCGTTACGGAGGCGATGACGCTCGCTTGCCCGAGTCTGTGCACCCGGATCGAGGAAGAGGTGAAAAGCGGCGATGTGGCGTTCAAGCTCGTGCGCCCGATCAGCTTCATCGCTTTTCATTACGTCGAGTACATGAGCGAAGCCGCCATCCGTTTCGCCGTCAATGCGGTGCTCGGCGGGGCGCTCGGTCTGCTCGTCATCGGGCCGCCCGCATTCGGCGCAGGGCTGCTGTGGCTGCCGGTCGCCGCCTTCGGTGGCTTCACGGTCAATTTTACGGTCAACATGACGCTGGCGCTGAGCGCTTTCTGGGTGGAGGAGACGCGCGGCCTCGAATTCGTCTATCACAAATTCCTGTTTACGATCGGCGGCATGCTGATGCCCCTCGAGCTGTTCCCGGAAGCGCTGCAGCGTATCGGGCACTGGCTGCCGCTGCAGGCAATCGTTTATATCCCGGCGAAAACGGCGGTGGCGTTCGATTGGACCCGGCTGCCGGCGATGCTGGCGACCCAGGCATTTTGGATTGCCGTATTCGGTCTCATCGCCGTGTTCGTGTACCGGAAAGGAGTGAAGAGGCTCAATGTTAACGGCGGATAAAGGCAGACTGGCATCTATCAGCGAATACGGGCGGCCGGGACAGCTGCGGCGCCTCCTTCTTTTCGTCTGGCAGTGCTGGAAGCTGAACCTCGCGGGTGCGATGGAGTTTCGCCTCAGCTTCCTGCTCACGGCGGGCATGATGGTCATCAACAATGTCGTATGGATCGTGTTCTGGGGGTTGTACTTCCGCCGCTTCCCGGTGCTGAACGGCTGGGAGCTGCGGGATGTCATGATGCTGTGGGCAGTGGCGGCCGGCGGCTTCGGAGTGATGGCGACGCTGTTCGGCAATGCGCCCCGCATCGCCAATCTTGTCGCCACCGGACAGCTGGACGTGTATTTGTCGCAGCCGAAGCCGGTGCTGCTGCACGTGCTCATCAGCAGAATGTCGGTGAGCGCGATCGGGGACGTCTTGTTCGCGCTGATGATTTATGCCGCGTTCGGAGACAAATCAGTAGCGGGAATCGTCAAGTTTGCGCTCGCCATGGCGCTTTCGACGCTCATCTTTATTTTCTTCACCGTCATTTCCGGCTGCCTTGCCTTTTGGCTGGGCAATACGGAAGGACTCAGTTTTCAGCTGTTCAATGCGCTGCTGACGTTCACGACGTATCCGACGGGCATTTTCCGCGGCTTGGGGAAGCTGGTGCTGTTTACCGTTATTCCGGCGGGCTTCATCAGCTATTTGCCGATCGGGCTGCTGCGCCAAGTTGACGTTCCGTTTCTGCTCGGAGCCGTGGCGGTGACCGTCCTGCTTTGCTTAGGCGGTGTCCGGCTGTTCTACAGCGGGCTTCGCCGCTACGCGTCGGGCAATATGATCAGCCTGCGGCGATGAGGTATTAGGCAAGCTGCTGAAGAGGACTGCGTATACTTTATTGATTATGAATTGAAAGGAAAAATGCGGAGCGGAGGGTGGAAAGCAACCGTAGAGACGACTTTTAAAGCCGCGTTCCACCCGCTAAGGATGATGAAAGGAACGCGGCTTTAACGGAGGCCGGAGGTTGATTTCCGACCCGCAGCGCAGCACTTTTTTCCACGTTGCCTTGAAAAATCGTAAAGGAGGCATAGTTGATGAGTCTTGCCAAAGCGCTAGGATATGGCGCAAACGACCGTCTGCTCATCGTGAACGGCGACGACTTCGGCATGTGTCACGCCACGAACGAGGGGATTCGGCAGCTGCTCGCCGAAGGCGCGATTTCCTCGGCTACGGTGATGATGCCCTGCTCGTGGGCGAAAGAGGCGGTAAGTTGGGCGGCAGCGCACCCGGAGTATAATGTTGGCGTTCATTTGACGCTCACAAGCGAATGGCGTTTCTACAAATGGGGGCCCGTCACCCGCAGCGGCGGCGTCTCCACGCTTACGACCGATGAAGGGTATTTTCCGCCGGACAGCTTGACCGTCGAGCGGAACGCGGATCCGGAACAAGTCCGCAAAGAGCTCGTCAGCCAAATCGAATTGGCGCTGCGGATGGGCTTATCGCCAACCCATCTCGATAACCATATGGGGAGCTTGTACGGCTTGCAGACAGGCCGGGACTTTCTGGACATCGTATTTGACCTTTGCGCCGCATACGGGCTGCCGTTCCGGCTGCCGAGACGCATAAGCCCGGGGGGTGGCTTGCGCCCCGAACTGGCCCGGCTGGCCGAGCAGCGGGCAGCGATGGCCGACGCGAAAGGCGTCGTCATTCTCGATGCGCTCCTGTCGCTGCCCTTCGAGCTCGGCGAAGGCGAAACGTACGACATGTTCAAGAATAGCATGGCAGCGCTGCTGCGGTCGCTGCAGCCGGGAGTTTCCGAAATCATCATCCATCCTTCCCTGGTTACCGACGAGCTGAAGGCCATTAATCCGCACTGGAAGAAGCGGGGCATGGAGTTTGACATCTTCCGCGATCCCGACATTCGAAACGTCATCGCTGCTGAGCAAATCCGCATGATCCGCTGGTCTGACTTGAGGGATTTGCAGCGGTCCCGGTTGTGACGCCTGCGACCGGCGTTCCCGGCTCCGGGGCGCCGCCCGCTTATGAAAAACGCCGCTGCAGTTGCGCAAAGCGCACTTACAGCGGCATTTTGAGCACACTGTCAGCTGCAGTTGCAGCGAAAGCATTTGCAGCAGCGGTCAAAGGTGCGCACGACTGAAAATGCCGCTGTAATGCCGCCGGGGACTCAATGGCTTAATAGCCCCACCTGGCGCAAAACGGGCAGGCGCCATTGCCGGCGCCCGCCCGTTTTTCCTTGCGGCAATTCATTCAAATCAGTTTCAAGCCGCTGATCAAAATCAGGCCGGCGATGACGGAGCGCGTCACCTTCGTCGGCGCTTTGGCCGACAGCCTGCTCCCGAGCAGCACGCCGGGAATCGAGCCGAGCAGCAAGTTGAGGGCCATGCCGTAGTTGACGTTGCCGAGGCCGGCATGAAGGAGGCCCGCCAGCGTCGCCAGCAAAAAGGCATGGGCGATATCGGTGCCGACCAATTTGGCTGCGCTCATGCTGCACAAATACATTAAGGCGATAGCGTACAGCGAGCCGGAGCCGATCGAGGTCAGTCCGACGATAAAGCCGAGAACGGCGCCAACGGTGATGAGCACCGCTTTCTTTTGCTCAATCGGCTTCGCCTGCCAACGGTTCGGTTTCAGCTTGCCGTCGAAGAGCAGTCGGAAGATCGTCGCCGCTGCGGCGAGAATTAATACGATTCCTAAGGCATGCTTAATGATGGCTTCTTCGTTATGATAAGATTCGGCAAAATACCGCAGTACGGCGACGGAGACGACGACCGCCGGCAAGCTGCCGGCCGCCAAATACCGCACCAGGCGAAAATCGATCGTTTTTTGCCGCCAGTGCTGAATGACGCCGAACAGCTTCGTCACGGAGTTGTACACAAGGTCGGTACCGACGGCAACGGACGGATTGATGCCGATCATGACGAGCAAGGGAGTAAGCAGTGAGGCCGCGCCGACTCCGGTCAGGCCGACCAAAAAACCTACGACTAAGCCCATAGCGGCGATTCCGAGGCTGAGGTCCATGCGCTAATGGCCCCCTTTCAAAAACCTAGTAAGTTTATTGGTTTTATTTTATTTTATTTTTTATGCGCTGTAAACAAAATTTAGAACAAAATGGAGCAGAAAGCAATAGTCCGCTGTAGCTGCAAATTTGGATGCAAAAAGTGCGGGAAACGGCTAACATGGAAGCAGAGAAACTTATTGCGAGGGAGGCAATCCGGATGAAAATCGTCATTACCAGGCAGCTGCCCCAAGAAGCGATGGCGCTGCTGCGGGCGCATGCGGATACGGTCGAATGGCCGCACGCGGAACAGCCCGCGAGCCGTTCGTTTCTGGAGGAGCACATCGGCGATGCGGACGGTGTCGTCTGTCTGCTGACCGAGCGCATCGACGCAGCGCTGCTTGCCCGCGCGCCGCGCCTGAAGGCGGTCGGGACGATGTCTGTCGGCTACAACCATATCGATGTGAAAGCGGCGACGGAGCGGGGCGTGCTCGTCACGAACACCCCGGACGTGCTGACCGAGACGACCGCCGATTTGGCTTTTGCGCTGCTGATGGCTACGGCGAGACGGCTCGTCGAAGCGTCCGATTATTTGCGGCGGGGCCAGTGGACGACATGGTCTCCACTGCAGCTCACGGGCATGGACGTGTTCGGGGCGACGCTCGGCATTATCGGCATGGGGCGCATCGGCGAGGCGGTGGCGCGGCGCGCGCAAGGGTTCGGCATGAACGTTCTGTACCATAACCGCAGCCGCAAGCCGGAAGCGGAAGAGCGGCTTGGCTTGACGTATGCGGAGCTGCCGCGGCTGCTTTCCGAATCGGATTTCGTCGTCGTCCTGACGCCGTATACGCCGCAGACGGCGGGGCTCATCCGCAAAGAGCAGCTGCAGCTCATGAAGCCGACCGCCGTGCTGATCAACATCGCCCGCGGCGGCATCGTCGACGAAGCGGATTTGTACGATGCGCTGCGGAGCGGTTCGCTATGGGCTGCCGGGCTCGACGTGTTCGAGACGGAGCCCGTGCCGGCCAGCCATCCGCTGCTGACGCTGCCGAACGTCGTCACGCTGCCGCATATCGGCAGTGCGAGCGTGCGGACGCGCACGCAGATGGCGCTTCTGGCTGCGGAAGGCGTGCTGCAGGCGCTGGCCGGGCAGCGGCCGCGGCATGTCGTCAATCCGGAAGCTTATGCGCGGTAATGCCGACATTTTGCACGCCCGCGGAGAATGGGTTACGCTTGGAATACCAGGGATATGAGGGAAACGAGGTCGGACGCATGGAACTGGAACAATCGCCGCTTACGCCGATCCGGCGGCTCGAGCTGCTGCGGGAAATCGCCGAAACGATCAACGGCGCTTATGAGATGGAACCGATGCTGGACGCCGTGCTGCAAAAGCTGCTGCAGCTGACGGGACTGCAGGCCGGCTGGGTGTTTTTGACCAAGCCGGGCTCTTGCAATTTCAGCTGTGCGGCCGATTGCCGGCTGCCGCCGGCGCTTGAGATCGACGGCAAACGGCCGATGCGGGAAGGGAGCTGCTGGTGTCTGGACCGGTTCTGGGACGGGCGGCTCCGCCACGCCGTGAACATTTTGAATTGCAAGCGCATTGAGGACGCTATCAAGTACCGGTGGGGAGATACGCAAGGAATCAGCCATCACGCTTCCATACCGCTGCGCGCCGGGACCGAGCTGTTCGGCATCCTCAACGTCGCGTCTCCGGGGAAAACGCATTTCAGCGGCGAAGAGCTGGCTGTGCTGCAATCGATCGCGTATCAGATCGGAACTGCCGCGCATCGGATCCGGCTATATCAGACCGAGCAGAAGCGGGCTACCCTGTTCGAACGGCTCGGGCAGGTGACCCGGCATATCGGCACGCTGCTGGACAGCCGCAGCCTGGCGGCAGGCATCGTCGGCAGCGCCGGGGAACGGATGGGCTGGCCGGGCGTCGCGTTGTTCGTGAAGGAGGCGCAAGGCTTATCCCGACGGGCGCTGTATCAACGCGGGCAGCTGGACGAACATATTGTACCTGTTGCCGAAAAACGCGGAGGCATGCTGGCGGCGGCGCTGGCGGAAGAACGCACGGTGCAATGGTACGGTCACGAACAGGAGCTCGGCGCGCCCGGCGGGAAATGGTGGAGCGGGGTCGCGGCGCCCCTCGTGCTGCAGGGCGAGCCGTTCGGCGTGCTGGCGGTCGGCGGCGCCGGGCCATCGGGGCTGGACGCGATCGATGCCGAAGTGCTGGAAGCGCTCGCCGCCCACGTCGCGCTTACGTACGACAACGTTTACTTGCACGAGAAGCAGCGCGAGCTCGCGCGCTGGGAAGAGCGCAACCGGATTGCCCGCGATTTGCACGATTCCGTCTCGCAAATGCTGTTCTCGATGAGCCTCCATGCGAAAGGACTCGCCCATTCGCTGCCGGACGTGCCGGAAGCGGCGAAGCAGGCGCTGTGCGAAGTGCAGCGGCTGTCGCAAACGGCCGCTGGAGAGATGCGGGCGATGATTCGCCAGCTGCGTCCGGTCGGGCTCGAGGAAGGTTTGCTGACCGGTCTGCAGCGCTACGGCGAAGGTATAGGCCTCCGCGTCTCGTATGCCGCGGCGGATTTGCGGCAGCTTCCGGAAAGGCTCGAAGATGCGCTGTGGCGTATCGGACAGGAAGCTTTGAACAACGTCCGCAAGCATGCGCACAGCGACATGGCGCAAATCAAGCTGTCGTTTACGCAGTGGGAAGCGTGCATGACGGTATCCGACGACGGAGTCGGACTGCCAAAGCGCAAGGCGGCGAAAACGGCAGGCTACGGCATGACCACGATGCGGGAGCGGGCCGAGGCGCTGGGAGGCACGCTGACGGTGACAAGCAAGGCGGGAAAAGGGACGCAGGTGACGGTCCGCCTGCCGCTGTGACGAGGCGAGAGGAGGAGTGGGGGAATGGAACGGTTGGAACCGCTTAACAAGCTGACACTGCTGCTGGTGGACGATCACGCCATCGTAAGGCAAGGATTGCGCTATTATTTGAATACGCAGCCCGATTTGCAAGTTGTCGGCGAGGCTGCCAACGGGCAAGAGGCGGTTGAGCTGGCGAAGCAGCTGCAGCCCGACGTCGTGCTGATGGATTTGATCATGCCGAATATGAACGGCATCGAGGCGACGGGCGTGCTCAGGGAGCTTTTCCCGGACATGAAGGTGCTCGTCTTGACGACGTTCTCCGATAAAGACTATGTGCTGGCGGCCATTAAGGCCGGCGCTGCCGGTTATTTGCTGAAGGATGCCGATCCGGAGCGCATCGCGGAGGCGATTCGGCAAGCGCACAGAGGGTTGCCGCAGCTTGACCCGGCCGTTGCCGGCCAGCTCATGTCGCATTTGGCTGCGCCCGCCAAGCCGGACAGCAGCGCGCCGGAGCGGCTGACCGAGCGGGAGAAAGAAGTGCTCGGACTGATCGCGCAAGGCTGCTCCAATAAAGAAATCGCCGCTGCGCTCGGCATCACGGAAAAGACAGTGAAGACGCATGTCAGCAGCGTATTGGCCAAGCTCGGCTTGGCCGACCGCACGCAGGCGGCGCTGTACGCGGTCAAGCACGGGTTTGCCTGAGCTGCCGCGGCTCCGGTCTACGACCAAAGTCGTACGACTCCAGGTCCGGCATGGCAGGGGCAAATTGCCGAGGCGCTGGGCCGCCCTTGTACCGAAGCGGAGACGGTTAATCACAGGTAAACTGAAATTGTAAACGAGATCACGACGAAACGCCTGAAAGGATGACCCGAAAATGAACACGAAGCTGAACATCGTTTTAATCGCCGGAAGCAACCGCCGCAACGCCACCAGCACCAAGCTGCTGCGCTATATGGGAGAAGCGCTGCGCAAGCGGGGGGCGAACGTGAAGCTGATCGATTTGTACGAGACGCCGGTGCCTTTGTATTCGCCAGATGCGGAGGAGACGGACGCGAATACCGAGGCGATGGTCCGCACCGTCGGCGAGGCGGATGCGATCGTGCTGGCGACGCCGGAATATCACGGCTCGATATCCGGCGTGCTCAAAAATGCGCTCGATTATATGGGCTCGGCCGAATTTTCCGGCAAGCCGGTGCTGTCCGTCAGCTCGTCCGGCGGCGCCGTCGGGGTCAGCTCGCTGACCCACTTGCAAGCGATCGTGCGCAATTTGCACGGCGTCAATAGCCCCGAGTGGCTGTCGCTCGGCGGCGACGCGCGGCATTTTGCCGCCGACGGCTCGCCGGCGGACGCCGCTGTCCGGCAGCGGGTGGAGCGCACGCTGGACAGCCTGCTCCGTCTGGCCGAGTTGCTGCGCCCGAACGCCGCCGGCGTGAAAATCGGATGAGCGTTAGACGGCAATTTGCTCGGTGCAGCTGCAGAAGCGTCAGCGCCTCGGTTGGCGGGAACGGTCTGTGGTCATTGCAGCTGCATCGGGTTTTGCCGCGGCAGCAGTAGTGACCGAAACGTCCGTTACAGCTCAGGATTTGCAAAAAAAGGACGGTGCAAAACCGCCGGAACTTGACGCCTGCTGCGTCAAAAGGGCGAACCGCCCGGCTTCGCCTGGGTGTGAACTGCCGCATACATAATTGTGCTGGCCTGCTTATCCGGGCATTCATCTTTTGCCGGCATCGCCAATATGCTAATGTATCACGAAGGCGAGGTGACGGCATTGGCTGTAGTAAAGGCAAGGAGTTCCGACGTCGATTTGCTGGCCAGGCTGCTGCGGGCGGAGGCGGAGGGAGAAGGGGAGCTCGGCATGCTGCTTGTCGGCAACGTGGGCATTAACCGCATCCGCGCGAACTGCTCGGATTTTAAAGGCATCCGCACAATCCCGCAAATGGTGCATCAGCCGCATGCGTTCGAGGCGTTGATTCACGGCTACTTTTATCAAAAGGCGCGCGAAAAGGAGAGGCGGCTCGCCCGGCGCGCGATTAACGGGGAGTGGCATTGGCCGGCCCGATTCAGCCTGTGGTATTTCCGGCCGCCGGGTGCCTGTCCGCCCGTCTGGTACAACCAGCCGCACGTAGGACGCTACAAGAAGCATTGCTTCTATCAGCCGACGGCAAAAGAGTGCGAGAACGTGTACCGCGTTTTCGCCTGATGTCGCAAAAACGAGGAGCCCCGCGCCGCCGCTCGGGACTCCTCGTTTTTTTAAGCCGATATGTTTCGTTCGAACGATGCCGTGCCTCGCGCCGAAAAATACGGAATCGTGGCTGAGCATGCGAGAGCGAGGACGAGAAGCGTCACGAACCAGCCTCCGCTCAGTTCCTTCAGCGGCAGCACGAGCACGAGTAGCGTTATTCTGGATACGTTGAGGAGGCATTCCCGCCAGACGAATATGCGTGCTTGCCGGATGGCGGAGAAGCTGCTGATGATGGCGAATTGCCGCGTGTTCCATACCGTGCCGAAATAGAACATGCCGACGGTCGTCAAGATGTTGGACAAGACGAGGAACGGTGCCAGGCGCAGCAAAGCGATCAGAAAGCCGACCGCGATCGAAGCCATACCGAGGCTGAGCCAGACGCCGGACGGAGCGTAAGCCGGCGGTAAATTGCCATCGCGGCGATGGAGGACAAGGCGTACAGCACGTTCAGCAAGGCGATCACAAGCTTCTCCTGCGACACGGAGAACGTGAACAGCAGGGCGAACAAGCCTTGAAACTGCAAGAAAACGCCGGCCGCCAGGCAAGAAGGCACCATCCAGCGCAGCGCCGGGGTAACGAACACTTCGCGGAACGACATGCGCTCAAACATCGGCTCCGGCACCCCTTCGAACGAAATGCGCGGGATGAAGAACGAAACGGTCAGCAAAATGGCGACGAACACGAACATGAGCAGAAACGAGCCGCCGTAGCCGATCCATTGAATGACGAGCGCGAACACGATCGGATTGACGATCGAAACGACTTGGCCGATGATGCTCGAGTACGAGAAGTAGCCTTCGAAATCGCGGCCTTTGCCGATCAGGCACAGCGTTAAATTTTGCGTCGATGCATAGAAGCCCCACATCGCTCCTACCGGTATCGCGATAATCGCGATCCACAGCGCCCGGTTGTCGAGCTGCAAAAACGACAGCAGGGCGAAGGTCAGCGCACCGCATACGGCTACCGACCGGATCAGCATCCGGTTGGAAAACAGGGAGATGAGGCGCGCCCCGGCGATAAAACAGCACGACCAGGAAAGAAACAGCACGAGATTGAACAGCGTCACATCGAAAATGCTTTTGTTTTTTTCCCATAAGTACAAATTGACGAAAATGCCGATATAGTTGAATATGATGTTGCAGGAAGCGTTCATGAGCAGAAGCCGTTTGATGTCTTTCGATATCATCTAAGTTGCGCCTCTTTTCCGCGTACTTGCTATATGCCGAGATCATCATACAACGGGTGGCGGACGGAGGTCTATAGCGAATTTTGCCCGGGTTGCCGCTGGCGTTTCCGCTGGCCTCCTTGTCCGATCCGTGGTAAGCTGAATGTGCGATACGCAAGTAAGGAGGGACGGTCCGTCGTGAGCAGGGAAATCGAGCGCAAATATTTGCTTTCCGCCGCAGCGGACGACGTGCTGAAGAGGCAGGACGTCACGTTCGTCAGCCGCGAATATATGTATCAAACCTATCTCGCCTATGCCGGGGATCAGGAACTGCGCATCCGCAAAATCGTCGCCCCGGACGGCGCTGTGCGTTTTACGCACACGTTCAAGGCCGGGCACGGCATGTCGCGCGAAGAGATCGAATACGCGATTTCGGAAGACATTTACGAGCAGCTGCTGCGGCGCCTGAACGCCGTGCCGCTGGAAAAAGTGCGGACGACGGTTGAGTCGGGCGGCCTGCGCTGCGAAATCGACGAGTACAAGCAGGTACAGCTCGCCGTCGTCGAGGTCGAATTTACGGACGAGGATGCGGCCCGGGCGTTTCAGCCGCCTGCCTGGTTCGGGCGCGAGCTCGGCGCGGAGGAGGAGTTCCGCAACAAGACGCTGTGGCTGAAGCTGCAGACGCCAACGTTTGCCCAAGGATAACCGGCTTACGCCGGCCATCTACCGTAACGGATACTTTCATGAAGGAGCAAAACGGCTCCATCCGCAAGATTTGCTTGCGGATGGAGCCGTTTCTATTGGCGGCGGCTGGAACCGCGGCGCGGCAATTGGCTGCATGGCAGAACAGGCTGGCTGCCGGTGTATTAGGCGCATGGCAGTCGCCCTGCAGTCGCCCAGCAGCCGCTCGGCACGGCATTTGAGCCGCGCGCATGGCTGCAAAAAACGGTTAACGGAACTATGTTCCGTTAACCACGTCATTTCCCGTTATTTCCCAATTTTAGCGGAACGCGATTCCGTTATTTGCCCGCAAAACAGCGTGAAATCGGGTATGAGCAAACAAATTGCCGCCGATAGCGGAACTGTGTTCCTCTAACGTGTAAAATTCGCCCTCGTATGCCTGGATAGCGGAACAGAGTTCCTTTATTCTTTGATGCATTCGCGGCTTCATATGCTGCGCTTTTTGCCAAGCGGCAGTGTTCATTTTCCGAAGCCGAAGTATACGTTCGCGTTATTGAACGAAATGTCCTGCACGATGCCGCCGAGCAGCTCCATATCGTTCGGCGCTTCGCCGTCCTCCACCCATTCGCCGATCATGTTGCAGAGAATGCGGCGGAAATATTCGTGGCGCGTGTAGGAGAGGAAGCTGCGGGAGTCCGTCAGCATGCCGACGAAGCGGCTGAGCAGGCCGATATTGGCCAGTTTTTTCATCTGATCGATCATGCCGTCTTTCGTATCGTTGAACCACCATGCCGAGCCGAACTGGATTTTGCCCGGTACGCCTCCGCCCTGGAAGCTGCCGATGATCGTGGCGATGACGTCGTTGTCGCGCGGGTTGAGCGAGTACAAAATCGTTTTGGCGAGCGTGTCTTCGCGGTCCAGAGCGTCCAGCAGGCGCACGAGCGGCTGGGCGACGAGGGTGTCGTTCATCGAGTCGAAGCCGGTGTCCGGGCCGATCTTCGCGAACATGCGGCTGTTGTTGTTGCGGTGCGCGTTGATATGGAACTGCATCGCCCAGCCGCGTGCGGCGTACAGCTTGCCGAGGAAGACGAGCGTGTACGTTTTGTACTTCTTCTCTTCCTCCAGGCTGATGCCGCCGCCTTGCAAAGCCTTGGCGAAAATCGCCGCCGCCTCGTCCTTCGTCGTATCGGCGTAGGCGACATAGTCGAGCGCATGGTCGGATACGCGGCCGCCGACGGAATGGAAAAAGTCGACGCGCGTTTCGAGCGCAGCGAGCAGGTCGTCGTATGTAGCGATCGGCCGGCCGAACACTTCGCCCAGCTTCGCGATCCACGGCAGGAACGTGGCGCGGTTAATTTCGAGCCCTTTGTCCGGGCGGAACGACGGCAGCACGTCGCAGTCGAAGTCCAGCAATTGCTTGATTTTGATATGATATTCCAAAGAGTCCGTCGGATCGTCCGTCGTGCACACGACGCGCACGTTCGATTTCGTGATCAGGTCGCGGGCGGCGAAGCCAGGCCCGTTCAGTTGCGCGTTCACGTTCTCCCAGATAACTGGAGCGTTTTTCTCGTTGATCAGGAGGTCCACGCCGAAAAAACGTTGCAGCTCGAGGTGCGACCAGTGGTACAGCGGATTACCGATCGTTTGCGGCACCGTTTTCGCGTAGGCCAGGAAGCGGTCGTAGTCGGTAACGCTTTCACCGCCGGTAACGAGCTCCTCCTTGCAGCCGGCAGCGCGCATCACCCTCCATTTGTAGTGATCGCCGTACAGCCACGCCGCAGTCAAATTCGGAAAGCGGATGTTGTCGTAAATTTCTTGCGGGCTCAAGTGGCAGTGGTAATCGATGATCGGCATTTGCTTGGCGTAATCGTGGTACAGCTTGACGGCCGTATCGTTCTTGAGCAAAAAATTGTCGTCCATAAAGCGCTTCATGCGGGGCATTCCACCTTTGCTTGAAGAATTGTTCACGTGAACATTGACCTTCCAGCTCTAATGTTACTCCGAAGCCGGGGCAATTACAACGATAAAATGTTCACGTGAACAATTTTCGCCGCCAATGCGGAAGAGGCGGTTTAAATAACCGTTGCGTTCCGCTATAACATTCCTTGACGGGAATATTCCAATTGAAGTATATTTAAATCAGAGGTTTAAATTGAGATATGGAGGGATGGATTTGACAGTGAAATCGGAAGGCAAGGAGTTAGTCATAACACGTGTACTCCATGCGTCGCGCGAGCTTGTATTCAAAGCATGGTCCGAGGTCGAACATCTGAAGCGATGGTGGGGACCGAAAGGATTTGAAATAAGTGTCGCGCAATTGGATTTCCGTCCGGGCGGATTTTTCCACTACAACATGCAATCTCCCGATGGTAATCAAATGTGGGGTAAATTTGTGTATCTGGAAATCGAAGCTTTCGAAAAGATTGTCTGGGTCAACAGCTTTTCAGATGAGGCGGGCAACATTGTCCGGGCTCCATTTAGCGATTTGATCCCGCTGGAAATACGCAATGCGGTAACCTTTAGCGAAAATAACGGTATTACCACAATGACATTGCGCAGCGGACCGATCAACGCAACTGAGGAAGAGAGAAGCTTTTTTGAAGGTATGTTCGAATCAATGCAGGAGGGCTTTGGAGGAACCTTCGATCAGCTCGAAGAATATTTGGCAAACCGTTAGAGGTCTTGAAAGAGTCGATTTCTCATCAACGAGGTTGATTGCGGTAGAACATGTTCATAGGGCATCCAATTTGGATGCCCTATTGCTGGAAAACTTGCCGTTTTAATACAGCCGCTGAGCCCTATCTTAAATAACCTGAAGTTTTTTGACCTTATGCCCTTGCTGGCAAGGAAAGTTGCCATGGTCGGGAGGAAGGGGATGCGGTTATATCGTGATTCGACTGATGTTGCAGTCGTTGCTCCCCAACACGATTGGACGAAGGACGTTGAATATTTACAGACTTTGAGAATTATACGACTTTTAAGCCTGCCACATTACACACTTCGCATGTGAACGATATGCTGAATCAAGTGATTAGCTGGTCTACCGCATTAAAATCTTTACGGGGCTAACAAGTTACGGTTCGTTATATTTCTCGCAACAAGCTCTTCCGGTCGGTGGGAGAGCTTCTTGGCATGTCAGTCCGGCGTAACAAGCCGGATGTCAAGATCTGTACAACTGGAGCAGGCTCCCATGGGACAGATGCCGCTGCGACCGCCAAAACAGTTATTACGATGCAGCCATCACCGGTCAGCCTACGTCCTTGCTTGCACTGCGATGAATCGGATGCGACTCTCTAATCAGGATTTTTACCGTGCAGCCATCATCGGTTAGCCTGTGCTTTGCTTGCACTGCGATGAATCGGAGGAGACACTCTTATCAAGCAATTTTAACGATGCAGCCACCACTGGTCTGCTTGTGCTTTGCTTGAAACTGCGATGAATCGGATGCTACTCTCAAATCAAGCAATTATAATGAAGCAGCCAACCCCGGTTTGCCTGTGCTTTCATTGAACTGCGATGAATCGGAGGCGACTCTCTAGCTGCAACGAAATGAAACTGCGTCTTCCGAGTGTTTAAATTCGTTAAAGCGCTAAAGTGAGATAAAATGCTTTCTGACCAGCCATGAAAAGCTTCCCGGCTTACGAAGCGAGTGTTGCTGCAGCGCAAAACTTGAGGGTCGCTCCTCATCGAATTGGTTCCGTTAGAAACTTTACTTGCGACAGACAGAGTTGTTCTGTTGAAAGAACTGGAACGCTGAAATGAACGAAACCTGTCAACTTGAAGTACGTACCCATGTTTTTGAGTATTCGGTTCGCTATACAACGTCACTCGAGGCGCTATTAGCCGCCGATTTGACGGAATGAACCCACAAAGACCGGTTGTTCCATGATTTGCGACGAAAATTCGCATGGAACGACCTTTGGGTCGCTGACGGCCGATTTTTCCATTTTGGCTCAAAATCAACGCCCGTGAAGTCTCTATTTTGCGAATATGGTCTTTATTACAGCAGTCGGCAACGCTTGTTCGGGATGGCGGTACGAATTCGGGGAAAACTTGGGCCTTATTGCCAAAATGGCATCGTTCACCCGTTATGAGTCATGGCAGGCGAGCGATTAAACATGCAGTCCGGTTTTGTTCCGCCGCCATGAAGCGGGCTGCAGTCGCCGCGGGATGCGGGGCGGCGCCTCGCGTGCGACGCGGCGTCAGCGGACGTTGCCGCCGCAGCCCGTCGCAGAAGCCGCGGGCAGCGCGCGCTGTCCGCCATCACGCGCGGTGTGGCCCACGCGGACGCTGCTCCGCCACAGCCGTGACACCTCACAAGCGGCGGCCTACGCCCGCCGCGCCCGAACCGCGCCGGCAATGCGCCGCAGCGCCTCTTCCAGTGTCGCTCTCCGGCACGCGGTGTTCATGCGCATGAATCCGGTGCCTTCCTCGCCGAAGCTGATCCCCTCGTTAAGAGCCACCTTCGCCTCCCGAATCATGAACTTCTTCAGTTCCTCCGCACCCAAGCCGAGCCCCCGGCAGTCTAGCCATAGCAAGTACGTGCCTTCCGGGTCGGCGGGCATGATCTCCGGCACATGCTCCGCCAAAAAGCTCCTTGCATAGTCGATATTGGCGCGAATATAGGCCAAACACTGGTCGAGCCATTCGTCCCCTTCCGAGTAAGCGCTGCGCGAGGCGGTTACGGCAAACACGTTGCTGGACGAATGATGGGCATCTACAATCGCTTTGTTGAAGCTTTCCCGCAGCGCTTTATCCGGAATGACGATATAAGCTGCTTGCAAGCCGGCCATATTGAACGTCTTGCTCGGCGCCAGGCAGACGACGGTCCGGCTTGCCGCCCGCTCCGACAGCGCTGCGAACGGGATATGCCGGTTCGGCTCATACACGAGATCGGCGTGAATTTCGTCGGAGACGATAATCGTGCCGTGCTCGGCGCATATCGCTTCCAGCCGCTCCAGCTCGCTGCGCGTCCACACCCGTCCGACCGGGTTGTGCGGATTGCACAGGATGAACAGTTTGGCGCCGGACTGTTTCAGCTTGTCCGCAAAATCGTCGAAATCGATTTCGTACCGTCCGTTTGCGTAGCGCAGCGGGCTTTGCACGAGCTCGCGCCCGTGCTCCTTGACGACTTTGAAGAACGGGGGATATACCGGCGGCTGAATGAGGATCCGGTCCCCCGGCTGCGTAAACGTCTCGACGCATGCGATCAACGCCGGTATGACGCCGGGCGACCAGCATATCCATTCTTTGTCGATCTTCCACCGGTGGCGGCGCTCCAGCCAGCCGCATATCGCCTCGAACAGCGAATCCGGCCGCCACGTGTAGCCGTAAATGCCTTGCTCCGCCCGCCGCTTCAAGGCGTCGACGACCGGCTGCGGGCCGCGGAAGTCCATGTCCGCGACCCACAGCGGAATCAAATCGTCGCCGCCAAAAACGGCGTCTGCACGCTCCCACTTGATGCCGTCTCCGCCCGAGCGGTCCACGTACTCGTCAAAATCGTATTTCATGCCGGAATCCCTCCGCGAATCGTTTTTCCTTTATTATACACGATACGGTTTCCGGCAGCGATTGCGGCCGAATCGCCCCGAAGCGGGAGCGGGCAGCGGGCATGGCGTTATTTCGTTCCCGGCGCCGGCATATCGACGCCTTTGACATGGTGGCTGTGCCCGGCGTCCGTCGTCGTTTCAAAATCGTAATAATGGACGTGCATGCCGTTGCCGACCGGGATCGCCGGGCTCGAATACGCTTTGTAATGGTGATGGTGGCCGTCCTCGAACATGACGTAACCTTCCGTATAATGAATATGGCCGCCGTCGGGGGTCATGATCGGGGGGGACGTAATGTCCAGGCACTGGTGAATATGACCGTGCGAGATGGACGTATAATCTACGGAGCCGTGATTATGGCCGGGCACGAACCCGGAGACGAAGTCGTCTTTCGAAATGCTCACTGTATCGACACCTGCCTATGCGATTTGTTAGTATCGTATTCGGCTGGGCGGCTTTTGCCTGTGCGAATGCCTAGGCGTTAAGCTGGCTGTGAGACACCCGGCATAACGCTCACCGTTACACCTCCTGCTTAACGCCTATTTCATGATGCCGGCCGGCTTCAAGCGCCTAATAGTTTGATTCGCTAAATAAATAGAGTGACTTTTGCTTCGCACGGGAGTAACATATTGGTCAGTACGATAGCGAAACGGAGGGAAGCGCCATGCGCTATTTTCGCAAATACGTGCGAACGTATTGGAAAATGTTCCTGCTCGCGCTCGCCTTTTTGACGGTGGAGGCGATCGCCGATTTGACGCAGCCTGCGGTAATGGCCAAAATCATCGCGTCGGCGTTGCTGCCGGAAAGCTCGATTATGTGCTCCGCATGGGAGGCGTCATGCTGCTCGTTACGGGCTTCGGGGCAATCGGCGCCGCAGGCAGAAACATTGTGGCAAGCCGCGTGTCGCAGCGGTTCGGCACCGAGCTCAGAAACGATCTGTTCCGCCACATACAGTCGTTCGACTTTACGACGCTCGACCGGTTCGATAAAGCGTCGCTCGTCATTCGCATCACCAACGACGTGACGCAGGTGCAAAACTTCGCCAACGGCATGATGCGCGTGTTCGTCAAGGCGCCGCTGCTGTGAATCGGCAGCTTGATTATGGCGGTCCGCCTCGATCCGCAGCTGTCCGTCGTGTTTACCGTCGTCGTGCCGGTCGTCGCCTTGCTGATCGCGTTCAACATTCGCATCGGCATCCCGTTTTTCACCAAGGTGCAGCGGGCGCTCGACCGGGTGAACGGGGTTATCCGCGAATATTTGTCCGGCGTCCGGGTCGTGAAGGCGTTCAACCGGTTCGACTACGAAGCGGACAAATTCGACGCCGTGAACCGGGAATACCGCCACAGAGCGACGGTTGCCGCGCGCAGGATCGCCGTATTCAATCCCGGCATGATGCTGACGGTCAATCTCGGCGTCGTTGCGGTCGTCTGGTTCGGCGGGCTGCGCGTCGGCAGCGGCTCCATGCAGGTCGGCCACATCATCGCCTTCGTCAACTACATGACGCAAATTTTGTTCGCGTTTATGACGATTTCGATGGTGTTCAACATGTTTATCCGGGCTCGCGCATCGGCGGCGCGCATCGGCGAAGTGTTCGCCGCGCCAAGCTCCGGAAGCTCCGGAAGCTTCGTCAGCCCGGGGAGCGTACCGGTAGCTGCGCCAAGCGGCAATGGGTCGGACGCGCCCGCGTTGCCGGCCCGGGGCTCCGAGCCGGGCGCCGCCCACGGTGCCGGCCGCGGACAGGAAGGCTGCAGCGTCGAATTCGAAGGTGTCGCGTTCGCTTATGCGGGGACGGCCGGGCCGCCTGTGCTGCGCGGCATCAGCTTCCGCTGCGCGCCCGGCCAAACCGTCGGCATCATCGGCTCGACGGGCGCGGGGAAAAGCACGCTCGTCAGCCTCATCCCCCGTTTTTACGAGGCGGACAGCGGCACGATCAAGGTTGGAGGAGTCGACGTCGGCCGCTACGACGTAAAGGAGCTGCGCGAGCTGATCGCCTATGTGCCGCAGCGAAGCGTATTGTTTTCCGGCACGGTGGGAGACAACATTCGCTGGGGCAAGGAGGATGCGACACAGGAAGAGATCGAATGGGCGGCGAAGCTGGCAGCAGCGCACGATTTCGTATCGGCGCTCCCGGAAGGCTATGATACGCAGCTCGGCCAAGGCGGGGTCAATTTGTCCGGCGGCCAGAAGCAGCGCCTGTCGATTGCGAGGGCTCTGGTCCGCAAACCGCAAATTCTCATTCTCGACGACTGCACCAGCGCCGTGGACGTCGCCACGGAAGCGCGCATCAAGGAGTCGCTGCGCACATACGCACAGCATCTCACTTGCCTGCTCATCGCTCAGCGCATTACGTCGGTTATGGATGCAGATCATATACTCGTACTCGACCAAGGGGAGCTCGTCGGCTCCGGCACGCATGAATCGCTGCTGCACAGCTGCCGGGTGTACCAGGAAATATACCGCTCGCAAATCGGCAAGGAGGTGCAGGCTCATGTCTCCGTCCCGAGAACGGTCTGAACGGCCGGGAGCGGCGGGTTCGCCGCAGGAAGCGGCTGCGCTGATGAACGCGATGCGCCCCGGCGGCTTCGGCGGCATGCGCGGCCGCGGCGCGCCGGTAGTGAAGCCGGCCGATTTTGCGGGCACGGTGCTGCGGCTGTGGCGGTACTTGGGCAAAGAGCGCCGCCTGCTCTCCATCATCTTCATCTTGATTTTGCTCGATGCCGGCATCACGCTCGCCGGTCCGTATTTGATCGGTGTCGCCGTAGACGCCATGTCCGGGGCGGGCGGTTCCGTCGATTGGCAAGCGCTGCGGCTGTCCGTGATCGCGCTGCTCGCCGCTTACGTATCGGATGGCTTCCTGACTTTTTTGCAGGCATGGCTTATGGCCGGAGTGGCGCAGCGCGTCGTGCTGGTTCTGCGCAGAGCTTTGTTCGCCAAGCTGCAGAAGCTGCCTGTCGCCTTTTTCGATACGCGCCGGCACGGCGAAATTATGAGCCGCCTCTCGAACGACATCGATAATGTCAGCACCACGATTTCGCAGTCGACGACGCAGCTCATGTCCGGCTTTGTCGCCATCGCCGGCTCGCTCGTCATGATGATCGTCCTCAGCCCGCTGCTGACGCTGGCCAGCCTCATTACGGTGCCGCTCGTCTACGGGCTGGCGCGCACGATTACGAGAAAGACGAGCGTCCTGTTCAAAAACCAGCAAGCCCAGCTCGGCAAGCTGAACGGGCACATCGAAGAGACGATTTCCGGCATCGAGATCGTGAAGGCGTTCAACCACGAGGACAAGGCGACCAGCGAGTTCGAGGAAGCGAACGAGCAGCTGTACGAGGTCGGGGTGAAAGCGCAAATCTGGTCAGGCTTCATGATGCCGCTGCTGGCCGTCATTAACAATGTGGGCTTCGCTGCGGTGGCGATCGTCGGCGGCGTGCTGGCGGTCAAAGGAACGATCACCGTCGGCGTCATCGCCAGCTTTCTCAGCTACTCGCGGCAGTTCGTGCGGCCGCTGAACGAGCTGGCGAACATTTTTAACATATTCCAATCGGGGGTTGCCGGCGCAGAGCGGGTGTTCGAAGTGCTGGACGAAGCGGAGGAGCCCGCCGATCCGCCGCAAGCCGTACCGCTGCGCGAGCCGCGAGGGCGCGTCGTCTTCGAAAACGTCAGCTTCGGCTACAGGCCCGACGTGCCGATCGTGAAAGGCTCAGCTTCGCCGCCGAACCGGGCAGCAGCACGGCTCTCGTCGGCCCGACCGGAGCGGGCAAGACAACGATCGTGAACTTGCTGACGCGGTTTTACGACGTGACCGAAGGCCGCATTCTGATCGACGGCCGCGACATCCGCGACTATACGCGGGACAGCTTGCGACGCTGCTTCGGCATCGTGCTGCAGGATACGTATTTGTTCTCCGGCACGGTTAAAGACAATATCAAGTACGGCAAGCCGGACGCCAGCGACGAGGAAGTGGTCGAAGCGGCGAAAATGGCCAACGCCGACGCGTTCATCCGCCGCTTGCCGCAGCAGTACGACACGGAGCTGGCGGAAAACGGCGGCAATTTGAGCCAAGGCCACCGCCAGCTGCTCGCCATCGCCAGAGTCATTCTGGCGAAGCCGGCCATTCTCATTCTCGACGAAGCGACTAGCAGCATCGACACGCGCACGGAGCTGCACATTCAGGATGCGCTGAAGCTCATCATGCAAGGCCGCACCACCTTCGTCATCGCCCACCGGCTCAATACGATCCGCGACGCGGATACGATTATGGTCATCGAGCGCGGCACGGTCGCGGAGCGGGGCAGCCACGAGGAGCTTATCGCCGGCGAAGGCAAATATGCGCGCATGTTCATGAATCAGTTCAAAAATGCGGAAGGAGCCACGTGACGAACGGCCTGAGTCAGGGGCTCACCGGCGCCGGTTGCGTCATCATTTGCGCCGCGAATCCGGCTATGCCGCCGGAGCGCATCGCTTCTTGCGCTCCGCTCGTGTTCGTTATGTGAAACGTTAGCGGTGCTGCCGACCGGTCTGCATGTGCGCCGGTTTGGCGGCGGCTAATCGCCACTGGTTGAGCAAATACAAGCTGTCACCCATGCCGGGGCGACAGCTTTTTTTTGCTGCGCGGAGCGAGTGGGGACAAGGTGCAATTTTTTCTGCAACTTATGGCCTAAGGTGGAGGGAATATATGACTAATGGAGAAATACAATGTAATGAAAAATGTCGGCTCGGGGACGGTGAGCAAGGTTGTACGGGCAGCTCCAGGAATGGATTCGAACGGGGCGGATGAACCAGGCTGTCATGTGGCTTGAAAACGAGATGCTGCAGGGACGTACGCCGGAGGAGGAGCTTCTCGGCCTGGTGATGCCGTCGCTTCAGGAGTCGCCGCTTCTGCTCCGCGCTTATGGAGAGCGCTGCTTCCGGCAAGGGCGTCTCATTGAAGCAAAGTCAGCCTTGGCGAAGGCGGTCAAGCAATTTACCGCACAAACGTTTCGCCGCCCCTTGCTTTCCTCTATGGCGTTGTGGGTCGATATTTTGCTCAGGACGGGGGAGCTGCAGCCTGCGGAAACGCTGCTCCGATTTCTCCGGGAGGAGTACGCCAGAACCGAGCAAGAGCCGGTGGAAGGAGAGGTTCCTTACGCATTGGGCAGAGCCGCTTGGCTTCTTCACGGGTCAGCCGAAGCGAAAGCGCTATTGCGAGCGGCGTTCGACGCTTATATCAGGGACGGACGGCTCGAACAAAGCGCCGATTTGGCGATCGAGCTGCTCCTGTACGAAAGGAAGCAGAAGGACAGCGATTCCGCTTTCAAGCTAATGGTGGAGATGCATCTGCGGCAAACGTCCGCCGCCGAGCGCAAGCTTATCCCTTATGTGCAGCTGGCTGAAGCGCTCAAGCTGGAGCAGAGGGAAGCCTGGGGGGAAGCCGCTTCGCTGCTGCTGGAGCTGCCTGCCCTTCAGCTGCCTTATCGGCTTCGCGCCGAAGCGGAGCTGGCGCTCGTTCGGGCTTTGCGTCTTTCCGCCGTGGATCCGGAGTTTGAGGAAAGACACCGCCTGTACCGGCTTCAGGAGCAGTTTCCTTCCGATTGGGAGCTGCAGTATGACATACGGATGGCGTTATCCGAAGGGTACACCTCGTTAAAGGGGAAAGAAGCGGAAAAGAGAGAGGCATTGCAGGAAGCGGCGGCGATCGGCAGCCTGCTGCAATTCGCTTACATGCAGCCTGCTGCGCGGAACGAGCGGACAGAAGCCGCGGTCCCGGCGCCGCAAGATTTGGGCGCTCCGGCCGCGAATGCCCGCGGACCATGGAGAGTTCATTGTTTTGGAGGCTTGCGGCTGGTCGGCAAAGGCGTGCAGGCGGAGGGGATTCCATGGGGACGAAGGAAAGCGAAGGAGCTGTTCCTCTTTTTGCTTTTGCAGCCTAACTATGCCGCGAGCAAAGAACGGATAATCGAGCTCATGCTGCCAGGCGATGAGCCGGAACGGGCAGCCAATCATCTGTATGTCATCGTGCATCAGCTGAAAAAAACGCTGCAAAGCGCCCTGCATGCGGAAAACGCCGTCATGATCAAGGACGATCAGGTGCGGCTTAACGATGCGATGATCGAATACGTCGATGTGGAGCAATATGTCGCCTTGAATCGGGTTGCCGAACAGCTGTGGATGCAGGATCAGGACCTCTCCGTCGAACTGTATGCGCAAGCGGGCGGCTTGTACGGCGAACTGTTGCCGGAGCTGCCTTACTTGGATTGGCTTGAGGAGCAGCGCGAAGTTTTGCTTGAAAAACAAACGGTCCTTCTCGGCAAATTGGGAAAAGCGGCAGAAATGTCGGGGGCAACCGATCAGGCGGAGCGGCATTACCGCGAATGGATCGAGCTGAGACCTTATCAGGAAGAGGCTTATCAGGCGATGATGAAGCTGCTGATGCGGTCGGGTCGGAAAAAGGAGGCGGAACGCTGGTACGGCAAGCTGACGGAGCTGTGCCTGCAGGAGCTTGGCACCGTCCCTTCGGAAGAAACAAGAACGATTTTATCGGGGTGATTGCCTTGGAATCGGGATTGCCATCCCGTCTGAAGCTTCGGCTGTTCGGCATCTATGTTGGTCTGGGTCTTCTTACGTCTGTCGGCATGCTGCTGTCCAACATTTTCATCAGCAGATATGCGTGGAACGAAGTATGGTGGAGCTTCGCGGGAGTTCTGGCCGGTTACTCGATCCTGATTGCCGTCTTGCAGCTGATTACCCGCAATTGGTTTGCGCAACCGGCAGCGAATGAACAGAAGAGGTCGGCGGAGCTGCGGTTGAAACTGTGGATGCGCCTGATGGATTTTCCTTCCGTGGTGTTTTGGTGCGTTTTTATTTTCGGAACGGCAGCGACGCAAGTTTTTTACGTCATTATGTACGCGACGGTCGAACCGTTTGCGTTCAGCGTCCTGCAAATGCTGGGGCACGTCAAACGAACCGTATTCGCGACAACGAGCTTCGCGGCTATCGCTTTTATCCATTACAGCGTCATACGCTGCTGCTGCGCAAACCGGTGCGGCAGCTCGGCATTACCCGAGCCGAAGGATACCGGTTTACTTCCATTGCCAAGCCGATGGCCCTTACGTTCGTCATCACGCTCGGATACGCGGCGTTAAGGTCGCTCTGGTACGTGCTGAACAGCATTTTGGGCGGCCGTTCTTTGCACATGACCGTCGTTTTTGCCATCGCTATCGTTTCGTTCGCTGCAGGGTTGACCGTGTTTACTTTGTTATCCCGCTTCTATTTGCTGGACCTGCAGCGGATAATCGGGAGATTCCGCACACTGGCGAACCGGAAACGAAACGCCGAGTTCGTCCGCATCCCGATCGTCTCCAGGTACGAAACCGGGGAGCTGGTTTCCGTATTCAACGCGCTGCAAGGGCGCTATGAAAAAGAGTACGAGCAGTGGAATAAAGATTTGAAGCTGGCCCTCAGCGTGCAACAAAAGCTGCTGAACACCGATACGCTTGAGGACGGGGCGTGGCAAATTTCGGCGGCGCGCGCCTTGAGCGCGGAAGTCGGAGGCGGGCTGTTCGATATTGCCCGGACGGAGCAAGGAAACTTGCTGGTGATGGCGGGAACCGTGAACGGAAACGGGATGCCGGCCGCTTTGGTGATGTCCGCCGTTTTGACGCTGTTTCGGGCGCATGCCCGCGAGAGCGCCGAGCCGGCCCGGCTGTTAACTTCGTTAAACCGCAAGCTGTCCGAAATGCTTGGCAAAGACGATCCCAAAGTGTGCATGGGCATCGGTCTCATCAATACCCGGGAGAACGCTCTGGCATTCGCCTCAGCAGGCGCAGTCCAGGCGGTTGTTGTGCATGGCGGGCTCCGGCAAAGCCTTCGTTCGGCCGGCGGTCCTCCGCTATCCGAAGTTCCCGACGCCGAGTACACGGAAAGTATCGCTCCATTGGCAAAAGGCTGCCGGTTGCTGCTCTGCTCCCTCCCCCCGGATTATCGCCATGTTCCGGATTTGGCCGCCAGGATGGCGGCACATGCGGACAGGCCGTTCCATCAATGGCAGAGGCTCATCGCTTTGGAAGTCGGCGGGCGTGGCGGCGATAACCCGGACATGGCGTTTTTGTCGGCCCACTGGAGGGAAGAGCGAAGTGCATAAGCGTCCCGGAACCGTCATGCTCCGTTTTGCCGCCGTTTACAGCCTTGCTTTGTTAATAGGCACTTTGCTTCTGACCATAAACAATCTGGTCCAGTATCAATGGGATCTCGGCGGTTTGTGGGCATTCCATTTGAAGGCCGTTTTGGCGGGCGACCTGGTCTTCCTCTTGCTGCTGCTTGGCGTAACTTACCGGCGGATGAACGTTGCTCTCCGCTATTTTCGCGGTGATCGTGCCGTCTCCAGCCGGGATGCGTTTGCACGAATGCAAAAATTTCCGTTCGAAATATTCGGAGGCATGCTTGTTCTCGCATTTCTGTTATCGATCCTGTATCATGCGCTTGCTCTCTGGCATGACGAAACAGCGATTAAGGAATTGGACGTGCTGCTTGCAGTCGGGGGGCAGCTGCTGTCCGAGATGGGAATCGCGGCGACGCTCGCCATCATGCTCTTTAGCGCCATACGCGGCGTGCTCCGGCCGTACTGCCTCCAGCTGCAAATAGCGGAACCAGAATCCGGCGGAACGTCGTCCATCTTGTCCGCACTGATCCTTACATTCGTCAGCTGCTTCTTCATTGCCGCCGCGCAAATAACGCAATACGGCATAAGCTCGGTGATCGGGAATGGCCGCTCGCTCCGGGCGCGTTTCTCGGTTTGTCGGGAACGTACTGCGCATTCGTTATCGTTATTTTTTGTATGCCGCTATGGCAGTTCCGGCGCGATCTGAACGTATTGACCGGCAGCATCGGCTCCTTGCTGCAGGCTGACCGCAGCCGGATGCATGAAACGATTCCGGTAACGTCGAGGGATGAGCTCGGGCAGCTGACAGGGGCGTTCAACGAGCTGCAGGCGTCCGTTTACCGCGAATATGACGAGCTTGATAAGCGAATGAGACTGGCGTATAACATTCAGCAAAAGCTATTGCCGCAAAAGGAGCCGGCGGTCGAAGGGCTGGAAGTCGCCTCCATGTGCCGGCAATGCCGCGAGGTCGGGGGCGATTTTTACGATTGCCTGGCGTTTGGAAGCAGCCGGCTCGCGATCGCGATCGGCGATGTGACCGGCAAGGGGATGCCGGCCGCCTTGCTCATGTCCGCCGTCATGGTTTTATGGAGAACGGAAATGCTGAAGGGCGGCAGCAGCGAAGAAGTGATGACGCGCGTGAACCGATCGCTCTACGAGACGCTGCAAGGCGAGCTCTTCGTTACGATGGGACTGGCCGTGTTCGACATGAAGGAGCGTACGGTGGACTATGCGAGCGCCGGACATATGGCTCCGTATTTGCTTAGGGAAGGGGAGCTTCAAGCGCTGCCGGTATCTTCGCTGCCGCTCGGTATGGATCCGGACCGGCAGTATCGCGGAACGGCATACGCTTTACAGCCCGGAGATGCATGGGTCCTGTACACGGATGGCATCATCGAAGCCTGGGACGAGCAAGACCGGATGTTTGGTTTCGAACGGTGGGAACAACTGCTTCGCGGGCTGGACGGGACGGTGCCGCTTGAGCGGCAGCTCCGGATATTGACCGACCGGCTGCCTGAGATGCATGCGGATTCTTCCGGCGATGACCGAACCGTTGTATGTGTTCGCTTTCACGGCAGAGAGGAAGCGGTTTGTAAGGAAACTGTAAGTGGGGATCGGTATAATGTGGATAATGTAAAAACTTGGTAAAAGGTGGACTGTGCCATGGAAGCCGGTTTTCCGTTCTCAGCCGAATGGGTGCTGCCTAGCGAGTACGGATGCGAAAAGAAGGTTTTGGCGGAAATCGAAGCCTACGTCAAGCGGGCAGACCCGGCTTTCGAACGCTCGGACAACAT
This sequence comes from Gordoniibacillus kamchatkensis, assembly GCF_000829455.1. GTDB lineage: Bacteria > Bacillota > Bacilli > Paenibacillales > NBRC-103111 > Gordoniibacillus > Gordoniibacillus kamchatkensis. The sequence continues at coordinate 105,529 of NZ_JXAK01000016.1, forward strand.
GCTGACCGCGGTGGCTGAAGCGTGCCTGAATGCGTTCGAACACGGAAACCGGCTCGAAGAAAGCCTCACCGTTCAAGTTCGCATGACGGCTGACGAGCGCAAATATTTGTTTCAAATTTTCGATGAAGGGGAAGGATTTGCGGCATGTCCCGGTCATTTGCAGCCGGCGGAACGGGTAACCGGCCGGGAAGTCGCGAGGGGCTGGGGGCTGTTTTTGATCGGCGCTTTGGCGGACCGGTGGGCGTGCGGCCGGAGCGAAGGCAAGTTTTATATCGAAATCGAATTTAGCAAGCAGAGGGGAGCCGAAGCTAATGGAAAGCCAGTTTCGCGCTGAAGTCCGGGATGCCGGCAACGCAATCGTGATCGATATGTTCGGCGATTTATCCAAGGAAGCACAGGACCCGATGTTCTGTTTGCGTTCGTGGGAAGAACCGCCGCAGCCGGGGAAAGGCTACCTCATCTACAATTTTACGAACGTCCCTTATATCAACAGTCTCGGAATCGCGCTGCTGATCCGGCTTGTCCGGTCGACGGCCAAGGCCGGTTACCAGACTTTCGCCTACGGGCTAACGCCGCATTACCAGAAGCTGTTTCTGATGGTAGGCCTGACGGAGTACATGATGATTTACCCGGACGAATACGCGATCCGGCAGCGCATCGAATCGCTGGCTTCATCTTAAAGCTTGCAGACCTGAACGAACGATTTCGTCAGGTCTGTTTTTTTTGTCTGCGAACTGTAAGTCGTTTGTAAGATGCCTTTACTATAATGTAGTCAACCGCATGGTCGGATCATGCAGCGTACGGAGGGATGCGGGATGATTTTTGTACCGTTCTGACAATGGCGGGCCGTTCGTGCGGATCATGAGCGTTATCAAGTTAGGATAAACGGCTTACGCCGTCCACTCCTGACGCAGTAAAAAAAGACGCGGAGGAATGCCACTATGTTAAAGAAAGCGATCAGTTTGTTCCTGTTGGCCGGACTCATGTCCACTATCGTCAGTTTGCCGTCATATGCCGCCAGCATCGTCAATTGGAGCGCAGTGAAAACCGGAGTTTACGATCCTCCGCTTGACGAGATTCTTATGTACAAAAATGAATTGAGCCAAGGCGGCTTCATTCTTTCGGACATGAAGCTGAGTGCAAAGAAGAAGGACCCCGATGTCGATTTTGTTATTACGCAGTACGGCGATTTCGGGGCCAGGATGGTTTATCAGCTGGACGAAGCGCTGGAAAGCGCTACGGATACCGACGCTTTGATGGGGAGCGACACAGAGGCGAAGATCAAGAACAATAACGTTTATTTAATCGTGCTGCACGACGGAAAATTTGCGAAAATCCGCATTGACCGTTTTACGCCGAGCAAAGTGTTTTTCTCTTACGTGCTGGAAAATGCGAACTCGCCGCAGCAGCAAACGCCCGTGCAGCAGCAGCCAACACAGCAGCCAACGCAGCAGCCAACACAGCAGCCGCCAGAGCAGCCGCCAGAGCAGCAAACGCCCGTACAGCCGCAGCCGGCTCAGCAAACGAGAGCGGACTCCGAGATCGGTTTGTTTATAAATACTTTTGACATGTACGTTCCGGGCACGTCTTATACGACGGATAATTTGGCTGCCAATACGACAACCATAACCACCTCTGCCGGCGCATCGGCCGGCACGCTGAAGCTGAATGCGGACGGGACTTACGAGTATACCGGAAGCATCGATGAAGGCAGGGGCATTTGGAAGAAAACCGGGGCAACCGACTATCCGATCATCATGAAAGACAGCCAAACGGGAAAAGAGTTTAAGGTCGGCAAATCGGATAAACCGGAAAACGGCGACATCATCATCTGGGACAGCTTCATTTGGAAATATGGAAAAGCGAAAGGGACAGCGACGGGGACAACGACTGCCCCGGCGCCGTCGCAGCAGACGCCATCGCCGCAGCCGCAGGAGCAAAAGCCGGAACAACAGCAGAAGCCCGCATCGCAGCCGGCCGCTCCTGCCGCGGAAATTGTCATGCAGCTGGATAATAAGACTGCCAAGGTCAACGGGCAAGTCCGCAACCTGGAAGTGGCCCCCACTTTGTTGAACGGGAGCACGATGGTGCCGCTGCGATTTATAGCGGAAGCTTTGGGGGCAAGCGTGGAGTGGAATAACAGCGAGCGGAAAATATCGTTAACGCTGCACGGCAGCGTCGTTTATTTGTGGATCGATAAAGTAACGGCGAGTGTTAACGGACAGACGGTCCAGATGCTCGTTCCCGCGACGATTATTGACGGAAATACGCTTGTCCCGGTGCGCTTTGTAAGCGAAAACCTGAATCAGGAAGTGTCGTATGACAACGCAACGCGATCGATTACGGTAAAAGGGCAAGGGGGCTCGTCCGCAACCGGTTCTCAACCCGATCAAGGCGCTCAGCCGTCGCAGCAGCAACCGCAACCGCAACCCGCCGATTCGCAGCCGGCGAAAAGCGGGGACTCGCGTTTCCTCGGCAAGTGGTACGGCACGAACGTGGCGAGCTCCTTCACGGTCAACGCGGACGGCACATATACAACAGACAAGGGCGAAACTTACCCTTACACGATTTCGGGCAACTCGATCATGTTCACGGGAGCGCTCGAAGCCTGGAACGGCGGAGAGGCCACATTTGACAAATACGGAAACCTGGAATTTTATTGGTCGGATGCGGCAGGCTTCAAGTACTATTTTGCTTTTGCGCACGAGTAGCTTTAGGTAAAATGGATCGTCCGGCAACAGGAACTGTAGCCGGACGATCTTTTTTCGTTTGGCAAATGCCGCCGGCGGCAAAGCCAACCGGCAGTTATGCGCGTACTAGCTTGTCTGTTTTGCTCATACATATGAAAGGAACATCAACGCCACAATTAGCGTCTTTGGACGAAGGAGGAACGGCATGACGTACGGATATGGCGGCAGCAGCGCAATTCTAGGTATCGGAACGGCACTCCCGCCTCATCGTATCCGCCAAGAGGATGCGGCGGAGCGCTTTGCCCACGCCTTGTCCGGACAACGGCGGAAGCGGCCAAACTGCGCGCCGCGTGTTCCGGCAGTGCGGCGTCGAGACGCGCTACACGTGCGAGCGGAGCTCGAAACGGCGCCAGAGGGAAGCCGGTATTTGGCCGGCTCCGCCCGCTCGTCGCCTTCGACCGGGGAGCGGGGAGCGGCATACCGGGAGCATGCTTTGCCGCTGGCGTTAGCGGCGGCCAGTCGGGCGCTGCAAGAGGCCGGCGCCAAGGCGGAACACATTACGCATTTGTTCGCGGTCAGCTGCACAGGCTTATATTTGCCCGGACTTGACGCCGAGCTGGTGCGCCATCTCGGCTTGCGGCGCGACGTGCAGCGGCTGCCGCTCAGTTTCGCCGGCTGCGCCGCCGGGCTCAAAGCGGTTGGCATCGCTTCCGGTATAGCTGAACAGGAGCTTGGAGCGAAAGTGCTGGTCGTATGCGTGGAGCTGTGCACGCTGCATGTGCAGACCGGTACCGGGCGCAACGAAATGTTGGCTGCGGCAATATTCGGCGACGGCGCGGCGGCTTGCGTCGTCGGCAGGCCGGGAGTGGCTGCGGGTTCGCCGAAGAGTGCGGCTGCGGGTTCGCATGAGGCTGCGTACGCGGGTCCGAGAGTCGGACGCGGCTTGTTTGCGCTCGGGCGGTACCGCTCCGTGCTGCTGGAGGAGGGGGCCGAGGAGATGACATGGCATATTGGAGATCACGGATATGAGCTGTTTTTGTCGCCCCGCATTCCGGAGCTTCTTGTCAAGCTTGTGCCGGAGGAATTGGCCAGGCTGACGGCCGGCCTGCCGCTGCAAGAGCCGGAGCTGTGGGCGATTCATCCGGGCGGGCGCGGCATATTGGATGCGCTGCAGCGGCTTTACGGCTTGTCGGAGCGGCAGCTCGCGCCAAGCCGGGCTGCGCTGCGCAACGTCGGCAACGTATCGTCGGCGACAATTTTGTTCGTGCTGGACGAGCTGCGCCGTGCAGCCGAAGCGGAAAGCGATGCCGAGCGCGGCGGACAAGGCCGCGGCGGAGGCGGGGAAGCAAGCGGCTGCGGCGTCGCCCTTGCCTTCGGTCCCGGCTTGACCGCCGAGCTGCTGGCGTTTCGCTATATCGCGCAAGACGCCGCGATGCCGATATAAGAGGAGGTTGCCGGATGGACCGACGCGATTTGCGCCGGCGCGACGAAACGATGGAGCTGATGGACGACTTGGCGCGCGGAGGCGAGGAGCTGCTTCAGGCGCACCGCCATCTGCATTTGCTTAACCGTCTGTTCGCCGCCGCCGGTCCGGCGGTATACGGGGTCGACCGGCTATGGAGGGAATGCGGCCGGCCGAGCGAGCTGACCGTGCTTGACATCGGGGCGGGATCCGGCGGCATAAATCGGCGCTTGCTGCGGTGGGCGGATGCGAACGGAATCGGGTTGCGGCTTGTGCTGGTCGATGTAGCGGCCGAAGCATGCGCCGCTGCGCGGGCCAGCTTCGCAGACGAACCGCGGGTGGAAGTGCGGCAAGGGAGCTTGTTCGAGCTGGCGGCGGACAGCGCGGATATCGTCACCGCCTCGCAGTTCGCGCATCATTTTATGGGGGAAGAGCTGCCCGCGGCTGTGAGGCGAATGGCCGCGGCTTCGCGGCTCGGAGTCGTGCTGGCCGACATTCATCGCCACTGGCTGGCGTACGCTGCCGTATGGCTCGTCACCAGGCTTTCGCCTAACCGTTACATCCGCCACGACGGTCCGCTGTCCGTGCGCGCGGCTTTCGCGGCGGCGACTGGGACATGCTCGCCGCGCAGCTGCAAGACTGCGTTACGCTGCGCTACGCTTGGCGGCCCTTGTTCCGGTACGCGGTGACGTTGCAGCGTCGTAAGGAAGGGGCGGATAGCGATGGAATGCGATTATGACGCGGCCGTGCTCGGCGCCGGCGTCGCCCGGGGCGGCGTTCGCGGCGGCGCTGGCCGGCGCGGGTGGCGCGTGCTCGCGGCCGACCGCGACACGTTCCCGCGCCACAAAGTGTGCGGGGAGTTTTTGTCGCCGGAG
>NZ_JXAK01000017.1 GCF_000829455.1 Gordoniibacillus kamchatkensis
GGCGCACTCCCCCCCTCCGCCTGCCGCGCTGCAGGGCGCAAGCCATTCATCCTTCTCATACCCCCCTCCTCCGCCGCCATACGCCAAGACACGTCAAAAATTTGCTTCAATGCGTCATAATCTTATCTTCCTTGCGCTACTCCGCATAGGTAAACTGGAGGAAACACGACATGAGGTGAACGACATGGCTATGGACCCGCAACCGCAAGCGCAATTGCAATTGCACAAGTCCCGTCCGGCTATCGCCGGCAATGCGCGCAAAAGCTCGGCGCAGTGGCGGGAAGACTTTGCCGGCTACATTTTTGTCGGGCCGATGGTGCTCGGCTTGTTTGTTTTCACGCTGTTTCCGATTATTGCTTCGTTCCTGCTCAGCTTCACGAACTGGAACTTCGTCGCCGGCTTTTCCAAAACGAAATTTGTCGGCTTCGACAACTTCGTCAAGCTGATTCACGACAGCGTCTTCGTCCAATCTTTGACCAACAACCTGATCCTGCTGATCGTCGTCCCGGTGACGCTGGCATTCTCGCTGCTGCTCGCCGTCATCATCAACAACAGTGTATATTGGAAAGACGTATTCAAAATCGTCTATTTCATCCCGTACATCTCCAGCATCGTGGCGGTCGCCATCGTGTTCCAGGTGCTGTTCCACCCGAGCTACGGGCCCATTAACCAGACGCTGCAGGCGCTCGGGGTGGCGAATCCGCCCAAATGGATCGCCGATTCGGATGTGGCGCTGTACTGCGTAATGGGGCTGATGGTATGGGTCAATATCGGCTATAACATGATTATTTTCATAGCCGGCCTGCAGTCGATTCCGCGCGATTTGTACGAGGCGGCGGACATCGACGGCGCATCGAAATGGAAGCAATTTTTCGGCATTACGGTGCCGCTCCTGTCGCCGACGACGTTTTTCCTGCTTGTTACAGGGATTATCGGCTCGTTCAAGGTGTTCGATATTATCGCTGTGCTGACCGGCGGCGGCCCGGCCAACTCGACAACCGTAGTCGTCTACCGCCTGTACGAGACGGCGTTTGTCAATTTGCAGTCCGGTTACGCGTCGGCGATGGCGATCGTGCTCCTCATTTTCGTCCTGATCGTGACGCTCGTGCAATGGTTCGGCCAGCGCAAATGGGTACATTACTAAACAGCGATGGGAGGCGCATCCGATGAAGCGGTGGAAAACGATCAAGAAAATCGTAATGACGGCGATCATGTGCGGGCTCGGCCTGCTGTTCATGTCGCCCTTCCTGTGGATGATTTCGTCTTCAATGAAGCCGGAGATGGACGTGTTTCATTATCCGATCGAATGGATTCCGAAGCACTGGAACGCCATCGAGAACTATAAGCAAGTGTGGACGACGACCAAATTCGCCCTGTTTTACTGGAATTCCATTAAAGTGTCGGTAGCGACGACCGCCTTGTCCGTGCTGCTCGCCGCGATGTCCGCTTTCGCTTTTGCCAAAATCAAATTTCGCGGCAGAGGCGTGCTTTTCATCATCATTCTCATCATTTATATGATTCCGCAGCAAGCGATTCTGGTGCCGCAATTTTTGCTGCTGCGCTCAATCGGCCTGTTCGACAGCCATTTGGGGCTCGTGCTGCTCGGCTCGTTCAGCGTGCTCGGCACGTTCATGCTGCGCCAGTTCTATATGGGCATTCATGACGACTACATCGAATCGGCCAAAATGGACGGCGCGGGGCAGGCTCGCATATTTTTCTCCGTCTGCACGCCGCTCGCCCGCCCGGCGATCGCGACTTACGCCATTTTACGGTTTATATGGACGTGGAACGATTACCAGAATCCGCTCATTTTCCTGAAGACGAAGGAGCTGTTCACGATTCAGCTCGGCATCCGCTCTTTCGCCACCTTGAACGGCGATCTGTACTCGCTCATTATGGCGGGCACCGTATCGGCGATCGTGCCGCTGCTCATCATCTTCATCCTCGGCCAGAAGCAGGTCATCGAAGGCATTTCCGTCGGCGGGGTCAAAGGCTAACAGGTTAAAATCGCAGCGCAACAGGTCAAAATATTGCCTCTTGCCGCACGGCCCCATCTGCTATGATCGAGCCTGTAAAGAGCAAACCAACTTAATTCCAGCATGGAGGGGATCTGATGAGAAAGAGTTTACTTATGTTAAGCGCTATCGTGCTGACTGCGGCTTCGCTTGCCGGATGCGGAAGCAATAGCGGCGGCGGCGGACAAGCAGCTCCGGCTGCAGGCGGCAAAGACGCAGGCAAGGAGACGCCGAAAGCGCCCGTTACGATCAAAGTGCAAGGCTGGTATACGGAAGCTCAAGGCAACTGGAACGCAACTGTAGAAGCTTATAATAAGACGCACCCAAACGTAAAAGTCGTCTATGAGAGCATGTCCGAGAAAGGCGATTCGCAGGAAGGCATGAAGAAGCTCGACCTGCTCGCCGCGTCCGGGGATCAGATGGACGTCGTGATGTATTCCAGCGCGCCTGATTTTGCCCAGCGCGTCGGTGCGGGAATTTTGGAGCCGCTGGACGATTATTTGAAGAAAGACGGCGTTGTCGTCAAGGACGAGTACAAGATCGATCCGGTCGTGAACGGCAAATATTACGCGCTGCCGGGCAAAACGATCGAGTGGCTCGTGCTTCTCAACAAAGACAAGCTCGATGCGGCGAAGCTTCCCGTTCCAACGGAATGGACGTGGAACGATTACGCCGAATACGCCAAAAAGCTGACGCAGGGCGAAGGCGCTTCGAAGACGTACGGCTCGTACTTCCATACGTGGAAAGATTACGCTTTGCTGGCGCTCAACAACGATGTCGACAATCCTTCGTACGTCAAGCCTGACGGCTCGCCGAACATTGACAATCCGAAAGTCCGGTTCTCTCTGGAGCTGCGCAATAAGATGGAGAACGCAGACAAGTCGTCCGTTCCTTATTTCGACGTCGTATCGCAGAAGATGAATTACCGCGACGTGTACTATGCCGGAAAAGCGGCCATGCTCGTTACCGGCAACTGGATGGTCGGCGAGCTGGCGTTGAACGGCAAGTTCAAAACCGCTTTTGCTCCTTATCCAAAATATGATGCGAAAGATCCGAACGGCTATACGGAAGTCGGCGCAGACTTCCTCGGCATCGCCGCGTCTTCCAAACATAAGCAGGAAGCGTACGATTTCATCCGCTGGTATACGACGGAAGGCATCCTTACGCAAGGACTGTTCTTCTCCGGTTGGAAGAAAGCAGACATCAGCAAAAACGTGGAGGCTATCCTAAAAGCCGGCAAACCGGAAGTGACCGCTCTCATCGACCGGGACTCGCTGCTGAACACGCTGAAAGTGAACAAAGCGACCAAGCTGCTCGTGCCGCCGACCTACGCGCTGCAGCAGGAGAAGGAGTTCACGAACCAGGTGGAGCTGTACTTGACCGGCAAGCAGGACTTGAACAAAACGATTCAAACCGCGCAGGCGAAAATGGAAGATATTAAGAAAAGCAACAGCAAATAAAACCGGACAGCTACAGGCGCGCCGGGTATAATGAAAGAGGGGGCGCAAGTCTCCTCTTTTTTTCCATTTGCTAGGGAAGGCAGGCGGAATGCGGTGCTAGGCTGGCTTCATACTTTATCGCTGCGCAACAAGCTGGTACTGACGATTTTGGTCTGTCTCGTTCTGCCGTCTGTCGTCTCCATGAACGTGTCCACGCTGCTGACCCGGGACGCCGTCCGTTCGCAAGTGACGGAAAGCTCGCAGGAAGCGCTGAAGACGGTGAAGCAGTTCGTGACAGAGCAGACGCGGAATATGGTTTATGTGATGAATTTCGTCCAGTTCGACGAGGAGCTTCAGCCCGCGATCCGGGAATTGGGGCGGGCTGACGGCTCGACGGCGCAGGGCGACGTTCTTCTCTACAAGCAAACGATATCCAAAAGGCTCTCCACGGTCATCAACTCCCTTGGACACCTGAACGTTACGGTGCTGCTGCCTAACAAGCAGTATGTCGCTTCTTATACGACGTTCTCGTACGACCCGACGCAATATTTTCGCAAGAGCTGGTTTCATGAGCTGGACCAAGTATCCGGGTACAACGTCAAGTGGGTCGGGGTAGAGCCGAATTATGACCGCGACTCGGCGAAGCCGTACATGCTCGTAGCAGCCAAGCCGCTGCGCACGAACGCGGTAACGTACGGATATGTAATCGTCAGTCTGGAAATGGACCCTATTCAGCAAGTGTTCGAACAGTACAAAGCGATTGAAGCGATGGCCCTTATCGACCGGCAAGGCCGCATTCTGGCGGACAAAGACTACAGCACGGTAGGCACGACGTTCCCTTATTTCGACCGGCTGCCGACCGACGATCAGGCATCGTTTTTGAAAATGGGGGGCGAAGAATACATCTTGCTGCGCAGCGCCATCACGCCGGAATGGCAGCTCGTCAGCCTTAGTCCTTACAAGAAAGCGGCAGAGAAGATCGAATCGTTCAGGCAGACGGACTTCTTCATCCAGCTGCTGTTCCTGATCGTATTCGCCGTCGTCGTGCTCTACATGGTGCGCGCGCTCACGAAGCCGATCGCACGGCTTGTCCAGACTGTCGTCCGGATCGAGTCCGGGCAGCTCAGCGAACGTTCCAACATTAGCGGCGGGGACGAGGTCGGGCGGCTCGGCTACGTGTTCGACCGGATGATCGACCGCATCGAGACGATGCTGGCGGAGAACAGGCACGAGCAGGAGCAGAAGCGCAAGGCGGAGCTCGCTATGCTGCAAGCGCAAATCAACCCGCATTTTCTGTTCAACGTCCTTAACTCAATCCGGCTCAAAATGATGATGAAGGGCGACGAGGATAATGCGGAGCTCATCGGATCGCTCGCATCGCTGCTGCGGATGACGATCAACCGCAACAACGAGTTCATCGCGCTGCACGAGGAGATCGGGATTAACGAGCATTACATCCGCTTGCTGAATTCCCGGCACGGGGACCGGGTGGCGCTCCATGTCGAGGCCGCTTCCGATACGCTGCTGCTTGAAGTTCCCCGCTTTATTTTGCAGCCGCTTATCGAGAACGCTTATATTCACGGCCTCAAGAGCAAGTCCGGGGAAATTGCCATCGCTTCGCGGCTGTGCGAAGACGGGCGGCTGCAAGTCGAGGTGCGCGATTCGGGCGTCGGCATATCGCCCGAGCGGCTGCAGGAGCTGCGCGCCCGCATGGAGACCGCAGCGTATCAGCTGAAGGAAGACCGGCCCAGCCCTTCCTTGTCGGGCATTGGGATTCACAACGTAATCGAGCGACTGCGACTCATTTATGGCGGAAGTTTCGATTATGACATCGACAGCGTGCCGGACGGGGGAGCGCGAATCGTGCTTCGTTTTCCCGGAAAGGCTGGAAAGGCGGTTAACGATGTATACAGTCATGATCGTCGATGACGATTTGCCCGTTTTGGAGTTTCTGGCGGCTTCGATCAAATGGGAGGAGCTGGGCTACCGGTTGTCCGGGACGTACCAGGACCCGCTCGAAGCGCTGGAGGCGGCCCGCGGCAGCCGCACGGACGTGCTGATCACCGATATCGGCATGCCCGGCTTGACCGGACTCGAGCTGATCGAAGCGTTGCGGGCCGATTATCCGAAGCTGAAAGCGATCATTTTGTCGTGCCATGACGAGTTCCACTACGCCCAGGCGGCGGTGAAGCTCGCGGTCAGCGAATATGTGCTGAAAGAAACGATGAACGCGCGCAACATCTCGGAAGCGCTTGAGCGGCTAAGAGAGCAGCTCGATGCGGAAACGAACGTGCTGACGAAGAGCCGAATGCTGGAGCGGGAAGCGGAGCGCAATCGGGGCGCGATGAAGCGCCAATTTATTCGAAGCACGGTGAACGAGCCGCTGCTCGACACGGTGGAATGGAGCCGGGAAGCGGAACGGTTCGGCATCCGGTTCGGGCAGCATGCCGTCCTGCCGGCGTTCGGCTACGCCAACCGGGTGAAGGAGGCGGCCGATCGGTTTCAATCCAAAGATCTGTTCGTGTACACGATCGAGAACATTATCGAGGAGCTGCTCGTGGACTGCGAGGAGACATCGATGTTCACTTACGATACGGGGAAAATCGTGCTGCTGTTCCCGCACCGCTCGCAGCTGCATGTCAACAATATGCAAAAGGTGGATCAAACGCTCAGGCACATCCAGAGCTGCCTGCTGCACTACGCGAAAGTATCGTTTTCGTTCTTGACGGGGCATCCGGCGAAGGAGGCGCGCGCGCTGAAGGATCAGCTCATCCGGCTTGCGGATACGAAGCAGCTGCGCTTTTATTTGCCGGAATCGTCCGTGATGAGCGTGGACCATTTGCGGCAAGGGTTCGGCGAAGGAGGTATCTTGCTGACGCAATATATGCCTGCGCTCGAGGAGTTCCGCCGGGTCGTGTTCGACGAACGCGCCGATTTGATCGATTCGTACGCCGCCAAATGGATCGATTTCATACAATATCATCGCTTCCGGCCGATGGAGGTCAAGGAATGGCTGTTGAAAATGGCGCTCGACGTCCGGATGCGGCTGAAGTCGCTGCAGCATTACCATTCGACGTTCTCTTCGGAGCTGATGCACCAGGACGTGCTCGAGCTCACGTCGGTCCGCGAGCTGGAGCTGTGGCTGAAAGATTATGTCCGGCAAGCGATTTTGTGGGCGGGGCAAGTATACCGCGAGTCCCACAACCGGGAAATCATGGAATGCCAGCGCTATGTGTACCAACATTTGGACCGCAAAATTTCGCTGGAGGACGCGGCCGCCCATCTTCACCTCCATCCGAGCTATTTAAGCCGGCTTTTCAAGCGGGAAACGGGGGAAAACTTCGTCGAATACGTAACGAGAATGAAGATGGACAAGGCGAAGGAACTGCTCGAGAACACCGATAAAACGGTCGAGGACATCGCCGAAATGCTGGGCTACGACAACAAAAATTATTTCGGCAAGCTGTTCAAGGCGCATACCGGCACCGTTCCGAACACGTTCCGCGCGCTGAGCCGGGAGCAGCCGTCGTGAGCGGCTAGCGTGCCGCAAGCAGTATGTTCGCCGCGGCGCCTTCATAAAATCTTAACAATCGAACGGCACCGCATTCATTGTCGGGCAGTTGCCGGGAATAGTACAATCGAGGAAAGGAACCCTAGAGAGAAGCGATACGGCGGATGCTATGGCGGAGGAATGTATGATAGGAGAAGGAACGCAAGAGCAGACGGCGAAAGAAGGAACCTCGACTTACGTCAACCGCGATCTGAGCTGGATCGAATTCAACCGGCGCGTGCTGGAAGAGGCGCAGGATCGGGACACGCCGCTTCTGGAGCGGGTGAAGTTTTTGGCGATCGTTTCCTCCAACCTCGACGAGTTCATGAGCGTCCGGGTGGCCGGCGTTAAAGATCAAATGAAGGCGGGCTATACGAAAAAAGATTTTACCGGGTATACGCCGGCAGGCTTGTTCAAGCGCATTATGAAGCGGACCGGGCGGATGGTGGCGGAACAGTACAAGACATACCGCGACATATGCCGCCAGCTGGTCAAGGAAGGCATCGTGTTTTCCGAATACGACGACCTGAATGCGAACCAGAAGAAAGCGATGGACGCCTATTACCACGATATCGTGTTCCCGGTGCTGACTCCGATGGCGGTCGACCAGAGCCGGCCGTTTCCGCTCGTGCGAAGCCAGTCGGTGTACCTCGCCGTCGTGCTCGAACAGGAAGGGGAGCCGGAAGAGGATGAGCCGTATTTCGCCATCGTGCAGGTGCCGTCGAATTTGTCGCGGGTCGTCGCGGCGCCGATGCGGGCGAACAGCAAGAAGCAGGAATTCGTGCTGATGGAGGAGCTAATTAAGCGCCATATCCGGACGCTGTTCAGCGGCTATAAGGCGGTTGCCGTGCACGCTTTCCGGCTGACGCGCAACGCCGATCTGACGCTCAACGAGGAAGGCGCGGAAGATTTGCTCGAGGAGATCGAGAAGGAGCTGCGCCGCCGCCGCTGGGGCTCGCCCGTGCGGCTCGAGGTGGAGGCGGACATTCATCCGTATGCGCTCAGCCGGCTGCAGGACGAGTTCGAAATTGCGGACAACGTGTTTTATATTGACGGTCCGGTCGATTTGACGTATTTCATGAAGCTGGCGAGCGTGATAGAAGGCTACGACCGGCTGCGGTACCCGGCGATCGATCCGGCGTATCCGGAGGAATTTGGCGACGCGGACGATTTTTTCGAAGTGCTGCGGCAAAAAGATGTGCTCGTCTACCATCCGTACGAATCGTTCGAAGCGGTATCCGACTTCATCGACCAGGCGGCGGACGACCCGCAAGTGCTCGCCATCAAAATGACGCTGTACCGCGTCAGCGGCAATTCCCCGCTCATCCGGGCGCTGGCCCGGGCGGCCGAGTCCGGCAAGCAGGTGACGGTCGTCGTCGAGCTGAAGGCGCGTTTCGACGAGGAGCGCAACATCGCCTGGGCGCGCCAGCTGGAACAGGCCGGGTGCCACGTCGTGTACGGGCTGGTCGGGCTGAAAACGCACGCCAAAATCACGCTAGTCGTCCGCCAGGAGCAAGACGAGCTGCGCCGCTACGTACATGTCGGCACCGGCAACTACAACGACAGCACGGCAAAGCTGTATACGGATGTCGGGCTATTCACCTGCCACCAGGTCATTGGCGAAGACGCTCCATGCTGTTTAACGAAATGACGGGGTACTCCGCGCCGCATGAATGGCAGGCGTTCGCCGTCGCCCCGACGAACCTGATGGACCGGCTGATCAGGCTCATTCACCGCGAGGCGGAGCATGCCAAAGCCGGGCGGCCGGCGCGCATTATCGGCAAAATGAACGCCCTCTCCAATCAGCAAATGGTCGACGAGCTGTACGCGGCGTCGCAGGCCGGCGTCGACATCGACCTGATCGTGCGCGGCGTCTGCTGCCTGCGCCCGGGCGTCGGCGGCATCTCCGAGCGGATCACGGTGCGCAGCATCGTCGACCGTTTTCTCGAGCATTCGCGCATTTACTACTTTGAGAACGGCGGCGAGCCGGAGCTGTTCATCTCCAGCGCCGACTGGATGACGCGCAATTTGACGCGCCGCATCGAGCTGCTGTGTCCCGTCTTCGACAAGCGGCTGCAGCAAATGCTGATCCAGATTTTGCAGCTGTCGCTGCGGGACAACCGCAAAGCCCGGCTCATGCTGCCGAACGGGCTGTACGAAACGGTGCAGGCGGGCGGCAGAGAGGAGCACCGGAGCCAGTTCGAGGCGATGGACATCAGTTCGTGGAAAAAGCTTCGGAACTAAACTCGAGCCGCATGTTCCACGCTTTCTGAAACTCCTTGTCGACGCTCGCCGCCTCCTTCAGCTCGAGCAGCGGCTGCTCGCGGCTGCGCAGCCGGATGCGCACGGCGTCCGCCGCAGCTTCCGCCTCTACGGCTTCCACCGGCTGCGTTTCGCTGCGGTCGAGCGCCACGGCAAGCTGCAGCAGCGTCCCGAGCTTCGCCGCGAGCGATTCATCGGATTCCGTCATGATGTCCCGGTACGGCTGGAGCGTCTGGCGGGTCCGATTTTTCGTTTTATGGGCGGCAATGAGCGCGCAAAGCAAAATTTCCCGGTGCGAGAGCCCGTCGAGGCGCGAGTACGCGACCATGTAGAACGTATGGCGATGGTATTGATAGTAGTGGACCGCGGCGCCGAGGCGGTACAGCCGCGCGGCGACGGACAAGTACGAGCGATGAGCGGCCGAAAGGCCGTGCAGCGGCCGGAGATCGTCGAACAGCTTGAGCGCGAGCCGCTCCACTTGCCGGATGTGCGCTTCAGGCATAAAAGCGTGCAGCGCCAGCAAATTGTTCACGCTGCTTTCCAGTACGTCGTCCGCGACCGGCCGGTGCGGCGCCACGGTTTCGTAAAACAGCCCGTCCCTTAGCCCGGCGCCGCTGACGACGTACTCCGCTGCGCCGATCAGCCGGAACAGCGTCTGCAATATGAGCAGCCCCGGGGCGATAATGTCGGCCCGTTCCTTCGGCATGCCGTCGATCTTTTTCCGCTTGGCGACCGGCATCGCCGCGAGAGCGGCCGAGAGCTCGTCGACGCTTTCCGCCGGGACGCGATAGTTGTGCGCTTGCGCGAACGGGTATTTGCGCCGCCGCTGGTCGAGCTTGCCCAGCGTGCGGACCGTGCCGCCGAGGCCGATGAGCGGCAGCCCCGGGCTCGTGAACAGCCACGGATGCGCGGCGGCGGCTTGTTCGATCATCGCTTTGACGGCCTGCTGCTGCCCGGCGTCAAGCTCGCCGCTGCGCGTAAAGGCGCGGCACGTGTTGACGGCGCCGAACGGGAACGATACGCTGTGCAGCAGGCGGCGCTCTTTGAACAGCGACACTTCGGTGCTGCCCCCGCCGATATCGACGAGGAAGCCGTCCCGGACGCTCATCGTGTTGATGACGCCGAGAAAACCGAGCCGCGCCTCTTCCTCGCCGCTCAGCACCTCGATCGCCAGGCCGGTGCGGCGGCGCAGCGAGTTTGCGACTTCCGCGGAGTTGGCGGCGCTGCGGACGGCCGCCGTCGCCGCGGCGCGAATCGTCGCCGCGCCGTACGTCTCGCAAATGCCGCGAAAATGCAGCAGCACCTGGGCAACGGCGAGAATGTCGGCTTCGCGCAGCATGCCGTCCGTGCCGATGCGTTCGCTCAGCCGCGCCGACTCCTTCCATTCGCCGAGAATGCGATGGGCTCCACGGTCGTCATGTTCGTAAATGACGAGCCGGATCGAGTTCGATCCGATATCGATAATGCCGATGCGGCGGATTTTTTTCGTCATAAGGCTTCGACTCCTCGCGCAAGATGTCCATTCGGCATGGCAGGCGTTGTCGTTAGAGCCATTGTATCAATTGCCGCCGCCAGGGACAAACGGCAGATGCACGGCCGGGGGGAGGCTGTGGGCTTTTGCGCGAAAATATGTCCGAATTTTACATATAGAAACGAAGCTGACTGTTCTTGCTGCGACAGGTTTTCGGGTTTCGTGCGCATTTTCGGCTTCTCCGTACAAAATCGGCCCCGGATGCCGCGAATATTATAGCCAGCAGGCTGAATTTGGATGCTGGCGACCCTCCCCGGCTGCACGCTTGGCGCGTTG
Source organism: Gordoniibacillus kamchatkensis (assembly GCF_000829455.1). GTDB lineage: Bacteria > Bacillota > Bacilli > Paenibacillales > NBRC-103111 > Gordoniibacillus > Gordoniibacillus kamchatkensis. Next base: position 11,074 of record NZ_JXAK01000017.1, read on the forward strand.
GTATAGTTTCCCGGATGCTAACGCACACTGGATTCGTAGGGCGCAGCTTTTATCCTGGACTGCGATAGACGAAGTTTGTTGCTGTGATCATAAAGTTTTATGTGCCATTCGGTTCACAGCGGCAAACAAATCCTTTATGATGAGATAAGATATGCTCTGCGCCAAGCCATTGTTATCCAATTTCGATATAAAGGAGAGATCGCTATGACCGCAACTAAAGGTTTGGAAGGCATCGTTGCCGCCCAATCCTCGATCAGCTCGATCATCGACGGCGTTTTGACGTACCGCGGTTACGATATTGACGATTTGGCGGAACATGCGTCGTTCGAAGAAGTCGTATACTTGCTGTGGCACGGCAAGCTGCCGACGAAAGCGGAGCTCGATCAGTTGATCGCCGATCTGAACGCGCACGCGAACGTACCGGCCGCCGTTATTTATCAGATGAAAACTTACCCGAAAGACGCGAACTCGATGGCCGCGCTGCGCACCGCGGTATCGAGCCTTGCGCTTTACGACGAAGAAGCGAACGACATGTCGCCGGAGGCGAACTTGCGCAAAGCGATCAAGCTGCAGTCGCAAATTCCGACGATTGTCGCCGCATTCCAGCGTATCCGGAGCGGCCTGGAGCCGATCGCGCCGAAAGGCTTCAAGTCGCTTGCCGCCAATTTCCTGTACCAGATGACCGGCAAAGAACCGGACAAGGTGGCTATCGAAGCGCTTGACAAAGCGCTCGTGCTGCATGCCGACCACGAGCTGAACGCCTCAACCTTCGCAGCCCGCGTTACGGTTGCGACGCTGACGGACATCTACTCCGGCATTACGTCCGCCATCGGCACGCTCAAGGGACCTCTGCACGGCGGCGCCAACGAAGCGGTGATGGCGATGCTCGAAGAGATCGGCACGTACGAGAACATCGAGCCTTACATCAACGCCAAGCTGGAAAAGAAAGAGAAAGTGATGGGCTTCGGACACCGCGTTTACAAAAACGGCGATCCGCGCGCGAAGCACTTGCAAAAAATGTCGCACGAGCTCGGCAAAATTACCGGCAACATGAACTGGTACAACATGTCGATCAAGATCGAAGAAATGGTGACCGGGCAAAAAGGCCTCAAGCCGAACGTCGACTTCTACTCGGCATCGGTGTACACGTCGCTGGAAATTCCGCGCGATCTGTTCACGCCGATTTTTGCGATCAGCCGCTGCTCCGGCTGGACGGCGCACATTCTCGAGCAATATGCGGACAACCGTCTCATCCGTCCGCGCGCCGAGTACGTCGGCCCTACGAACCAAAAGTACGTGCCGATCGAGCAGCGCTAAAGTTCGGAACATACCGGAACGTGTTAGTTAACGGGCTGTTCGGAGGCGGATGCGCCTTTGAACTCCCGTTTTGTGTGTGTTATCCAACCTAAGGAGGATTATACAATGCCGAAATTCGAACAATATTCGTTACCAACCGAAGGCCAGAAAATCACGATTGACAACGGCAAGCTGCAAGTGCCGAACAACCCGATCATTCCGTTCATCGAAGGCGACGGCACAGGTCCCGACATTTGGGCCGCATCCAAGCGCGTCCTCGACGCAGCGGTGGAAAAAGCGTACAAGGGCGAGAAAAAAATCGCGTGGTACGAAGTTTACGCCGGGGAGAAGGCGTTCAACCAGTTTAACAACTGGCTGCCGAACGATACGCTGGAAGCGATTCGCGAATATATTGTAGCGATCAAGGGCCCGCTGACGACGCCGGTAGGCGGCGGCATCCGCTCCCTGAACGTTGCGCTGCGCCAGGAGCTTGACCTGTACGTGTGCTTGCGCCCGGTTCGCTACTTCGACGGCGTGCCTTCTCCGGTGAAGCGTCCGGAGCTCGTGGACATGGTCATTTTCCGCGAAAATACGGAGGACATTTACGCCGGCATCGAGTGGCAGTCCGGCTCCGCCGAAGTGAAGAAAGTGATCCAGTTCCTGCAAAACGAAATGGGCGTCAAAAAGATCCGCTTCCCGGAAACGTCCGGCATCGGCATCAAGCCGGTATCGTCCGAAGGCTCCGAGCGCCTCGTGCGCGCGGCAATCGAGTACGCGATCGTTCACGGCCGCAAGAGCGTTACGCTTGTGCATAAGGGCAACATCATGAAATATACCGAGGGTGCGTTCAAGAACTGGGGCTATGAGCTCGCAGAGCGCGAATTCGGCGACAAGACGTTCACTTGGGCGCAGTACGACAAGATCAAGGCTGAGCAAGGCGCGGAAGCGGCGAACAAAGCCCAGAAAGATGCGGAAGCGGCCGGCAAAATCATCGTGAAAGACGCTATCGCCGACATCACGCTGCAGCAAGTGCTCACCCGTCCGGCGGATTTCGACGTCATCGCCACGCTGAACCTGAACGGCGACTATTTGTCCGACGCGCTCGCGGCGCAAGTCGGCGGCATCGGTATCGCTCCTGGCGCGAACATCAACTATGTGACGGGCCACGCGATTTTCGAAGCGACGCACGGTACGGCTCCGAAATATGCCGGCCTCGACGTCGTCAACCCGGGCTCTGTCATTCTCTCCGGCGTCATGATGCTCGAGCACCTCGGCTGGCAGGAAGCGGCTGACCTGATCTACAAAGGCATGGAGAAGTCGATCGCGAACAAAACGGTTACGTACGACTTCGCTCGTCTGATGGAAGGCGCGAAAGAAATTAAATGCTCCGAGTTCGGTAACGAAATCATCAAAAATATGGACTGAGTATATACTAGCTGTCGAGAAAGACGGCAAAACTACGGATTGGCATATAGGGCTGCGGCTCCGTTGAACTCGCGTTCCCATGAATGAACCAAAAGGTGGGAACGCGAGTTCAAAAGTCGCTCTACGCCCTATATGCCATCCTTCGTTTTGCCGCAGCTCGACAAAAAGCAACATATTTTTAATAATTTCTGAAAGGAAGTAAAAACCATGGCACTTCGCCGCAATAAGATTTCCGTGATCGGCGCCGGCTTTACCGGTGCGACTACAGCGCTTATGCTCGCTCAGAAAGAGCTGGGCGACGTCGTTCTGCTGGACATTCCGCAGCTGGAAAACCCGACCAAGGGCAAGGCGCTGGACATGTTGGAAGCAAGCCCGGTGCAAGGCTTCGACGCCAACATTACCGGCACGGCCAATTATGAAGACATCGCCGGTTCGGACGTCGTCATCATCACCGCCGGCATCGCCCGCAAGCCAGGTATGAGCCGCGACGACCTCGTGAACACGAACGCCGGCATCGTCAAATCCGTGTGCGAGAACGTGAAGAAGTTCGCGCCGGAGTCGATCGTCATCATTCTCAGCAACCCGGTTGACGCGATGACTTACGTTGCGTACCAAACGCTCGGCTTCCCGAAAAACCGCGTCATCGGCCAATCCGGCGTACTCGACACGGCTCGCTACCAAACGTTCATCGCGCAAGAGCTGAACGTATCGGTGGAAGACGTGCGCGGCGTCGTTCTCGGCGGCCATGGCGACGACATGGTTCCGCTCGTGCGTTATACGTACGCAGGCGGCATTCCGATCGAGAAGCTGATCCCGGCTGACCGCATCGACGCCATCGTGAAGCGTACCCGCACGGGCGGCGGCGAGATCGTCAACTTGCTCGGCAACGGCTCGGCGTACTACGCCCCGGCGGCTTCGCTCGTGCAAATGACGGAAGCGATCCTGAAGGACAAGAAGCGCATTTTGCCGACGATCGCGCTGCTTCAAGGCGAGTACGGCTACGACAACCTGTTCATGGGCGTCCAGACGATTCTCGGCGCGGGCGGCATCGAGAAGATCATCGAGCTCGAGCTGACGCCGGAAGAGAAGGCGGCGCTCGACAAGTCCGCCGAATCCGTACGCAACGTCATTAAAGTCGTAACTCTGTAATTGGCAACTGGATACATCCGCAATAAACCGGAAAAACCGGCACGCGCCTTGCTGAGGCGGCGTGCCGGTTTTTTTGCGCGTGCGCGATTGCTCTTAACGCTTAACGGGCGGACGGCACATGAGCGACAATGTTGACCACCTTGCCGAACGGATCGCGGACATAAAATCGCCGCACGCCCCAAGGCTCGTCGACGGGCCCGTATTGCGCCGGAAACCCGGCTTCCTCCATGCGTCCAAGGGCAGCGTCGACGTCATCGACTTCAATCGATAAATCGGGTACAGGCGTGCCTGAACCTCCCTGCGAGGCGAAGCTGATTTGGACGGCCATCTCCTCTTGCGAACCGTAAGTGGCGATCCAGCCGTGATCCATCAACACTTCGAGGCCAAGCACGTCTTGATAAAAGCGTTTGGCTGCCGCGATATTCGGCGTATCGATATTGGCGACGATTCGTTTGACCTTCATATTTTGGCCTCCTTCCGAACTATCGATTTTATTTGTAGGCTGCGACTTCAAAGCCACTTTTGCATATTTAAGTCCCCACTTCGCCGATCCTTCTCATCATCTATTGCTAACAATCCGCTTATATTTGTGTACCCGCCGTCTAAACTCACATCGAGCAGACTAAAAAAGCAAAAACCGCCGTAGAGATGGAAAGCAAAGTTCCTACAATAAATCCTAAAATGAATTATTTCAAATTCTCAGCTCCTCGACAATCAAAATATCGGCTTAGCGCTACGCCACGCTCCTGTTCATTCTAAGGAGACGGGTTCTATAAAAGAAATCACTGTATAGGACAGACGCATAAAGCTTGAAAAAAGTTCCAGTTCCATAATGCTTATTGTGATTTTTTAGACGGGCGGCGTCACAGATCAGAGACGAGCAAGTATACTGCCCGTTGACTTAATGAAGAAAAACAACAACAAAGCTCAAGATTTTAAATAATTGTAAGGCACTTGACAAAAGTAAGCTGTATTCCATATAATCAATTACGGAAAGATAAGACGCTTTACAAAAGTAAGTAAAGAGCATCGTAAAATAGGAGGAGAAAACCTATGGCAACCGTTAATTTGGCAATCGTGTACTACAGTTCAACCGGAACCAACTATAAAATGGCGCAAATGGCGGCCGATGCTGCGAAACAAGCCGGCGCGGAAGTGCGTGTGCTCAAAGTTCAGGAGCTGGCGCCCGAATCCGTCATCGCGTCCAATCCGGCTTGGAAGGCGCACGTCGAAGAGACGAAGCATATACCGGTCGTTACTCCGGAAGACATCGTATGGGCCGACGCCATCTTGTTCAGCACACCGACCCGCTTCGGCAATATCGCGTCGCAAATGAAGCAATTTCTGGACACAACCGGCGGAATTTGGTTCCAAGGCAAGACGGCCAACAAAGTAGTCAGCGCCATGACTTCGGCGCAAAACGCGCATGGCGGCCAGGAAATGACGATTCTCTCCCTTTACACGACGATGTATCATTGGGGAGCGATCGTAGTGGCTCCGGGCTATACGGACCAATCGATTTTCGCCGCCGGCGGAAATCCGTACGGAACGAGCGCCACAGTTGACCAAAACGGAACGATTACGGGAGATATCTCCGGTGCGGTAGCCCACCAAACGAAGCGAGTCGTAACGGTTGCAGGATGGGTGAAAAATGGGCTGAATGCCTAAACGGCATATCGTCCGCAAAATCCAGGCAAAGAGCCTGCAGCATAAAACCAAAGGATGGCCTTGCGCATCCTTTGGTTTTATTTTTTTTGCGGCAATGCTGCTACATTTGACCGCAGGCGAACGTCTTACATGGTGAAAGGAGAGGAAGCCGGTGAATGAATCGAAGGTGCCTTTGTTTCAAGCGGTGTTCCGCGACCATTATGCCGTCGTCGTGCGCAAGCTCATCCAGCTCGTCGGCGATCGGGCGACGGCCGAAGATTTGGCGCAGGACGTGTTCCTGAAGCTGTATCGCAGCCCGCCGGATGATTTGCAGCGCGTCGGCGCCTGGCTGCACCGGGTGCTGACGACAACCGCTTACGATTATTTGCGGCAAGCGAACCGGCGAAAGCGGCTGCAGGAAAAGGAGCTGGCGTTTGCCGGCGCTAACGAACCGTCCTCGCCTTCGAACGAAGACGTGGCGCTGCACAATTGGGAGAAAGAGCTCGTCACACGTGCGCTCGGCAAGCTTTCCGCCAGAGACCGCGAGGCGCTGCTGCTGCGGCAGCGAGGATATTCATACGAAGAGATAGCGGGACGAATCGGCGTGAGGCCGGCGATTGTCGGGCCGCTGCTCAGCCGCGCGGAAGACCGGCTGAAGCGGCACTATTTTACGGAGGAGGGCATCGTACAATGACGGAACGAGCAACGCGCATCGATGTTGACGCGGCATGGCGCCGCTTCGAACAGCGCGCGCAGGGAGTAGAGCCGGCGGCCGTGTGGCTGGAAAGGCCGGTGCCAACAGAAGCGGCAGCGCTGGAGACAGTAAAGCAGGAGCGAGCAGGCCATGTGGAACGAATGGCAGCTTCGACTCAGCCTGAGGCGGAACGGCCCTTCACCAAGAACAAGCTTCGTTATCGCCCGTGGCTCGCCGCGGCGCTAGCAGCCGGCCTTACCGTCGGACTGTTCACGACGAGCTGGGGAGATAAGGCGCTGGCGGCCATGCTGCAGACGTTCCGCGTCCGGCATTTGACCGGTGTGGCGATCGGCCAGGAAGATTGGGACAAGGTGACGCAAGCGCTGCAGCAGGGCGGGGTGTCCGCGCAGGAACTGAGCCTCGACAAGTTCGGGACCGTATCCGCAAAAGGCGGCGGCGAACCTAGCCGCATGACGCTAGCCGAGGCGTCCAAGGCGATCGGCGTACCGGTCAAACTGCTGCCCGGACAACAGGCGGAGCAAGTGAAAGACGTGCTTGTCGTGCCGCAAACGGAGTTTACGCTCCTTCTTCATGTCGACGAAGTCAATCGCATGCTGAACCGGCTCGGCGCCAAAACAACGTTCCCGGCCGCCGTCGACGGACAGCCTATCGCCGGCATACTGCCGCAATCCGTGCAAGTGTCGGACTACGGCGGCGGCGCGAATCGCGCCGGGACGCGGTCGCTGCTCCAGATGAAGCAGCCGCAGCTTGACGTGCCTGGCAACATCGATGTCGAGCAGGTGCGCAAAGCGGTGTTGGATTTGCCGTTTTTGCCCGCCGACGCGCGGCGCAAGCTCGAAGGAGCGGCGGATTGGCGGCAAACGCTGTTCGTGCCGGTGAACGGCAAGTCCGGTGAGACGCGAATCGGCGGCCGCGAAGTCATTTACACCGGATCGGGGCAATGGCGCGCCGCCATATGGCTTGACGGCGAATGGCTGTACCATTTGAACGGAGCGTACGAATCCGACGATGCTTTGCTGCACGATGTGAAGGAGATTATCGGTTCATGACAGCATTGCTCGAAACTCGCGATTTGACCAAGCGTTACGGCTCCCGCAGGGGCTGCCAGCATGTAACGCTGCAAGTGCGGCCGGGCCGTATTTTCGGCTTGCTGGGGCCGAACGGGGCAGGCAAGAGCACGTTCGTGAAAATGATCGTCGGCCTGCTCCGCCCGACTTCGGGCGAGGCGTACATTCAAGGCTTCCCGTGCGGCAGCGTGGAGGCGAACAAACGGCTCGGTTATTTGCCGGAGCTGTTCCGGTATCCGGATTGGCTCACGGCGGCGGAAGTGCTGCGGTTCCAGGCGAAGCTTGCCGGGATGGCCCCGGGGGCGATGGAGAGCCGCGCCTGCGAGGTGCTGAAGCTGGTGGGACTAACGAAGCACGCCGGCGTCCGGGTGCGTCTGTTCTCAAAAGGAATGCAGCAGCGGCTGGGCATCGCGAACGCCCTGCTGCACGACCCGGAGCTCGTGCTGCTCGACGAACCGTCCTCGGCGCTCGACCCGATCGGCAGGCACGATATCCGGGAGCTGCTGAAAACGCTTCGGGAACACGGCAAAACGGTATTCCTCAATACTCATCTGCTGGAAGACGTGGAAGCGTTATGCGACGAAGTGGCTTTCCTGCACGAAGGCGAGCTGAGAGCGACAGGCCCGCTGGAGCGGCTGCTATACGGAAGCCGCGGCTGGGAGCTGCATGTCGGCGGCTGGTGGCCGGAGGCGGCGCAGAGCGCGATTCGCGAGCTCGGCGACGTTTTTCGCCTGCAGGTTGTCCGGGAGGACCGTTCCGGTACGGCGGTGCTGTCCGTCGAAGAGATCAACCGGGAGCAGCTCGGCTTGCTCAACGGTTGGCTCGTCGGGCAGGGAATGACGTTATATGAAGCGCATAGACGGAAATCCGGGTTGGAGAGCTGGTTCCTGAACATGATGCAGGCAGAGGGGAAGGAAGGGCGATGAGACTTGGCGAGCTGCTGCGCGATTGGGCTATTTGGATCGCCTATACGGGGAAGGAGCTGACCCGCAAGCGGGTCATCGTCGTCACGCTCATATTATCGCTGTGCTACTTGGCTTTGTTCGCGGCTGCCTTCATGCAGCTTGCGCCACGGGCGAGCGACGGGCAGGACGCGCTGGGCCAGTCGATCTTTGCGCTCGGTATCGTGCTGCTCGGTCTGTATTCGTCGCAGATGGTCGTCGCATTCTTCGTCCTGTTCTCGACGATGGGCTCGATCTCGGGGGAAATCGAGAGCGGCTTGCTGCTCACCGTACTGTCCAGGCCGGTCCCGCGCTGGCACATCTACGTTGGCAAATGGATAGGCTTCGCGTTCTGGTCGCTGCTTTATACGGCGATTTTGTTCTGGGGCATTATCGCCGTCGTCGCCATGAAGCTGCACGTTCCGGTTGAACCCGCTGCGCTGTGGAGAGCTTTTGCGCTGTACGAGCTGATCCCGCTCGCCCTGGTCAGCTTGTCGCTGTGCGCTTCGTCGTATTTGCCGATGCTCGGCACCGGCATTATGACGGCGCTCGTGTACGGGCTCGGCTCGTTTGCCGGGATGCTGGAGCGGTTTTACGCGATGCCGGGCATTTCGCAGCATGCGGGCATCGAAAAATTCGGCCTTGCCGCCAGCCTCATCATGCCGGCGGACGCCGTGTACCGGCGCGTGACGTATGAATTGATCGGTTTCGGCGACATGCCGTTCGGGGAGCAGATCAGCCGGACGCTGGGGCCGTTCGGCGTCTCGGACGTTCCGAGCGCAACCTTCATCGCGTATACGATCTTCTATACGGGAGCGCTGCTGGTGTGGGGCGCGATTCACTTTACGCGAAGGGATGTGTAGGTCGTTTAACGAACAGCCATTCAAGATTCCATGCTGCCGACGAGTTTGTAGCCGCGGCCGCGAACCGCTTCGATGCGTATGCCGTCGAAAGGCCGGAATTTCTTGCGGATGCTGCTGACATACACATCCACTTTGCGGCAGCTTTTGGGATTGACTGCGGGACCTAACAGATGGGCCAGATCGTTTTTGGAAACGACGGCCCCTTTGTGCTCGGCGAGGCGAAGCAGCAATTCAAATTCTTTCGAAGGAAGCGTCAGCTTCGTGCCGCTAACGCTCACCTCATATTTCTCCGGGAAAATATGAAGATTCCCCACCTCGATTGCCGTTTCCTCTGCAAGAGCTGGAAACGGCTCTTCTTCCATGCAACATTTCCTGCCCCGACGAAGAATGGCGTAAATTCGCGCCAGGAAATGCTCTACCCCGAACGGCTTCACGATATAATCTTCGGCTCCCGATCGCAGGCACGCGGCGATATCGGCCTCATTCGGGTTGCTGGAAAGAACAAGAATCGGAACGTCAATAAGACATTGCTGCAAGGAATGCATGAATATTGAAAATTCGTCTGCTGCATGATCGATATCGCACACGGCCATGTCGTAAAGTCTCTTTTTCAATTCGCTCAAGCCGGACGACCCCCGATTTACGCAGGTGACCGAATATCCCTCTTGAGCGAGCGGATACGATAAAAGCGAAGCGATACTAGGATCGTGTTCAATGACCAATATTCGATACGGCAACGTTTCGTCCGCCCGCCTTTCTGGTAGAATGGGAGTATACGCAAAGTATAGGCGCCGCATGAACGGATTTCATGAATCTATTGTAAACTTTGCCTGCCTGGAGACGAGTGGATCTTATGAAGGAAATTTTACTGGTGGAAGATGAGGAGCAGTTTGCCCGGTTCATAGAGTTGGAATTGCGCCATGAGGGCTTCAGCGTGTCGTGCGCTTTTGACGGGGAAAGCGGGCTAAGGCTGGCGACATCGAAACAATGGAGCTTGATTTTGCTGGATGTCATGCTGCCCGGGATCGACGGTGTTGATTTATGCCGCATGATTCGGATGACGAGCCAGACGCCCGTCATTATGATTACGGCGCGGGACGCGATAACGGACCGGATCCGCGGTCTGGGGAGCGGGGCGGACGATTACATTCCGAAGCCGTTCGCCATCGGGGAGTTATTAGCCCGCATGAGGGCCATTTTCCGCAGGATTGAGAGAGCGGAACCCGATGCCGCGGTGCTTACGTATCGGGATATTACGCTTAACGAGGATACGATGACCGTCCGCATAGGAGAACGCAAGGCTGAACTTACGAAACGCGAGTTCGATATTTTTAAAATGTTCATGCGGCATCCCGGCGAAGCGCTGTCTCGCGATCGTATCCTCGACGAGATATGGGGAGCGAACGATCAGGTCGAAGCGAATATCGTGGACGTCTATATCCGCCACATCCGGCTCAAGCTCCAACATGCCGGAAAGACGGACTGCATCCATACGGTATGGGGAGTGGGGTACTGCTTGCAATGAAGTTCAGATACCGGATCGCCCGGCTTCGTCTGCCGCTAAAGGTCAAGCTGCTGCTGGCGGCAGCGCTCCTGATGGCGGGCTTGTTCTTCGCCTACAACCTCGTTCAATATGTCGTATTAAAAGAGTGGATGCTGAACCTGGAGAAGACGTCGATCCAGCACATGATGGTGGAGCTCCAGGATCATTTCGCCAATAGCGAACTGAACGAAGATCCCGATCTTCTCGACCGCCACAAAAGATTCATCGAGAGCATTAATCAAAACAATCAATTGGTCCGTGTGCTCGATTCGGCCGCAAAGCCGCTGCTTGTCGTTGCCGACAGCGTTCCGGAGGAATGGGTTCCGCCGGCGGCGGCAGTGAGGCAGCAGCTGACCAGCGTAACTTACGGCCGGCAGCGGCTGCTCGTTCTTCGCAGTCCGCTCGATACTCCCCGTTTTCACGGTACGATCGAAATCGTCAACAATTTGGAATCGTTCGGAAAGCTCCATAACGCGGTGCTGACGGTGATGTTGATCGGCGGAGGAGTCGCGCTCGGGATCAGCGGCTTGGGCGGATGGCTCGTGGCAAGGCAACTGCTCCGGCCTGTGCAAAGCTTGGCGGACGCGATGCGGCGTGCGAAAGAAAACGGCTTGCAGGAGCGGGTCGGCCATGTGAGCGATGGTGATGAGCTGTCGCAGCTGGCGTCATTGTATAACGGACTGATGGATCAGGTTGAAGGTTCGTTTCGGCAGCAGCGGCAGTTCGTCGAAGACGCATCCCACGAGCTGAAAACGCCGATTGCCATTATGGAAGGGCATCTTTCCATGCTGCAGCGGTGGGGCAAGAGCGATCCTTCCATATTGGAGGAGTCGCTTCAAACGTCGCTTGGGCAGCTGGCGCGGCTCAAAGGCATCATGCAAGAATTGCTCGATCTGACGCGGGCTGAAACCGTAAAGCCTCTTTGCGACGTTCAGCCCCTGCGGATTTATGACGCCGTATTCAACACAGTCGAGAGCCTTAAGGCGCTATATCCGGATTTCAGCTTCGAAGCGGACTTGACGGGACTGATCGGAGCGGAGGTGCGTATCGAGCAGAGGCATCTGGAGCAAATTCTTCTCATCGTGCTCGATAATGCGGTCAAATATTCGGCGGAACGCAAGCGCATTGCCGTTACAGGCGGGACGCTCGCCGGAAAAGCCGAGATCGCGATTCAAGATCAGGGCATAGGCATCGAGGCGGAGCATATTCCTCATCTGTTCGACCGTTTCTACCGCGTGGACAAGGCGAGAACCCGCGAGCGAGGCGGCACCGGGCTCGGATTGTCGATCGCCAAGCGGCTTGTAGAAAACTATGCGGGGACAATCCGGATCGCCAGCAAGCCCGGCGACGGGACGACGGTCCGGATCACGCTGCCTGCCGCCGCCGGCCGATAAACCGGATTTACATTATTTACACATTTACTTAAAAAAGCTTTCATGATTGAAAGGGCATGCACCTCTTATGATAGATACGATTTCTATTCATCTTTCAGGAGGCGCGCATGAAAAAAACAATCGTCAATCTCACCGCAACTGCAGCATTGACAGCCAGTTTGCTCGTTCCTTTCGCCGGCGCTCAAGCCGCGGTCACGGACGCGGCCAGCACTGCCACCACATCGCCGATCAAGCACTTGGTCGTGATTTATCAGGAAAACCGTTCCTTTGACAACTACTTCGGCACCTACCCGAACGCTCCAGGGTTCAAGGCTCTTCCCGGCACTCCGAAAGCGGAAGGCATTCCGGACGGCTCCTATAACCTTGACGAAAAAGGCAATAAAGTAGCTCCGTTCCTGTTCTCTAACGAAGAATTGCAAACGCCGGACGTCAACCACGGCTTCGACGATATGGAGAAAGCGGCGAACGGCGGCAAAATGGACGGTTTCTACATGGCTTCCGAGAACCATGCCAAAGGCACCGGCCGCATCGCGATGGGCTACTACGATTACAACGCACTGCCCGCTTATTGGCAGTACGCGCAGCATTTCAGCATGGCTGACCATTTCTTCCAGCCTATCTTCGGTCCGTCTACACCGGGTGCTCTGTACTTGATTGCGGCGCAATCCGGCAATGCCGGCAATCCAATGAAGGGCGATCCGGTTCCGGCTTATGGCCCGCTCGGCGGCGACGGCGGCAAACGCTGGGAACCGCTCACTTACAAAAATATCGGTGACGAGCTGAGCGCCAAAGGCGTTACTTGGGGCTGGTATCAAGGCGGATGGGCCGCAGCGGACGCCTCTTACTCTTCGCATCACAACCCGTTCCAATATTTTGCCAACTATACCAATTACGCCGGCAATTTGAAGGACTACAACGATTTGAAAAAAGATCTCGACAGCCATACGCTGCCGGCGGTTACGTACGTGAAAGGGGCTTACGGCGACGACGAGCACCCGGGTCTCGGCAACCAGAGCACGCCGACGGCGGAAAATTTCTCCGTGGAAACGATTAACGACATTATGAAGAGCGATTATTGGAAAGATACGGCGATCATCATTACGTACGACGAGTCGGGCGGTTATTGGGATCATGTCGCGCCGCCGCAGCTGCAGCCAAGTCCGGACGGATTGCATGGCGCCGGTCCGCGCATTCCGACCATCGTCATTTCCCCGTATTCGAAGCGCAACTATGTGGGGCACGAGCAGTACGACACGACGTCAATTTTGAAATTCATCGAATGGAACTGGGGCGTAGATGCGTTGAATAACCGCGATGCGAGCGCGAACAACTTGCTGGACCTGTTCGATTTCGAGCATCCGAACTTTGCGCCTTACATGTATCAATTGCAGCCGATTCGTTCGAACGCGTTCGGAACGGCGGCTTCCGTACAGTTCAACAACGCTCCGTTGGCGCAAACGATTAATGGCGAATATGCATTTTACGATAACAATAAGGACGTCATGATTCCGATTACGGACATCGCCCGCAGCTTGAACGCCGATGTATCTTACGACGCAAGCACGATGACGGTGACCTTGGCTTACAATAATCACAAGGCAAACCTGAAGCTCTATTCGGATCAAGCGGCGGCAGATGGTGCGAGCGTAACGCTGGAAAAACCGATTTGGGTCAGCAAGACGAGCCACGGCTACATCTCTTTGAAAGCCGTGCACAATTTGCCAGGTTTGTCGGTTGACCAGACAGCGAACGGAACCCCCGTTATTCAAACGAAATAATGTTGTGATAGAACATAAAACGGAGCCGCGACCCGCGCGCTCCGTTTTATGTTCACATGCGCAGCGGCGCGCGGGATCATGCTCAAAGGTTGCCGGCAATCGCGGCAAGCGCCTCTTCCCAGCGCAGCTTCATCTGTTCCCTTGCAGCCATGTCGGCCAGCTTCTCCTGATGAAAGCTGATCGTCGTTCGTCCCGAATGGCTCGGAATCAGGCGGATTTGCAGCGTGGAAGGTCCCGGCCATTCCGGCTTGCGCCACGTGAGGCGAAGCTGCTCGCCGGGCTTCACGACGCGCATTTCGCCGCTGATCCCGTCGTCGGTCACGTAAGTTTGCCCGGGAGTTAACGGCAGCTCGCGAAGCTGTCCGATCCAAAGGGGAAGCCCTTCGGCGGATGTCAGCAAAGCCCAGGCTTGCTCCTGCGATACCGGCAGCGTGCGCCTTACGCCGATTTGGAAGCCGGCGCCGGCGGTGAGGCCGACCGGCCGGGCGGGAGCCGCCCCGGTGTCGGGTGAATTTGACGAGGTAGACATATGAATCCTCCTATGTACTGCTACATCATTTTTGTGTGGGGTGCGACTCTCCGGCCTAAGGCGTCCGCAGCTGCAGCCGCTCAGACCATCCGGTTCTCTCGCGCTGCTCACGGTTCGCCCCGGGTGTTAACGGAACAATGTTCCGTTAAATGCTTGATTTCCCGCTATTTCCCAGAATTAGCGGAACGAAAGTACGTTATTTGCCCGCAGATGATAGGCCAACGCATCAATCGACCCGCAAACGCCCCCAATAGCGGAACGGAGATCCGTTAACTTGTTCCAATCATCCTCATTTTCACAAATAACGGAACTTGGTTCCGTTATGCCTTCGCGTAAGCGGCTGGACCTCGGTACAGGCTCGGTTTATGAACTATTTAGTGCGGCATTGTGCAGCGGACACACCAAGTAGAGCGCGAATTCCCAGAACTTATGTTCGATGGTACTCATCATCATACCACGATTTGGCGCAGGGAGCAACGTTCCTTTCCTGTACGTGCCTGCCGGAAGCGTGGGCCATCCCGCGCGGGGGCGGAGGCGTTTTGCCGGGGGGCCTCGTTTCTAGTATACTAGTGGAGGATAACTATGCCGTCAAGGAGGCTTCCCTGTTCATGAGTCATTGGATGCTGTTTCTTCACATCGTAGGCGCGCTTGCGATGGGTTTCTATTTTCTGCTGCCGTTTCTTGTCTCCCGCGCGGGCAAAATGAGCGGCGCCGCTCAAGCCGGTTACGCCGCGGTGCTGCGCTCGGCGAACCGGATCGCGCAGTTCGTGCTGCTGTTCGAATTTTTGACCGGAGGTTACCTGGTCAGCAAATATTCGTATTCGCCGCTGTGGCTCATTCTCGTTCTGGTATTCGTCGTCGCGCTTGGAGCGGTGACCGGCATACTCGGCGTCCGTCTGAAGAAGCTCGGCGAAGCCGCCGAAGCGAACGGAACCGTTACGCCTCACCAAAGCAGCTCGCTGGCGCTAAGCTGGATATCGGCCGTGTTCCTGCTCGTTATCGTGTACCTGATGAACAATATCGGCGCGATTTGACTCCCGCCACCCGAAAAAGCCGTTGTTTTCCGCAGTAGCGGGGAACAACGGCTTTTTTGCGCTTCATGCGAACCCCTCTGGAAAAAGTTGACGTCCCCGTTATAATAGAGAAAACGTCGCCGCGTGCCGGCCGCCATACCCCTGACCGGAGGGAACTCAGTGAAACCGACATTCAACCCGCAGCTGTACGTCTATCAAAAGATCATTATCGTATTTACCGCCTTGCTGCTGCCTGTTTATTTCATCAACCTATGGATGAACTACATGGGCACGTCGCTCGTCAAAAACGAATATTCCAAGTCGATCGTGTCCAATGTCCAGTTTTACTCGCAGCAGCTGGGCGATCAGATCTCGTTTATCCGCAAGCAGCAGCTGCAGCTGATGAACGATTCCGATTTGCAGAAGCTCGGCTTTCTGGGCAGGACGCTGGAAGGCTTCGAAGAGGTGCGGCTTGTGGACAGCATCAGGGAGCGGCTGGTGTCGATTCAAAACTCGACGGACTACATCGTGAATACCGGCGTATACGTCAAATCGTTCGAGCGGACGATATCGACCCGCAGCGGCGTATCGGCGCTTACGGGCGACGAATGGCGGACGGTCGAAGCTTTTACCCGGAGCAAGCCGAAACCGTCCGTGTTTGCGGACGGCGGAAGCCTGTTTTTTGTCGAATCGTCCAACAATTCCAGCATCGTCAGCTATGTGGAGCTGTCCAAGGAGAAGCTGCAAGACTCGATAAAGCGGCTCATCGATTATTACAAAGACGCGGGTGCGGCGCTGGCCGACGACGAGTTCGCTTTCCCGGTAGCTCCTACGCCGGGTTTTCATACGGATTTGGGGCAAAGCATGCGGGCTATGGCGTCTTGCGCCAACGGGATCGAACCGGGCGGCATACTCAGCCTGCAAAGCGGCAACAAGAGCTATTGGGGCTCGTGCAGCCGTATCGGGGCGCTCGGACTGACTTTGTACACATACGTGAATCAGAACGAAGTAACCGGGCCGCTCAAGCAATTCAGCGTCTGGTTCGTGCTGCTGTCCATCGTGTCCATCGGCATCGTCGTCGTGTTCTCGCTGTCGATTCACCATATAATCCACAAGCCTGTCAAAAAGCTGATCGAAGCGTTCCGCAAAGTCGAAACCGACCATTTGCAATCTGCCGTCAGACCGCAGGAGCTGAGTGAATTTCATTATTTGTACCGCAGCTTCGACAAAATGATGGAAAAGCTCAACCTGCAGATCGAGCAAAACTACGAGCAAAAAATCGCCCTGCAGCACGCCGAGCTGAAGCAGCTGCAGTCGCAAATCAATCCGCACTTTCTGTACAACAGCTTTTACAACATTTACCGGCTGTGCAAAAGCGGTGACTTCGGCACGGTAGCGGCCCTCGCGCAAAAGCTCGGCAGCTACTACCAATTCATTACGAGAAGCGGTGCGGACGAAGTGCCGCTTGCCAAGGAGTACCGCCATGCGATGGATTATGCCGAAATCCAGGGCATCCGCTTCTCGAACCGGATTACGGTCGAGGAGGAGGGCGTGCCCGCTGCGGCCGCGCAGCTTCCGGTGCCGAGGCTGATCGTGCAGCCGGTCATTGAAAACGCTTTCGAGCATGCGTTGGAAAACAGCGTGGCGGGCGGATTCATTCGCGTCTCGGTCACGTACGCGGATGGCAAGCTGTGCATCTCCGTCGAAGACAGCGGGGAGAGCTTGACGGACGAGGCGTTGTCTCAGCTTCAAGAGAAGCTGGCAGCCTCCAGCGCGCAGCAGGAGAAGACCGGCATTTTGAACGTGTGCAGGCGGCTTCGTTTGAATTACGGCGAGGAAAGCGGCGTGTTCGTCTCGCGCAGCCGCTACGGCGGGCTGAAAGCGGACATCGTCATTTGTCATGGACGGGGTGGAGGAGATTCCGATGTATAGATTGCTTATCGTGGACGACGAGCCGGCCATTGTGGACGGGCTTGTGCTCCTGTTTCAAGAGCGCGAAGATCTCGATCTGGACATTTGCAACGCGAATTCCGCAGTGGAAGCGATCGAGCTTATCAAGAAAACGAAAATCGACGTCGTGCTCAGCGATATTCGGATGCCCGGCAAGAGCGGGCTGCAAATGATCGAGGATATCGTTCATTATTGGCCTTCCTGCAAAATCATATTTTTAACCGGGTACAGCGAATTTGACTTTGTGTACGAAGCAATTCAGCGCAACGTGGAAAATTACATCCTGAAAACGGAAGACGACGAAACGGTCGTCGCCGCCGTCAAGGAGGCGATCCGCAAAGTCGAAGAGGAAAGCAAGCGGCGAAGCTTGATCGACAAGGTCGGGGAACAGCTGAAGTTGACCGGGCAGCTGCTCAAAACGGAGTTCGTCAGGGCCCTGCTCGCCGGGGAGCCGGCACTGCCCCTTTTGGCGGAGGAACGGTTTGCCAGTTTGGCGCAGAGGCTCGACCGCGATGCGCCCGTGCTGCTCCTGTGCGGAACGGTTGACAACTGGCCGGAGGAATGGACGTTTGCCCGCAAGCAGGACGCTCTCTATGCGGTGCTGAACCGCTTCGAGCGAGATTTGCCGCCGTCGATTGCCGCCGAAGGGGCAGTTTGCGACCAGGCTGCGCTGCTGTGGCTTCTGCAGCCGGACGCAGCGGCAGGGGAGAGATTCCGGAGCGCAAGCGGCGGGATCGAGTTGGCCGGGACTGACTGGTACGTAAAAGGACTGCTCGAAGGAGTTCAGAACGACTGCTTCGCAGCGCATCAGGTCCCCGTTTCGTTCGCCATCTCGCGCGAAGCCGCCCGTTGGAACGACGTCGGCCGGGAGTTCGGCACGATGAAGACGGAGCTGAGCAAAAGGCTCGTTCCCGGCCAGCAGATGGCCGTTATCGACCTTGGTCTTCCGAACGCGCCGCTGTCGCCGCAGCCGCACTCCTGGCCGCTGCAGACCGAGCAGGAGCAAAAGCTCGCGCTTCTGCTCGACCGCATTCATCGCTTTATCCTGGGCAATCTGGGCGGGGACTTGTCTCTCGCGCGCATCGCCGAAGAAGTGTATTTCAACCCTTCGTATTTGTCGCGCTTCTATAAACAGCTAACCGGCCGCAACTTGTCGGATTTTATTCAAGCGGCCAAAACGGACGCTGCGGTAACGATGCTCGCCAATCCGAAATTGAAAATAGGGGAGATCGCCCAGCGTCTCGGCTTCGAATCGCCGTCCTATTTTACCGCCTT
This sequence comes from Gordoniibacillus kamchatkensis, assembly GCF_000829455.1. Lineage (GTDB taxonomy): Bacteria > Bacillota > Bacilli > Paenibacillales > NBRC-103111 > Gordoniibacillus > Gordoniibacillus kamchatkensis. Next base: position 29,659 of record NZ_JXAK01000017.1, read on the forward strand.
CTTCCGCAAAATGAAGGGCCTCACGCCCCAGGAGTACCGCGAAACGCTCAGATGGGAATGACTCCTCAGCGCCAACAAGTAAACAAAACAGAAGCAAGTAAAAATCGTTGGATTGTAAGCGTTCTCTCAAAAATTTACGATGGAATCTGTAGAGCCCGGGCCCTTTACAGCTTTGCAAAAAACGATGTTTCGGGGGGAGCGACGCGTGAAAATAAAGCTTTACGGCGGCCTGACGACCGCCATGATTCTAATGTCTTCGGTACTGGTTACCGCCTGCAGCGACAATTCCGGCAAGCAGGCTGCGGCGCCTGCGGCGTCCCAGCAGCAGCCGGCCGCTGCGAAAACGCCGGAAAAAGCGGATCCGTTCGGCAAATTCGCGCAGCCGGTCACCGTGACGCAGGTGCTCGGGTTCCGCCCGCCGGAAGATCCGAAGACGCCCAAAGGCATTACGCCGGAGCAGAACGGCTACTTGAAGCAGCTGAAAGATATGCTGAACATCGACGTGAAATATATGTGGACGGTGCCGACCGAGCAGTACGAGCAAAAGTTTTCGCTTGCCGTCGCTTCCGGCGACTTGCCCGACCTGATGGTCGTCGATCAGAAAATGTTCGAGAAGCTGTACGAGCAGGGCATGCTTGCGGACATTACCGATGCGTACAAAACGTATGCGTCCCCGACTTTGAAAAAGTATGTGGAAGGGGACGGCGGCTTCGCGCTCGGCATGTTTACCCGCGACGGCAAAATTTACGGCTTGCCGAGCTACGAGGATCCTTACATGTCCACGCAAATTATGTGGATCCGCACCGACTGGCTGAAAAACCTCGGACTCGAACCGCCGAAGACGATCGACGAGCTGGAGAAAGTCGCGGAAGCGTTCGTGAAGAACGATCCGGACAAAAACGGCAAAGCCGATACGTACGGTCTGGCGCTGCAGAAAAAACTGATTTTCTGGGGCTTCGATGCCAGAGGGCTGTTCAACTCGATGGGCGCTTATCCGACCGCATGGCTCAAGGGTAGTGACGGCAAGCTGATGGCCGGGGAAATTCAGCCGGAGACGAAGAACGTGCTGGCCAAGCTGCAATCGTGGTATCAGAAAGGCATTCTCGACAAGGAGTGGGCGCTCAAGGACGACCAGAAAGCGGTCGAAGATATCGTCGCCGGCAAAGTCGGCATCTCCTTCGGGGAATGGTGGTACCCGAATTGGCCGCTCAACCTGAACAAGGACAAAGACCCGAACGCGGAATGGAAGCCGTTCCCGCTGCCTTCTTTCGACGGCAAGCCGGGCAAGTCGCTCGTGAACAAAATACGGCTCAACAAAGTGGTCGTCGTGAACAAGAAGGCGAAACATCCGGAAGCCGTCATCAAGATGGCGAGCTTCTACAACGAGATGGAGCGGTCGAAGTACAAGGATATCAACAAGGCCGAGAACGGCTGGGTGTATAACTGGTACGAGCCGCGCATCTACAACCCGAACAACTTCGAGAACTTGTTCCAGGCGGTGAACGAAGCGGTCGCGAACAAGAAAGACAAGGTGGAGTCGGAGAAGGACGAGACGGTCATTCAAGGCGCGGACGAAGTGTTCAAGGCGGCGAAAGATTATTTGGCCGGCGACAAAAAGGCGTGGGGGCTGTATTTCAGCCGCGCTGCCGACGACGGCGGATGGGGGCTGACCCGCAAAATCCGCGACCAGAAGCTCGTCACGTTCAACGAATATTACGGCCCGGCTACTCCTACGCAGGTGGAAAAAGGGGCGTCGCTCGACAAGCTGATGGACGAAACGTTTACGAAAATTATCATGGGCTCCGCTCCGATCGACGAGTTCGACAAATACGTGAGCAGCTGGAAAAAGCTTGGCGGCGACGACATAACGAAGGAAATCAACGACTGGTACGCGAAAAACGCCAAGTAAAACAGCGCATAGCGAAGCGGGGGAGTACGCTAAGCGGCGTATGTCCCCCGCCTATTCCGCAACGGAGGCGTTTCCATCATGAAAAACAAAGCGCTGCGGCGTTTCAGGCTGGAGCTGCCGCTGCATCTGCTGCTCATTCCGGGTGTGCTCGTCACGCTCGTGTACGCATACGGCCCGATGTTCGGCATCGTTATGGCGTTTCAAAAGTTCAGTCCGGCGCTCGGCTTTCTGCATTCCAAATGGGTCGGGCTGAAAAATTTCAAGTATGTGTTCAATTTGCCGGATTTCAGCCAGGTGCTGTGGAACACGTTTTACATTTCGCTGCTCAAGGTCGCGCTCGGCATCGTCGTGCCGCTCGTTTTGGCGCTGCTGTTGAACGAGGCGGCGAAAAACTGGTTCAAGCGGCTCGTGCAGACGAGCATATTTTTGCCGTTCTTCTTGTCCTGGACGGTGCTGGGCGGCGTCATTTTCGAGCTGTTTTCGCTCAAAGGGCCGATCAACAGCCTGATTTCCGGACTCGGAGCGCAGCCGATCATGTTTCTCGGCAGCAATACGTGGTTCCCGGCCATTATCGTCGGCTCCGACGTATGGAAGGGCATGGGCTACAACATGATCATTTTCCTGGCGGCTATCGTCGGAATCAATATGAACTTGTACGAGGCGGCGGAGGTCGACGGCGCAGGCAAGTGGAAGCAGCTCATTCACGTGACGCTGCCTGGCATCGCGCCGATTGTCATTCTGCTGAGCACGCTGAGCATCGGCGGCATACTGAACGCGGGCTTCGATCAAATTCTGATCTTATACAATCCGACCGTGTATGAAAGCGCGGACGTCATCGACACGTTCGTGTACCGGCTCGGCATTTTCGATCAGCAATATGCGCCGGCGGCGGCAATCGGCTTGTTTAAATCGGCCGTGTCGCTCGGGCTCGTGTCGCTGTCGTATTACCTTGCGTACAAGTTCAGCAACTATCGAATCTTTTAAAGGCTGGGGAGATCGGCGTGGTTTACAAACAATCGATAGGCAGAAAACTGTTCGTCGTCGTCAACGGGTTCGTGTTGACTGCGGTCATGCTGCTCGGCGTGCTGCCGTTCGTGCACCTGCTGGCCATCTCGCTCAGCTCGAACAGTGCCGCGATGGCGGCGGAAGTGAAGCTGTGGCCGGTAGGCTTTACGCTCGAGGCGTACAACTATTTGGCGCAGAAGTCGGAATTTTTGCGGTCGCTCGGCATTTCGGCGGAAAGGGTGGCGCTCGGTACGGCGGTCAATATGCTGCTCGTCGTGATTACCGCGTATCCGCTGTCGAAATCGAACGCGCAGTTCAAATACCGAACGGCGTACGTCTGGTTTTTTGCGGTGACGATGTTTTTCGGCGGCGGCCTGATTCCGACTTATATCGTCGTGAAGGAGACGGGGCTGCTCAACACGATATGGGCGCTCATTTTGCCCGGGGCGCTGAGCGTGTGGAACATGGTCATGCTGCTCAATTTTTTCCGGAACGTGCCGAAGGATATGGAGGAGGCGGCCGTCATCGACGGGGCGAGCCATTGGGCGCTGCTGTGGAAAGTGTATTTGCCGGTTTCTTTGCCGGCGATCGCGACGATCGTCCTGTTTACCGTTGTCGGCCATTGGAACTCGTGGTTCGACGGCATCCTGTACATGAATTCGCCGGAAAAATATCCGCTGCAAAGCTATTTGTCGACGCTCGTCACCTCGATCAACAAGCAGGCCATTTCCGTGGAAGACCTCAAGCGTCTGGAAAATGTAAGCGAGAAAACGCTGCGGACGGCGCAAATTTTCCTCGGCGCGCTGCCGATCATGCTCGTGTATCCGTTCTTGCAGCGGTATTTTATTAAAGGCATTACGGTAGGAAGCGTTAAAGAATAGAATAGCGAGTCGGCAGAAGGAGCAGAGAAGATGAAGCCAGTGACTGTCGCTCTAGTAGGAGCGGGATTAAGAGGAACGGGCTATACGGAATATGCGTTGAAGCACCCTGACGAGCTGAAGGTTGTCGCCGTTGCCGAGCCGAACGGTCAGCGCAGGGACAAGTTCCGGGAGCGCCACAGCTTGCCGGACGATATGGTATTTGACAGCTGGGACGCGCTATTCGCCCGGCCGCTGCTCGCGGACGCCGTCATTATCTGTACGCAGGATAAGCAGCACTACGAACCGACGATGAAGGCGCTCGAAGCGGGCTACCACGTGCTTCTGGAGAAGCCGATGTCGCCCGACGCGCAGGAGTGCATCCGCATGGGCGAGCTTGCTTCGAAGCTGGGCCGGGTTTTCTCCATCTGTCACGTGCTGCGGTATACGGCGTTTTTTCAAACGCTAAAGCGGCTGCTTGACGGCGGAGCGATCGGGCGGCTCATGTCGATCCAGCATAACGAAAATGTAGGCTACTGGCATCAAGCGCACAGTTTTGTACGGGGCAACTGGCGGAGCAGCGAGACGTCCAGCCCGATGATATTGGCCAAGTCGTGCCACGATATGGATATTTTACTATGGCTTGCCGGCAGCGATTGCACGCACATTTCGTCGTTCGGCTCGCTGTCCCATTTCCGCAAGGAGAACGCGCCGCCGGGTGCGCCGCAACGATGCCTCGACGGGTGCCCCGCGGCGGACCGTTGTCCGTACTATGCGCCGCACATGTACCTCACGGACGATACGGGCTGGCCGACGTCGGCGATCAGCGACGATCTCAGCTACGAGGGGCGGCTGAAGGCGCTGCAGGAAGGCCCTTACGGCCGCTGCGTCTATCATTGCGACAACGATGTGGTCGATCATCAGGTAGTGAGCATGGAATTCGCCAACGAAGTGACGGCCGTATTTACGATGAGCGCTTTTACGCACGATTGCAGCCGAACGCTCAAGCTGACCGGAACGGAAGGCGAAATTCGCGCCGCGATGGAGAAAAACGAAATCGAGCTGACCCGCTTCGATACCGGGGCGAAGCAAACGATCTCGCTGCAGCGGCCGGGAGGGCACGTCGGACACGGCGGCGGCGACTTTGGCCTCATCCGCGACTTTGTCAAGCTCGTGCGGGCAAGCTGCGCCGAGCAGGGGCTCACTTCCGCGCGCATTTCGGTTCAGAGCCACCTGATGGCGTTCGCTGCCGAGCTTTCGCGGCTGGAGAAGCGGGTGATCCGGATGGAGGACTTTTAGCCGACAACGATTTTGGCGAATTTCCGTTTTCCCATTTGGACAATATCGCCGGAAGCGATGGCGAGCCGTTCGTTCGGGTCTGTGAGCTTCGTTTCGTTCCATTTCACGGCCCCTTGCGCGACGCTCCGCCTGGCCTCGCTGTTCGAAGCGGCAAATCCGAGGGCGACCAGCAGCTTGCCGACCGGGATCGTTCCTTCCTCCAGCTGATCGCTGCCCAAATGAAACTCGTCGATTTGTTCGGGAATCGATCGCTGCCGAAACACGGTGTTAAAATGCTGTTCGGCCGCTTCCGCTTCCTGCGCGCCATGATACATGCGAACGTACTCTTTGGCCAGCCGGACTTTGGCGTCGCGGGGATGGATGGTCCCCCGCTCCAAACCTAGCTTCAGTTCCGCCAGCTCCTCATTCGATATGGCGGTGCTAAGCTCGTAATATTTCAGCATCAGCTCGTCCGGAATGGACATCGTTTTGCCGAACATTTCGTTAGGGGACTCATCGATCCCGATGTAGTTGCCGAGGCTTTTGCTCATTTTCTGATGGCCGTCCAGCCCTTCGAGCAGCGGCATCAGCATGGCGACTTGCGCATCCTTCGAACCGTATGCGGCCTGCAGCGTTCTGCCCATTAAAATGTTGAACGTCTGGTCGGTGCCGCCAAGCTCGATGTCGGTTTCCAGCGATACCGAATCGAACCCTTGCATTAACGGATAAAAGAACTCGTGGATGTGAATCGGCAGATTGTTCGAGTACCGTTTGGCGAAATCGTCGCGCTCCAGCATGCGCGCAACCGTTACTTTAGCGGCTAATTGCAGGACGTCTTCGAATTTCAGCGCGCCGAGCCAGGCCGAATTGAAGTAAAACTTCGTTTTCCGGGGATCGAGCACTTTGAACACCTGCTTTTCATAAGTAAGGGCGTTTCGTTTCACATCGTCCTCGGAAAGCTGCTTTCTCGTTTCGGACTTTCCTGTCGGGTCGCCGATTCTCCCGGTAAAATCCCCGATAATGAGCTGCACTTCATGCCCCAGATCTTGAAACTGCCGCAGCTTGTGCAGCACGACGGTATGCCCGATATGGATGTCCGGTGCGGAAGGGTCGAGCCCGAGCTTGACCTTGAGCGGTTTTCCCGATGCGACAGAGGAAGCGACCTTCCGTTCAAGCGCGTCCTCCGGAATCATTTCGGCCACGCCTCTGCGTATAATGCTCAGCTGCCGATGCACCTCTTGCTTTTGCTCCTCGGTAAGCCGTTCCATCCGATAACCTCCTTTGCGTAAATAAAAAAACAACCCTCCGATCCCCGTAAGGGACGAGAAGGTTGTCTCGCGGTACCACCCTAATTAAAGAAGCGTTCGCCGCTTCTTTCGCTTATTTGCCATAACGGCACTGTTCATGCCGGGTAAAAGCTACCGGCGGGCTCATGCCCGCGTTCGCTTTTCCAACTCCGGACCGTAATTCGGGAAAATGCGCGCACCGGTTCGCACCGACCACCGGCTCTCTGCAAGCACTTGTTCATTTTCCTTACTCGGGGTGAAAACCCAGTCCATCATTGCTTTGTCCGATATGCGATTTGTATCATTAAAGCACGAGAAATGCCGGTTGTCAACTTCGTTCGGCTGCGCTTATGTCTGCGAGAGACGGCGGTGCATGCCGTCTTCCCGCGGCACGGCGTCAGTCGTCCGCCTCGGCGGCCAGCCGCGACATCTCGTCAAGCGTCTGTTCGAACGGCGGTCCCATATGCTCGAGAAAATAGCCGATTTCCGGCATCCCGAGCTTGTCCAGATTGGCCCGTACCTGCTGCTTCGCCACCGTAAACTCGCGGTTGCCGGCGGCGAGCTCGGTGACGCATTTCAAGTAGGCGTCGAGCAGGTCGGCGGCTTTCACCCAGCGGTACAGCTCCGGATCGGGCTCGACCAGCAGCGGGCGGTAAGCGGCGCGCAGCGGCTTCGGGGCGGATTGCAGCAGCCGCTCGGACGCTTCTCGCTCCATATCGTGGAACTGGTTGCGCAGCTTTTCGTTATTATGTTTCACAGGCTGCGGAATGTCGCCGACGAACACTTCGGCCACGTCGTGAAACAGCGCCAGCGAAACGACTTTGTCGGTCGGCACTTGCCGTCCGAACACATCGTTCGCAATCGTGCACAAGAGGTGCGCAAGCGCGGCGACGTGGAACGAATGCTCCGCGACCGATTCCTTGCGGGTGTTCCACATCAGGCTCCAACGGTCGATGTAGCGAAGCCTGTACAAATAGGCGGTAAAAGGACTTTCCATCGTCTGGTCTTCCTCTCTCTGGTTACCGGTCGCCTTCGCTCAGCACGATTTTCGGGCGATCTTCATTCACGCGCACGATGCGGTGCAAAATCGTTTTGTACAAGCCGTCCGGAGTGACGTTCGGCGAGCCGCCGTTAATGCGCGGGATTTGCAGCAGATCGGTGCCCTGCGTCGCCATGCTCGGCGTAATCGTGAACGCGTAACGCACTCCCGCCTGGCCGACGAGCCGGCTTGCGGCAGGCGTCGTGATGCCGTACGGATACGCCATCGTATCGACGGTCGCCGGCGACAGCTCATTGAGCTTGCCGAGACATGTGCTCGTGTCGGCGAGCACCCGCTGCCGGTAAGCTTCGTCCGACTCCTTGACGCCGCCCTGCTCCTCCCGCCCGACCATGATCGCATCGCCGCTCGGCAGCTTGCCGTGCATGGCGTCGGTGTGGCAGCCGATGGCGATCAGATTCGGGGATTCGCTCAGCATTGCCCGGATTTGCTCGCGCGACAGCGACGGAATGTACGTCTCCTTCGGATGCTCGAGGTCGCCGGTGATCACGAAGTTGACCGCCGGCACTTCCAGCTGGCGCAGTATCGGATACGCCTTCGTGTAAAAGCTCTCGTAACCGTCGTCGAACGTGACGAGCGCGGCGTTGTCCGGAACTTTCCCCGTGCCGTCCAAAAATTTCTTGAACTGGTCCAGCGTGATGAAATGAATTTGTTTGCTCTTGAGCAGCTCCAGCTGCGCCCGGAACAGCTCCGGCTTGATCGTGCTGGAGCTTTGCGCCGTTTCGTCGAGATGGTGATACATGAGCACAGCCACTTGGTCCGTATACAGCGGCTTGCCGTCCGCCGCCCGCAGCGCCGGAGCCATCGCTCCGAGCCCGAGCGCGGCGAGCAGCAGCGTAACGCCGATCCATGGTTTCATGATGCGAAATATGCCACCTTTCCCGTATGTCCGGTTTGCCGCCGATTTGTGGTATAATAAGTAGAGCTATTCATATTCCGAGAGGAGTCCTACTGTCATGCAACAATTCGAACAGAGCATTTACGATCTGATCGTCGAAACGTCCACCAACTTGCCTGCCGACGTCCGCAAGGCGATTCAGGCCGCGCAGGAGCTGGAGGACAAAGGCACGCGCTCCGCGCTGTCGCTGTCGACGATCGGCGAAAATATCAATATGGCGGAATGCAACGTATCTCCGATTTGCCAAGATACCGGCATGCCTACCTTCATTATACACTGCCCGGTCGGAGCGAACCAAATCGTCATGAAGAAGCACATTCTCGCGGCGGTCGAGCGGGCGACGAAAGATAACAAGCTGCGCCCGAACTCCGTCGATTCGCTCACTGGCGAAAATCAAGGCAACGTCGGCCCCGGCACGCCGGTCATCCATTTCGAGCAATGGGAACGGGACGACATCGAAGTGAAGCTGATCCTGAAGGGCGGCGGCTGCGAAAACAAAAACATTCAATACTCGCTGCCGGCCGAGCTCGAAGGTCTCGGCAAAGCGGGCCGCGATCTGGACGGCATCCGCAAATGCATTATGCACGCCGTCTACCAGGCGCAAGGCCAAGGCTGCGCCGCCGGCTTCATCGGCGTCGGCATCGGCGGCGACCGCACAACCGGCTATGAGCTGGCGAAGCAGCAGCTGTTCCGCCCGGTCGACGACGTCAACCCGAACGAAGAGCTGCGCAAGCTGGAAAACTACATCATGGAGAACGCCAACAAGCTCGGCATCGGCACGATGGGCTTCGGCGGCCAAGTGACGCTGCTCGGCTGCAAAATCGGGGCCATCAACCGGCTGCCGGCCAGCTTCTTCGTCTCCGTCGCTTATAACTGCTGGGCGTTCCGCCGCCAAGGCGTCATTCTCGACGCGGCGACAGGCGCGATCCAAGATTGGGTGTACAAGAGCGGCAAAGGGATCGCCATGCAGGGCATCGCTGTGGAAGAAGCCGTCGACAAGATGGAGGACGCAAACGAGCAGCGCCGCGAAATCGTGCTGCAAACGCCAATCAGCGAAGAGCAGATCCGCAGCCTGAAAGTCGGCGACGTCGTCATCATCAACGGCATCATGCACACCGGCCGCGACGCGCTGCACAAATATTTGATGGACCACGACAGCCCGGTCGACCTGAACGGCGCGGCGCTGTACCATTGCGGTCCGGTTATGAGCAAAGACTCCAGCGGCGAATATCACGTCAAAGCGGCGGGCCCGACGACGTCGATCCGCGAGGAGCCGTACCAGGGCGACATCATCAAAAAATTCGGCATCCGCGCCGTCATCGGCAAAGGCGGCATGGGGCCGAAGACGCTGAAGGCGCTGCAGGAGCACGGAGCCGTCTATTTGAACGCCATCGGCGGCGCGGCGCAGTATTATGCGCAATGCTTCAAAAAAGTGGAAGGCGTCGACTTCCTCGAATTCGGCATTCCGGAGGCGATGTGGCATCTGCAGACGGAAGGCTTCGCGGCGATCGTTACGATGGATTCGCACGGCAACTCGCTGCACGCCGATGTCGAGCTCGAATCCAAGGCGAAGCTCGAGCAGTTCAAGGAGCCGGTATTTAAATAAAAGCTATACTCGAAGCTTCCTCCGCGGTCAGCCGGCCGGGAGGAAGCTTTTTTTATTTGGCTAAGCTGCAGGGGGCTTCCCACCGGCGAAAACGCCGCTGGAAGTGCGCAAAAAGCAACTGCAGCTGCACTAAGCACGCCAAGTCCCGCTGCAGTTGCTTCAAAGGCAATTGGAGAGTCCGCCGCAGCCGCCCACCCGCAAAACCGCCGCTGGAAGTGCGCAAGCCCCAAGCATCCCGTCAACTCCAGCACGAATGTGTTGCTTTCGCCGCCGTTATCCGTGAAAATGGTAACGATAAGAGTTTCGGCCCGATTCCGGGGATGCTAAAACGACGACGGTGATCGCCCAGAAGGAGACGTATTCCATGAGCGAACAACACATCCGCGAGAAAAAAGCGCTGGAGAGGGCGGCCATCCGTACCTTCCTGCAGCTGTACAACGAGCGCTTTGAGCCGAAATTCCGGCTGCTGTACCAGCAGGAGAAGCCCGATGCGGTGCTGGAAAACCGGCAGCGGGGCCAATTGGGGCTCGAAATTACGCACTTGTTCTATGACGCGCACGAGGCGAAGCGGACGCTCGGGCGGACGGACGAGCCGCGCCGCGAGCCGGAGACGATCGAGACGTGGCTTGCCGAGCTGAACGAACGCATCCGAACGAAGGAAGAGAAGTTCGCCGGGTATTCCCACAAATACCCGCTATCGCTGCTCATCCGCAACGCTTCGCCGGAGTTCGGCCTTGCCGCAGTAGGGCAGTGGCGGGAGCGCATCGTGAAGCCGCGGGAGCTGTTCGAGCGCATTTGGTTTTTGTCGCGCGACGGCGGTCCGGACTGGCACCTCTTGGAGCTGAAGGAGCTGCTGCTGTTTACAAAAAAATAACTTGGCGCCCGTGCGGCGATGCGGTTACGCTTAAGTGCGGCGCGCATAACCGTGCCCGGCTTGCGTGCGATTCAAGGCAAAGGTGGAACGACGATTGAACCAATTTCGCACTCAACTGACGCTTATTATGATGGCTATTATCGGCGCCACGATGGTGGCGGCGGGTATATTTATCGGCAAAGTGCTGCAAGATTCGCACATCGACCTGCTCCGCGGCAATATGACGCGCGAGCTGAAAGTGATTGCGGCGGAAGGCGATTGGGGCAAACTTACGGGCGACGATGCGACTCTGATGGCCGCTTATTCCAAAGAGGCGGTCATGCTGAAAAATATGGCGGACACGCGCATCACGTACGTGCGGGAGGACGGGAAAGTGCTCGGCGACTCCGACCAGGATCCCGCGGCGATGGACAACCACCACGGACGGCCGGAGATCGCCGCCGCCCGCGAGAGCAGCGGCTTCGGCAGCGCGATCCGGTTCAGCGATACGCTGAAAAAAAACATGCTGTACGTCGCCATGCGGCTCGAACCGGCGAACGGCGCGCACGGTTACTTGCGGCTGGCGATGAGTCTGGAAGATGTGGATGCGACGGTGCGGCAGGTGTGGTACTTTCTGATCGCCGGCCTCGCCGTGCTGTTCCTGCTCGCGGGCATCGTCTCCTACCGCATCGCCCGCGGTCTCACGCGCCCGATCGAGAAGATGACGAGCGTCGCGAAACAAATCACGAACATGAATTATAAAGCGCGCGTCGATGCGCTCAAGAACGACGAGGTCGGCCAGCTCGGGCGGGCGATCAACCTGATGGCGGACAGCTTGCAGCTGCAGATGAACCGGATCGCCGAGAACGAAAACCGGCTGCAAAGCGTGCTCGAAAATATGACGAGCGGCGTCATGATGATCGGCAAAGACGAGCGAATCGTGCTCGTCAATCCGGCGGCGGAAGAGCTGCTCGGCTTCACCGTGCAAGAGCTGCTCGGCAAAAAGTACGACGAAGCGAAGCAGCAGTTCGAATTCACGAAGCTGATCCGCGAATGCATCGACACGCACGAGCACATCCATGGCGAGATGATGTTTTACTTCCCTTCGGAGCGCATCCTCGATCTCCATCTCAGCCCGGTGGCGCAGGAAGGCGCCGAATGGGACGGGGTGCTGGTCGTGCTGCACGACATTACGGCGGTGCGCCGGCTTGAAAAAATGCGCAGCGAGTTTGTAGCGAACGTATCGCACGAGCTGAAAACCCCGATTGCCGCGGTCAAAGGCTTTGCCGAAACGCTGCTCGCCGGCGCCTTGAACGACAAGGAGACGCGCGGCAGTTTTTGCAAATCATTTTCGACGAGTCGGAGCGTCTCAACCGCTTGATCGGCGACATTCTGGAGCTGTCCAAAATCGAGTCGAAGCGCATCCCGCTCCACTTCTCCCCGGTCGATCTGCCGGCCTTCGTCGAACATACGATCAACATGCTGCGGCCGGAGGCGAACAAGAAGCATATCGAGCTCATCAGTCAAGTGCCGGACGACTTGTATATGGAAGCGGACGAAGACCGGCTGCGGCAAATTTTCATCAACCTGCTCTCGAACGGTATTGCCTATACGCCGGAAGGGGGAAAGGTGAAGGTGCGGGTCGAGCCCGCCGGCGCGGAAGGCGATGACGAGCGGGTGCGGATCGTCATTCAGGACACGGGAATCGGCATTCCGAAAAAAGATTTGCCGCGCATTTTCGAACGGTTTTACCGCGTCGACAAGGCGCGTTCGCGCAGCTCCGGAGGGACGGGACTCGGCCTGTCGATCGTCAAGCACCTCGTCGAGCTGCATCACGGCACGATCAAAGTCGACAGCGAGCCGGGGGTAGGGACGAAATTTACGATCGAGCTGCCGGTCATTCATTAATTTTTCATGAAGTTGATGCCCGGTTAACGTAAAATTTACATGGCGTTTACAAACTGGTGTTAAGATGAAGGTGCAACATCGGATCCGATCATGGCCGCTCTCCGCGCGGGAGCGTGGATGGAAACAAGCCAATACGCACTCATCGGGGGATCTTATGGGAAAGAAAATACTCGTAATCGAAGATGAACCCACGCTGGCCCGGCTGCTTTCTTACAATTTGACGCAGGAAGGCTACGAGACGAAGGTCGTCGATCACGGCGGGGAAGGCTTGCAGGCCGCCATGCAGAACGTCTACGACCTGATCATTTTGGATATTATGCTGCCCGGCATGAACGGCTTCGAAATTTTGTCAAAGCTGCGGCAGAAAGGGAATAGGGCGCCGGTCATCATTTTGACGGCGCGCAACGCCGAAGAGGAAGTCGTGCAAGGGCTCGGGCTCGGCGCGGACGACTACATTACGAAGCCGTTCGGCGTCGCCGAGCTGCTGGCCCGCGTATCTGCCGTGCTGCGCCGCACGCAAGCGGACGAAGGCGGCGTGGAGCATCATCCGGCTAGCGAGAAAGTGATCCGAATCGGCGAGCTGCTCATTTATCCGGAAAAATACGAGGTGCTGCTCGAAGGGGAGCCGATCCCGCTGCGCCCGAAAGAATTCGAGGTGCTGCTGTATCTCGTGCAGCGGCCGGGGGTCGTCGTCACCCGCGACGATCTGATGAACATCGTGTGGGGCTTCGACTATATCGGTGGGCAGCGGACGGTCGACGTGCACGTCTCGTCGCTGCGCAAAAAGCTGGAGATGAACCAGCAGTCGGTGCAGATCGACGCGATCCGCGGCGTCGGCTACAAGCTTGTAGTGCCGCAGCCGAAAAAATAGGTTGGGGCGGGTAAAATCGATTCTCGTTAACATGCTAAAAACGCCCGGCGGGGCGTGCCTGGCCCGGCGCGTGGCGCCGGCATTAGGAAGTGTGCTCCTTACGATGTGAGCGTATAAGACGAGCAATGAAGCTCTTTTCCGACCGCACAGTACCGGCTTCTTTCAGGCGGACGTATGCCTGAAGCCGTACGATGGCGAGGTCGGGGAAGAGCTTATATTTATGCCAAAAAGGGCGGATGGGGATGGTAAGATTCCGGAGACGAAGCGAATTCCGCTGAGCACAACCGGAAGATCGCTCGTGTTCGAGAATGCTGCGGCAGAGCTGCTCACCGGCAATGAGGCATTGCAGGTTGGCGATGAAGCAGACAGGTCGGGCCGGGTTTTGTTTCGTTCCTAAAGGCCGGTGGCCCGTTTAAAGAACCGGTTCGCTATGCAGCGACTTGCTTGACGCTGTTAAGCGCCGATTTGACGGAATGAACGTGCAAAGACCTATTATTCCATGAATAGCGACGAAAATTCGCATAGAGCGAATTTTCGGGCGCTAATGGCTGTTTTCTCCTTGTTGGCTCAAAATCAGCGCCCGTAAAGTCTCTGTATAGCGAACATGGGCTTTATAGCAGTAGACGGCGCCGGGTGGCTCAAAATCAGCGCCCGCAAAGTCTCTGTTTTGCGAACATGGGGCTTTATAGCTTAAGACAGCATCGCTCGCTCGGTTCCACGGCCCCTTCATAAGAGACGTTGAGCCAACTTATTGCCGCTCAGGATTGGTTCACCGCTACGAACACTGCCGGTTGGCGATGAAGCAGACAGGCCGGGCCGGCCGGTTTTGTTCAAATCATTTACATCGCTGATCTCTATAACCGTGCATGGATTCGTTGCATTCAGTTATGCTCCACCATAACTAACATCAGGGCGGAAGCCTGCCGGTCTCGACCGATTGCATATTAATTCGAAATATTGTATATTTATTCACATATTTCGAAAATCGGGAGGGAGCAGCATTGTCTATTATCATAAGAAACGCCGAACCTAAAGATATTAACAGCTTGACCGAGTTGATGCATGAATACATAGTCGGTTTTTATCGGAAACCTTGGCCGCTCGCTGAAAAGGTGCATCAATTGATTCAAACCCTTTTAGAAAAACAATGGGGAATACAGTTTGTAGCGGAACAAGACCATAAGTTAGTCGGCTTCGCGACGTTGTATTTTACATTCAGCACGATGAAATCGGAAAAAATCACCGTCATGAACGATCTCTTCCTCATTGAGAAATTTAGAGATTCGGAAGTTGAGTCGCAACTATTTTTAAAATGCCAAAATTACACGAAAGAGCATGGATATGCTCATATGACTTGGGTAACAGGTTCCGATAATAAACGCGCTCAGCGTTTTTTCGAAAACATGGGTGCCTCATCAATTGATTGGGTCAACTATTCAATCACTTAAGCGACGGTGGTTGCTGCCGCGCCGGCCGCGGCGCCGGCCGATGCGCCGGGGCGCGAAATCGCCGCCTTGGCCGCCAAGCCGGGATCAGTACGGGGCAATGCGGCGGCCGCAGAACGAGCGCAATAATTCACCGCCCCCACTCCAGCATCCGCTTTCGGTATTCGTTCGGCGAGCAGCGGTTGAACTTGCGGAACATTTTGTAAAAATGCGCCATGTTCGGCATCCCGATCTGTTCGCGACTTGCGCGACGCTGATCGTTTTGGTCAGCAGCAGCTTTTCCGCTTTTTTGATTTTTTGCCTGTGCACGTATTCCATGAACGACATGCCGAGCGCTTTCTTGAAATATTTAACGAAGTAGTAGTAGCTGATGTTGGCGGCGCGGCTCGCCTCTTCGACAATGATTTTGCCTTCGAGATTGCGCTCCACGTAGTCGAAGACGGGCTTCAAGCGGATCAAATCGGCGTTCTCCTTGACGCTCGCCCCGCCGCCCGAACCGCCGCGCAGCAGCGTAAGCAGAATGCGTTTGACCAAAATGCTGACGGCGAGCTCGTAGCCCTCCTGCTTGTCCGTCCATTCGCGGTAAATGCCGCACACGGCGTCATAGACGATTTGGCGTGCGTCCGGCCGCTCGGCGAGCACATGGTTGAGCCTGCTGAGCGGAGAGCGGGTTTCGGAGAAGAAGCGGAAATAAGGCATCGTGCTCTGGTCGAGCGCCTGCTCGAGATCGAACTGCAGCACAAGATAGACGAGCTTCTCGCTGGCATACGACCGGTCGCGGTGCAGCTGCGACGAGCCGATGAGAGCGACGCCGCCTTGCTCCAGACGAAACAGCTCATCCTCGACATAAACGTCGAGCCGCCCTTCGACGATGGCGAGCAGCTCGAGCTCTTTGTGGTAATGCCAACGGGACATATACTCCTGGTCGCGCTGCGCCTCGAAAATTTTTAACGACAAAAAAGGGTTTTCATACTGGATATGTTCGTTATAAAATTCGACGAATTCCACGCCCATCATCCTCCGCATGCCAAAATCGCATATACAAACAACTAGAATGGAAATTTTTTTTTGCCTCTTCGTGCACTATACTATATTGTAGTATGTCGTCCCGTCCCGGGACAAGTTCGATAATCGAGGAGGAACTGTAGCATGTCTCGTACATACCGCATTGGTATTATCGGCTGCGGCGGCATCGCCAACGGCAAGCATATGCCGAGCCTGAAAAAGCTGAAAAACGTCCAAATGGTGGCGTTCTGCGACATCGTGGAAGAGCGGGCGCAGGACGCGTCGGCGAAATACGGCGCGGAAGGCGCGAAAGTGTATACGAACTACCGCGAGCTGCTTACCGACGGCTCCATCGACATCATTCACGTCTGCACGCCGAACGATTCGCACGCGGAAATTACGATCGCCGCTTTGGAAGCAGGCAAGCACGTCATGTGCGAGAAGCCGATGGCCAAAACGGCCGCTGACGCGCAGCGCATGGTCGATGCCGCGAAGCGCACCGGCAAAAAGCTGACCATCGGCTACAACAACCGCTTCCGCCCGGACAGCCAGCATCTGAAAAAGCTGTGTGAGGACGGCGAGCTCGGCGAAGTGTATTTCGCGAAGGCGCATGCGATTCGCCGCCGCGCGGTGCCGACGTGGGGCGTATTCCTCGACGAAGAGAAGCAAGGCGGCGGCCCGCTCATCGATATCGGTACGCACGCCCTCGACCTGACGCTGTGGATGATGAACAACTACAAGCCGAAAGTCGTGCTCGGCACGTCGTACCACAAGCTGTCGCAGCGCGAGAACGCTGCGAACGCCTGGGGCCCGTGGGATCCGGCCAAGTTCACGGTCGAAGATTCGGCGTTCGGCATGATCGTGATGGAGAACGGCGCAACGATTGTGCTCGAGTCGAGCTGGGCGCTCAATACGCTCGAAGTCGACGAAGCGAAGTGCACGCTGTGCGGCACCGAGGCGGGAGCCGACATGAAGGACGGCCTGCGCATCAACGGCGAGAAGCACAGCCGCCTGTACACGACCGACGTCGAGCTGAAAGCCGGCGGCGTCGCGTTCTACGACGGCGCAACCGAAAGCGCGCCTGATCTCGAAATGCGCCGCTGGATCGAAGCGATCGACGAGAACAAAGATCCGGTCGTTACGCCGGAGCAAGCGTTCGTCGTATCGCAAATTCTCGAAGCCGTTTACGAGTCGGCGAAAACCGGCAAAGCGGTATACCTGTAATAGTACGGCAAAACGGCCCGTCTCCGCGAAGCGATCGTGGGGACGGGCCGTTTTTACGAAAACGTACAGCAAGCTGACCGTAGCGGAAATTGCGAACGGCGCTGCAGGGTAAGATTTTCAGGATGTTTTGCAGCGGCTGAGGTAGGACCGCTCCTCCCAGCACACCGCTGCCGGCAACCGCTATATGCCGAAAATTCATCGTCATGCTCCGTTTTCAATTTTCAGCTGCTGTCATCATTCATCCTCTTCAACGAAAAATCATGCTCCTTAAAGCTATTCCGGAAAGCTTCACAGCCAACCTTTGCTCTGGGCGATGGAGACGGCGTCGATGCGGTTTTGGCATCAAGCTTCTGCATAATTTCCGAAATGTAGTTGCGCACGGTGCCTTGCGACAAATATAACGTTTGCGCCATTTCGGCGACCGAAAGCCCTTGCGCCAAATGGTGCAAAATGTCGCGCTCGCGCTCGGTGAGCGGATTGGCGTCCTCCCACATCGTTAGCGCCAGCTCGGGGCTGATCGCTTTGCCGCCGCCGTATATGGTGCGCAGCGCCGCCGTCAGCTCGGCCAGCGGCGTGTCTTTGAGCAAATAGCCGCGGACGCCGGCTTTCATGGCGCGCTGGAAATAGCCCGCCCGGGCGAACGTCGTGACGATGACGACCCGGCACGCGCTGCCTGACGCCTTCAGCTGCTCCGCCACGTCGAGACAGCTAAGCAGGGGCATCTCGATGTCGAGCACGCAGATGTCGGGCTGCAGCGTGCGGATGAGCTCCAGCGCCTTCTCGCCGTTGTCCGCTTTGCCGACGACCTCGATGTCGTCCTCCAGCGTAAGTAGCGCCGCCATCGCGTCGCGCAGCATGCCCTGATCTTCGGCAATGACGATCTTCATGACATGGTTGCCGTTCGCGCTCACGTCTTCGCTCCCCCTCCTCGCTGACGCAATACTTTAGGAATTGAGATTCGGATCAAGGTGCCTCCTGCCGCGCCGGACTCCAGCTCCAGCTTGCCGTCGATAAGCGCGAGCCGATCGCGCATGCCGAGCAGCCCGCTGCCGGAGCGGCCCGCGCCGCTGTCCTCCGAGGCAATGCCGACGCCGTCGTCGCGCACCCGCAGCTCATACGCCCCGGGGTGTTCAGCCAGCTCGATCTCGCAGCGCGACGCCCTGCTATGTTTGGCGACGTTGGTCACGCACTCGCGCAGGCACATGCCGACGATATTGCGCACGACCGGCGGCGGACTCGTTAACGCTTCGCCGCGGCGCATGACGAAGCGAATGCCGGCGGACTGCAGCATGCGCTGCGCATGCGCCAGCTCCTCGTCGATATCGACGGCCTGCATGTCGGATACGAGCTCGCGCATTTGCTTTAGCGCCGTTCGGGTCGTGCGCTGAATGTCCTGCGCTTCCGTGACGGCAAGCTCCGGATTCTTGAGGATCATCCGCTCGAGGAGCTCGCTTTTTAACGTGATCAAAGTTAGCGTATGGCCGATCGTATCGTGCAGGTCGCGGGCGATCCGCTGCCGCTCCTCGTTTTTGACGAGGCGCTCGATCTCTTCATTGGCCGTGGCCAACTGCCGCCTCAAGTCGCGCGAACGGCGCTGGGAGCGGATCATGAACGGAAAAATAAATAGAATGAACATCGTTGGCAGGAACGTAATCCAGAAATCGTCGCCGCTGGCGATGTAGTGGTGTACCAGCACGGCAGCCGACGCCATCGCCATAATTGCGTTCATAACCAAAATCGAAGCTCTGGTGCGAAGCATCCCGATGGAGGCAGCGGGGAAAAACTCCATAAACAGGAACGGCGGCGCGTACAAATCCGAAATCGCCGCCACCGCCGCGATTTGCAGCAAGATGTATACATACAACTGAGGCCGTTCTATAGACCACAAGCTTTGCCGGTACGCGACCGCCAGAACGATCACGGCGATGTAGCCGAACCATGCGCGGAGAAACGGACTGGCGAACAAATAATATACCGGGAGCCCGAGATTCAGCATCCACATCCATGGAAACGGACCGGCCTCTTCGGGAAAAAGCCTCCAGCCGAGCTTTCGTTTCATTCACACCGCATCCTGTTTTTTGCTGATATACGATGATAGTATCACAAAGCCTAGCAAATAGGCAGCGAGGACTACGGCATCGCTCCATGCAGGCGTATTGCCGGCGACAACCGCCCAGGTGCCGTGGGCAAAATGGTACGTCGGCATCGCCTGCGCGATCGTTTTCATCGCTTCCGGCATCGCTTCGGTCGGGAACCATAGGCCGCCCAACATTGCCAGAATGAGCTGGCACATGGTCGCTAGCGTCTGGGTGAGCTCGACGCGTCTGGCCAAACCGATCAGCGAGCCGAGGGCAAGGAACGCCAGCGAGCCGAACAGCAGCCACACCGCGCAGCCGATCCACGCTCCGGCGCTGAGATGGACGCCCTTGGCCAAATAACCGACCAGGAACATGATGGCGATAATGCCGGCATTGAGCAGCGACATCGAGACGAGCTTGGAGCCGAAATACGCCGGCTGCGACAAGGGCGTTATGCGCAGCAGCCGCACCCAGCCTTGCGCCCGCTCCTGCGCCAGCTTGACGCCGAGCGAGTTGATGCTGGAGGCGAGCAGGCCGAAGGCGGTCATCGACATCAAATAATACGATTTCCACGCGGCTCCTCCGACCTCGGTATTGCCGCCGACGGTGCTGGTGAAAATCAGGTAGAACACGACCGGAAACCCGATGGAGAAAAACAGCACCCGCTTGTTGCGCAGCGAACGCAGCAGCTCGGCTTTGCATTGTGCGATAAATCCTTTCAACGTTATACTCCCCCTTCCGCAGCTTCAGGTTGGCCGACAAGCGCTTGAAAAGCGTCTTCCAGTCCTCCTTTGTGCGTTTCAATGTCCGATACGTCCAAATTGGCGCGAATGAGCCCGTAGAGCAGCATGTCGGTGTTCGGGCCGTACAGCTTCACCCGGCGTCCGCTCCAACGCGCGTCCGTACGCCCGGCAGCGCGAGCAGCGTTTCTTTCGCTACGTCCGCTCCGGCCGTAAACGAAACATACTGCAGCCCCGCCGACGTTTTGATTTCATCGAGCGTTCCGTCGGCGACAAGCTGCCCTTTGGCGATAACGGCGACCCGATCGGCGATGCCGTCGGCTTCCTCCAAATAATGCGTCGTCAGCACGATCGTGCGGTTGCCTCCGGCGAACGAGCGGATCGTTTGCCAGAACAGCTGGCGCGACGTAATGTCCATGCCAACTGTCGGCTCGTCGAGGAAAATGACTTCGGGATCGCCGGCGAGCGCAAGCGCGAAGCCGAGCCGCCGCTTCTGGCCGCCGGACAGCGCCGAGGCGAACTTGCTCCGTTCTTCCGTCAGCCCCGATATCGCAAGCAGCTGCTCGGTGCCGAGCGGCTTCGGGTAGTAGCTGCGGAACAGCTCGATCGTCTCCCCGACCTTCAAGCCGTCGATGACGCTCACCTCCTGCAGCATCGCCCCGATCCGGGCCCGCACGGCCGCTTCCTGCGGCGATCTGCCGAGCAGGCGCACCGAGCCGCTTGTCGGCTGCAGCAGGCCCAGCATCATGTTTACGGTTGTCGACTTCCCGGCGTCGTTAGGCCCGAGCAGCGCCACGACGCTGCCTTGCTCCAGACGGAGCGTAAGGTCGCTTACCGCTGTTTTGTCTTTATACGTTTTGGTTACACGGTCCAGTTCGATGGCGTATTTCATGGTTCCGTTACCTCCCTGTTCCAGCGACGCTTTTCGCGTCTCACATGGAGTAGCATACAGCGGCGCCGCTGCAGCCGCCAGTTATCGTTGTCATCAATTGAAGATGACAAATATCATACAGGGCAGCTTCCGAACCGTTTGAAACGAGCCGATTTCGTATACACTGGAAAAGAAATCGGTATTTGCGCGGCAGGGGGAATGCTTTATCATTTACGTCATGCTGGCTGTCAATATCGTGTTGCTGGTCGCTGGCCAGATGGTCTGGAAAATCGGCCTGAGCAAAGCGGGCGGTCTCCACCTCGGCAATTGGACGGAGGTGCTCGTATCGCCGTACATTTGGGCCGGCATCGCCATGTACGGAACGGCCACCGTGTTGTGGCTCGCGGTGTTGTCGCGGCTGCCGCTCAGCGTCGCGTATCCGCTGCAGAGTGCCGCTTATGTGCTCGGCCTCTTGGCCGCCGCCTGGCTGCTGCGCGAAGTCGTACCGCCGCACCGCTGGCTCGGCGTCGCCGTCATCGCCGCAGGCATCGCCATGGTGAGCTGGAGAGCTTCCTGAAAAAGCCGAAACGCCGCTGTTGGCTGCGAAGAGCCGGCGGCGTTTCGTTTTTATTGCAGGGGGTGAATGCATGGTTAGCCGATGAGTTCGTCGTCTTCCCGTTCGAAGCCGCGGTAACGGCTTTGGGCTTCCGCCATCCGCTTTTTGATCGGCGGCAGCGCATTGACGATGCGCATGCCGGTTCTCATCAGGGCGAGTGCAATTCGCCCAACGTACGGTTTGTACAAAGCGGTGCGGTCGTCCATCTGTTTTCTGGAATCGATCACCGCCGCGAAACCGTACTTGATCATCTCCGCCTCATACTCGTGCACGGCTGTGAGGAGCGGCTTCTCTCCGCGGCTGCCTCGATCAATCTTCGGCAGAGCAGCTCGGCGTCCCGCAAGGCAGTATTGGCTCCGACGCCGCGGCCGGGCGTCATCGTGTGGATGGCGTCGCCGATCAGTGTGACATTGCTCGTCTGCCACGGTTCGATCGGCACGGAGGTGCGGATGTTTACGGTGAACATCGTCGACGGATCGGATTCGGCGACCATGGCGCGGAGATGAGGATGCCAGCCTTTCGTCATGTTCAGAACCATTTGTTTCAAAGCTTCCCCGTCCTTGATCTGCAGTGGGTTTGCCGGATAAAGCCGGTGTGAAGTCGAGAATCCCCACATGATATAATCCCGCGTATTGTCGTAAAGCAGTCCCGGCCAGCGCGCGATCAGCTCCGCATCGTTGCCGCCGATGCCGGACTTGACGCCATTCCGGTCCCACTTGAACTCCATGGCGTGAATAATCATGCTGTACGCCTTCGGTGCCATCACCATCGAAATCCCGTGAAAAACTTTGGGCGGGAGCAGCTTTTTGGTTTCTTCGGTAATCGGAAGCTTGCCGCCGATACTGATTAGCCCTGAATTCTCCAAAGCGGCGTGCGGAAGGTATTGCTTGCGAACAGGGGAATTGGTTCCGTCGGCACCGACCAGCAGGTCGCCGGTAGCGGACGTGCCGTCCTCGAAGTAGGCGGTCACCTTGCCGTCCGGATGCTGCTCGTAGCGGGTGAACTTTTTGTCGAAGTGGACGATGTCTTCCAGGCCTGTGAGCAGCACTTGGCGCAGCGTCATGCGGCTGACCGATTTCTCGCTGTTGACCGGGTCCGAGTCGTTGTCCGCTATTTCGAAGCTGAGCACCTCGGAAAATTGTTCGGTCAGCATATTGAAATATTTCGGCGCTCTGGCGCACGTAGCGACAAAAACGTCGAACAGCTCCGGCGGCAAACATTTGCGCAAGGCGCGGCTCCCGTCCGGGCTAATGCCGACGCGGTAGCCCTGCAGCCCGCCGGTGCGAGTCCGGTCACGCTCGTAGACGGCGACGGAGATGCCGGCCTTTTTCAAGCCGTGGGCAAGACAGAGCCCGCCGGTGCCGGCGCCGATAATAATGACGTTAAGCGGTTTGTTCGTCATAACGCGGTCACTCCTTGATTTTTATAGTTATAATAATACTAGTTATAATATTACTATGTCAATGGCAAAAAAAATAATCCGCTCCTCCCTGGGAGGCTGCGGATTATTTTGCCGCGCGGCATTTCTTATAAGTGTTGGGACAAGCGCACCATGTCCATGACGCGGATGCCGTTCTCATATATTTCCTCGGCATAGTGCCTGATAAAGAAGTCGCGGTCGATTCCTGTCATTCGGAAGCCGCATTTTTGATAAAGCGCCAGCTGCCCGACGCCCGAGTTCCCGGTGCCGACTTCGATCGTCCGGTAACCGAGCTCTTTGGCGGTTTGCACCGCGTGCCGGACCAGCTGTTTGCCTATCCCCCGGCCTTGAAGGCGTTCCTCCACCGCTACGTTGACCAATTCGACAGTGCCAGGTCTTGTCGGCAGCAGCACGTACACACCGATGACCGAACTATCCGATTCGGCGACATAGCATTGTCCTCTTTGCACGTAGTCCTCGACGAGCTCTCTTGACGGATCAGCCAACAACAGCAGCACCATAGGTGGCCTTTCGTTCGCATACAGCTTACGTATGTTCATGTTCGCTCCTTCGGGTAAGCATTCGGGTAAGCGTTGCCGTCACCCGCGCGGCGGGGAAACGAGCCCTCGCCCGATCAGGTTGGCGGAAACCGGCTGTTTCCCGATTTCGCGCGCCCAGACGGATAGTTGACCGACATGGTGGATTTCGTGGGCAATCACATGGCGAAGCACCTCGCCCCAGCTATAAACGACGGGGGTCCCATCCCTTCGGATATCGTGAAAAGGCTGGTTCTCCATACTATGTTGCCAGGAGCCTACAAAGCTCTCAACTTCCGGCCGAAACGCCGCCTGCAGCTGACGGACGCGCTCCAGGCTCCGGTACTCGTCAAAGCTTTCTTGAAAATCCGGCTTGCCTTGCAGCGAACGGATCCAGCTCCATTCGACGTCGACGATATGGAACAGCGTATGCAAAATGCCGCCGACTCCGCCCGTCCGGACTCGAAGCAGCTGCTCCTCCGGCACGTCCTCGCACCACCGGAACCAATCTTCCCTGACCTGCCAGTTGTACTGGAACAACGTTTGCAGAGCGATCCCTCCATACGGTTTTACGAAAAGCATAACGGAACGGCCTTACCAGGGACAGATAAAAAATCGATAAAGTCATTGTTTCGGGTTTGCAATACGTTTCCGCCAGACGCTGTCCGCCTACAGCTTGCCGCGCGGCGCCCACCAGAACACGGCGGCGAAAGCGGCCAGCACGGCCAGCGGCGGTGCCCATGTAATAAGGAAATGTTCCATCTGCATGTCACCCTTTCTTATCGGAGTTTCGGCCCTGCACATAGGCGGCGTCGAACAGGAACAGCCGCATGAGCAGCCACAAGGACGGGACGAGCAGCAGCAAACCGAGCACGAATGCGGCTACGAGCGCCATCGCCATCGCGTCGTTCGTAAAATTTTGATAAACGGTAACGTACGGATACAAAATATAGGGAAGATGCGATGCGCCGTAGCCGAAAAAGGCGAAGCCGAACTGCAGCATCACGAGCAGGAAAGCGAGGCCGTAGCGGCGGCGCCGCCATACGCACCAGACGGCGGCAACAAAGCAGGCGAACGAGCAAATAAACATCCAGGACAAGCCCAGCATCGCCTCAAAATGCGCCGGGTTATGCTTGTCGATGGCGAAAAAAAACGAGCAGCGAGCATAGGATCGTCGGCATGCTCCAGCCGAGCGCATACGTTCGCACCACTTCGAGTGCGGCCTCGTCCTTGGCGCGGTCTGCGTAGTAGGTCAGGAACATTGCCGAAATGTACAGCACGCTCACGAGCGCAAGCAGCACGACCGACCACGAATACGGGCTGTGCAGCAGCTTTTGCACGAGGAACACGACCTGATCGCCATCTTTGCGGATAAAGCCGCCCTCGGATATCGTCAGCACAGTCGAAAGCGCGGCGGGAATGAACAGCCCGCTCGCCCCGTAAAGCAGGGCGTACCATTTGTTGTCTTTCGTGCCGCTGCCGTAATGGCTGAAGGCGTAATACGAGCCGCGGATAGCGAGCAGCACGATCGCGATGCTGCCGGGGACGAGCAGGGCGGTGCCGTAATAATACGCCGTATCCGGAAAAAAACCGACGATGCCGACGATAAAGAAGATAAGAAAGACATTCGTCACTTCCCAGACCGGCGACAAGTAACGTTCGATTAGGCGGTTAATGATGTGCTTCTGGCCGGTCAGGACGCTGTAATAGCTGAAAAATCCGGCCCCGAAGTCGATCGAGGCGACGATCAAATAGCCGTACAGGAACGTCCACAGCACTGTAATGCCGAGCATTTCGTAGCTCATTCGCCGTCCCTCCCGTCCATGCCGCGCGCCTCAAGCTCGGCGACCGCGTCGCTATTTTTGAACAGTTTGCTCAGCACCTTGACTGACGTAATGCCGAGCACGAGATACAAGGCGCAAAATACGAGCAGCATCGTATCGACGTGCGCCGACGTCGTGGCCCCTTGCGACGTGCGCATGTACCCGCGCAATATCCACGGCTGTCGTCCCACCTCCGCGAAAATCCAGCCGAGCTCGATCGCCAGCAGCGCCAGCGGCCCGGACCAGACGATGAGGCGAAGCAGCCAGCGCGGTGCGGCGGCGGGAGCGGCGGTGCGCCCGGTCAGGTATCGGCGCAGAACGTACAGCCCAGCAACGACCGTCAGGAACACGCCGATCGCGACCATGCCGTCGAAGAAATAGTGAACGATGAGCGGCGGCCTCTCGTCAGCCGGGATGTCGTTCAGACCGATCACCGCTGCGTTCGGATCGTCCTTCGCGAGAATGCTGAGCGCGAACGGGATTTTGAGCCCGTATTTGATTTCGCCTTCGTCCGTCAGGCGCCCCCCAGCACGAGAGGAACTTGCGAGTCCGTCTCGAAGTGCCATTCCGCCGCCGCCAGCTTCTCCGGCTGATACGCGGCCAAAAACTTGCCGGAGAAATCGCCGATCAGCGCCGTCGCGACGGAAAAGACGAGGGCGGCGCCCATCGTCAGGCGCAGCGCTTTGCGATAATAGGGATGATCGCGTCTCCGGAGCAGCGAGAACGCGGCGATGGAAGCGAGCAGGAAGGCGCTGGTCATATAGGCGCTCGCGAGGACGTGCGCCACTTTCGTCGGCGTCGCCGGATTGAGCATGGCGGCCAGCGGCTTGATGTCGACGATGGTACGGCCCTGCAGCTTGAAGCCTTGCGGCGTGTTCATGAATGCATTCACGATCGTAATGAACAGCGCAGATGCCGACGAGCCGATGACGACCGGGATGACGAGCAGGAAGTGAGTCGTCTGCTTGCGGAACCGGTCCCAGGTGTATAAGTAAATGCCCAGGAAAATAGCCTCGAAAAAAAACGCGAACGTCTCCATAAACAGCGGCAGCGCGATCGCTTGTCCGGCGATCTGCATAAAGCTTGGCCACAGCAGGCTGAGCTGGAGCCCGATCGCCGTCCCGGTCACGACGCCGACGGCGACGGTAATGACGAAGCCGCGCGCCCAGCGCCGGGCAAGCAGCAAGTAGTGCGGATCTTTGCGGCGAATGCCGGTCCATTCCGCGAGCGCAATAAGCACCGGCACGCCGACGCCGATCGTCGCAAAAATAATGTGGAACGCGAGCGTCAGCTCCGTCAGCATGCGGCTGTACAAAACGGGATCATAAGCGGGCACGGGGATCAACTCCTTGTCCGATCTCGATAAAGTGTATTAATGCTTAGTGAAACATATAACGGGACAGCGACAGCAGCATAATGGCTGCGACGGCGATGCAGACGGCGGCGAGCGCCTTTTCCTGCTTCGTTGACGAATGGCGGGGCTGCCGGCTCGCGCCGGGAGGGCGATTGTTCGGGCGACGGTCCGGATGCACATCGATCACCTGCCTCGTTGTTATGCTTTGTTTCTGATTCTATTGTACGCCATGGTTGTGATTTTTTTCACAACATTTGTGAGCAAGTGATGACAGAATTTGGGCGGAATTGTGGAGGGGGCGGTCTCTTTAGCATTTAAAGTGTTTATAGCAAATTTTACACTACATATGAGCCGCGTTCTTTTCAAATTCTAAACGCAAATTAACAAAATGATTTCAAAGGAGAGTTTACATGGAACGAATTTTAACGAGATTGTTGACGATTGCTTGTGTAGCCTCCGTACCATTCGTATTTCAACGTAAAAATTTATTATTGCATTTAACCATCTTCTTTGCAAAAGGCGTTTTATCCACCTGTCTTGATTCTCATTGTATAAAATCAAAAAGAATCGAATATCCGGTCAGACCGTTTCCAAAAGTGTTCGACACCAATATTTTATACGATTTATTCATGTATCCACTTTTAAGTGTCATATGGGTTCGATGGTCCATCAATGATAATTTAAAAACCACTCTTCTAAAAAGTTTAGTTTTCAGCGTTCCGATGTCAATTGCTCAAGCGATAATGGAAAAAACAACAAACCTATTTTCTTGGAAAAGATGGTCAATTTGGCATACTTTCGTTTCCATCAATTTCACGTTATTTGCTATAAGAGGTATGGTATGGGTAGTAGAGAATATTATAGGAAATAATAAACATACAAATAAAAATGATGTTATTCAACAAAAAGCGATAGATAGAGATGAAGAATTCCGATTTCCGTTTCATGAATCGCCCAAAAAGCATCTTGAATTAGAAAACTCTATGCATTAACAGCACGAGCTGCTTATGGATACGCACAAAAAAGTTGAAAAGTTATTGTGGAGCATAGCTCTTCCCGGATTCGGGCAATTTTTGAACAAAAAATATATTAAAGGTATTACCTTAATTCTTTTGGAATTTATTATTAACACCCAGGCTCATTTAAATGTAATCATCATTTACAGTTTCAAAGGAGATATCGCCCGAGCGATTGAGACAACGAATTATCATTGGCTTATGTTTTATCCTTGTTTGTATATGTTTGGTATGTGGGATGCTTATAAAGATGGGGGAAATACGAAACGATACGAGTATCTCCCCTTTGTAATGGGGGCTTTTCTGGCAACAGTTGGTTTAATTTATTCTTCTGATTTGAGACTTTTTGGCATTTTACTTGGCCCAGTTTGGCTAACCATGCTTTTTGCTTTTTTTGGTGTAGGAGCGGGGATCGTGATTTTTACATTTTTGCAAAAAAGCGATGCAAACGGGTAGCGGTTCTGTAGAGCCGCTCTTTTGTTTATTTGTCTGATAAGCGTCGTTTTCCTGAAACGCTATTCTTATATGGTCCCATTTCACCAGCGGGACGTGGATTGCCTCTTTTTTCTTAATAACAAGTGAAGCCTTTTATAGTGGCGCTTCCTTTTTGAATATCCGCATACCGAAAAAGCTCTTACACTTCAGCTTCAGTGGGTTCCCCCATTGATGTTCTTCCCGCCGTGTTTAATTGCCCACAATTATAAAATTGTGCCCCGATATCTCTCTGAATGATTGACCCCGCCGGCACACTTTCCCTTATACTGACATTAACAAGAAGCGGGACGTAAAGAGATGCGAGCCCAAAGTTAATATCGGCGAGTCGCCGTGGTCAAAAAGGTGGAGGTATACTGTGGACAAGACGGACATTACATCAGCCGGGAGGGCGAGCAACGATTGAGAAAACGGTTGGACTTGAAAGCCCTTTCCATCTATCCGAAGTTGGTTATTTCCTTTTTGCTGGTAATCGTCCCGATTTACGGAGTAAGCCTGATGATGAACCAGTCGGGGAAACAGTTTGTTGAGGACAAACTCTCGGAGGCACTGCAGTCGCAGATCCACTTCTATTTGTCCTCGCTGGAAACGGAAATATCGCGTCTGATCGTACTTAAGGCGGAATACGTTCACGATGACGATTTTCAGCGGCTCGGTACGGCGTTTGATCTGATGGGCGACTACGAGCGCATTCAGGCGATTCTCAGCGTCAAGAACAAGCTGTTTCTTCTAGGCAGTTCGACACCCTTCGTGGAAAACGTAAAAGTATTTTTTCCGACTCTTTCCCGAAGCGTGAACGCTAATGACCTCAGCGACAATATTCCGAAAGAGGAGGTACAGGCGCTTCTCGAGCCCGCTAATTTGAAATCTGCAATATTCAGCTATCAAGGGCGTCTCATAATGAGCGAGCTGTATCCGAAAACCGCTTACAACAATCATTTGCCGATTATGGCGCTGGAGATCGAATTGTCGGAAAGTCGGCTGAAGAGCACGCTGTCGGAAATTGTCAAACATGAGCAGGGCGGGGCCGCGCTGCTCAATTCGAGGGAGCACTGGTCCGTTGCGGCCGGAAACACCGATGGCGTTCTGCAGGATTTCTCAGGCTGGATCGGGAGAGAAAAGAAGCAGGGACGCCGTTTGCCGGGAAGACCAACGTCAATGTACAGGGACGGTCGTATTTTATCGCGTACGAATATTCCAAAGTTCTGGATGCGACGCTTGCCGTCGACGTCCCGATCGAACAGATGCTGTCGCCGCTAACGAAATATCGCGATTGGCTGTGGCTGTTGTCTGTCACTTCACTCGTCCTGATCGCCATTTTTTCGTACGGGATTTTCCTGCTTATCCATAAGCCGCTGCGAAATCTGGTCGGGGCCTTCCGCAAAGTGGAGAAAGGGGAACTCGGGATTGCGGTGCATTACCGGCACTCGGACGAGTTCCGTTATTTGTACAGGCAATTCAACCTGATGGTGGAGCGGCTGCGAATCTTGATTCAGGAAGTGTACGAACAGCAAATCCGATCTCAACGAGCGGAGCTCAAGCAGCTGCAGGCCCAGATCAATCCCCACTTCCTTTACAACAGCTTCTTTATTTTAAAGGGGCTGGTGCGCAGGGGAGAGGAAGGATTGTCGCTGAAGATGTTAGACAATTTGGGAGAATACTTCAAATTCATTACCAGAAGCGGTTCGGAGCAGGTGCCGCTGGAAACGGAAGTCAGACACGCCGTATCTTATTTGGAAATTCAGAACCTGCGGTTTTCCGGTGCGATCGACGTTATTTGGGACGAGCTTCCCGAAGCATGGCATTCTGTACCGGTGCCCCGGTTAATTGTTCAGCCGCTCGTTGAGAACGCCTACCGGCACGGCCTGGAGGAGAAAGCGAACGAGGGCAGGCTGGAAATCAGGTTTCGGGTGGTGGATAACCAATTGACCGTCCTGATCGACGATAATGGCGAGCAGCTGCGGGACGAGCAGATCGAACGCCTGTCGCAGCAGTTGCGCGAGGCTGGCGACGTGAAGGAAACAACGGGTATCCTGAACGTCCACAGGCGGCTGCAGCTTACGTTCGGACCGGAATTCGGACTGAGGGTGGCCCGGAGCGAGTTAGGCGGACTTCAGGTGCAAATGGCGATTCCATACCGAAAGGATGAGTAGCATGTATCGGCTGCTGATCGTGGACAACGAAAGGCTTATCGTAGAAAATCTGGTCGATTTATTCGTCAAGGCTGAGGAGCTGCAGCTCGAAGTGTACGGCGCGTATTCCGCGCAGGAGGCGCTGGAGCTGATGGATCAAACCCAGATCGACATCGTTCTGTCGGATATCCGCATGCCGGTGATGGGCGGGCTCGAACTGCAGCGGGAAATCATCGCGAGATGGCCGAAATGCAAGGTGATTTTTTTATCCGGTTACGACGATTTCGAATACGCACAGCAGGCGCTTCGCAATAACAGCGTGGACTATTTGCTTAAAACCGAGGGGGAGCAGACTGTGCTGCTGGCGGTGAAGAAAGCAGCCGCGCAGCTGAAGGAAGCATTGGAGGCGGACCGTCTGATCGAACGGGCGAGGGTGCAGCTGGAGGCGGCGAAGCCTGTCTTGAGAAGGGAGTACGTGTGGTCTCTGCTGCAGGGCGACTCAGCTTTGCTTAAAAAAGCAAGGCAAGCATTCCAGGAGTTGGAGTTGCCGCTCTCCAGCCAGGAGAGAGTGCTGCTCGCCGTTGGCCGCGTGGACGATTGGCGGGACGATTACAGCGATGCCGACAGGGAATTAATGCTGTATGCCATACAGAACATTGCGGAGGAATATGTAAGCGCGTTTGCGCACTCCTTCTCGCTCGTCTTCGATAAGAACAAGATCGTCTGGATGCTTCAGCCGCTCAAGACGCAGGGCGGACCGGCTCCATCGAGAACCGCACCTTGGGCGAAAACGGCAGAGTTTCTGCAAGGGGCGGCTGAGCGAATCCGGCTATCCTGCAAGGAACTGTTGGGGCTCAAGCTGTCGTTTACTCTGGCCGGCGATGCGAAGGATTGGGCGGCTGCAGCCGAGCAGTTCGAAAAATTGAAGCTGATGCTGAACTGCGGCCTCGGACTCGGTCAGGAGACCGTTCTGGTCGACAAGGGCCTGCCGGAACAGGCGGTGCCGCAAGGCTACAAGCACGAGGTACGTACGGAGCTGAGAAGGTTCGAATCGCTTGCCGCTCTTCTTGAGAACGGCCAGAGGTACCACTTTTTCAACGAGTATTCGCGGCTGATTTCACTCGTCGGCGAAGGCCCGGCTCAAGATGGGCATCTGAAGATGGAGATCGCGGTAACGCTCGCCTCCATTTTTCTCGCTTACATCAATCGCTGGGGGCTTCAGACCGAAATCGGCGACCGCCATGACCTGAGCCGCCTGATCCGTTTCGACCGCCATGCATCGTGGAAGGAAACGGTGGATTACTATGCCCGGCTGGCGGAATCGCTGTTCGACATCAAGTGGAACGGACGCATTCATCAGGAGAACGACGTGGTCAGGCATATCCAAAGGTATGTGGAGCAAAATTTGGCAGGCGACGTTTCGCTGACCCGGATCGGCGAGGTCGTTGGCCTGAATCCGTATTATCTCTCCAGATTATATAAGCAGCTGACAAGCGAAGGATTGTCGGAATACGTGACGAATGTCCGGCTGACGAAAGCGAAGGAATTGCTCGCGCAAAACGTTCTGAAGATTAGCGACGTTTCCCGATCTGTCGGCTTTGCGTCCGAGCAGTCCTTTTACCGCTTTTTCAAGAAAGCGACGGGGCAGACGCCGCAAGAATATCGGGAGTCAGCGGAGAATGTCAAAAAGAGCGAATGAAAGATGGAAAACGGCGAGTAGTTGCGGCAATCCGGACAAACGTATAATCGAGTCGAGAGCTGAAGATCGGCAAAACGAAAAGAGGTTGCTTATGGAGAGGATTGCCAATGGGGTATGGAGAGTGCGCTTTGGACAGCCAGAACAACATACTCCGGTTACACTTCGTGAAACGGAAATTCGAACGGAGCAGCTAAACGAGCTGAAATGTACCGGAACGCCGCCGTTTTCCATCGATGAAGTCAGCTTGAAAGAAACAAATAGAGGCGTCCAAATCGAGCTGCCGCTTGCGGCAGAAGAACACATCTACGGCTTCGGCCTGCAGCTGCATCGTGTCGATCACACCGGCAGAAAAAAGGTCATTCGTGTCAACAGCGACCCCGTCGCGGACACAGGGGACAGCCATGCGCCCGTTCCGTTCTACGTATCGACCTCCGGTTATGGCGTTTACGTGGACACTTTGCGCTATGCAACCTTTTATTGCGGAACGAACTTGCGTAAAGGGGACTCTGAGTATAAGAAGTACGAACAAAAGACAGTGGGCACTTCGGAAATGGAATTGTACAGCCGCCAAGCTTCTGAAAGCAATCGCACCGTTGTGGTAGATATTCCAACTGCCAAAGGGATCGATCTTTATGTTTTCGAAGGACCCGATCTCGCGACGGCCGTTCAGCGATATAATTTGTTTTCAGGCGGGGGCTGCCTGCCTCCTGCTTGGGGTCTAGGCATGTGGTACCGTACCTACAGTGCCGCTAAGCGCGAGGATGTGATGCGGCTGGCAAACACATTCCGGGAGGAAAGGATGCCCGTCGATGTCTTCGGCTTCGAGCCTGGTTGGCAGACGAAAGCGTACTCCTGTTCCTTGGTTTGGGATGAGGAACGTTTTCCAGAGCATGAGACGATGCTGGGAGAGCTGTACGGCATGAATTACCGGGTGAATTTATGGGAGCATCTTTTCTTGCATCCAATGTCACCGATCTATTCTGAATTGAAGTCACATTCCGGCAACTATGAGGTTTGGGAAGGTTTGGTCCCCGATCTGTCGATCCCGGAGGCTAGGAGCATTTTTGCGGAGTATCACAAGAAGGAATTTGTCGACAAAGGCATTGCCGGATTCAAGCTGGATGAGTGTGACAGCTCCGACTATGTACACTCCAACTGGTCATTCCCGGATGTAGCGGAGTTCCCGTCCGGTATGGACGGCGAACAGATGCACAACCAGCTGGGAACGCTCTATCAGGCCACTATTCAGGGTCCATTCGAGAAAGCCGGCAAAAGAACTTTGTCCCAAGTCCGGGCTTCCGGTGCTTTGGCTTCGTCTTTTCCTTTCGTGCTTTATAGCGATCTGTACAATCATAAAGTATTCATCCGCGGGGTCGTGAACTGCGGGTTCTCCGGATTGCTTTGGTCACCGGAGGTGCGTCAGGCGGAATCGGCCGAGGATCTGATCCGCAGAATTCAAACGGCGGTATTCTCGCCAATGGCGCTATTGAACTGCTGGCGAATTCCTAACCCTCCCTGGATGCAGGTCGACAGGGACAAAAACATCCGCGGCGAGTTCATGGCCGGCTACGATAAGACTCGCGATATTTGCCGCAATCTGTTCGAGCTGCGCATGGCTTTTATTCCGTATCTGTATACGGCATATGCGAAATATGCGATGGAAGGCCGTCCGCCGTTCCGGGCTTTGGTGATGGATAACCCGGACGATTCGTATACGTACGATATCGATGACGCCTATATGATGGGAGAATCTGTACTTGTTGCTCCGATCGTAACCGGAAGTTCGGAACGAAGCGTTTATTTTCCGAAAGGAACCTGGCGATGCTTCTGGACAGGAGCTGTTTATGAAGGCGGGCAATCCTACACGTTCTCTCCTGGACTGGAACGAATTCCTGTGTTTGTAAAGGACGGCACTCTGTTACCTTTGGCCAAACCGCAGCAGTATGTAGCTGATGACGCCATATTTGAAGTGACTCTGCAGCAATTCGGCGACGAGGCACGAGAATGCATACTTTATGAGGATGACGGACTTACATTCGGATATCGATCAGGGCAATACAATTGGGTTAAGGTTTCTATCAACTCCGACGGAACCATCGATGCAGGGCGGACCGGGGCTTATGAAAGGCGTTTGTATCATATTGTTGGAATCAAGTAATCATTGCAGTTCCGCTGAACGCTAATATAGCAAGTTTCGTCGATACTCGCGCGGACTGATCCCGTACCGCTGCTTGAACAATTTGGAGAAGTGGAACTCATCGTAAAAATGCAACGCGGCAGCGATCTCCTTGACGGATAAACGGGTCGTCTCCAGCGCAGCTTTGGCGGAATCGAGCTTCAACCCCTGCATGTAACGGCTCGGCGACATGCCGGTTCGGGAACGAAAGCTACAACGACGCAGAGGAGCGTATGACAATGTTCGTAAAAGTAGGAAAACGCGAGTTGGAACTCGGCGGGCCTCATTTGGAAGAACTGCGGGATTCGAACGACATTATGCATGACGTAGTTGCATTGAGGCAGCGAATCGCTGACGACGGCTACCTGCTGCTGCGAGGCTTCCACGATCAGGAGCAGGTGTTGAAAGCAAGGCTTGCCGTTCTGGCGAAAATGGACAAGATGGGCAAGCTTGCCCGGGATACGTTGCTGGAAGAAGGCTTCATGGCGGATGGCAGCAAATCGCTTTTTTTGGGGGGAACCAACGAGGACTTGCCGGAATTGCTTGACGTGTTGAATGGACAGCACGTGATGCGCTTCTTTGACCAGCTGCTCGGCGAGCAATCGCTGACGTATCACTATAAATGGCTGAGGGCTGTCGGCAAAGGCGATTACACCGGTGCTCACTATGACATCATATACATGGGCCGCGGCACCCACAATCTGTATACGGTCTGGTCGCCCCTGGGCGACATCAGCTACGAGATGGGCGGGCTGGCGATCTGCCTGAATTCCCACCGATTCGAGGATTTGAAACAGTCTTACGGCACCAAAGATGCGGATCGCGACGACATCGGCGCTTACACGGACGACCCCCTCGTCATCACGAACAAGTATGGCGGCAAATGGGCCACGACGGAATTCAAGGCCGGAGACGTGCTCATCTTTGGCATGTTCCTGATGCACTGCTCTTTGGAAAATACGACGAACCAATATCGCCTCAGCGTCGACACGCGCTACCAATCGTCCCGGGAAGCGGTCGATTCCCGATGGAGCGGCAAACAGCCTCGCGGCCATTCCAACCCCCGATGGAGCGGTAAACAGCCTAACGGCCCTGTCAACGACGCCGCTCTCTGATAAGCATAAGCATAGGAAATGAAAACGGCGTGCCGCTCATGTAGCGGCGCGCCGTTTGCTTTCGAGCGGAGAATGTCAAAAAGTGCGAATGAAAGATGGAATACGGCGAGTAGATGCTGCA
This sequence comes from Gordoniibacillus kamchatkensis, assembly GCF_000829455.1. GTDB lineage: Bacteria > Bacillota > Bacilli > Paenibacillales > NBRC-103111 > Gordoniibacillus > Gordoniibacillus kamchatkensis. The sequence goes on from NZ_JXAK01000017.1 coordinate 65,050, forward strand.
ATCCGGACAAACCTATAATTAGAGTCGAGAAGATCGGCGGAATGGGGTGCGACTATGAGTGAACAATTTTCCAACAAGTTTAGTACAACGAGTATTAGCGGCGGCGAGTGGCTTACATACGACAGAGGGAGTTTCAGCATAGAGGACGGAGTCTTGACGGTAACAGATGGCTGGGTGACGGCTTCAAAAGTGAATATGGAAAATTTAGCTTTAGAATTTTCCGCCCGTTCTCCCGAGGATGCGCTGCAGGTTCAGATTTGGGCAGGTTTCCGACATTACAGCAGAGATTACCGTTATGTGGTGGCCCTTCGCGGCGGCAATAATAACGACATTTATGTTGCGCGCCTTGGCGCTGAGGGGTACGATAAAATGCTCGCATTGCGCCCGCTTTCCTTTTCGCCAATCCCCGGTATTTGGTATAGGCTGCGCATCGTCTGTGCCGGTACGACTATAGCTGTTTATTTGGGTGAGGATAAAACGCCTCTTCTATGCGTAGAAGATGACGATGCCCCGTTTAACACGGGAAGTATATCTCTTGGCGGAAGTTATCTTCCGACACAGTTTAAACATGTAAATTTATCAGAGGTCGACGCTAATTATTTGGCGGGAGTCAGAACAGGACGGGAGTACCATGAAACGGTTTCGCTTACGGATGAAGATCGGGAAAAGACTCGGTTGAGAGAGCGTTCGGCCTACAGACCGTTTGTCGTTCCTACAGTTCCAGATGAAAGGCTGGAGCTTTCACTTGACGGAAAGTGGCTTTTTATTCCTGACTATGAAATAACGGAAAGACCGCTTGCGCTCGACTATGACGATAGTGCCTCTCACGTTATGACAGTACCTGCCTCATGGGTTCCTCTGCATGCCTGGCTTGAGGGTGAGTTCATGGATCATACCCTTAACAAAGGCATGAACGACAGCTATCATGTTGAGGAACTTACCCGCTGTCTTAACCAGACTTTTGATTATAAGCGGACGAAATCTGCATGGTACCGGCACTACCTTGATCTTCCCAAAGGTATTTCGGATAAGCGGGTGGTTCTCGATTTTGAAGGTATTGCTCTTATAAGTGCCGTCTACTTTAACGGTGTCCGGGTTTGCGAGAATATCGGTATGTTTACTCCCATGCAGATTGACGTGAGTGAATATGTACGGGAGGGGCGAAACGTCGTTGCGGTTGAAGTTCATCGCCGTCTGACTGACGAATCCGAACGGGCAATCAAAACATCATCTGTCGATGATCATTACGCGACCGCATGGGATATTCTCGATGCCCATGAAAAAGGGGAGGAGATAGAGACCAAATGTGAGCGCAGGGAATTTTGTACCGACGATATCCCGCATGGTTTTTACGTCGGTAATCCGGGTGGGATTTGGCGAAGCGTAGGTCTCGTTATCAGCGACAAAGTTCATATTGACGAATTTTTTTTCAACCCAACTCTTGAGGATGCAACCGTTCAGGTTCAGTATTCCAACAGCGGTTTATTGACCAAAAATATAGAAGTCTCCTACCGGATGATTCATCGGACAACCGGTGAATATTTGTGCGGAGGTGTTGTGGACCATTATACGCTTGATGCCGGGGAAAAGCGGACCCTTTCCTTTACTACTCCCAAGGTCACTCCACAGCTATGGGGACCGGGGACTCCCAACCTCTATACCCTTACATTTACCATAACTCAAGACGGCGAGTATCTGGATGCATACAGTGAGCAAGTGGGGTTCAGGACGGTGGCGTTTGACGGAGAAACTCTTTTGTATAACGGAAGTCCGCTGTGGGTAAGGGGCGGCAATCACATGCCGGCTCACGTTAAACCGACGGATCGCCTGCTTGCACAGAAGTTTATGTCTTTGGCGCTTAAGCACAATGTCATTGCGACCAGAACTCATGTCGCTCCTTGGGGCAGTACCTGGCTTGACGCCGCAGATGAGGCAGGTTTAATGGTTTCGTTTGAGGGGACATGGACCTGGCTGATGCTTGAGCATATACCCAGCAATCGCTCTATCAGGATCTGGAAAGAGGAACTCGTACGTCTGATAAAACGTCACAGAAACAGACCGTCTCTGTTCCTCATGACCATGAATAATGAAATGAAAATTTATTTGCACGAAGCACCCGACGAAATCGTCATTGAGAAAGGACGGATTTTGGACGGAGGAATCAAGGTGGTGCGCGAAGCGGCTCCTCATCTTCCGCTTGTTGCCGACTCTGCCTATTTCCGTAAACATGCGCAAAGATCCGGCCTATATGAGCGGATCATCTTAGCGAATGGACTGGATGACGGCGATATGGATGACCCGCACGCATATTTCGGCTGGTATGGCGTTTCCTTTTTTCATCTCTTTAACGGGCAGTTTGGCAGAGATCATGCAACACCGGGCAGACCGTGCATGTCCCAGGAATGTTCGACCGGCTATCCGCGGGCGGAGGATGGTCTCCCCACACGCTATTATTTGTTCGTTCATCAGACGCCTCAGACGATAATTGGCAAGAAGGCGTATGAGCATTGCGATCCTGCCTATTTTTTAAGCCGCCATGCCATGATGACCAAGGAACTTGTGGAGATGTTCCGACGTGTCGAGCATGATCGGACATGCGGCGTTAACATGTTTGCATTTGAGACTTTGTTCTACAATCAGCATGACAGCCGACGCATACAACCAAATCTTTCAGCAATGAAATTAAAAATGGCTTATCAACCGGTACTTGCAAGTGCCGAACTGTGGGGACGACATTTTTATGCCGGTGGTACGCTTGAAACAAACATAACTCTTATCAATGACTCTGAACGAAAAGAGACGCTTGAGTTACCGCAGGTAGAGCTCTCTCTTGTTGCAGGAAGCAAAACACTCGCTAGCAAATCTCTGCTGTTTGATACTTTGGCCTATTTTAAAACCGCAACCAAAAAACTGTTCCTGCCGCTGCCGTCCCAACTGCCCGAAGAGCGGCTTGAGGCCAGGCTGATTATGAGGGTCAAAGCAAACGGCGTCGTTATTTCAAAAAACGAGTATGACATACTGCTTGCGAGCGAAGAGTGGGGCAAAGGTCATGTGCCGTGCGAGGATTCCTATTATTGTCTTAAAAGCGATGCGACCAGCCGAGAGCTGTTGGCCCGCTATAACATTAAAGCTGTCGAATGTTCCGATCTGTCTGAGCTTTCCGGCCAGCAAGGGCGGTTAGTCGTCACCGGTACCATCGGAGGCAATGATGGCCGGCTTATGCGGGAGTTTGCACATTCGGGAGGAAAGGTTATTCTTCTCGGGCAACAAGATTTGCCGAAAGAAATACTTGGCGAAACAGAAGCGCCTTTTACTGCACACCGTCAGGAGATCATAACTATGAACGTTCCCGAGAGTTCGATTTTCGCCGGTATTGGCATTCTCGATCCAGCCTGGTTCAGCGACGGTTGCAATGTTCCGTATGCAGCTTTGGGGCGCTATAGCGTGGATAGGATCAACCGCGATATAAGCGTCCTGGCAGAGACACTCGAATGGCACGGTTATATCAATAAACCGACAGATTATAAAAAGTACGGCGGAACCCCTCTTTTTTCCATGAAGGTTGGTGAGGGTAATATTCTTGTCAGTTCAGTGCGTGTCGATGCATGCGGTTTTGATCCCGTTGCTTCACGCTTAGCCGGCAATTCCATCAACTGGAACTTTGATGTCAAAAAGTGCGAATAAAAGATGGAAAACGGTGAGTAGATGCGGCAATTCGTACAAACGTATAATGTAGTCGAGAAACGATTCTCAACCAGACAAGGGGGACTATGGGATGGGCATCAAGAGAAGTAACACGTTGATAGCTTGCATGTTGGCCGCTTCGATGCTGCTGGCAGCATGCAGTTCAAGTAAGGCGGGGGGAGGCGAGGCGAAGCCGGAATCCGGCGGCAAACCGGCTGAGCCGGCGAAAACAGAGCAAAATGGGGCGCTCGCAAAGTATAACCCCCCTATTACGCTGCATATCGCACGTTCCTCAAGCCAAAACTGGAAATATCCGAAAGGCGACGATCTGAACAACAACATTTGGACCAGAGCGTACGAAGAAAAGCTGGGCATCAAGCTGGCATTGGATTGGACGGCAGAGGACGGTTCAACCTATGATCAGAAAATGAACGTATCGATCGCTTCGGGCAATTTGCCCGACCTCTTCACCGTCAACGCAACGCAGCTCAAGCAGCTCGCCGATGCAGGACAGCTGGCGGATTTGACGGAGGTGTACAACAAATACGCCTCCCCGCTTACCAAACAAAATATGAACAGCGACGGAGGGCTCGGACTGAAGTCGGCAACATTCGGCGGCAAGCTGCTGGCCATTCCGTCTATCAATGCCAATATCTACAGCCCCAGCTTGCTATGGATTAGGACCGACTGGCTGAAGAAGCTGAACCTTCCCGAACCGAAAACGATGCAGGACGTGTACGCCATCTCGGAAGCGTTCACGAACAAGGATCCGGACGGCGACGGCAAGAAAGATACGATCGGTCTCGGCTTGAGCAAGACGTTATTGAACGCCGGTGTCGGGGAATTGAACGGTTTCGCCAACGCTTTCCACGCGTACCCGACGCTCTGGATCAAAGGCAGCGACGGCAAGATCACGTACGGAAGCATACAGCCGCAGATGAAAGCGGCGCTGGCCAAGCTTCAGGACATGTACAAGAGCGGCCAGATCGATACCGAGTTCGGCGTGAAGGATACCGCGAAGCTCGGAGAGGACATTGCTTCCAATAAACTGGGCATGCTGTTCGGCGCCAATTGGCTCCCCTACTTACCGCTGATTGACGCCGTTAAGAAAAATCCGGGTATGGATTGGAAAGCTTATGCGATTCCATCTGTCGACAATGAGCCGGCTAAAGCGGGAGTCGCTTTCCCGACATACGCCTATGTGGTTGTCCGCAAAGGGTACGAACATCCGGAAGCTGCAGTCAGCATGTTGAATTTGTATCAGGATACCCGATTCAAAACGCCGGTCCAAGCGGTAAATCCGTTCGAAACCGTCGAAGAAAACGGAAATCGGATCGAAACGGTCAAATATGCGGTCGTACAATCGGCCCTAGGCAACGATGTTGTCGTGAAGGCACTCAAGCTGCTTCGGGAAGCGCTGCAGAAAGACGATAAAAGTGTGCTCAAGGACGCGCTGAAAGAAACCGACAAATTCGATCCGGTGCGGGCATTCCAGAAAAACGGGGACATGGCCTACTGGAGTCAAGGACGGCAATTCAACGCGTACGAAGTGCTGCTCGACAATTATACAGGCGATAAGCTGCTTACGACCGAATTCGGCGGAAGAACGCAAACGATGGGCGAGAAGTGGGAAGCGCTCGATAAGCTGGAGAAAGAAACGTTTACGAAAATCATTATGGGTACGTCTTCCGTCGATGAATTCGACAATTTCGTCGCCACATGGAAAAAACTCGGCGGCGATACGATCATAAAAGAAGTGAACGATTGGCTTGCTTCACAAAATTAAGCTGTTCGCTGGACAACGAGAAGAAGGGGAAGGTCGGGAGCATCTCAGCCTTCCCTTTCCTGCACAAGAAGCGGAACAGAGATGGCGGTGCATATATGATTTCGTTCAAATGGCGGAGAGAGTTGCCGTTACATGCCATGATCTTGCCGGGTCTGGTCCTGGTCCTGATCTTTAGCTACATGCCGATGTTCGGCATCGTCATTGCTTTCCAGAAATTCACTCCCTTTCACGGCTGGTTCGGATCCCCTTGGGTTGGGTTGAAATATTTTGAGGAAATGTTCAATCGGCCAGATACGATGCAAGTCGTTTGGAACACGATCTATATCGCCACGATGAAAATCGCAGCCGGGTTCATTGTTCCGATCCTTGTGGCTTTACTGTTGAATGAGGTGAACCGGGCTTGGATCAAGAGAGGCATCCAAACATTCATTTATTTGCCCCACTTCATGTCTTGGGTCATATTGGGCGGCGTGTTGGTCGATATTTTATCTCCGTCCGAAGGGATCGTGAATGCATTGCTGAAGGCGGCCGGGTTGAAGCCGATTTTCTTCCTCGGCAATCTCGACTGGTTTCCGCGAGTGCTCGTGATATCGGATGTGTGGAAAGAGTTCGGATTTAATACGATCGTCTATTTGGCTGCGATAGCCGGCATCAACCCGACCCTTTACGAGGCGGCAATTATGGACGGCGCGAACCGGTGGAAGCAGACGCTTCACGTTACGCTCCCGGGAATGCTTCCGATCATGGTTCTGATGGCTACCTTGAGCCTCGGCAATGTGCTGAATGCCGGTTTTGAGCAAGTGCTCGTTTTGTACAGTCCTTCGGTGTACCAAACCGGCGATATTCTGGATACGATGATTTACCGAATGGGGCTGCAGAGCTTCCAATACAGCTTGGCAACGGCGATCGGATTGTTCAAATCAGTCGTCTCGTTTATCCTGATATCCGTCTCGTACTGGCTCGCCTACCGCTTCGCCAACTATCGGATTTTCTAAGGAGGGTGCCCGCAGCAATGCACGTATTGTCATTTGGAAGGCGCATCTTCCTTACCGTCAACTACACCGTTCTTGTGCTGTTGGCCTGCTCTTGCCTGCTGCCGTTTATCAACGTACTGGCCACTTCCTTGAGCAGCAGTCCGGCAGTGAACGCGGGAGAAGTCAGCTTGTGGCCGGTCGATTTTTCGCTTGCATCTTATCGCTATATCGTCAGCAACCCTGCTTTTGTCGGGTCGTTCGGCATCACGCTGGAACGGGTCGCATTGGGTACGGCCGTCAATATGCTGCTCACGATCATGCTCGCCTACCCGCTGTCCAAAGACAATCGGTCGTTTCGGCTCCGAACGGTCTATGTATGGGTGTTCGTGTTTACAATCCTGTTTCATGGCGGCCTGATTCCCTGGTATATGACGATCAAAATGACGCATTTGCTCGACACGATTTGGGCGCTCATTTTGCCGGGGGCCGTTCCGGTATTCAACGTCATCCTGCTTCTGAATTTCTTCCGGAGTTTGCCGAAGGAACTGGAAGAGTCGTCGTTTATCGACGGCGCGGGACATTGGACGACCATGTGGAAAATTTACGTTCCGATCTCCATGCCGGCTATCGCCACCATCTTGCTTTTTACGATGGTCGGCCATTGGAACTCCTGGTTCGACGGCTTGATTCTGATGAACAGTCCGAAGCATTACCCGCTGTCGAGCTATTTGCAAACCGTCATCATCCAGATGGATTATTCGCAGCTGAAGCAGGAGGATATCGACTTGCTGGCCGTCATTTCGAACCGTACGACCAAGGCGGCGCAAATCATCGTCGGCGCTTTGCCGATCTTGATCGTCTATCCGTTCCTGCAGCGGTATTTCGTGAAGGGAATCGTGCTTGGAAGCGTCAAAGAATAGCCTGGGGCAGGGGGTACATCTCCAATGTCCGTACTAAGAAATCTTCAGTTCCAGCTGCTGTCGGGGTTTATTGCGGTGGCGGCTCTTTTGATCGCATTGCTGTTTTACAATAACAACTATGCAATGAATGCGGTAAGATCACAGGTGGCGAACGCGAACCAAACCTCGATCATGACCTACGTATCGGAGATGGACAAGGAACTGGAAGAGATCAATAACTATTTATACGGACTGGTGATGCAGGACAACGATGTGTTCACCTTTTGGGCACAACGGGATCAAGACGACTCTTATTTTGCCAAGCAGCGGCTGAAGGAGAAGCTGACCATCCAGCTTGAGATGCGCAGAAGAGTAGGCGGATTCTTCATCTATTCCAAGCAAAGAGACGACTTGCTCTGCTACGCGCGCCAAAGCCAGCTTGTTTTTGAATCCGAGATCAGGAAAGAGCTGCAAAAGCCGAATCCCGATACGTCGCTTTGGTATCCGATGGCAATCGACGGCGATTCTTATTTCATCCGGATCGTGAAATTCAACAACAACGTCTACGTAGGCGCCGCTATCAAAGCGAAGCAGCTCGCGGGTTCCATGCCGCTATGGGATCCGGCGCTCAAGGAAGGGATCAACCTGGTGGACGATCAGTGGAATATGGTAATCACAACCGGCTTCCCGGCCTCCAGCCTGCAAGCCATTCAACAGAAAGCGGCAACGCTCGATTCTTTCCAGACCGTGGACGACAAGATGGCTCGTTATTCGTTCATGGTTATCGGGAAAACGCCGCGATTGGCTCGGTTCTCCGTCATTTATACCATCCAGGAAAAAAGCTTGCTTGCCGGCCTGCTGAAATACAAACAATGGATTTATGCGATCGAAGGCATGGTCTTAAGCTTGTTTATACTTTATTTGCTGTTTCTCCGGAAGCTGATGCTGAAGCCGATTCAGCGCTTAACGAGAGGCATGCTCAAAATAAAAAAAGGCAACTGGGAATATCGGCTCCCGGAAACTTCACTGTCCAAAGAATTCGAACTGCTGAACTCCACGTTTAACGAAATGGCGGCAGAAATTACGCGTTTGAAAGAGGATGTGTTCGTCAAGCAGCTTCAAGCTCAGAAAGCGCGGTTGGATTTGCTTCAATCTCAAATCAACCCTCATTTTTTATGAATTCATTGAACATTGTCTATAGTCTGGCAGGACTGAATGAAACGAAGCTGGTCCGGAAGCTGGTGCAGCATATTGTCGAATTTCTTCGGTTCACCATGCAAAACAATCGGGAATGGATTACGGTAAAGCAAGAAATCGATCATATCCGAAACTATTTGGAAATCCATAAATTGCGGTTTCCGCACAACTTGACCTATTTCATCGATACGGAGGATCAACTGGAGTCTATCCTTATTCCGCCGTTAATCATACAGCCGTTCGTGGAAAACTGCATTAAACACGGTTTTTTTCAAGAGCATCGAAGTTTTCACATTGAAATTATCGTGAGAATGGCGGAGAAGGGGGGCCTCGAACTGACGGTAAAGGATAACGGAAACGGCTTTTCCCAAGAACAGCTCGCCCGCTGGCGGGGTTCGGCCGACTTGCCGGACAAACATATCGGCATTCGCAATGTCATGGAGCGCCTCTTGATTGCTTATAACGGGAAAGCGCTGCTGAGGTTTGACAACGCAATCGGCGGCGGGGCGGTTGTCGCGATAGGTCTCCCATTTTCAAGCAAGGAGGCGGTCTAAATGCAGCTATTGATTGTGGACGACGAACTATATGCCGTTAAGGCATTGAGCTATAACGTGGATTGGCATTCAATCGGTTTCACGAAGGTTCACGAAGCATACTCCACGGAGCAAGCCAAGCAATTGATCGAAACGAACGACATTGCGGCGATGATCTGCGATATTGAAATGCCGGGCGGCTCCGGACTCGAGCTGCTCGAGTGGGTCAAAGCTGGAGCGTTTCGCATGGAGACGGTTTTTCTGACCTGCCATCCCGAGTTCGACTACGCGCATAAAGGGATTCGGCTGGGAATCTATGAATATTTGCTTAAACCGGTAAATTATGAGCAAATGCATCAAATCATGCACAAACTTGTCGTCAAAATCATGCAGGAAACCGAATCGCAACGTTTTAAAGAGCTCTACGACAAATACAGCAGGTTGTGGGAGGAACAGAAGCCTCTTGTTATCGAACGCTTTTGGCAAGATGTGTTGGAAAGACGCCTTCGTCCGACCGACGAACATTTGGTTAAATTAAGAGCAGCCAGCAATTTGGATTTGTCGGCAAGCGATTCCGTGTTGCCGGTTCTGATCGGCGTGGAGGAGTGGCGCAGGGAGCTTAGCGCTAAAGACAAGGAAATCATGAATTATGCATTAAGGAAATCGGCCGAGGAATTGATTCTGGGTACTCGGCAAGGGAGCGCGTTCCGCGACCGCGAAGGGAGCAATGTGCTGCTCCTCTACCGTCCGGATATTTCCGATACGGAATTGAAGCGCAGATGCCGGGCGTTCATTCAAGCGAGCGACCGTTATTTTTATTGTCAGCTTTCCTGTTTCATCGGAGAACCGGTCGCTATTGCCGACTTGCCCTCTCAATATGCGCGATTGGCCGATATGTACAAGAAAAACGTCATGCGTTCCCGAACCGTTATGACGCTGGACGAAGAGCTTTCGCCCTGTGACCTTCGCTCGGTGCCGCCCCTTCCGTTTGAGTCCTGGTGCGCTTTGTTCGAAACGGGCAAAACCGACGAGCTGCTGCGCAGAGTCGAGGCTTACATGCATGCGATTGAATCGAATCAAAGCTTGATGCATGAAACTTTGGAAGCGCTTCATTTGGCGGTTGTCAATATGATTTATCGGGCTTTTCATAAGCAGGGAATTTCCGTGCAAGAGCTGTTTGAGGCGAACGAGGCGACCGACCCGAACGTTTTGCTGCGTTCGTTGTCTCAATTCCGGCTATGGACGCGCAGGACGATCGCGGAGGGAGCGCGCATTTTCCATATGCGCGGCGGAGACGGGTCTGCCGCGGTGGCGAAGATCAAGCAGTATATCGACTTGCATCTCGACCGCGACTTTTCGCGGGACGACATTGCAGCATCCGTATATTTGAACGCAGATTATATCACCCGCATCTTTCGCAAGGAGACGGGATTATCGCTGCAGGAGTACATCATTCAGCGCAAGCTGGAGCGTTCGAAGGAACTGTTAACGGGAACGAATTTAAAAATCAGCGATCTGGGACAACAAATCGGCTACTCGAATATTACGTATTTTACGAAATTGTTTAAGCGTGTGATCGGGATTTCCCCGCAGGAATACCGAAAAAAATATAAAAAGTAGGTCATATGGTCGGAATACTGCAATTGTGGTCGGACCGCGATCTTGTTGGCCGGAACGGGCGATTTATAATAAACCTATAGGCCGAAACAAGATGAGGTGCGATAAATCGATGGGAAGTAAATTCATGACGCACAAGCCAGTCAGACGCTCTTTATTCTCGGATTTCCGCAAGCAAAAATATTTGTTCATTCTCCTATTGCCGGGCACGCTCTACTTGCTCGTCAACAACTACCTGCCGATGATTGGAACCATTATTGCGTTTAAGAAAGTCAACTACGTGAAAGGAATATTTGGCAGCCCTTGGGTCGGGTTTGACAATTTCAAATTTTTGTTTACCACGACCGATGCGTACGTCATTACGAGAAATACGGTTCTATACAATCTGGTGTTCATTGCGCTAGGACTTTTGTTCGCGGTGGCGTTTGCGGTTCTTTTGAACGAAATCCGCATTCGATTTGTGGCAAAATTCTTTCAAAGCGCATTGTTTTTTCCTCACTTTTTATCTTTTGTCGTTGTCGGTTACCTTGTATATTCGCTGCTGAGCATCGAGAACGGATTTGTGAACAAGCATCTTCTCAGCGTCCTGGGAAAGGATCCGATTAATTGGTATAACGAGCCGAACTATTGGCCGTTCATTCTGACGTCCGTGCATTTATGGAAGTCGGTAGGGTATGGAACCGTGATTTATTTGGCCGCGATTGTCGGCGTGGATGCCAGCTACTACGAGGCGGCTCTAATTGACGGGGCAAGCAAGTGGAAACAATTCACAAACGTCACGCTCCCGTCTCTGGTGCCGATCATCACCATCCTGACGCTTATGAGTATCGGACATATCTTTTATGCGGATTTCGGACTTTTCTATCAAGTGCCGCTGAATTCCGGGATGTTGTATCCGACGACGTTAGTCATCGATACCTATGTCTATAACATCTTGACCAGCCCGCTTCATGGCGATCTCGGCATGGCAACGGCGGCAGGGCTGTATCAATCCTTGGTTGGATTCGTATTGGTACTGTTGTCTAACGGCTTGATTCGCAAGATCAACAAAGAAAATGCATTGTTCTAATCGAGGTGATATCAAATGGAACTAACAGCGCTTCCCAGTAAGGAGTCGGCTAATGCCAAGAAAAAGCGGTATGCGCCGAATGCTTTGTCAGTCCCGGCACAAGCTTCCATCATCGTATTTTTCAGTTTTTATACGCTGCTCTGTATCCTGCCGATCTTACTTGTACTCGCAGTATCTTTCACGGACGAGAAAACAATCGCTGCCTACGGCTACGGCTTTATTCCGAAATCGTTCAGCTTGGACGCGTACCGCTTTTTGTTCAAGGATTGGCAGACCATTGCGCGGTCTTATGGGGTCACCGTGCTGGTGACGACGGTAGGCGCCGTAACCGGTCTCTTCATGACCGCCTGCTATGCCTATCCGTTATCCAGAACGCATTTCCGGCTGCGTCACTTTTTCTCCTTTTTCGTGTTTTTCACGATGCTGTTTAAGGGCGGCTTGGTCCCCATGTACATGGTATACAACAAGTATCTGCATGTCGGGAACACGATCTATGCCTTGATTATACCTAATTTGCTGATGGGAGCCTTTTATGTCCTGATGATGCGTACGTTCTTCACGATTACGATACCGAATGAAGTTTACGAGTCGGCCGAGATCGACGGTGCAGGGGACTTGCGCATCTTTTTCCGTATCGTATTGCCATTGTCGAAGCCGGTGCTGGCCACAGTCGGATTGTTCTATACGCTCAGCTATTGGAATGACTGGTTCAACAGCATGATCTTCATCAATAACGACAACATCGTCAGCCTTCAATATTTGATGCAAAAAACGTTGCTCAATATCCAATATTTGCTCAATAATCCGAACCTCACGGCGCAGGCGAGAATCGATTTTCCCGGCGAATCCGCCCGGATGGCGATGGCCATAATCGGCATCGGCCCGATCGTGTTTGCGTATCCTTTCTTTCAGCGCTATTTTATTCAAGGTTTAACGGTAGGCGCAGTGAAAGGCTAATCCCGGCCCAATACCGGTTAGCACATAAAGCAGAGTTTCGAGGAGGGGTTTTCTTGAATTGGTTCAAATTAAGAGGAACCAAAGTGAGTGCAAGCGTCATCCTTGCATCGTCGCTGATGCTCGCGGCATGCAGCGGGGCTAAAGACAATGGCGGCGGCCGGCAGTCCGATTCGCCGTCAGGCGACGTCAAGGCGGCTTCCAGTCTTGCGCCTTACGAAATCAATATTTACATACCCGGGAAAATGTCCAAGGAGGTCGGTACGGTCGAGCAGGCGATCAACGCCTATTTGAAAGACAAGATCAACGCAACGGTCAAATTGAATTTCACGGAATGGGCCAATTATACGACGAAAACGAACTTGATGATCACATCCGGGGAAAAATTCGATCTGATGTATACCGCCAATTCATATGGTTTCGCGAACGAGGTTGCCAAGGGAACATACCTTCAACTGGATGATCTGATAGCGAAATACGGACAAGACATCTTGAAAAATTTGGCGCCCGTATATGTCAAGGGATCAAAGATCAACGGCAAAATGTACGGTGTTCCATCCAACAAGGAGTATGCGGCTAGCCAAACGTTGCTCGTTCGCAAGGATCTCATGCAGAAGTACAATTTGGACCCGTCCAAAATCAAAACGTATCACGATTTTACCGACTGGTTCAAAGTCATCAAGGACGGGGAGCCGAACATTACGCCGTTTGCCGGCGTCGGGGACGGCAGTTCCATTATGGCCAGCCTGTTTGAGCTATTCAATGGCGATTACTTCGGCGTGCTGGACAAATCGGCAAACGACCTGAAGGTTATCGACGCTTTTTCGAATCCTAAATATTTGGAAGCCCTTCATCAATTGCGCGACTGGTATAATGCAGGCTATATCATCAAGGACGCGGCGACTACGCAAGTGACCCGCGACGAATATATGAAGAACGGCAAAGTGTTCTCGTTTATGGTGTCGTCCAAACCGGGGATCGACAAGGAAAAAAGCTTGACGACCGGGATGGATTTGCAGCAGGTCGATTTTTCCGAGCCGTATTCGACAACGGCGGACGTAACAGGGGCCATTCTCGCCGTCTCCAGAACGTCTGCGGATCCGGAGCGAGTCGTGAAGTTTCTGAACCTCCTGTATTCGGACAAAACATTGCTGAACATGATCGATTGGGGAATCGAAGGCAAGCATTATGTCAAAGTGAGCGATAACGTGATCGATTTTCCTCCGGGCTTGAATTCGCAAACGGTCGGGTACAGCGCACAAGGCGATCAATGGATATTCGGAAATCAATTCAACAGCTATGTATTGAAAACGGAAGATCCGCATAAATGGGATAAGTTCAAGCAGTTCAACGATTCGGCGAAGGTATCGAAAGCGATGGGGTTCATTTTCGATCCGACGCCCGTCCAGAACGAGATCAACGCCTGTGCGATCATTTATAACCAATATAGAGCCGGGCTGCTTTCCGGATCCCTCGACTTAGATAAGAATCTTCCCGTGATGGTCGAAAAATTAAAGTCGAATGGCCTGGATAAAATCATTGCAGAAAAGCAAAAACAGCTTGATAAGTGGGCTCAAACCAACGCAAACAAGTAGGAAAGGACGGCAGGGACGGCTGATGGCTGCCGTCCCTGTCTTGCATCTTATGCGTTTACGGTTTCAAAGAATGAAGCAACTTCGAGGATCGGCACATCTTGTACCGATCTTTGTTTGCCAATAAGAGGAGGACGATCACCATGCAAAAAGAGCCATTCGAAACGCGTATGACCACAGAAAGCTTTACAAGAATGTTGCCGGATGTGCTTACAACCGCGGATGGGGAACAAATTACGACAGTGGAGCAATGGCAACGGAAGCGCCGACCGGAAATTGTGACGTTATTCCGGGAGTATGTTTATGGTCATGAGAGTGTGCAGCGGCCGGCGGCACTGTCCTTTCATACCAATGTTACCCAAGGTCTGATGGGAAATCGTGCGATCCGTAAGCAGGTGGACATCCGGTATGAAGGCCCTGGCGGCCAAGGGGTTCTTCGTCTGCTGCTGTTCGTGCCCGTCGGGCGTGAGAAACCGGCTCCGGCATTCCTGCTGGTCAACAACCGGGGAGCCGAGCATACGGATCCGGATAGGGAGAGGCGGTCGCCGTTCTGGCCCGCAGAGTGGATTGTGGAGCGCGGATACGCCGCCGCTGTCATCAATTATACCGATCTCGATCCGGATGAGGACGACGGGTTTCGAAACGGGGTTCACGGCATTTTCGACGAATTCGAAGGCTCTCGGCCCGCGAATGCATGGGGAGCAATCGCGGCTTGGGCTTGGGGAGCCAGCCGGGTGATGGACTACATGGAGACGGACCCCGATGTGGACGTGGCTAGGGTTGCGGTCGTCGGCCACTCGCGGGGAGGCAAAACGGCGCTGTGGGCCGGCGCCCTCGACGAGCGGTTCGCCATGGTCATAAGCAACAACTCCGGGTGTACGGGGGCTGCGCTTGCTCGCGGCAATAGGGGGGAAACGATCAAGGACATCAACGATCGCTTCCCTCATTGGTTTAATGCCAATTATAAGAGGTTCAACGGCAGGGAGCCAGATCTCCCTGTTGATCAGCATATGCTCCTGTCCCTTATCGCACCTCGCCCTGTCTACGTTTCGAGCGCTACTCAAGATGAATGGGCCGATCCCCTGTCCGAGTTTTTGTCATTAATTTACGCTGCTCCCGTATATCAATTATTCGGTAAACACGCGCTCGGAACTGAACGGTTCCCGCAGCCGGACACGCCTATTCATGGGGACAGGATGGGCTATCATCTAAGAACCGGCGTTCATGATTTAACGGAATATGATTGGGAACAGTTTATGGATTTTGCGGATCGATACTTAAAATGAGAAAAAGATTGATTACATCACAAATTTCATAGAATGCCGTCTCCAGAAAAGTAGAAGAATAGAACGGTCCGGACCTATTACGCTCGCAAAAGGTTCTGACCGTTTCTTCTCTTTCATCCGGTCATATGGTCGGAATACTGCAACTGTGGTCGGACTGCGATCTTGTTGGTCGGATAGGGCGTTTTATAATAAAACTATAGGCCGAAAAAGGGTGAGGTGCGATTATCGATGGGAAGTAAACTCATGACGCTCAAGCCAGTCAGACGCTCTTTATTCTAGGATTTCCGTAAGCAAAAATATTTGTTCGTTCTCTTATTGCTGCCGGGAACGCTCTATTTGCTTGTGGCAAGACTCTTTCAAAGCGCATTGATGATGCGTACGTTCTTCACGATTACGATCAGCCTCCAGTATTTGATGTAAAAAACGTTGAAGTCATATTCATAAATAATGATCAGGAGGAGCCTTATGAATCGATGGAAATGGAAACAGCTGCTCATTGGTTTGCTCACAGCTTGGATGCTTTCAGTCGTGTCTATGCCGACCGCGTTCGCGGATGACGGCGGAACAAGCACGGTCTCCAACGTGCACGGCGGCAGTTGGTCGTTGGTCGGGTCCTTGTCCGGAACCCCGACGTACGGGGGGCCTAACCAGAATGTGACGCTGGAAGCCGGCAAAACGTATCAATACAAAGCATGGATCAGAGGCGCCGGAACGATCGCGCTTGTGCTGCAAAAAGGGGACTGGAGCTCCTCGGTCGTCTATCAGAAATTTACCGCTTCAGCCGATTGGCAGCAGTTCACCGCGTCATATACCGTGCCCGCCAGTGGTGCAGGAGTCTATCATGCGCAAATACAGGACGTATACCAGGGCAGCAGTCCGGCTACCGTCTACATCGATGACGTTTTTTTCGGTGAGGCGTCCGGAAGCAGCAATTTGCTCGTGAACGGCGACTTTGAGTCGGGCAGCAGCAATACCGCATGGAGCGGCGTCAAAGCTCCTTTCGCCATCGTCAATCAGGACGCGAATAATGCGAACGGATTCATCGATCCGCTGAACAATTACAATTACATCTACCAGAAGTCGGCAAACATCGGCATGGACACGACCAACTCTGGCAATTTCGGCGGCGATACATCGAGGCTCACCAAAAGCTCGTCTGCTGACGGCTATTTCATCTACAAGACCGACTACGACATCAAATCGTTCTCCATATCATCCTACTATTGGTCCAGTATGGCGGTTACCGATCTGAAAGCGTACGCTTCGGCAGACGGACAAAATTATACGCCATTGACGCTGGAAAAGCATGCGTTCACGTCCGGTTCATGGACGCCGATCGTTTATGAGTCGTATAATCTGCCAGCGGGCTCCAAATATTTAAAAATCGTCATCCCGTATAACGGCGTGGATGCGAATTACTGGGCGACGCAAATTTCATCGGTAACGATCAATTTGAATACCGCTCCAGTCGATGCGACTCCGGAGCCTGCCAAGATCAGCGGACCGATCGACGTCACATTGTCGACAAGGACGGTTGGCGCCCAGATCTACTACAGCACGGCGACCGCTCCGGAAACGTTGTACACGGGTCCCATCCACCTGACCGGCTCTGCAAAAATAACCGCCTATGCCAAAAAGAGCGGCATGAGCAACAGCATCGCTCTGACTTATGCTTACTCTTCGACTGCCGATGAAATCGTGGATCCTTACGGCCAAATGAAAAATATCGATTTCGCCGGAAAAGTGAAGAGCGATGACGAGTTAAAGGCGGACTTGGCCGCTGATCAGGCATATTACGGCAGCCTAACGCCGCCGCAGCGGGATGAGTACGGCGGTTTGCCGAACAGCAGAGAGACATACGGATTGCAGGCGACGGGTTTCTTTCACACTCAGACGCTGGCAAACGGCAAAGCGGCGCTCGTCGATCCGAGCGGCAATTTGTATTTCAGCCTTGGCGTCAACGGTGTCGGCGCCGTCGGCGATACGTACACACAGGTTTCCGGCAGACAAGAGATTTATCAGTGGCTTCCTCCCTTCGAGAAAGGAAGCACATACGAAACCGCGTATTTGGACCCGAATGGAAACAACTTCTCCTTTTATTTGGCGAACAAAATTAAAAAGACAGGGCTGCCGTATGCTGCTGCTTCCTTTTACAAGGAGAGCGTCGACAGGCTGAGAAAATGGGGATTTACGAGCGAAGGCGGCTTTTCGGCTGCATCGTCATCCGGTGATACGAATTTCCCGCAGGTTCGCTTTATTAATCTGCCTTCCGGCGATATGATCAATGGGGTCAATTTGTTCGATATTTATAAATCGTCGGCAGCCGCCGATATGGATACCGCTTTCCAAAGTTTAACGGCCAGGGCGAACGATCCTCGTCTCATCGGGTATTTTGTCGGCAACGAGTTTGAGTATCACAAGCTCAAAGGAACGATATCCACCAAGAAAGCCAGCCAAGTGGCGTCGAAGAAAGTGCTTGTCGATATGCTCAAAGACAAGTACGGGAATGATATCAGTGCTTTCAATACGGCTTGGGGGCTGAACAACGGGAGCTTTGACAGTTTGTACGAAGCTTCATTCAACGTGACGACCGATGCGGCATCCAAGGATATGGACGAATTCACGAAGCAGTATATGGATAAATTGTACAGCACCGTATCGGCGGTTTTCCGCAAATACGATCCTCACCACATGCTGCTTGGCGACCGGTATTTGACCGCACCGATGAATGACGACAAACTGAGAGGGATTATCTGTGAAGCGGCGGGACCGTATTTGGATGCGATCAGTTACAATTATTACACGTACGATTTGGACATGAACCGCATCAAGTCGATGTTCGAACAGTCCGGCGGGAAGCCGCTGCTGTTTACGGAATTCCATTACGGCGAACCGACGGAAGGCTTGACGTTTGGGGTAAGAATGGCCGATAACGAGCACGAGAAAGGGCTCATGTACCGGAACTATGTCGAGAAGGCGGCAGCTTCCGGTTACGTCATCGGCGCACATTGGTTTGAATACCTGGACCAGGCTGCTACGGGGCGTTGGTTTCAAGGCTACAACGGCGAAGCAGGGGCGATTGGACTGGTGAACGTCGCGGACCGACCGTACAAAGATTTCCTGAATTCCGTCATGGAGACCAATTACCACATTTACGACGTCATGACAGGGAGTAAACAGCCTTACTCTTATCCATTCGGACCGGGTCAAGGGGAGCGAAATGCGAATAAGGTGCTGCAAATCCCGAAGGCGCTATCGCCTATTGCTGTCGACGGCACATTGGATACGGCGTGGCCAGCGGGAGGAGAAGCGTCGCTGACGGATATGGACCGTATTTTGGGCACCAGCAAATCGGGCGTATCCGCCAATATGCGCCTTGCGTGGGATGAATCGAATTTGTACGTA
This sequence comes from Gordoniibacillus kamchatkensis, assembly GCF_000829455.1. Classification (GTDB taxonomy): domain Bacteria; phylum Bacillota; class Bacilli; order Paenibacillales; family NBRC-103111; genus Gordoniibacillus; species Gordoniibacillus kamchatkensis. The sequence goes on from NZ_JXAK01000017.1 coordinate 84,046, forward strand.
TATGCCCATATGAAAGACCCGACCCCAATGATGAACGCCTATGCCGGAAGCGGCATTTGGAACGGCGACGCCGTCGAACTGTTCATCGGTCCGCAAAATATCGACCAAGGCGGAGCCATTCAACCGAAGGACAGCCAGCTTATTTTGTCCGGGGGACTCAGCAACGGTGCGGTTCAGTATTATTGGTATAATAACGCGCCGCAAAGTCCAGTCCAAATGGCCGTGAAAAAGGACGATGACGGGCAAGGGTACGCTGTGGAAGCGGCGATTCCGATGTCGGGGCTGAATATTTCCGATGCCGCGGTCGGCAAGACGATCCGCTTCGATATCGGCTTTGACGACGGCAGCGGTAATAAGCGGGAGCGGCAGTACCTGTGGAATGGGGTCGACGGCAATGCCCAGAATCGCGATAAATGGGGGAAGGCCGTATTCATCCAGTCGGTCGACACGACGCCGCCCGTAACGACTGCGAGCTTGGCTCCGGCGCAGCCGGACGGCCTGAACGGCTGGTACGTTCACCCGGTAACCGTGAGTTTGCAGGCCGGCGATGATCAGACCGGCGTTGCGGAAACGGTATACAGAATGGACGGCGGGACATCCTGGCAGAGCTATACGGCTCCTTTTACACTCGATCATGACGGTATATATACCGTCACTTACCGTTCAACGGATAAAGCCGGGAATGAAGAAGCGGCGAAATCGATCGGTTTCAGGCTGGATTCGACTGCACCGGCCATCACCGTCACCGGTTTGGTGTACGGCACATACAGCGATACCGAAGAGATTGCGCCGACGATTGTTCTGAGCGATGACGGGGCCGGGATTGACGGGAGCAAAACGTCTATCGCACTGGACGCGTCCCCGTACCAACCGGGAGTTACCATCCCGCTTTATACGCTTCCGCTCGGTGAGCATGTCCTTACCGTTTCGTCAGCAGATTTGGCAGGAAACACGTCCGTCGCTACGGTGAAGTTCGTTACTTACGCAAGCGTCGATTCTCTCAAAGCGCTCGTTATGCGCTTTGCCGGCATGATGAAAATCGATAATGCGGGCATCACGAACAGTCTGCAAAAAAAATTGGAGCACGGGGACATAGGGGCATTTATGAACGAGGTGCAGGCGCAAAGCGGCAAACATATCGCGGAAGATGCCGCCCATTATTTGCTTCGGGATGCGCAAGCTGTAATGAAGGAGTAGCACGATTTTACGATTTGTTCCAAATGCGGACGGAGAGGTATGGCCTCTTTCATCTCATGCCTCTCCGCCAATCTTTGCCGAAATTGAATTAAAGCTGCAAGTAGAGTCAATGGCCTGGAGGAGGAGAAGCTTTGAAAAGCCCACATATTTGTGGCTTTAAGATATTCATTTCAAACCGATAAGGGAGGAACTTCGTGATGAAAAGCAAATCTGTCGGTTGGGCTGCGATCTGTTTCCTGTTGCTGGGGGTTCTTATCGTCAATTCTTCGAGCGCCTCCGCCTCTACCAATCGAAGCGGTTTGCCTTGGGGCTCCGGCTTATTCAAAAACGGAGCAAGTGATACTACGAAAATTAGCGACTTTGAAAATTGGCGCGGACGGCCCGTGGATATGGTGGTCGACTATACGTACCGTTCCAATTGGTCGCAAATCACGAACTCCATCCAAGTGGCCAGATGGGACGGGAAACCATACCAGCTTGTGCTGGCGGTCCCGTTTTTTCCGGAAGACGGATCCTCCAATTTCGCGGCTTGCGCGGCAGGCAACTACAATTCTTACTGGAATACGTTCGGTACCGGTCTGGTTTCCCATCATCAAGGAAATACCATCGTCCGTCTTGGCTGGGAGTTTAACGGCGACTGGTACAACCACAAAGTGACAACTTCGAATATGACCGATTGGGTAGCGTGCTTTAAGCAGGTCGTCACGAGTATCCGTAAAACGGACCCGGACGTCAAGATCGATTGGAATGTAAACCGCGGGGACGGTTTGAAATCGGCTGGCGGCGGAGACCCGGCGCAAGTGTATCCCGGCGACAGCTACGTTGATTACATTGGCATCGACGAGTACGACATGTGGGAACCGGCGTTAACCCAAAAGGCGTGGGATACTTATCATATGGGGGGAGCTTACGGAATCCAGCATTGGATCGATTTTGCCGCCGCACATGGCAAGAAAGTCAGCTTCCCCGAATGGGGATTAAACCACGGAGATTCGCATCATGGCAATGACAATCCATTTTATATCGAGAAAATGTGGTCGTTGTTCAACAGCTTGAATTCGGCAAACGAACTAGCTTACGAAGCCTATTTTGACCAGGGACCGAGCGGTATCAAATCGGCCTTAGATATACCTGGATTAAATCCAAACAGTGCTCCTATATATATGTCACACTGGTCGACTCCTCCGGTCACGTCGGCTGTTGTTACGCCGGCTCAGCCTGACGGACTACATGGCTGGTACGTACATCCGGTAACGGTCACCTTGAGCGCGTACGGCAATTTTTCGGCTGTGGCCAAAACCGAGTATAGTCTGGACGGCGGCAGCACATGGCTAACCTATTCGGCACCGGTAACGATGAGTCAAGACAGCCAATATACGCTCAGCTACCGTTCGACGAATGTCGCCGGCAATGTGGAAGCGGCGAAAACGATCGCCTTCAACCTAGACTCGACCGCGCCGACGATTGCGCTATCCGGTTTGGAGTACGGTACGTACAGCGATTCGATGGATATCACGCCGGTCGTTACGCTTAGCGACAACTTGTCCGGAGTTGACAGCAGCAAGACGACGGTCACTATAAGCTCGAATGGCGTACAACAAACCGTGCAGCAAGGAACGACCATTCCACTCTATACTTTGCCGCTCGGTTCGCATACGTTGATCGTGACGGCAAGCGATATGGCAGGGAATACGAGCAGTCAAACCATTGTGTTCCAAACCTCGGCAAGCATCCGGTCCATGCAGGCGTTGGTTACACGTTTTACGAATATGGGATGGATCGACAACGCAGGTATCGCCAATAGCCTGCAAAGCAAGTTGGCCGCGAACTCGCTGGCCGCTTTCGTAAACGAAGTGCAGGCGCAAAGCGGCAAACATATCGCGGAAGATGCCGCCCGCTATTTGCTGTGGGATGCGCAAGCTGTAATCAAGGGGTAGCACGATTTAGCGTGCTGCTTCAAACGCGAGGGGAGAGGTATGGCCCTTTTCATGTCATGCCTCTCCGCCAAACTGTACCGATATTGAATTAAAGCCGCAAGTAGAGTCAACGGTCTGGGGGGAGGCGAGGCATTGAAAAGTCCACATATTTGTGGCTTTAAGATATTCATATCAAGATAGTAAAGGAGGTAATTTGATGAAGAAAAGAAAATTTTTCGGTTTGGCTGCAATCTGTAGCCTGTTGTTAGGACTTCTTATCGTCAGTTCTACGACCGCCTCCGCCTCTACCAATGTACACGGAGGCAGTTGGGTGATGGTCGCTTCCATGTCCGGAACCCCGACGTACGGAGGGCCGAATCAGAATGTGACGCTGGAAGCCGGTAAAACGTATCAATACAAGGCATGGATTAGAGGCGCCGGAACGATCGCGCTTGTGCTGCAAAAAGGAGACTGGAGCTCTTCGGTCGTCTATCAGAAATTTACTGCTTCAGCCGATTGGCAGCAGTTCACCGCGACGTATACCGTGCCCGCCAGTGGTGCAGGAGTGTATCATGCGCAAATACAGGATGTATACCAAGGCAGCATCCCCGCTACCGTATACATCGATGACGTATTTTTCGGAGAAGCGTCCGGCAGCAACTTGCTCGTGAACGGCGATTTTGAGCTGGGCAGCAGCAATACCGCATGGAGCGGCGTCAAAGCCCCTTTCGCGATTGTCAATTACCCGATTTATCGCAGCGCAATGAACTGGGGCTCCGGCGTATTCAAAACAGGAGCAACTAGCGATCCCACCAAAATCAACGACTTTGAAAATTGGCGCGGACGGCCTGTGGATATGGTGACCGACTTTGTGTACCGTTCCAATTGGTCCCAAATCACGAACTCCACCCAAGTGGCCGCATGGGACGGGAAACCATACCAGCTTGTGCTGGCTGTTCCGTTCTTTCCGGAGGACAACGTCTCCAATTTCGCGGCTTGCGCGGCAGGCAGCTACAATTCCTACTGGAATACGTTCGGCACCAACCTGGTCTCTCACCACCAAGGAAACGCCATCATCCGACTTGGTTGGGAGTTTAACGGCAATTGGTACAACCACGCAGTGACAACTTCGAATATGACCGATTGGGTAGCATGCTTTAAGCAGGTCGTTACGAGTATTCGGCAAACGGACCCGGACGTCAAGATCGATTGGAATGTAAACCGCGGGGACGGTTTGAAAGGTGCTGGCGGCGGAGACCCGGCACAAGTGTATCCAGGCGACAGCTATGTCGATTACATTGGAATCGACGAGTACGACATGTGGGAACCGGCGTTGACCCAATCGGCGTGGGATACTTATCATATGGGTGGAACTTATGGAATCCAGCATTGGGTCGATTTTGCCGCCTCGCATGGCAAGAAAGTCAGCTTCCCCGAATGGGGATTATACCACGGAGATTCGCATCATGGTAATGACAATCCATTTTATATCGAGAAAATGTGGTCGTTGTTCAACAGCTTGAGCTCGGCAGGCAAACTAGCATATGAAGATTATTATGACGAGGGCCCAGGCGGTACCGACGGAGCCCTGGATGTACCAGAATTGAATCCAAACAGTGCTCCTGTTTATACTTCATATTGGTAATTGCTATAAAGTTATTATCTGGAAGGCCGCCAAATGGCGGCCTTTTCTCTTCGACTGACTGTTGGCGGAATGTTTGAGAGGAGCACAGAGTACGGAAAAATCGGTGGAGAGGTTTGACTCTCAATTTCTCCAGCATGGATAAATAAGGTGATAGAATTTCTATAATGCTATTTGTAATGGAGCTTGATAACGAGCATAATTGATTTTAGAAACGACAAGAATTCAAAACGAAAGCCCTTCCAAACAATTCGAGCGGTTCAATTTGAATTCATTCCCATACCGATTTGAGGATAATGGTACAATCATACGAAAGGAACTTCAACAAAATGAGGAAAATAACCATACGCACGAAGTTAATTACCTTGTTTGTTTTTTTTGTATGCATTCCCTTTCTTGTGTTTGGAGTCTTATGGTATGTGAGGTCGACTTTATCCATCGAACATTCGGCCACAGATTTTCAAGAGCAAATTTTAAAACAAGCCAACAGGCATTTAGATGCATACTTTCTCGATTTGGAACGGACGACGTTTCCGCTCATCACCCATCCGTTAATCCGCGATTTTATGAAATTAACTCCTGAGCAAACCTACGAACGCTTTGAGCTGACGAGAAAGATTCAAGAAGAGCTTTTGCAGCAAATGGTTTTTAGCCGTCCGGAAATTTACTCGTTTATCATTTATTCGAGCAAGGGGCTTTCGGTTTCCAGTTCGGGTTCATCTTCGATAGAGGAGAACTATGAGGCTTATTTGAACATGCCGGGTAAAAACTATTCCGTCGTAGGACTCCGTTGGAATGGCAATACGCCGCTTCTAACGATTATCCGCAAATTTCATGATGCTGCTACGTATCGGACATCCGGCGTTTTAATCATCAATATTCGATTAAACGAAATTTCAAAAATTGTAGGCGATATTAAGCTTGGCGAAAATGGATTTTTATGGATCGCCGACACTGCGGGGCAAATCATTTACCATCCGGAAAAGTCAAAATGGGGTACTGCAGTCCCCGATTGGTATGCCGCGCAAATTCAAAATCGTACTAGCGGTACCTTTATCCGTACTGACGATAGCATTAAAGATTTAGTGGTCTTCAACAGATCCCCCTATACCGATTGGACAATCGTATCCCAGGTTCCGATTCATGAATTAACCGGAGACCTTCTATTGTTGCGTAATGCAACCTTATGGGGGGTACTCATCCTCGTGCTTCTTGTGATTCTAGTGATTGGAGGCTTCTCCCTTACTCTTACGAATGCGCTTTCCAAATTACAGCGGCTTATGAGACAGGCGGAAAACGGCAATCTCAATGTCCAAGCGCCGGAACACCGGGGATACGAAATGGGCAATCTGTATCGGGGATTTAATAAAATGGTGCGCGAATTACGAAGGTTGATTGAAGAAGTACATACGTCGCAAATAAGGGAGAGAGAACTGGTCATCAAGCAGAGGGAGTCCACCTTGAAAGCTCTTCAATCCCAGATCAATCCGCATTTCTTGTACAACACTTTGGAAATGATCAGCTCCTACGCTCTAGTGGAAGGGATCAGGCCAATCAGCAGAATGGCTACGGGGCTGGCTGATTTGTTCCGCTTTAGTATCAGCGACGCGATGCAGGTCATCCCGCTTCAAGTTGAGCTGATACATGTGCAAACGTACTTGGAAATCCAAAAAGAACGCTTTCCGTACTTGCAAATTGAGATGAATGTCGATCAGAAAGCGGTTTCTCAAATCCTGGCCGTACGATTGTCACTACAGCCTCTTGTCGAGAATTGCTTTCGGCATGGCTATGAAAGGCATCGACTGAAGCCGGTTTATATCGGAATTTTCGGCGAATGGAGAGAAACCGGCTATTTGCTTCGGATTATTGACAAAGGTAAAGGAATGGAAGCCCAAACCAAGGAAGATTATAACCGATTGTTTCAGAATTACGAAGGCAAAGACCTCGAGGATGAGAAACACAAAGATGAATTAACGAAAATTGGACTTTTGAATGTGCATCAACGAACCCGCCTATTATTTGGAGAGCCCTATGGCCTGCAAATACTGCAATCCGGAGAACACGGAACGAACATCCAGATGTTGCTGCCCTATGATGCCCAAAATACATCCAAATCGGGAGAACATATATATGTACAAAGCGCTAATCGTTGACGATGAATTTATGATCAAAAAGAGCCTGCACAAAATGATCTCCGAAAGCGAGTATGGCTTCATGGTCGTGGGTGAGGCCGAAGACGGGCAGGAAGCGTTGGAAGTTGCCTTGCAGACGCAGCCTGATCTGATTGTTACCGATATTAGCATGCCGGTAATGGATGGACTTGAGCTCATTCAGGAATGCCGACTCCGCGGGCTGCCTTGCGAGATCGTCATTCTTTCCGGTTTCGGAGAGTTTGAATATGCGAGAAAGGCCCTCCGCTCCAACGTAACGGATTACTTGCTCAAACCGGTTCGGCCGGAGCAGATGGACAATATGCTGCGGACTGTACGGGAAAGGCTGGATTTGCGGCAAAAGTTGCTGTTGGATCAAAGCAATTGGTCATTGTATTGCAAAAGAATCGGAAACCAGATCGCCAGGTTCATATGGGATCTTGACGAGAATGGAATTCGGAATGTGCTGGCTGACGCCAATTTACAATATGTGGAGCTTGGATTGCCGCAGCCTTTTTCCAATCACCTCTGTTTTGAGCTGCTGCTGTTTATCCAGAAAGAGCTGGAAACCTATGATCCAGATGCGATACGAAATGCCGAGTTCACGTGGTTTAACGAAGTGTCCGATCCGGAGGATGCATGGCGGCGGCTGGAAAACGGCGTTATGGAGCATTTGAAGGAGGTACGAGTCAGGCGCAATCATGGCTCATTTCAAACTATTAAATGGGCTGCGGCTTACATTGAGCAGCATTACATGGACGAAGAGCTTTCCTTGCAAACGATCGCGGACCGGATGAACATGTCGTTATCGTATGCAAGCCAATCCTTCAAGGATTTCATGGGAAAAAGTTTTGTTCAATACTTAACAGGCCTTCGCATGGAAAAAGCCAAGGAGCTTCTCCTGAACCTGAACAGCAAAACGTATGAAGTCGCCCGCGAGGTTGGATATAATGATTATCCTCATTTCACCAGAACATTCAAAAAATATTTCGGGTACACTCCCAAAGATTACAGAAGTAGAATGGGCCTTGATTAGAGCCTTGAGCTTGCTCAAGGTTCTTTTTATTCAAATGAAGTTGCAGAAAAAACGACAGTTTTTCGAAGAAAAATCATATACGGATAGGCCCGCTGGAGATTACGATGGAAAAGTCCAAAGAACTAACGGGAGGAGGAGTTTAAATGGCTAGAAAACATTATCTTTGGAAGCATTGGCCGATCTATTCGATGATTTTGCCGGGCCTGCTGTTTTTTATTTTATTCCGATATATTCCGATTGCCGGCAGCATCATCGCTTTTCAGGATTACAATGTATTTTCAGGAGTCTTGGGCAGCAAGTTTGTCGGATTCAAACACTTTGTAAATTTGTTTATGTACCCCGAATTTTATCGAATCTTGCGAAATACGATTTTGATCAGTCTATATCAACTAGTCTTCGGATTTCCCGCGCCGATCGTATTGGCGATTCTTTTAAACGAAGTACGGAAGATGGTGTTCAAACGAACCATCCAGACAGTCATTTATTTGCCTCACTTCCTTTCATGGGTCATTGTTGGCGGCTTGGTCATCAATGCGTTGTCTCCCAATTACGGGATCGTGAATAGTATGCTGAGTTCTTTCGGGTTTCAGAAAATTTTCTTTTTGCAGGAGCCCCAATTTTTCCGCAGCATCATTGTCGTTTCCGGAATATGGAAAGAAATAGGGTGGGGAACTATCATTTATTTGGCAGCGCTTGCAAATGTCAATCCGGAGCTTTACGAGGCTGCGGAGGTGGATGGGGCCGGCAAGTTCCGGCAGGTAATCAGCATTACACTTCCGGCCTTATTGCCTACCATTATGGTGCTGCTTCTCCTAAGAATCGGCAACTTCCTGGATTTGGGCTTTGAGCAAATTTACATCTTGTTGAACCCTCTTGTCAAAGAAACGGGTGACATTATCGACACCTACATTTATGATGTCGGATTGCTTGGTTCGCAATTCAGCTATACAACGGCAATCGGCATGTTCAAATCCGTAGTGGGTTTGATTCTTATTGTCGGAGCCAACCAGATCAGCAAAAAACTGACCGGCAATTCGCTCTACTGATTGAAAAGGAGGTGCTCCTTCCGTGATTAGGATGCATGCATCGAGACAGTGGTTTATTTCCATCAATTATATATTCCTTACGATTGTCGGACTGGTCATGCTGCTGCCGTTCGTCAACATATTAGCGGGATCCTTCAGCGGCGGAAATGCGATCTTGCAAGGCCGAGTAACGGTATTTCCCGTAGAATTCACATTATCCAATTATGAGTCCGTTTTCAATAACGCGGCCATTTGGAAATCGTTCAGCGTGACTATTTTTCTTACGGTTGTCGGAACTCTGATCGATTTGCTGTTCACTTCCCTGATGGCATACGGCTTAGCCAGAAAAGAGCTGAAGGGACGAACTTTCTTCATTCTCCTTGTTCTGTTTACGATGATCTTTCCGGCTCCGATCATTCCATCGTATTTGCTTATCAAGTCGCTAGGCATGCTGAATACCTTATGGGCTTTAATCATACCGGGCCTAATCAGCGCTTTTAACTTAATCATCATGGTATCGTTTTTTCAAGCGATTCCGGAAGGATTGATCGAGGCCGCCCGAATCGACGGAAGCGGAGAATACCGGACGTATTGGAGCATTGTGCTCCCGTTGTCCATGCCATCTTTGACCACGGTCGGGCTGTTCTATGCAGTTGGCCATTGGAATGGGTATTTCTCCGCAATTATGTATTTGCGCGACCCCGGTCTTTATCCGCTGCAAGTCAAGCTGCGTCAATTGCTCATCGCCAGCGATGCGACGAATGTCATGCAAAGCGTGCAAATGACGATGCAGTCGGTGGAAGGAATCAAGATGGCGACAATTATTGTTGCCACCTTACCCGTGTTGGTGATTTACCCATTGATCCAGAAGCATTTTATTAAAGGGGCTATGCTTGGATCGGTTAAAGGGTAAGTTTCATATAATTCCATTATGAGAAGGGAGAGTTTGCATGAAGAACATCATTTTTAGACGAGCCCTATGTATGGTTGCGGCAATCGGTATCCTTGCCGGCTGCTCCCAGCAAACCGGTTCGGGCACCAACAAGAATGGGGCGAAGACTGCGGAGACGCCTGTCGTCAAAATCGCGATTGAAACGAGAGGGCTGCCTTATGTAGAGGGGTCATCCAACATTAATGACGACAAGTATGTAAAAAAACTCCGGGAATTGTCCAAGACTAACGTAAATATCGAACTGATCCCGCACCAGGAGTTTACGCAAAAGCTTAATTTGATGCTGGCGGCGGGAGATCTGCCGGACATTTTGCAGATCAATGGAATCAATTCGACTGAAGCGGCACCTGCCGTAAAAAACGGTGCGTTTTACGAACTGAACGATCTGCTTGAAAAATACGCCCCCAATTTGCTGAAGAAAATTCCGCAGCAATTATGGGATTCGTCCATGATCAGCGAAAACGGAAAAATTTATGCGATTCCGGGCGAGAATTACGTACGAAACAACGTCGTGTACGTGCGGAAAGATTGGCTGGACAAACTTCACTTGCAGGTGCCTAAAACAATCGACGAGTACGTAGCGATGTTAAAAGCTTTCAAAGAACAAGACCCCAACGGCAACGGAAAGCAGGATGAGATTCCAATGTCGGGACGTCAAAATTTCGCGTTTACCGACGAGTTTTTTGGAGCTTACGATGTGGTTCCGGACGGTTGGAAATATGAAAACAATCAGCTTGTGCCCAACTTTATCCGGCCGCAAATGAAGCAAGCGCTCGGCGTATATCGCAAGCTGTATCAGGATCAGCTCTTGGACAACGAATTTTTGGTGCAGCAAGGAAAAGACTGGGATGCCAAAATCAAAGGAGCCGCCAGAGTAGGCATGTGGGCTCACGACCCCAGTTATCCCGATAAATGGCAGTCGGAGGTCAGACAAGCCGATCCGAATGCGCAGCTCATCAATATTCCGGCTCCAACCGGCCCGGACGGCAAAGGCGGTATGGGGTTAGCTTCCCCTGTCGGCAACGTATGGGCAATTCCGAAATCGAACAAGCATCCCGAAGAGGCTCTGAAGTTCCTGGAGTGGTACTTCACCGACGAAGCCCAGAAGTTTCTGGATTACGGCCTGGAAGGTGAAGATTATACGGTAGAGAACGGCAAGATTCAGTACAAATATGCAAAAACGGTAGATGACATTAACAAGGAAAATATGCATCTCATGTTTTTGCGGTTGATCGGCCCTTCCTATTTGGCCAATGAGGAATTTATGAAGGGCCGCAAGGATTCGGATCTCATTTTGAACGGGTTGAAGGTGGCAAAAAACGAAGGCCGGGAAAGCGACGGTCTGGATATGCCGCTGCCGCCCACACTGCTTTCAAGACCGGAACTGGGGAAAAACAACCTTTGGATGGAGACGGCGGCCAAGATTGTTACGGGCAAGGAACCGCTCGACAGCTTTGACAAGTTCGTTGAAGATTGGAAAAAACGCGGCGGCGATCAAGTGATTAAAGAAGCCACCGAATGGTATAACGCAAGACATAAAAAATAGTCGGGATAGCGGAGGAATTATACGATGGACCAGAGTCGTACCCCATACGGGAAGGAAAACCGGCCGGTAACGGTAGTCATTGTGGGGGCGGGGCATCGCAGCTTGCTCTATGCTTCTTATGCCCAGCACCATCCGGACAAGCTTCGGGTGGCGGGCGTCGTGGAGCCTGATCCCGTTCGGCGCAAAATGACGGCGGAACGGTTTGGCTTGGAGGAAGATCGCTGCTTCTCCTCGGTAGACGAGCTGGCTGACAAGCCCCCTATTGCGGATGCGGTAATTAACGGCACGATGGACGACCTCCACGTGAAAACGACGATTCCTCTTCTTGAGGCGGGTTATGACGTCCTTCTGGAAAAGCCGATTGCTACGTCGGAAGAGAACATGATGGAGCTTTATCGCACCGCCGAAAAAGCTGGACGAACCGTGATGATTTGCCATGTATTGCGATACGCGCCGTTTTACCGAGCGATTCGCGAAGTCGTCGGATCAGGGGAAATCGGGGACATCGTCAATATTCAGACGGCCGAGCATGTAAGCTATCACCATATGGCGGTATCCTTCATTCGAGGCAAGTGGAATTCTCAGGAAAAGTGCAAATCTTCCATGCTGATGGCCAAATGCTGTCACGATTTAGATATTTTAAGCTGGATGGCCGGATCCGCGCCCAAAAAAGTAAGCAGCTTCGGAAGCCTGATGCAGTTTAAGCCGGCGAATGCCCCGCAAGGGGCGGGCACCCGCTGCTTGGCGGATTGCGCAATCGAAGAACAATGTCCGTACTCGGCGCGAAAACATTATATTGATCAGGGGCGGTGGGGCTTCTATGTATGGGAAAATACCCATCTGGGTGCGGAATTGAGCCATGATCAAAAATTAGAATCGCTTCGTACAGACAATCCGTATGGACGATGCGTATGGCATTGCGATAATGATGTAGTGGACCACCAATCGGTGATTGTCGAATTCGAGGACGGATCTACGGCAACGCACAATATGGTTGGGGCAACATCCAGAGCGTGCCGTACCATCCACATCGTCGGCACGAAAGGAGAAGTCACAGGCGTTTTGGAAGACGGCAGCTTTACAGTAAGACATCCCGATCCGCGAAAAGGGCACGAATACTCGGAGAGACGAGTATCGGTTAACGTCACGGATGACAGCCATGGCGGCGGAGATTTGCTGCTGGTTGAGGATTTCGTAAGAGTTCTTCAAGGGAATGAACCTTCGATTTCCTGCACTTCACTGGAAAAATCGATTTACGGGCACCAAATCGGCTTCGCCGCCGAACGCTCCCGTTTGGAGACCAGAACGGTAGAAATCGGCGGGATTCAATCGTTTGTTTGACTGCATTGAAGGCATATGGTCATTAAACTAATATAGGGGCTGTTCCTAGGTCAAGGCGAAGGAGCAGCCCTTTTTACGTCGTACATCCCTTAGAAAAAATATTTCAAGAGATGCAAAAAAATTTGGATGCTTTATTTGACGTTGTTGACTACAATTCAGAATACAAACTTGGCAGCAACAAAACATTTCTTTCTTTAGAGGAGGGATTCAATTGGAGCATCGTCATAAACAACCGAATTTGGAAGTCAGAGTAAAGAACATAATTGAAGTGGACGGGTTAAAGTTTAAAGATCTGAATAATAGCGGGAAGTTAGAGCCTTATGAAGATTGGCGTTTAAGTCCCACAGAACGTGCGGAGAATTTGGTCTCATTGATGAATCTCGATGAAAAAGTGGGTATGATGCTGATCCACTACCGACAAATGGGGCTTTCTCAAAAAGATAAGAGTAAGACAAGCCATGACGGTGTGCTGGATGAAGCTATCGTTGAAAAGGGCGAAAATATTTTTGCCGCTTCAAAAATATGGGGAACAACGCATACGATTGAAAACATGCATTTGCGCCACTTCATTCATAGAGACAATTGGAGTCCTGCTCAAATGGCAGAGTGGATTAATACCATGAATGAAGTATGTGAGGGGACGCGGCTAGGAATTCCCTGTTTAATAGCATCGAATTCAAGAAACGAAAATGCGGAAGCCGTCTTTGGGATGAACGATGCAGCCGGGATTTTTTCCACTTGGCCGGGAACTTTAGGGCTTGCTGCAGCAGCTAAAGGAGATATAAAAAATGGCGGTGATTCGTCACTGATCAGCCAATTTGCCCAAATCGCCCATGACGAGTGGGATGCTACAGGAATAAGAAAAGGTTATATGTATATGGCCGATGTGGCCACAGATCCTAGATGGCAACGGACGTACGGTACGTTCGGGGAAGATCCGGAGTTTATAGCCGATGCCATCGGCCGCATCATTGACGGCTTTCAGGGAGAGACCCTGGGAAATCACAGTATTGCATTGACGACGAAGCATTTTCCTGGCGGAGGCGCAAGGGAAAATGGATTTGATCCCCACTATGAAGAAGGTAAATGGAATTTATACCCAACGCCGGGAAGCTTGGAAACCTATCACCTGCCGCCGTTTCGGGCAGCGGTAGAACACGGTACTTCATCCATGATGCCGTATTATTCGATCCCAAGTATCAAAAAAAGTGTAGTTCAACAATTCGAGGGGGAAGATATTCCTTTTGAAGAAGTTGGATTTACCTTCAATCATTATTTCATACAACATATTCTTAGAGAGAAACTAGGGTTCAAGGGCTACATCAATAGCGACAGCGGCGTCACGAATAAGATGTGCTGGGGCGTTGAGCATTTGAGCGAAGCTGAACGTTTTGCTAAAGCCATTAATGCAGGCACGGATTTGGTTGCCGATACAAATGATGTTGAAAATCTGAAGTTAGCGATCCAAAATGGATGGATCAGTGAAAAACGTATTGATGAGGCCAATGTGCGGCTCCTTACAGAAATGTTTACGCTAGGTCTATTTGATGATCGTACGTATGTGTCTCCGGAACATGCAACTGCCGTGGTAAGCAATCCAGCAAACTGGGACGCTGCTTATGAAGCACATAAAAAGTCGGTAACCGTTCTTAAAAATTCCGATCGGACATTGCCTTTAACCCCTGACACGCTTACAGGCAAGAAGATTTATGTGGAGGTTTTCCATAAGGAACCGGAGCGCGCGGCTTCTTATACGGAAAGGGCAAGGAAGGAATGTCAAGAGCTTGGACAATTTACGTTGACGGAGAAGGTTGAAGAAGCCGACATCGCCATTTTGATTCTGCATCCCAAATCCGGAGCTTATTTCACTGCGACACCGGGGCTTTTAGAGCTTGAAATATGCGAGAAAAAAACATTAACCGCTTTGGATGGGGCTATGTACGAAGAAACGACTTTGAACGGTATGCATCATCTGAAGGAAGTTGCTGATAGCGTTCATATTCGCGGGGGAAAAGTCATTGTGAGTGTCAATGTGATTTTGCCGTGGATTCTTGCAAATGTTGAACCGTTGGCAGATGCCTTGATCGCCGGATACGATACATTCTATAAGGCACAGTTTGAAGTGATGGCGGGCAATTACCGGCCTGTGGGCGTTTTGCCATTGACATTGCCGGCAAGCGAAGCGGTTATTGCGGTCGATGAAAACGGTAAATGTGTGTCTAGAAACGATGTACCGGGTTATGACAAGGACAAATACATGCCTGAAGGGCTCGAATATGCCTATAAAGATAGCGATGGCAATATCTACAAACTTGGTCATGGATTGACCTATTAAAAAAGTCCATGTTTTGTTGCGTAGCAGCAACGAAACATGGACTTTTCATGTTTTTATTGCTAAAGAAACGCAGAAGATCCGTTTAATTCAAGTGGCTTTTTCGGTACTGAATTGGAGTCAAGCCCGTTATCTTTTTGAAAATACGGCAAAAGTAGGGGAAATTAGGTATTCCAACTAACGAACCGATCTGTTCTATAGATTTTGATTCTGTTTTTAATAACCAACAAGCTTGTCTTATTCTTCGCGCGATCACATATTCGGTGATGCTCACTCCTGTATCGGTCCGAAATAATCGAGAGACATGATGCTTGGAAAGATGAAGTTCCTTTGCCAATTCAATCAAATCAAAAGGTTCAGTATAATGCTCCTCGACCCAATTCATTATTTTTTCAGCATGGCTCTCCGGACGTGCGACTCCTCCAAATCCTCCATGATGCAGTGAGTTTAGATAATCTAAAATGTTGAGAATCAACATAGACGCAGTCTCAAGATCTCCATCCTTCTCGTTCCACTCCGAAATCAAGTCGTTGAATCGTTCAAGAATTCCTATGATATAAGGCGAGGTGCGCTTATCACGGAAAACCTGATCGGATAGTTGTTCCTTCCACACCTGCACAAAAAAACTGGATAGCGCAGGAAAGCTTTTAAGATAAGGTGCAACGATGGAGGGTTCAAAGGTCAAAACCGATCGTATGTAAGGGCATTGATCATCGGCATCAAATTGGATACGGTGCAGCTGGAAGGGTTGTAAAATAACTACACATCCTGCGTCTAAATTGTAGATCTTGCGGTTGAGGGTCAGCTTTCCTTTACCTTGATGGACAAATAATACCTCGATCCCTTTGTGATAATGGTAATAGATAAGAGGAGATTTTGTGGATACTTTTCTATATAGAAGTTGTATCTCCATATTTTTTAGGACATGAAACGCTTTTGCGCGTTTATCCATTTGCTTGGTATGTTCCAACAATCATCACCATCCATCATATTTATTTAAGATGTCAACTGAGTGATATTTTGTAACTGAAGAATATAACTTTTTGGCCAAAAAATAAGCTATGATTGCATTGTTCATACAATCTAATTATACGATATTGTGCTGGTGGAAACATCGCCAACCCTTCAAGTATTCGTCAATTTACAAAAGAATAAGGACCACACGCATTTGGGGGTGGGTATAGAATGACTTTAACTTTAGGCATGCTAAAAGAGGACGAATACTCCGATTTATTGGACGGAATTAAAGATCTATTGAAAGAAAGCTATCAAATTTCAGAAGACGAGGCGATGTCGATCATAAATAAAGGAAGCGCAAGGGCGGAAGAGTTGTTAATCGATTATTTCCCATATATAGACTCCATCCGTGATATTATTAGCGGAATTAGGGACACACTGGACAAACATATCAATCTAGTGGATCAGGAAGAAGAACTTCTTCTTAAAATGATTAATGAAGCTGCTGTGTGGCACGCGTTTGAATGTGTAAGATGGTTCTATATAAACACGGCAAACCAACTCGTGGGTAGATCCTAACTTCCGTAAACAATGTGAAAAAAATGGGTCGCTGCTAACGACAGCGACCCATTTTCCATATTCGTTTTTCCATGCTCTCTCTTTAATGAGTGGTTCTCTTCCTTTTCGGTTTATGCCTTGAGCGCACTAAAAGCAAGTAACAAACGTCACAGGTGCCGTTTACGATGCCGACGCCGGAGACGGCGACCCGCGGCGCATCCAACGATTTTTGCGACTCTGGAAAAATTTTTGCTCAGAAAAAATATTTCAAGAGTCGCAAAAAAAATTGGATGCTTTATTTGACGTTGTTGACTAAAATTCAGAATACAAACAACAGGGTCCCTCTCGACGGCAATCGACATCAGGATAGGAGTTGATGACATGGTCACGCAAAAAAGGTGGTTGGAAACGGTTTCGGGGTATATCTTTATCGGGCCGCTGCTGATCGGGATTATGGTGCTTACCGTTATTCCGATGATGGCAGGAATATTGCTCAGCCTTGTGAATTGGAACTTTGTGAGCGGGCTTTCGCAAATGAAATTCGTCGGCTTGCAAAATTTTGTAACGCTGTTCCACGACGATGTGTTTCTGAAGTCGTTCGGAAACAATATCGTTTTACTTGCCGTCGTGCCCGTTACGATGCTGCTTTCCCTGCTCCTGGCCGTGATCTTGAACAACAAAGTGTACTGGAAAGATGTATTCAAGGTCATTTACTTTATGCCCTACATTTCCAGCGTAGTTGCGGTAGCGGCGGTATGGCAGGTGCTGCTGCATCCGAGCTACGGTCCGGTGAATCATTTTCTCCAGTCCATTGGCGTTCAGAATGTGCCCAAATGGCTCGCGGACACCCATTATTCGCTCGTTTCGGTCATGATGATCATGGTATGGATGCAGATCGGCTTCAACCTCATTATTTATATCGCGGCGCTGCAAAATATTCCGCGGGACTTGTATGAAGCCGCGGATATTGACGGTGCCGGCGTCTGGCACAAATTCCGCAATGTGACGCTGCCGATGCTGTCGCCGACCTCGTTCTTCCTGCTCGTTACAGGCATCATCGGGACGTTTAAGGTGTTCGATCTCATTGCCGTGCTGACCGGCGGGGGACCCGCCAATTCAACGTCGGTCATCGTATACGATTTGTACCAAACGGCGTTTATCCATTTGAAAACGGGCTACGCTTCCGCTATGGCCGTATTCCTGCTGATCTTCGTTTTATTCCTGACGTTCCTGCAATGGGCCGGGCAAAAAAAATGGGTGAACTATTAACGAAAGGGGAAATGACCGTTGCGAACCAGCCAGCCTGTCAAAATCGTAAGTACCGTCGTCATGGGGGCAATCGGCGTTTTGTTCTTGCTCCCCTTTCTATGGATGTTGTCCGCTTCCATGAAGCCGGAGCTCGATGTGTTTACGTATCCGATCCAGTGGATTCCCAAGACGTGGCATGCCGTTGAAAATTATAAAATGGTATGGGCCGGAGATTTTCCGTTCGCTCACTATTATTGGAACTCGATCAAAGTCACTGTACTGACGACGGCCATCTCCATCATGGTGTCCAGCATGGCAGCCTATGGATTCTCGAAGGTCAGGTTCAAAGGACGGGAAGCATGGTTTCTGCTCGTGCTGGTTACTTTCATGGTGCCGAGCCAGGCGATTCTCGTGCCGCAATTTTTGCTGTACCGCTGGCTCGGGTTGTTTGACAACCACGCCGGTCTTATTCTTCTCAACTGCTTCAGCGTCATCGGCACCTTTCTGCTGCGCCAGTTTTTCCTGGGCATTCATAACGATTATATCGAATCGGCGCGAATCGACGGCGCGGGACATTTCCGCATCTTTACCGGCATCGCCGTCCCGCTCGTCCGGCCGGCGATCGCGACCTACGCTATTTTGCGCTTTATTTGGACCTGGAACGATTACCAGAATCCGCTCATTTTTCTGCGATCGGAGTCGTTGTTTACGCTGCAGCTCGGTATCCGCAAATTTGCCGACGTCAACGGCGAGTTTTACTCATTGATTATGGCTGCGGCGG
The DNA here is from genome assembly GCF_000829455.1 of Gordoniibacillus kamchatkensis. Classification (GTDB taxonomy): domain Bacteria; phylum Bacillota; class Bacilli; order Paenibacillales; family NBRC-103111; genus Gordoniibacillus; species Gordoniibacillus kamchatkensis. The sequence continues at coordinate 102,727 of NZ_JXAK01000017.1, forward strand.
TTTCCGCCATCGTACCGCTTCTCCTTATATTCATTATCGGCCAGAAGAACGTCATCGAGGGGATCTCTATGGGAGGTGTGAAGGGATGATGTAACGGCATCGGCTTGATAGCTGTTAATCTCGATCGAATGAATAACAACTAAGGGGATGAAATATATGTTGAAAAAAATTGCACTTGGAGTCAGTATAACGGCGATGATGGCGGGATTGTTAAGCGCATGCGGCGGTAATGAAGGCAGCCGGCAAGCCGCCAAGACGGGGGAATCATCCGCTGCCAAAGGCGCTGCGGCTCCTGTGACTTTAAAGCTGCATATGTGGTACAACGTCAAGCAGGACAATTGGGATGCGGTATTTAAAGCGTTCCATGATAAATATCCGAATATCAATGTCGAAGCGGTGACGGCCGGCGACAACAACAGCACGGAATACTTGAAGAAGCTCGATCTTGCCGCCGCCTCCGGCGACCAAATCGATGTGGTGATGTTCAGTGCCCCAACGCAATATGCACAGCGTGTAGGTCTTAACATGATGGAGCCGCTCGATTCCTATATCGCCAAGGACGGCTACAAAGTCAGCGACGAATATACGTCCGACCCGGCCATCGGAGGCAAAGTTTATGCGCTTCCGGCAAAGAAGGCGACGTTCTTCGTGATGCTGAACAAGAGCGCTTTGGATGAAGCGAATTTGCCGGTTCCGAAAGATTGGACGTGGGACGAGTTTCTGGACTATGCCAAAAAGCTGACGAAAGGCGAAGGCGCGAGCAAGCGGTTCGGCACGTTCTTCTATACGTTCCCGCTGTATACGATAATGGCCCTGAATAATCAAATGGATAATCCGAACCTGGTCAAAGCCGACGGCACCTCCAACATGGATAACCCGCTGATCAAGAAGTCGCTGGAAATCCGCAAGCAAGCGGAGCAGGTCGACAAATCGGCAACGCCGTATGCGGAGACGATCAGTCAGAAGCTCAGCTACCGCCCGCAATATTTCAGCCAAAAGGCAGCCATGATTTTAACGGGCGATTATATGATTCCCGAAGCCGGCGGTACGGACAAGCTGCCTGCCACGTTCAAAACGGTATTTGCGCCGTATCCGAAAGTGAATAAGAACGATCCGACAACGACGTACATCGGCGGCGACCTGATGGGGGTATATGCGAGGTCGACGCATAAGCAGGAAGCGTATGAATTTGTCCGCTGGTATACGACGGAAGGCATTCAGCTGCAGGGAAAATACATTCCTTCCTGGAAAAAAGCGGACCTGAACAAAGTGATGGACACCTTGATCGCCAGCTCGAAGACGCCGGACATGATCGACAAGGAATCGCTGCTCTATACGATGCAGAACTCGATTCCGCAAAAGCTGTACATCCCGCCTGCCTATCAGGACGAAGCGGATAAAGCGTACGCCAACGAAACGGATAAATTCCTGCTCGGCGAACAGGATTTGGATACCACTCTCAAAAATGCATCGCAAAAAATTCAGGATCTTATCCAAAAAAACAGCAAGAAATAAAGCTCGGCCATACGCAGGTTCATCCGTCAACGGTCTTTTTAGCGCTGCTAAAGACCGTTGATTTCCTTGTTTTTATGGTTTAAGCTGTTCGCAATGCGGATAGGAAGCGGTGCTCACGATGAAATGGATGACTGATTTTATAGCGAAATCCACTTTGAGAAAACGGATCATGGTATCTTCTCTGCTCTGTTTAGTCGTTCCCGCCGCGGGGATCATGATGATCTCGAGCGCCTTCACCACCAAGCTGATTCAAGATCGGGCCGAGAATACCGCATCGGAGTCGCTGCAGGTGGCGCAAGCTTATATAACGAACAACATGAACAATTTGATCAGAATTACCAACAATATTCAATTTGATACGGAAATGGTCGCCGTTCTGAAAAATCCGTCGCAAGGCAACAAAGGCATTCTGGAGCAGCTGTCGATCCAAAAAAAGCTGGATCAGCTTACTTCCGATAAACCGGGAGTTTATGTATCGATACTTCTGTCGGAGGGCGGCTATTACAGCAATTACAGCAATTACGATTACAACCCGAATCAATTCAGACGCGAGGCGTGGTTTGCGCAGATGGACCGGCTGGATACGTTCGAAACGTATTGGATCGGCGTGCAGCTACGTATATCAAGTCGGAGAAGGAGACAAGCCCATACCTGATCACGATCGCTCGAACACTCAGGGATTCGTCTTATAAGCCGTATGCTTATGTGATCGTCAGCGTGAATGAATTGCAGCTTCGCGCCATCATCGAGGAGTACAGCCAAAGCCAGAATATGATGCTGCTTTCCGCGGACGGAGTCATTTTGTCCGGACTGAACGATATCGGGCAAACTTACGCGCACTTTGAGGAAATCAACAAGCCGGTAGCTTCATTAATCCGCAACGTCGGCGGCGAGGAGCAAATCGTAGTCAAGAAAATGCTGCCGCTGACAGGATGGATGCTCGTCAGCCTCACACCTTACGAGGCCGCGACATCGCAAGTATACGAGATATTCCGTTCCAACTTTTTGATTGAAATCGGTTTTGTCGCCCTGTTCCTAGTCATTCTCATTTATTTACTGCGCCAGTTCACGAAGCCGATTTTGCGTCTGGTTCAAGTCGCGGCCAGCATTGAAGCGGGCAATTTGTCCATCCGGTCTCACATTACCGGCTCCAACGAATTCGTGAAGCTGGGCAGATCGTTCGACAACATGCTGGACAGCATCGAGACGATGGTCCGGCAAATTACTTACGAGCAGGAATTGAAAAGAAAAGCGGAGCTTGCCATGCTGCAGGCGCAAATCAACCCGCATTTTTTATTCAACATTTTGAATGCCGTTCGTCTGCGCATCATGCTGCGGGGAGACCGGGAGAACGCCGACGTGATCAGCTCCTTGTCTCATTTGCTGCGCATGACTTTTATAAATAACCGGGAATTCATATCCTTGCAGGAAGAAGTGGAGCTTGTTAAACAATACATGAACTTAATGAATTTCACTTCGAAGGATGCGTTCCGCTATGAGATCGATTTGAGCTCTGAAACGCTGCATGAACTGGTGCCGCGTTTCATTTTGCAGCCGATGATTGAAAATGCGATTATTCACGGCCTGCGGCAGTACGCGGGAAACATTCGGATCCGGGCGTGGAAAGAGGATAAGCTGCTCGTGATCGCGGTCGAAGACGACGGGGGCGGAATGGCCGAAGCTACGGTGGCGGAGCTCAGGCAGCGGCTGCAGGGCGGGGTGGAAAATTCCGCGGCTCGTCCGGAGACGAACCAAGGCATGTCCGGATTCGGTTTGTTCAACGTATATGAGAGGTTAACCATCATATATGGCGACCGATTCCGAATGGACATGAAGAGCGAGCTGGGGAAAGGCACCGTCATTTATTTGTTTATACCGAATGGGGGCGAGAAGCGTGCCGTGGAAAGTGCTGATGGTGGATGATAATTACCCTGTGCTTGACTCTCTAGAGCAAATGATCCCGTGGAGATCGCTCGGCATGACGGTGGCAGGATTGCGAAAGAATGGCGAAGAGGCGCTTGCGCACTGCCGGCGGGACATGCCTCATATCCTTATAACGGACATCGGGATGCCGGTCATGGACGGGCTTGAACTTATCCGCGAGGCGAAGCGGCTTCATCCTCATTTGAAGGTCATTATTTTATCCTGTCATGACGAATTTCATTTCGCGCAGCAAGCTGTCAAGCTGAACGTCAACGATTATATTCTGAAAGAAACGATGCAGCCGGAAACGATGATCGAGCTGCTGGAGAAGGTGCGGCAGCAGCTGGAAGAGGAGCATGCGTCGAAGCTAGGCAGGAGCAGCTCAAATCGCTCGTCGATCAAAGCAACTCGCTGCTGAAAGAAAACTTCATCCGCACTACGCTTACGGAGCCGATGACCGATCCGGAGCGGTGGCTGGCCGCAGCGCGGCAATTTGGAATCGATCTTGCGAAGCATGCATATTTACCCGTGTATGGCTACGCCAATCAATATCGCCGAATGAAACAGCGGTTTCTATCGGATGAATTGTTTATGTATACGTTGGAAAATGCGATTAGCGAGATTATCGATGCGAGCGGGCTTGGCGTCAGCCTGCGATTCGGCATGAACGAAATATTCCTGCTGCTTCCCCTGCGCTCGAATTCGAGGCGTCCGGCTCGGGACGATATTGCCGAGCGGCTCAGAGCGGCGCAAGCGGACATCAATAAATACGTAAAAATCACCGTATCGTTCATGGTCTCGGAGCCTTCAAGCAGCCCCCAAGACCTCAAGAAGCATTTGAAGGAAATGGCGGAAAGCAAGGACCTGCGGTTTTACGCCAAAGAAGGAAGTCTCTACAGGTGGCAGCCTTTCCAGGCCGCGGATGAAGATATTTACAAATATTATTCGGAAGTGTCGGACGAGCTCAAGCATCATCTCGCGGAAGGCGCGTCGGACAAGGTCGACGGCGCTTTGGCGAAATGGAAAGAGCGGTTTGAAAGCCGCCGTTATAAAGCGGAGGAAATCCGTGGCTTTACGATCAAGCTTTTGTCCGATATTGATCTGAAATATCGTTCGCAGCAGCATTTTCCAAACGCTTATTCGGCCGAAATGCTTCATCAAACGCTTCTCGAGCTGGAATCGCTGGACGAGCTGTTTGCCTACGTTCGGGCATTTCTTGCTGAAAAAATGGAGTACGTCATTCGTACGGCGCTCGAAAGCCAAAGATGCGAAATCGTCGAAGCGAAAAAATACGTGCGCACGCATATGGCGCACAAAATTGGTTTGGATGAAGTTGCCCGCAAGCTCCATTTGAATGCAAGCCACTTTAGCCGTATTTTCAAGGTGGAAACGGGAGAGACGTTTATCGAATTCGTTACCCGGGTCAAAATGGAGCAAGCGCAGCAGTATTTATTGCAAACGGAAAAAAGTATCGATCAAATCGCCGCTATGCTCGGCTATGACAATACCAGCTATTTTATTAAGGTGTTTAAATCGTTTGCCGGGATGTCCCCTGTACATTACCGCAAGCTGAAATAGGGGATATGGAAATTTCGGCCCGCTGCCTCGGCAGCGGGCTTTTTTAGTGCGCCACGCATGGCGATTAACTAGGCGGTGAAAGTCCGCTGTGGGGGCTTGTAGTGGCCAACCACTAGCCAAGAGCAAGGGTGTCCATCGTGAG
>NZ_JXAK01000018.1 GCF_000829455.1 Gordoniibacillus kamchatkensis
GCTGCCGCGCCCGCAGCCGCAGGCGACAGCCCGCGCGAGCGCCGCGCGCCGCGGCCAAAGCCGAGGCCGACGGCCCGAAGGAGCCGTCGCCGAACCAGCCGCTGCTCGACCGTCTCGTCGCCATCCTGAAAGAAACGGTCGGCGAAGATGCCATCGAAGCGGCTTACATCAACGAGATGGATAGCCACCGGCCGTGCGTCGTCATCAAGGGTGAGCGCTGGGCGGAAGCGGCCAAAGTGTTCCGCGACCATGCGGAGCTCAAATGCGATTATTTGCGCAACCTCGCGGGAGTCGATCAGGAGACGCACCTCGAGGTCGTGTACCACCTGCTTTCCTTAACGTCCAAACGCGAGTACGGCGTGAAAGTGAAGACCGACCGCATGGCGCCTGCCGTTCCTTCCGTGACGCCGGTGTGGGACACCGCGAACTGGAACGAACGGGAGGCGTACGACTTGTTCGGCATCGATTTTCCCGGTCATCCCGACCTGCGCCGCATCATGATGCCGGACGACTGGGTCGGCCACCCGCTGCGCAAAGATTACGAACCGCTCGATCCGGAGGTGTAACGTCGTGGCTCAACTAGAACGCATCGAACCAATCCGCGAACAGGCCGAAGCCGAACCGGCAGCAGGCAGCGGCCAGCAAACCTTTGCCGATGGCGACATTTCGGCAGCGTACGAAGCGACGGCCGGCGGCCTTCTGAGGGCGGGGCCCCCGGAAAGCGGCGACGGACTGCGCACGGAGGAGCTGCTGCTCAACGTTGGCCCGCAGCATCCGAGCACGCACGGCGTTTTCCGCGTCATCGTCAAACTGGACGGCGAAGTGATCCGCGAAGCGATTCCCGTGATGGGCTACTTGCACCGCGGCACGGAAAAGCTGGCGGAGAACCTGAACTATACGCAAATTATTCCGTACACGGACCGGATGGACTACGTGTCGGCAATGACGAATAACTACGTGCTGGTAAACGCCGTCGAGAAAATGCTTCAGCTCGAAATTCCCGAGCGGGCGCAATTTCTGCGCCTGATCGTGATGGAGCTGCAGCGCATCGCTTCCCACATGGTATGGTGGGGAACGTACCTGCTCGACATCGGCGCCATGAGCCCGTTCCTGTTCGCGTTCCGCGACCGCGAGATCATCATCAACCTGTTCAACGAGCTGTGCGGCGCGCGCCTGACGTACAACTACATGCGCGTCGGCGGCGTCAAGTGGGACGCTCCTCCCGGCTGGATCGACAAAGTCCGGGAATTCATCCCCTATATGCGGAAAAAACTCGACGAGTACAACAATCTCGTCAGCGGCAACGAAATTTTCTTGGCCCGGATTCAAGGCATAGGCAAGTACGACGCCCAGACGGCGATCAGCTACGGCCTGAGCGGCGCCAACCTGCGCTGCACGGGGGTCAGCTGGGATTTGCGCAAAGACCAGCCTTACTGCATTTACGACCGGTTCGAATTCGACGTGCCGGTAGGCAAGAACGGGGACTGCTACGACCGCTATTTGCTGCGGCTCGAGGAGATGCGCCAATCGCTGCGCATTCTGGAGCAAGCGGTAGCCCAGTTCCCGGATGGCGGCGATATTATGGGCAAAGCGCCGCGCGTCATCCGTCCGCCCGAAGGCGAAGCGTATGCGGCAATCGAATCGCCGCGCGGCGAGATCGGCTGCTACATTATCTCGCGAGGTAAGCAGGAGCCGTTCCGCCTCAAGTTCCGCCGCCCGTCGTTCGTCAACTTGCAAATTTTGCCGAAACTGCTCGTCGGCGAAACGATGACGAACCTGATCACGATTCTCGGCGGCATCGACATCGTAGTCGGGGAGGTGGACGCGTAATGATGCACTTCCTGGAACAGCCTTTCGGCTGGAGCAACTTTTTCGTCTTCCTGCTGCTCGGTATCGTGATGCTGCTCATCGTGCTCGGCTTCGTGACGTACGCGATTTACTTCGAGCGTAAGGTCATCGGCTGGATGCAATTCCGCATCGGGCCGAACCGCACCGGACCGCTCGGACTTTTGCAATCGGTGGCCGACGTAACGAAGCTGCTGATCAAAGAAGATACGATTCCGCGCAAGGCGGAGCGGCAGCTGTTCATCCTGGCGCCGGTCATTACGTTCATTCCGTCGTTTGCGGCCATCGCCGTCCTGCCGTTCGCTAGCAATCTGTTTTTCGCGGATTTGGACGTCGGCATTTTGTACTATGTAGCGCTGTCCGGCATTTCCACGATCGGCATCGTGCTCGGCGGCTGGGCGTCGAACAACAAGTACGCCCTGCTCGGCGGCATGCGCTCGGCGGCGCAAATGATTTCGTACGAAGTGCCGCTCGTCATTTCCGTCGTCGGCATCGTGATGATGACCGGCACGCTCAACCTGCGGCTTATCGTCGAAGGCCAGGCCGGCGGCTTCTGGCACTGGAACTTCATCCCGCAAATCATCGGCTTCGTCGTCTTCGTCATCGCCGGCATTTCCGAGCTGAACCGGACGCCGTTCGACTTGCCGGAGGCGGAGTCGGAGCTCGTGGCTGGCTATCACGTCGAATACAGCGGCTTCCGCTTCGCCTTCTTCATGCTGGCGGAGTACGTTTACGTGTTTGCCATCGCGTCGCTGACCACGGTGCTGTTCCTTGGCGGCTGGCAATCGCCGCTGCCGGTGCTTGACTTTATTCCGGGAATCATTCTGGTTCCTGCTCAAATTTTCGTTCATCGTCTTTTTCTTCTTCTGGCTGCGCGCGACGCTGCCGCGCATCCGGATCGACCAGCTCATGGGTCTCGGCTGGCGGGTGCTGCTGCCGCTCGCGATCGTCAACATTTTCGTCAGCGCGATTTTAATGGCATTGGGGGTTGGGGGCGCATGAAAGGGATCATGAAAGGGCTGGGCGTCACGTTCAAAGCGATGACGGCCAAAAAAGTGACCTACGCCTATCCGGACGTCCCGCTCGAGATGCCGGACCGGTTCCGCGGCATACAGCATTTCGAGCCGGACAAATGCATCGTCTGCAACATGTGCGCGAAAATTTGCCCGACCGAGTGCATCACCTTGACCGGCAAGCCGAATCCGGACCCGGAGAAGAAAGGCAAAGTCATCGACACGTACGACATCAACTTCGAAATTTGCATTTTGTGCGATCTGTGCACGGAAGTGTGTCCGACCGAAGCGATCGTCATGACGAACAACTTCGAGCTGAGCACGTACAGCCGCGACGAGCTGTTCAAGGACATGAAATGGCTCACGGACAACAACGAGAACGTGCGCAAGGAAAACAACTCCGCCGCTCCGAAAGGAGGCGCCAAAGCCAATGCTTGACCGCCTTATCGGATTTTTAAGCAGCGGAGAGAACCTCGTGTTCTTCGTGTTCTCGCTGGTGGCGATTTGCGGCGCGATTTTCATGATCAGCCTCACCCGCGTCGTCCACATGGTCATGGCGCTGGCGCTGACGTTCCTGTCGCTCGGCGGCATATACATTACGCTCGGAGCCGAGTTCGTCGGCTGGGTGCAGGTGCTCATCTACGCCGGCGCGATCACGATTTTGATGATCTTCGGCATTATGATGACCCGCCACCGCGGGGAAGCCGAAACGGAGCCTCAGCGTCCGTGGCACAACGGCCTTTTGCTCGTCGGGGCGATCGTGCTGTTCGGCATTTTGTTCTATGTCATTCAGAACGCGACGATTACGCCGCAGTCAGCGCCGGTCGATCCGAAAGATAACACGCTGCAGATCGGGCAACTGCTGTTCAATCAGTACGTCATTCCGTTCGAGATCATGTCCGTGCTGCTGACCGTCGCGTTCATCGGTGCGATTGTCGTGGCGAAGAGGGAGGAGGATTAGGATGAGCATCACCCCTTACCTGACGCTGGCGGCAATTTTGTTCTGCATCGGGCTGTACGGCGCCCTTTCCAAAAAGAACGCGATCATCGTGCTGCTCTCGATCGAGCTGATGCTGAATGCGGTCAATCTCAATCTGATCGCCTTCGCCAAATACGGTCCGAAGCCGGGGCTAGCCGGGCAAATTTTCTCGTTGTTCAACATTACGGTGGCGGCGGCGGAAGTGGCCGTAGGCATCGCGATTCTGATCAATCTGTACCGCAACCGGGGGACGACCGACGTCACCGACATGGACACTATGAAGCGATAGGAGGCTGGCACGGACATGGCAAACGATTTTACCTCATACGCATGGCTCGTTCCGCTGTTCCCGCTGCTCGCCTTCCTGGTGCTCATAGCGGCGGGGCGGCAGCTGCGGGAGGCCGGCGCGTACATCTCGATTGTAGCGATGCTCGCCTCTTTCGTGCTGGCGCTGCTTATTTTCTTCGAGCGGCTCGGCCATACGACGGACTATACGTGGAATCAGCTGAAATGGCTTACCATCGGCGACTTCCAACTGAACATGGGCTTCGAGGTGACGAATCTCAACGCGCTCATGCTCGTCATCGTGACGCTCGTCAGCCTGCTGGTCAACATTTACTCGAAGGGCTACATGCACGGTGACGAGCGCGTCAACGTATTTTTCAGCTATATCCAGCTGTTTTCGTTCGCGATGCTCGGCCTCGTCATTTCGGTGAACGTGCTGGAGCTGTACATTTTCTGGGAGCTTGTCGGCGTCTGCTCGTTCCTGCTCGTCGGGTTCTGGTATTTCAAGCCGGAAGCGCGCGCCGCCGCAAAAAAAGCGTTCATCGTCACGCGCGTCGGCGACGTCGGCCTGTTCCTCGGCATGCTGCTGCTGTTCTGGTATATGCCGGGGCATTCGCTCGACTTCAGCGCCATTCACAACGCCTTCTCCCAAGGCAAAATCGATCCAAGCATCGCCACCTGGATTGCGATTCTCGTCTTTGTCGGCGCGATGGGCAAATCCGGCCAGTTCCCGCTGCATACGTGGCTTCCGGACGCGATGGAAGGCCCGACACCGATTTCGGCGCTTATCCACGCGGCGACGATGGTCGCTGCCGGGGTATACCTCGTAGCCCGCACGATGGACATTTTCCAGGCGTCGCCGGATGCGATGCTGGTCGTCGCCTACGTCGGCGGCTTCACGGCCATATTCGCGGCGACGATCGGCACGGCGCAGAACGATATCAAGCGCGTCCTCGCGTACTCGACCGTCAGCCAGCTCGGCTACATGATGATGGCGCTCGGTCTGGGCGCGGCGACGGCAGGCATTTTCCACCTGTTCACGCACGCGTTCTTCAAGGCGCTGCTGTTCCTCGGAGCGGGCAGCGTCATTCATGCTGTACATACGCAAGACATCCGCGAGATGGGCGGCCTTGCCGGCAAAATGAAAATTACGGCCTGGACGTTCGCAATCGGCGCCCTGGCGCTGTCCGGCATTGTGCCGCTGTCCGGCTTCTGGTCGAAGGACGCGATTTTGTCCGCTGCCTTCGAACACAACCAGCTGCTGTTCTGGGTCGGCCTCATCGCCGCATTCTTTACCGCGTTCTACATGGCGCGCCTGTTCTTCCTCGTCTTCGCCGGCAAACCGCGCTCGGACGCACACGCCCACGAATCGCCGGCGCCCTTCACGTTCCCGCTCGTCGTGCTGGCGGTGCTTGCCGTTATCGCCGGCTTCGTGTTCACGCCGTTTAACGGCTGGCTCGGCCACTGGCTAGGCGATCATGCTGAGGCGGAGACGGCAAATTGGACCGTTATGATATTGTCGACGCTCGCCGGACTGCTCGGTATCGGGCTCGGTTACGTGATGTACGGCAAAAATTCGGTTTCGCGCGATATCGTCGCCGGCAATGCGCCGTGGCTGTATACGCTCGTATACCGCAAATACTACATCGACGAATTGTACGACGTCGTGTTCGTCCGCGGATTGCGCCTCATCGGCAAAGCGTTCGAATTGTTCGATATTTATATCGTAGACGGGATCGTCCGGCTGTGCTCCGCCGCGGTCGTCGGCATCGGCCGCCTCGGCCTGCGCCTGCAGAACGGCCAAGTGCAGACGTACGGACTCGCTACGCTGCTGGGGCTGCTGATCCTGGCGCTTGCTCTGGCGGGAAGGAGGTTCTTCCACCTTGGATAAGCTGCCCTTACTGACACTGATTGCCTTCACGCCGCTGCTCGGAGCGCTCGTCCTGCTCTTCGTTCCGAAGCAGCAAGGCCGCCTGATCAAAACGATCGCGCTGATCGCGACGCTCATCCCGCTCGTCCTGGCCGCAGCGCTTTATGCCGCCTATCAGGCGTCGGGCGATCCGGTGCAATTCAAAGAGATGTACAGCTGGATCAAAATTCCGCTCAACAAGGAAGGCTTGGAGCAGATCACATCGTTCTTCTTCGAGTTCAAGTACAATCTTGCCGTGGACGGTTTGTCGCTGCCGCTCGTGTTCCTGACCGCGCTCGTGTCCGCGATGGCGGCCCTCGCGTCGTTCCATATCAAGAAGCGGTGGAAGACGTTCTATATTTGCTTCCTGCTGCTCGAAACCGGCATGTTCGGCGTGTTTATGGCGCAAGATCTGTTCCTGTTCTTCCTGTTCTTCGAAATCACGCTCGTTCCGATGTTTTTCCTGGTCGGGATTTGGGGCTATCTGGACCGCGAGAAAGCGGCCAACAAGTTCCTGATCTATAACGGCATCGGCTCGGCGATTATGCTGATCGCGTTCCTGATTATCGTCGCCACGGTCGGATTCACGATGACGCAGACGAACAACGAAGTGATCCTGTCCTACAGCGGCGACATTCATCAGATCGCGCACAATCTGTTCCAGGATCCGAACGCATTCGTCAATCAGGCGAAACCGAACAACCCGTTCTTCATGAGCGATACGATGAAGTGGACGGTTTTCCTGATGCTGCTCGTGGCGTTCGGCATCAAGCTGCCGATTTTCCCGTTCCATACATGGATGCTTCGCGTACATACGGAGGCGCCGCCTTCGATCGTCATGATCCACTCGGGCATTTTGCTGAAAATGGGCGCTTACGGCTTGATCCGCTTCGGCGTGCTGTTCTTCCCGGCGCAGGCGAAGGAAGCGGCGCTCCTGCTCGGCATCCTCGGCGTCATCAATATTTTGTACGGGGCCGCGCTTGCCGTCGTGCAAAGAGAGTTCAAGCTCGTGCTCGCGTACTCGAGTATTTCCCACATGGGCGTCGTGCTGCTCGGCCTGGCGGCGTTTAATACGTCCGGCCTGCAGGGTGCGGTGTTCCAGCTCGTGTCTCACGGACTCATCTCGGCGCTCCTGTTCCTGCTCGTCGGCAGCATTTACGAGCGGACGGAGACGACCGAGCTCGGCGCTCTCGGCGGACTCGCCAAATCGATTCCGTTCATGAGCGGCATTCTGCTCATCGCCGGCATGGCTTCGCTTGGCCTTCCCGGCTTGTCCGGCTTCATCGGCGAGTTTCTGGCCTTTGTCGGCATGTTCGGCACGTACAAGGCGGTCGCCGCCGTCGGCGCGCTCGGCATCATTCTGGCTGCCGTCTATGTGCTGCGAGGGGTGCTGAGCATCACGTTCGGCCCTATTGCCGCGCAATATGCGGGCATCCGCGATGCGCGTCTCGTCGAGGCGATTCCGATGATCACACTCGTCGCATTCATTCTGCTGCTCGGCATCTATCCGAGCGTCCTGAGCGAACCGCTGCAGCAAACGATCAGCGGCATGGATCAGCTGCTGCACAGCGCCGCCGGGCACATAGGAGGGTAGAGCCATGGAAGCGTTACGTCTGCAACTGTCCGATCTTCAGCACCTGATTCCCGAACTGACGCTGATCGTTACCGCCTTGCTGGCAGCTCTGCTCGATCTGGCGCTGCCGCGCAAAGTGAGCCGCAGCTTCAGCGCCTGGCTGACGCTGCTGGGCATTGTCGTCGCCATTTGCTTCACCGCGCTGGAACTGAATCCGGAAGAACCGATCCAGCTGCTCGCCCAGAGCTACCGGATCGACGATTTCGCCAGCTTGCTGAAGCTGGTCATCCTGGTCGGCACCGGGCTCGTCGTCTTCATGAGCCTCGGCAGCGCCGCCAGAGACGACATCCATCACGTCGGGGAGTACTACTACTTGTTCCTGCCGGCCGCTCTCGGCGGCATGATCATGGCCTCATCCGGCGACTTGATCACCCTGTACGTCGGCCTGGAGCTGCTCAGCATCACATCCTACGTGCTCGTGGCGATGAAGAAAAAGAGCACGGAGTCCAATGAGGGCGCGTTCAAATACATTGTTCTCGGCGGCATATCATCGGCGATCATATTGTACGGCATGTCATTCTTGTACGGCATTTCCGGCTCGACCAATTTGCTGGCGATCAATTCGGCGCTGGCTGGCAGCATAGATGACGTCAAAGGGCTTGTCTATCTCGCATTCTTCCTGCTGCTGGCGGGCTTCGGCTTCAAAATCGCCGCCGCCCCGTTCCACACGTGGGCGCCGGACGTATACCAGGGCGCTCCGACGCCGGTCACCGCGTTTCTGGCCGTCGTATCCAAAGGAGCGGGCTTCGCCATCCTGTTCCGCGTCATGTACTGGGTGTTCGGCTCTCTGACGCTGATGGGCACGGATTTGCAAAAAGATGCGCTGCTGTCGCTGTCCGTCCTGGCGGCCATCTCCATGATTGCGGGCAATGCGATGGCTCTGCGGCAACATAACGTCAAGCGGCTCCTCGCTTACTCGGGGATCGCCAATGCCGGCTACTTGCTCGTGCCGATCGCCACGCACTTTTCGCTGGTGCATTACGCGAACTACTCCGAGTTCCTGTTTTACTTGATCGCCTATCTGTTCATGAACATCGGTGCCTTCGCCGTGCTCATGATCGTTCAGCGGAGCAGCGGCAACGAGGAGCTGAGAGGGTTCGCAGGCTTGTACTACCGGGCGCGTGGACGGCCGCAGCGGCCGTGCTGCTCGTCCTTTCGCTGGCCGGCATCCCGGTCACGGCGGGATTTTTCGGAAAGCTGTTCATCATCCTGGGCACGATGCAGACGCAACAGTATTGGCTCGGCACGGTGATGATCCTGACGAGCGTCGTCTCGTTCTATTACTACTTCGGCTGGATCCGGCAAATGTTCATGCGCACCGACCAAGAATCGAAGGAAGTAAGCGTGCCGGTGCCGCTCGGCATCACGGTATGGCTCTGTGCGCTGGCCGGCGTGCTGCTCGGCTTCTTCCCGCAGCTCGTGCTGAGCGGGATCGACCGCATTTTCAGCTTGACCAAAGATATGTTCTCGATGTAACGGCAACAGACGCGAAGCAAAATGACACTCGAACCGTCGACGGTTGGAGTGTCATTTTTTTGCGGTTGATGTTTAAGCGCTGAAGCGAACGCGAGTGCCCCATGTTGAAGGGAACTGTTGGTTTCGGCGTCCGCAGAGCCATCGCAGCTCCCCGTTGTTTATTGCGATAACGTTACGGTCTCGCCGATTCGGACGTTGAGCCGCGTTCCACTCGGCAAAACAAGCTGCATTTTGACAGTTTTGTGATTGTTCCGGCAGCGGAGCATTTTTTCCAGCGAATCTAGGGAGGGTTTCAGAGGCTAAGCCTCGAATTATAAGTAGAAGCATTCACAGCTCCATCATGAAGAGGATTACGATATGTTACGAATACGAAAATCCATCCCATCCGCCGCCAAGGCAGCTTGGCTGTCGGGTGCCGTTATGCTATCGCTGCTGCTTGCGCTCACGTCCACCGTTCCGGCCGCTCATGCCGCCGTGGACCCGGCGAAGCCGAACGACCCGCTGCGCGTGAAGCAGACGTATTTGGACCAAATACATGCGCCCGAAGCTTGGGCGGCCGCCGCAGGCATTGCCGCGAGTCCGCCGATTGTCGTGGCGCTTGTCGATACCGGGGTCGATCTGACCCATCCCGATTTGCAGGGCAAACTGACCAGCGGTTACAATTTGCTCGATCCGGCGAAGCCGCCGCAAGACGACAACGGGCACGGCACGAACGTGGCCGGCGTCATTGCCGCTGCCGCCGACAACGACAAAGGCATCGCCGGCATTGCCCAGAACGTCCGCATTATGCCGATTAAGGCGCTGGAAGCGGACGGACGCGGCGACGAGGCGAAGCTGGGGGAGGGGATTCGGTATGCCGTCGATCACGGCGCCCGCATTGTCGTGCTGTCGTTAGGCTTGTACCGGTACAACGAAAGGCTGGCTCAGACAGTGCAATATGCCGAGCAGCAGGGCGTACTGCTCGTGGCCGCCACAGGCAATGAGGGCGACAGCGTCAATTACCCGGCCGCCTATCCGACTGTTGTGGCGGTGGGCGGCGTCGATCCGTACAATCAGCCGGAATACCGTTCCAACATCGGTCCGGAGATCGACCTGGTAGCTCCCTATGACGTATTTACCACAACGCTGGGGGGCGGCTACGGGTCGAAAAACGGCACCTCCATGGCGGCCCCGCAGGCGGCGGCCGTAGCGGCTCTGGCCTGGAGCAAATACCCCTGGATGAAGCCGTATCAGCTGCGGAGCTTGCTGCGGCAAACGGCAGAGGATTTGAACGTGCGCGGCTGGGACGAATATACGGGGTACGGCCTTCTCCGCGCCGATCGCGCGCTGCTGCAGCCGTACCGGGAAGATCCGTTCGAGCCGAACGATCAAGCGAAAGACGCGAAGACGATCCCGGTCAATAAAACGATCAGCGCCGAGTTCGCCGGCGGTTCGGATATCGATTGGTTCAAAATGGACAGTCCCTATGACGGGGCATTGAATATGAAGCTGGAGACGAATGACGGCTCAAGCGCGTCGGTCGTCCTGTACGACGCCAGCCTGCGTCAGCAGGCGGTGTACGAAGCGCCCTCAGGCCGAACAATGCGGCTTCCAGTGAAGCGAGGCTACTCGTATTTGAAGCTGCAAGCGGCGGATACGAAGCGGAGCACCGCTGTCGGTTACCGGTTAACGACCGATTTTCAAATTTATGCGGATCCGTACGAGCCGAACGACAAGCAGTACGAAGCGTTCGTGCTGCCGGCGCAAAGCCAGGTGGTGAAAGGAACGTTCGACCACCCCGGCGATGTCGATTGGTTTATGCTGCCCATCGAACAATCGGGAAAGCTGACAATTCGGCTCTCCGCCGACACGGCGCGCATGGATCCGATTCTGCTGCTCGAGAAAAAAGGGGAGAAAGCCTCCATTTACGACGAAGGGGGCAACGGGGCCGACGAGACGGCGTCGCTGGAAGTATTTCCGGGCGACTATTATATTCGGGTAAGCAACCAGAAAAATTACACGAACCCGATCATGGGGCAATACACGCTATCGATCAACTATACGCCCGAGTGGCTCGACCCGAACGAACCGAACGACAAGCCGTATCAAGCCGCATCGCTCAGTCCCGGCACCGAGTATCCGGGAACGTTCGAGACAGCCGACGATCAGGACTGGTTCCAGCTGGATGTGGCGCAGGACAGCTTGCTTCAGCTGCGGCTGACCGGAGTTCCGGAAGGCCGCACGGTAACGGCGACAATCGTCGACAACAGCTTGAAGCCGGTATGGTCCGGCCAAACCGAGGCACCGAGCTCGGGGCTGCGTGGCTCTCGCATGAACAGCATTTGACAAGCGGAACCTATTATATTAAGCTTCAATCGGATCGGCCCTTTTCCAACCAGCCTTACCGGCTGCAGGCGGACCTTACGCCGCTGGTGGCCGGTTATTCGGATATCGCCGGACATTGGGCGGAACGGGCCATTGTCGAGATGACGAAGCGAGGCATCATTGACGGGTACGGCAATTACCGGTTTTTGCCGGACGGCATTGTAAGCCGGGCGGAAGCGGCCGCCATACTCGCCCGCGCCTTCCGCTGGACGAAGGAGGATCCGCTGCGCTTTTCCGACGTTGCGAACGCGTACTGGGCGTATTCCGCGATCGCCAGAGCGGCTCACGCCGGCGTTATCGACGGTTATCCGGACGGCACGTTCCGTCCGGACGCCGCAATTACGCGCATGGATATGGCCTACATGATCGCCAGAAGCCTTGGCTTGGCGGGCAAGAAGCGCGGAGGCCCGCCGTTCGCCGATATCGGCGAAGATGACCCGGCAGCGGGCATCTTGAAGCAGCTGAAAGCCGACGGCTGGATCGGAGGCTTCCCCGACGGCACGTTCCGTCCGGACCGGCTGGCCACGCGTGCCGAACTGCTGACCGTGCTGGAGAAAATCCTGAATTCGTAGGAGGCGAAGGCGCGACGTGAACCCGCTCGATCCATCTATGGCGGCAGCCCGTTACATGGGACTTATCAACATTTTCGTCTATTTGCTCTTTATTGCGCTCTCCTGGTGGGCGCTGCAGCAGTTCCGCTTCGACGTGCTGCTGCGGCAGCCAAAAAGCGCGCAGGGCAAAATGCTGCAAATATTTTTATCGATTGCGCTAGGTTACGAGCTGGCCCGCTTTTTCCTCGATTACTTGCAGTATTCGCTAGGGCTGCAGCGTATGTTCTGAACGCGATCGAATAACGCGTCCTGAACTTGTCAACAATGGTAATACAACCGTACGAAATTCGGGACCGTCTCCGAACGCTATAAACCGTGGCGCAAATCGGCAGAGTTGATCCGTGCGGAAGGCGGCGTTTTCGCCTTCCTGGCGTTAAGCTGGAGAGTAACGGCGAGCAATGTGCAAGACGTCTCGCCGCCAGCTTAACGCCAAGACGTTAAGCTGGTGGAGTAATGGTGAACAACGCGACTAACGTCTCAGCGCCAGCTTAACGCCTACGTGGAAATATATCTCAGTTGAGCTGCAAAATCATCCAATGCTAAACTAGCAAAGGGATCGGCTTTGCCGCGAGCCGGCATGTCGGAGGAAAAACAGTTAACGCGGAGGGACCATGATGAGCAAAATTATCGTCCGCGGCGGCCGAAAATTATCGGGGCGCATCAGAGTCAGCGGCGCGAAAAATGCGGTGCTGCCTATTATTGCGGCTTCGATTTTGGGGGAAGAAGGAGAAAGCGTCATTCACGAGGCGCCTCCTCTTGACGACGTACTTGTCATAAACAAAGTGCTGCAAAGTCTCGGCATCGGGATCGAGTATCAGGGCGAGACGATTCGCGTGAAAGCTCAGCATATTGGGACGTGCGAACCCGCTTACGATCTCGTGCGCAAAATGAGGGCTTCGTTCCTCGTGATGGGACCGCTGCTGGCGAGGCTCGGGCAGGCTCGCATTTCGCTGCCGGGCGGCTGCGCCATCGGCACGAGGCCGATCGACCAGCATCTCAAAGGGTTCGAGGCGATGGGCGCCGACATCGAGCTCGGTCAAGGCTACATTGAAGCCAAAGTCCGGGGCACACGGCTGCACGGGGCGAAAATTTACCTCGACGTGGCGAGCGTAGGCGCGACAGAGAACATCATGATGGCGGCAACGCTGGCCGAGGGCACGACCATTATCGAGAACGCCGCGAAAGAGCCGGAAATCGTCGATTTGGCGAACTACTTGAATGCGATGGGGGCCATGGTTCGCGGAGCGGGCACAGGCATTATCCGGATCGAAGGGGTCGACAAATTGCGGGGGGCCGTACATACTGTCATTCCAGATCGAATCGAAGCGGGCACGTATATGATCGCTGCAGCCATTACCGGCGGCGACCTGTACATCGAAGGGGCGATCGGTGACCATCTGGCCCCGGTCATTTCCAAACTGCAAGAGATGGGCGTTACCGTCGAGGAAGATGAGAACGGCTTGCACGTGCGCGTCGAGCGGCCGCTCCGCTCCGTCGACGTCAAGACGCTGCCGTATCCGGGCTTCCCGACCGACATGCAGTCGCAAATGATGGCGCTGATGATGGTCGCCGACGGTACGGGCATTGTGACGGAGACGATTTTCGAAAACCGCTTCATGCATGTAGAAGAATTCATCCAGATGAACGGGCAAATTAAAGTCGAAGGCCGCTCGGCTGTCGTCAGCGGCAATACGGCGCTCAAGGGTGCGAAAGTGTGCGCGTCCGATTTGCGCGCCGGCGCCGCGCTCGTGCTGGCGGCACTCGCCGCCGAGGGCGATACGGAAATTACCGGCGTCCACCATATCGACCGCGGCTATGTCGATCTGGCGGCGCGACTGCGCGCCGTCGGCGCCGATATTTCCCGGGTCGAGCCGGAGGAAGACGAAGAGGAAGCAGCGGATTTGCCGCTGTTCTCCATTCAGCCGAGTTGGGCTTGAGGCCCGACAACATTGTAAACAGCCAATCTTTCTGATGAGAAAGATTGGCTTTTTGTTTCCCGGATTCTCCGATTGTCGCCATAGTTTCGTTCTATCCTAGCATTTTTTCTCATATGCTGATTATACGTACGGGCTGATCTAAGAGACGCAGCACAAGGCGAAACCGCATATGGAGGAACGGATATGAACGCTACATCCAAACAGCTGCTAGGCTGGGGTACCGCATGGCTGGCGGCCCTCGCCTTCCTTGCCGTACTGCTGCCCGGCCTGCTCGTGAAGCGCATCGCCGGCCCGGCCGCGCCTGCGCAGAGCCCCGTCACCTCCGGCGCCGGAGTTCCGTCAAGCGGGGACAACGCCAAGGTGCAGCCGCTGCTCATTCCCGTCTATCTCAGCGAGCGGCAGACGATAGAGAAGGTGCCGCTGGAAGACTACGTGCGCGGTGTCGTAGCAGCCGAAATGCCCGCCGACTTCGAGCTCGAGGCGATGAAGGCGCAGGCCCTCGCCGCCCGGACCTACATGGTCCGCCGCATTATGGAGCAAGACTTCGGGGGCGTCCCCGTGCAAATGCCTGGGTGACCGATACGGTAGCTCACCAGGCCTATATCAGCGTGGACGAGCTGCATCGGCGCGAGACCTCCTCGCCGGCTGCCGCCGCGCAGATGGAGAGGCTGAACCGTGCCGTGCAGGAAACGAAAGATCTCATTCTGACCTATGACGGCAAGCCTATTAACGCGACCTTCTTTTCGACCAGCAACGGCTACACGGAAAATTCGGAAGATTACTGGGGCGTGTATACGCCGTATTTGCGCAGCGTGGCAAGCCCATGGGATGCGAAATTGTCTCCGCGCTACAAAGAGACTGTTACGTTCTCCTATAAGGAGCTGCTGCAGAAGCTCGGCGTTGCGTCGATCTCGGCCAGCGCCGGGCGCTCCACGGCGATCAAGGTGCTCGGCTGGACGGAGGGACACCGGATCAAAACGATTTCGATCGGCGGCAAAACGTTTTCCGGCAAAGACGTCCGCGAGAAGCTGGGGCTGAATTCGACGCAGTTTGCGTGGACGTGGCGTGGCAACCAGCTGGACATTACGACAACCGGCTACGGACACGGCGTCGGCATGAGCCAGTGGGGTGCGAACGGGATGGCCAAAGAGGGCAAGACGGCGGAGCAAATCGTGAAGTATTACTATCAAGGCATCGCGATAGAAAAGGTCCCTTCCTCTTATCTCGCAGCAAAATCTTAAAAACAATCAAACTTTCAACTGGAAAAATGTATAAAACTCTTGTTGTTGTCAACAATGGTTATTGAGGTGATAACCATATGAATGAACAAAAACAAGAGTTGCAGAAAGAAGAAGCTCCCAAAACTGGACGGGGAGCGCAGGGACAATCGTCCTGGAAGAGGCTGCTGGCGAAGAAATGGGTCTTTCCGGCGGTGTACATGGCGGCGGCGGCAATTATTTTAACCTTAATGTGGGTCTATCAGGACGCAGGCAAAAAGTCTGCGGCCGACGATACCGGCCTCAAGGTGAGCCAGTCGGATACCGGCGCCAAAGGCGGACAATCGGTACCCGTGAACGCTACCAGCGAGACAATGGGTTGGCCCGTTAAGGATCGCAACGCTGTCGCTACGTCGATGGATTTCTACGACGCAGGCGGTACGCCGGAAGCGAAAGCAGCCGCTATGGTGGAGTACAACCAGCAGTTCACGCCGCACACCGGCATTGACCTGACGGCAAAAGACAACTCGGCGTTCGATGTGCTCGCTGCTCTTGGCGGTAAAGTAACGACGGTGGACAACAATCCGGTCGTCGGACATTTGATCGAGATCACAAGCCCGAACGGTCTCGTCACTGTCTACCAAAGCGTTACCGACGTGAAGGTGGCGAAGGGCGCCGACGTGAAGAAGGGCGACGTCATCGCCAAAGCCGGCCGCAACGAGCTGGAGAAGGACGAAGGCGTACATCTTCACTTCGAGGTGCGCCAAGACGGCAACGCCGTTAATCCGGCCCAGTTCCTCGGCGACAAGTAATTGCAAACTCTTCCATTTGGAAGCGGGAGGATTCGTTCCTTCCGCTTTTTTTTTCTTTGCTCCTGGCTTTTGCCCATGGCACGCGGAGCGAAGCGGAGGGCGGAATATGGGGGCGGAGAGCGTTAGCGTGCGCGTTCCCTCCTATTCATGTCTTATTGGATGAGGGAACCCGCTTTTAACGAAGCCGTAGCCCCCATATTCCAGCACGAAGTGCAGCGCAGCCCTTGCCATGTCTTGCAAAGACTAGAGCCTGGAGCCGTAACCCCATATTCCAACCCGTAGCGCTACCGGCCCTCGCAGCCCGTTATTGCCGGGGAAATAATTTCCCCAATTTGTACGACCGCCCTTGTCCACGACGAATATAACGTACCGCCCCTCATATAATGTACCAAACTAATTCGAGCAGGGAGGCGAGGGGAGTGCACGATTACATCAAGGAGCGAACGATCAAGATCGGGACCTGCATCGTGGAAACCCGCAACACGGTTCGCACCATTGCCAAAGAATTCGGCGTTTCCAAAAGTACGGTGCACAAAGACTTGACCGAACGGCTGCCGGAAATCAATCCGGAGCTTGCAAATCAAGTGAAGCATATTTTGGAATATCACAAATCGATCCGCCATCTGCGCGGCGGCGAAGCGACAAAAATCAAGTACCGCAAAACGAAAAGCCCCAGAACCTCCGAACTGGTCGCAAGCAAATCGTGACCGCCGTCACCTTCCGTCCAAATCCGCACTTGCCTCATCACATTCGCAGAAACGTTCCCGCCCTATGCAGCACAATCCCATAAGCATGTCCGCAGGGCGAGCCGGTTACACGGGTCGCCCGCAGCGGTGCCGCAATTTGCAGCGGGATATGTCGATTTTATGGTAAAAAAAAGAGGAATTGTCGACTTTCCAGCGAATTCAGGTATAATGAAAAAGTGTATATTTCGGCTCCGTGAGGACGGGCAAGGCGATTTAGGAGGATGCGGCGGTCATGTTGAATAAAGATATCGGAATTGACTTGGGCACGGCGAACGTGCTGATTCACGTAAAAGGGAAAGGAGTCGTTCTGGACGAGCCGTCCGTCGTGGCGATCGAGAGCGATACGAAGCGGGTGCTCGCCGTCGGCGAAGAGGCGCGCCGCATGGTAGGCCGGACCCCGGGCAACATCGTCGCCATCCGTCCTCTGAAAGACGGCGTCATTGCGGACTTCGAAGTTACGGAGCAAATGCTCAAGTACTTCATTGCCAAAGTAGGCGGAAAGCGCTGGTACAGCCATCCTCGCATTCTCATTTGCGCGCCGACGAACATTACGTCGGTTGAACAGAAGGCGATTCGCGAGGCGGCGGAACGGAGCGGCGCGCGGGAAGTGTTCCTGGAGGAAGAGCCGAAAGCGGCGGCTATCGGCGCCGGCATGGACATTTACCAGCCTTACGGGAACATGGTAGTCGACATCGGCGGCGGGACGACGGACGTAGCCGTTCTGTCGATGGGCGACATCGTTACCTCATCTTCGATCAAAGTCGCAGGCGACAAATTCGATCTTGCGATTTCCAAATACATAAAAAAACAAATACAAGCTGCTCATAGGCGAACGGACCTCGGAAGATATCAAAATCAAAATCGGTACCGTGTATCCGAACGGACGCAACGAGACGATGGACATTCGCGGGCGCGACATGGTGTCCGGGCTGCCGCTCACCGTCTCGATCCATTCCGACGAAGTGCAGGAAGCGCTGTGGGATCCGGTGTCGTCGATCGTGATGGCGGCCAAAGGGGTGCTGGAACGGACGCCTCCGGAGTTGTCGGCGGATATTATCGACCGCGGCGTCATTTTAACCGGCGGCGGCGCGCTCCTTCACGGGCTTGACCAGCTGCTGGCCGACGAGCTGAAAGTTCCCGTGCTCATTGCCGAAGATCCGATGCATTGCGTCGTCAAAGGTACCGGCTTAATGCTGGACAACCTGGACAAAATCACCAAGCGGAAATTGGGCTAATCGGAGGCAACCGCTGCTGGCGACGGCTTCCTCTTCAGAACTTACGGAGATATGCCGTTATTATATGTAGTCGGTAACCGCAAGGAGGAGGCAGGCTCCTATGTTAAGAGGATTGTACACCGCCGCCGCCGGCATGATCGCCGAGCAGCGGAAACACGATATCATTACGAACAATATCGGCAACTTGAACACCCCGGGCTTTAAGCAGGGCAATGCGGTGGCCCGTTCTTTCCCGGAGATGCTGATCGCCAGAATTCGCGGCGGCCAGCAGGACGGGGGCGCCCCTGTATCGTTAGGACGCATCAATACCGGCGTTCTCGCGGAGGAGAACGTTTCTCTCCACGCTCAGGGCGATTTGGAGGAGACGCAAAATCCGTTCGACTTCGCGCTCATTTCCAACATTCAAGTTCCGGGCGCGACGTTCGACGCTTCCGGCAAATACATCGATGCGAACGGCAACCGCGTATTTCAACCGCAAGCACTGTTTACCGTGCGCAATGCGCAGGGTGAGCAGCGATATTCGCTCAACGGCAAATTTTCGGTCGACGTGGCGGGCAATCTGGTCAACGGCGACGGGCTGCAAGTGCTCGGCACGGGCGGCCAGCCGATCCGGCTCGTGGATGCGGGCGGCCAGCCGATTCGGAACTTCAAAGTTACCGCGACCGGCGAATTTCTCGACGGCGACGGCCGGCCTCTCGTCGATGCGAACGGCCAGCGGGTCGGGCTGTTGATCAGCCGCGCCGACGATCCGAACGCTCTGGTGCGGGAAGGCAACGGGCTGTTTTACGTTCGTCCGGAAGACGCCGCGACGGTAACCCCGATTCGTCAGGGAGATCAAGTGCAAGTGCGGCAAGGTTACATAGAGCGGTCGAACGTCGACCCGCAGCAATCGATGGTGGATATTATGACGGCGCTACGCGCCTACGAAGCCAATCAGAAAGTGATCCAATATTACGATAAAAGCATGGAAAAAGCGGTCAACGAGATCGGAAGGGTGTGAATAAGCGATGAATAACTCGATGATCAACTCCTTCGTTTCGATGCACACGCTGCAGCAAAAGCTGGACATCCTGGCCAGCAATATCGCGAACGTCAACACCGCCGGATACAAGAAGAAAGAAGCTTCGTTCGAAGACGTGCTGACGAACATCAAGCTTCAGCCTGCAGGATTTCGCCGGGATGGCCGTCTGACACCGCTCGGCTACAATCAGGGCTGGGGATCGAAACTTGTCGGCATCAAGTCGAATTTTGCGCAAGGCCCGCTTTCGCCGACGCAAAATCCGACCGATCTCGCCATTCAAGGCGACGGTCTGTTCGAAGTGGAGGTTCCGAGCCGGGATGCGAACGGCAATCTTGTCGCGAAACAGGCCTGGACGCGCAACGGCGCTTTTCAGTTCGAACCTTCGGCGGACGGCACCAAGATGTATTTAACAACGAAGGAAGGCTATCGCGTACGGGACGTAAACGATCAGCAGATTGCAGTACCCGTGAATACTCATCCACAGATCGACGCGCAAGGCAACATTTGGGCTTATCCGGACGGGAGCGCGACGGCGGGGGCCAAGGTCGGCCAGATCAAGCTCGTGCGCGTTGCCCGTCCGCAGCTGTTGAAGGAAATGGGCGAAGGCCTGTATACGCTGCCGACTACTGGCAATGCGCAGCAGGATCAGCAGATTCTGGCCGATAATATGAGGAACGTCAACAATCTGCCGCCGAACGATACGGATCGGGTAGAAGTGCGCCAAGGCTATTTGGAGCAATCGAACGTGAATTTGCCCGACGAGATGGCCGAGCTCGTTACCGTGCAGCGTGCGTTCCAATTGAATGCGAGGGCGCTGACGTCGGCGGATACGATGATGAATTTGGCTAACAATTTGCGCGGCTAAAGGCGGTGCGTGACGCCGCCGCGACAGCAGCCCGCACATAGGAAGGAAACGGCATGTCGGATCAAACGAATACTAGGCAAGGGAGCCGGCGCCCGCTGTGGCTGACCGTTGTGCTCGCCATATTGAAAATTATCTGGTTCCCGGCCGCCTGCATCGTGGCTCTTATTGCCGGACTTATGATCGGTTACGTCATGTTGGGCGGACAGCCGTCCTCGGAAGTGTTTCATATTCAGACATGGAAGCATTTGTTCGATCTCGTATTTGCCGCCAGTTAAGGGCGCGCCTCCCGCTCGGGAGTTTTTTTTTTGCCGGAGGAACGGTATAATGGATGGGAAACTGGCGACTTGCCTTGCTGCATCAGATGGTATAAGCTTCGCCAATACTTGGGCCGAATCCGCTGCTAAGCGTAAAGCCGGAGGTGTAACGGCGAGCAATGTACCTGATGTCTCACAGCCAGCTTAACGCCGGCAAACGCGCACGTCGAATTGGACGGCGTAAGCCGTTTATCCTTAGAGGTGAAGGCGATTGAACGTACCGAACGCTCTGACGCTTTGCCGCTTCATGCTTATACCCGTTTATTTGGCCGTCTTCTTCGCCGGCTACGTCAAGCTCGCGTTCGTCGTCATTGTAGTGGCGGGGGCTACGGACGTGCTGGACGGCTATTTGGCGCGCACGCGCGGCCAGGTAACGATCGTAGGCACGATGCTCGACCCGCTCGCGGACAAAATGATGATGATCGCCGTCTTCCTGTCCCTCGTGCTTGGCGGACTGATT
This sequence comes from Gordoniibacillus kamchatkensis, assembly GCF_000829455.1. GTDB lineage: Bacteria > Bacillota > Bacilli > Paenibacillales > NBRC-103111 > Gordoniibacillus > Gordoniibacillus kamchatkensis. The sequence goes on from NZ_JXAK01000018.1 coordinate 20,723, forward strand.
CCGTGGACGGCTGCGGTCGCCATGCTGGTGCGGGACGCCGGCATGATCGTCGGCTCGGCCTTTTTCCATTTCCGCGGCAGCCGCACCGTGCCGGCCAACTGGATGGGCAAGCTGACGACGGTACTCTACTATGCGGCCATCTTATGGATTTTCTTCGATCTGCCTTACGCTATCCCGTATTTATGGTTCGTCATCGGCTTTTCTTTCGTCACGTCATTCATCTATATCTTTCTTTTCGTTTCCTTGAACAAAAAAAGAGCTTATCCCTGAGCCTCAAGCCGCGTGAGACGCGCTGCCGATTCAGGGAAAAGCTCCTTATCTCAACCTTCACTGCTGCAGATCGTGAAGGATACTGTTATTGTAAGTTTCTCCATAGCATTTTATACAAGTGTCGGAAGGGGACCTGTCCACAATGTTGAACGTTCAGCAGATTCAAAATATTATTCCGCACCGGCCGCCGTTTCTGCTTGTAGACCGCATCCTGGAAGTAGAAGAAGGCGTACGCGCTGTCGGCATCAAAAATGTTACGGTGAACGAGCCGTTCTTCACCGGACATTTTCCGGGGTATCCCGTTATGCCCGGGGTGCTCATTGTCGAAGCGCTCGCCCAGGTCGGCGGCGTCGCCATGCTGAAGTCCGAGGCTTATCGCGGCAAGCTGGGGCTGTTCGCCGGCATTGACGGTGTCCGGTTCCGCGGCCAGGTCGTCCCGGGCGATACGCTCGTGCTGGAAGCGACGGTAACGCGCCTCAAAGGGACGATCGCCAAAGTAAGCGCCGTGGCCAAGGTCGAAGGCAATGTCGTGTGCGAAGGTGAGCTTATGTTCGCCATGATTGACGCGGGCGCATCGAACTGAAATTTAGCTTCATTATTATAATAAGGAGTGGACTTATGAGTGAAATGAACCGTGTGCAGACCCAGTATCGGCTATGGCTGGACGATCCGGCTGTAGACGAACGGACGAAGCAGGAGCTGCGGGCGATTGCCGATCAGCCGAAGGAGATCGAAGACCGCTTTTACCGCGATCTTGAGTTCGGCACCGGCGGTCTGCGCGGCGTTATAGGCGCAGGCACGAACCGGATCAACGCATATACCGTCGGCCGTGCCACACAAGGCTTGGCGCAGTACGTGCTGGGTGCGGCGGGGAAGGCTGCGAACGCCGCTCCGGCAGTCGTCATTGCACACGATTCGCGCCATCAATCTCCGGAATTGGCGCTCGAAACGGCGCTTGTTCTGGCCGGCAACGGCGTGAAGGCGTACTTGTTCGACGCGCTTCGTCCGACGCCCGAATTATCGTTTGCCGTCCGCGAGCTTGACGCTTCCGCCGGCATCGTTATTACCGCCAGCCACAACCCGCCGGAATATAACGGATATAAGGTGTATGGCGCCGACGGCGGACAGCTCGTGCCGCAATATGCCGAGCAAGTGATGGCCGAGATCGATGGCGTGCAGCGTTTCGACCAAGTGAAGCGGATGGGGCAAGAGCTGGCAGAGCAGCAAGGACTGCTGCAGTGGATCGGCAAGGACATCGACGACAAATTCGTCGCCGCCGTTACTGCCGTGAGCCAGCATCGGGATGTAGTAAAACGGATCAGCCCGGACTTTCACATCGTCTACACGCCGCTGCATGGCGCCGGGAATACGGCGGTTCGGGCCGCATTGCGGGAAATCGGGTTCGAGAACGTTCATGTCGTGCCCGAGCAAGAGCTGCCGGACCCGAACTTCTCCACTGTGAAGTCGCCGAACCCTGAGGAGCGCGAAGCGTTCGCCTTGGCGATCGAACAGGCCAAAAGGGTAGGAGCCGACATTATTATCGGCACCGACCCGGATTGCGACAGAATGGGCGCAGTCGTGAAGGACGCAGACGGCGAGTATTTCGTATTGACGGGCAATCAGTCTGGCGCCATTATGGTGCACTATCTCTTGTCCAGCATGAAGGAGAGCGGAGCCCTGCCGGCGAACGGCGTCGTCATCAAGACGATCGTCACGAGCGAGATGGGGGCCGCGATCGCTGCCGGCTTCGGCATCCCGACGCTGAACACCCTGACCGGCTTCAAATATATCGGCGAGAGGATGACGCAATTCGAACGGACGGGGGAGCATACGTTCCTGTTCGGGTACGAGGAGAGCTACGGCTATTTGGCCGGCACGTACGCCCGGGATAAGGACGCCGTACTTGCCTCCATGCTGATTTGCGAAGCGGCTGCTTACTATAAGAGTCAAGGAAAGACGCTGTACGACGTGCTGCAAGAGTTGTACGAGGAGCATGGATATTTTCTGGAGAAGCTGGAATCCAAAACGCTCAAAGGCAAAGACGGGACCCGGCAAATTGCCCGCATGATGGAGCAGTGGCGCTCTGCGGCACCGTCCGCCATTGCCGGCGTGAAAGTGGCCGAGGTTGAAGATTATGCGCAAGGACTGTACGGATTGCCGCAGGAGAACGTGCTGAAATTCAAGTTGGAGGACCGTTCCTGGTTCTGCATGCGCCCTTCGGGCACCGAACCGAAAATCAAATTTTATTTTGCCGTAACCGGATCGTCAGGAGCGGAAGCCGCAGCGCGGCTGGAAGCTTTGTCGCAATCGGTGCTGCAGCTTGTGGAGAAGGCCGTATAGGCCTTCTCGCTGCGTGAGCAACATAGACAAAAGGAGTGGACAGCTTGACTTCAATGTACCGCTACTGGAACCTCAGAACCCCGAAGCTGCTATGGATCCTGACGCTTATCGGAATGCTCTGCGCCCTGCCGCTCGTCTATGCCAGACATGAGACGGAGACGTCGACGAAGAACGTGGAGTTTGTGTTTGACTATCGCGACCTGCTCGACATCGCCGACATGAAGGCAGACCCGAAGGCGTTCGTCGACGGTGAGCTGGGCAAAATGAAAGATGCCGGCATCGGCTCCCTGGCGGTTTACGAATCGACGCTGCAAGAGCTGAAGGAAAGCCGCCGGATCGACGTGTTTTCCGCGCACGAAGCCGCGTCGCTCACGCAAGGGCCGGTCAATCCGGGCAATAACTTCACGTACGTGGTGTTTACCGAGCCGGATACGCAACCGGTGCTGCAAGCGATGATCACGGATACGTTTACTTCTCTCGGCGTGCCGACCCGGCCGTGGACATATAAGGGGCAGCCGGGGCTCATTATCGAGATGGGTGTCGACGAAGCGTCGCTAAAGCCGATGGATCCGGACCCGTTCACGATGCAGAAGCTGAAGGCGCAAGGATTTCATCTTGTGGTGCGGCTGTCCAATCGCCGTCCTTTTGACGCGCAGAAGATGGACAAGCTGCTCGCCGAATTGCAGAAGCTGGGCGTGACAAGAATCATCGTCGACGGCGACGAAGTGCCGGGATACGGGGAAACTTCCACCGCCAATCTCGGCAAAATGGCGTATATGCTGCGCGCGCACGGCATCGGCCTGGCTGCGATCGAGCTGCTGAAGACGCCGCAAAAAGGGTTCAGCACGCTGGCGAAGGATACGTTCTACAACGTTGTCCGCCTCCATTCCTTTACGGAGAAGGACGGCGAGAAGCTGACGGAGACAGGGTTGAAGAAAAGCGAGCTGGATACCCGCATCCAGGGCGTTGCCGACCGGTTCGTGCTGGCCGTCAAGGACCGCAACATTCGGATGGTGTTCCTGAACGCCAAACCGGGGAAAAATATCGACAAAGGCGTTATCACCGATCCGCTGAACGCTTTGTACGCCAGCCTGAACGGTCCCGACGGCGCCGTCAAACGGGTGCAGAGCCTGGGCTTTCAGCTCGCCCCCGCGAAGCCGTTCCAGATCGATGAGATGGCTGCGTGGCAGAAGGTCGCCCGCGTGTTCATTTTGCTTGGGGGCGTCGCCCTAATCGCGCTGACGGTATCGTACTTCTTGCCGCAAACGGCACTCGGCCTGTTCGTCATCGGCACGATCGGCGCTATCGGCTTGCGCGTCCTTTCCGGCAGCCTTTATGCCCAGGGGCTTGCTTTGGCCGTGGCGATCTGCGCTCCGACATTGGCCGTCATGCTGGCGATACGCCGCGTTCAGAGCGGCCGGGCGGCCGCCGCCAAGTCGCAGCTTGGATATGCGCTTTTGGAACTCGTCCGCAGCTCGCTGATTTCGCTTATCGGCGTCGTATATGTCGTTTCGCTTCTAAATAATATTACGTATATGCTCGTACTTCAGCAGTTCCGCGGGGTTAGCCTGCTTCACCTGGTGCCTATAGCGCTCATTGCGGTATACTTGCTGTTCTTCAGCGAAAAGCTGACGGCCAAACAGCGCGTCGCCCGCCTCAGAACGATGTTGGCGTTCAATATCAATGTGCTGTGGGTCATTATCGCCGTACTTGTGCTCGCCGGGGGCTACTACTACTTATCGCGTACCGGCAACGAAGGGCAGGCTTCCGGCTTCGAGCTGCTGTTCCGTTCGTTCCTCGAGAACGTGCTGCAAGTTCGGCCGCGGTCGAAGGAGTTTTTGTTCGCCCATCCGGTATTCCTGCTCGGCGCCTATTTGGCCGTAAAACATCGCAGCGCCGCTTATTTGTATATCATCGCCGTTATGGGGCAGCTGTCCATCGTAGACACCTTCTGCCACTTGCATACGCCGCTCCATATTTCGCTGATCCGCATTACGTACGGCGTCGTATTCGGCACGCTTATCGGACTCGTGTTCATCGCAGTGTGGAAGCTGGCGGCAAGGAGTTGGAAACGATGGTCTTCCCTGCTCCGGGAATAACAGGCGGCCGTCCCGTAGTCAGGCTTGTCATATCGGGCTACTACGGGTTTCGGAACAGCGGCGACGAAGCCGTCCTGCAATCGATATTGCTCGCCTTGCAGGAGCAGGGCGAACTGCAAGGAATACGGGTGGAGCCGGTCGTGCTGTCGGCCGATCCGGAGCTGACCCGCGCCATGTACGGCGTCGAAACGTGCCATCGTATGCGCTATGCCGACGTATCGGAAGCTTTGCGCGACAGCGACGGCCTGATCAGCGGCGGAGGCAGCTTGCTTCAGGACGCGACGAGCGCGAAGACGATCCCGTACTATTTAGGGGTCATCAAGCTGGCGCAGCTGCTCGGCAAGCCGACCTTCATCTATTCGCAAGGAATCGGGCCTGTGCGGCGCAAGCTGTTTTACCCGCTCATTCGCAGTGTGTTCCGCAAAGCGAAGTATGTGTCGGTGCGCGACCGGGAGTCAGCTGAGCTGCTCGCCGAAATGGGGCTGCGGGTGCCGGTGGAAGTCGTGCCCGATCCGGTGATGGGGCTTCCGCTTAAAGATGAAACCGGCTATGCGCAAGGCATGGCAGTCGGAGAAGCCGCAGAAATGCCGCCCGCGCGGCCTTCCGGGAAGCGGCCGGTCATTGGCGTGTCAGTTCGTTATTGGAACGACGACCGGACCGATCTGAACAGCATTGCGGAAGCGTTGGACCGCATGCTCGACGAGAGCGATGCCAACATTAGATTTTTGCCCTTCCACCTCCCTTCTGACGAGCAAGCTTCCGAATATATAAGTAATAAGCTGTCGCGGCAGGAGCGGGTCGCTATCGCCAGAGGCGTCGAGCATCCGCAAGACATGCTGGCCAAAGTGGCCACCTGCGATTTGCTGATCGGGATGAGATTGCATTCGCTCATTTATGCCGCCTCGCAAGGTGTGCCTATGGTGGGGATCTCGTACGATCCGAAGATCGATCAATTTTTGCACCGGTTAGGAATGAGGGCGGCGTCTTCGACTGAGCGCATGAGCGTGCCGGAGATTGTGCGGGAAAGCGCCGCGCTTCTTGCCGGCAAAACCGAGTGGCAGCGGGAAAAGCGGGCCGCCATTGACGAATTGAAGCGACAGGCTCAGTTGCCGGCGCAACAAATTTGCTCTTATTTCCGTTCTAAAGGATGAGGTTGAGCCAATGACTATGGCCCCAATACCAACGGTATCCATTTATGGAGTGCGGGTATCCCGCTTGAATATGCGGCAGACGGTCGACTACTTGACGGAGACGATTGAACGGGGCGTCCCGCAGCAAGTCGTGACGGCCAATCCGATCATCCTGATGGCCGGCCTCGACAATTCGTCGTTTATGCAAACGCTCCGCGAGGCCGAGCTTGTCGTACCCGACGGAACAGGGCTCGTTTGGGCGGCTTCCCATATCGGCCAGCCCGTTGCGGAGCGTGTCGCCGGCTACGATCTGATCCACGAACTGATGAAGGTCGGCAGCCCGCGCGGCTGGAAAGTGTACTTGCTCGGGGCCGCACCGGGAATCGCCGAAGCCGCGGCGGAGAAACTGGAGTCCCTTTATCCAGGCATTCGCATTGTCGGCTGCCGCGACGGATTTTTCCCCGCTAGCGAAGACGACGATGTGATTGCCGACGTGACGGCCGCGGCGCCGCATCTGCTCCTGGTCGCCCGGGCGACGAACAATCAGGATCCGTGGATAGGCAAATATAAGGACCGCCTGCGCGTGCCGGTCATGATGGGGGTCGGCGGCAGCTTCGACGTTTTGGCAGGCCGCGTCAAGCGCGCACCGCTCTTTTTCCAGCGGCTCCGCCTGGAATGGCTGTACCGGCTGCTGCGGGAACCGTCGCGGCTGCCGAGAATGCTCGTCTTGCCGAAATTCGTACTCAAAGTGCTTCGGGATAAAGAAAATGTGTCCAAATAGCTTGCCAAATGTGTCTAACGAAACCATATCACCCGCAAAACGCTGGAAAGGGCCAAAATTCCGTATGGCTTTCACGCTCGCTTGGGAGTATAATTTGTAAGGTCGTTTACACAAGAGACGCTTGCAGAAGCAAAAAAGGGGCTGTGTGAAAGATGATGTTTGCGTTATATGGGATCGGGTTTGTAGCCGCGTGCCTTATCTCCATCCTTCTGACGCCGCTCGTGAAGAAGTTCGCCTTTTGGGTTGGTGCCGTGGACGCTCCCAATCATCGCAAAGTGCATACCCGCATTATGCCTCGTTTGGGCGGTCTCGCTATTTTTCTGGCATTCGTAGGAGCTTATTTTATCGTATCGCCCGCTCTGAACACATTTAACAAGGATGCCGGCATAGCGCTTTTGCTTGGCGGATTCGTCATCGTGCTGACCGGTGCGCTTGACGACCGGTTTCAGCTGTCGCCGAAATGGAAGCTGCTCGGCCAGCTGATCGCTGCGGTCATCGTCGTCGCATTCGGCTTCCGGATCGACTTTCTGAACATTCCGTTCGGCGAATCGTGGAACCTGATGTCCTGGATCAGCATTCCGCTTACGATAATTTGGATCGTCGGCGTCACCAACGCGATCAACCTGATCGACGGCCTGGACGGGCTGTCTGCCGGCGTATCCGGCATCGCCACTGCGACCATTCTCGTGCTCGCGCTTCTCATGGGCGGCAGCAGCGGCATGACTGTCGTTTTGCTGAGCGCCATCCTGCTCGGCAGCATTGTCGGCTTTCTGTTCTACAATTTCCATCCGGCCAAAATTTTCATGGGCGACTCAGGCGCTCTGTTCCTCGGGTTCAGCCTGGCGCTGTTCTCGATTATGGGCTTCAAGCAAGCGACCCTTATCTCGTTCCTGGTGCCGCTGCTGATTCTGGGCGTGCCGCTGTCGGATACGTTCTTCGCCATCTTGCGGCGCTACGTAAACAAGATGCCGATTTCGGCCCCGGACAAAAGCCACCTGCACCACTGCTTGCTGCAGCTCGGCTTCAGCCACCGCGCCACAGTGCTGATCATTTACGGCATTTCGCTCGTATTCGGCCTTTGCGCCGTGCTGATGTCGCAAGCTACCCTTTGGGTGGCCGTCCTCATCGCCGCCGCACTGTTTGCGATACTGATCGTTGGCGCCGAAGCAATCGGCATCATCAGCAAGAGCCGCCGGCCTGTGCTGAGCTTCCTGCAAAAGCTGCGGGTTAAGGCGCTACCCGGCAAGATAACGAAGTAATGATATAATCGAATTGTGAAATCCCCAGACTGACTGGGGATTTTTTTGTTGCGCGAATGTTGGGGGAGAGCTAAACTTTAACCGCTTTTGAGCCGATAAAAAACGTACAACTCTATTTATTTTGGCAACTTTTTTACGATGATTGCCGTCATCATGGGAGGGAGAGGAAAACCTAGGTAATTCGGCGCATCGTCTTATCGTAATGTGTCGAAAGCAAGCAATCATACATAAGGAGGAGCTTAGTTTGAAACGAATTTATGCCAAATGGGTGAGCTTCAGCCTCGTCGTTGCGATGCTGATCGCCTTGTTGCCGCCTGTGACGGCTAATGCAGCAACGTCGTTGGTAATCACGAATTTGTTCACTGGGGATCCGTCAAACCCACCGAGCAATGACAATTTGATTGACCGATTTACGCAAAACCCGATAACGGTGACCTTCCTATTCAGCGGTATACCGTCGGACCAATTGTCCAACGTTTATTATGAAATCTATAATGAAAATTCAGGAGCTACGACGGTCAACAAAACAAATAAAGCGATTCAGGATCCGAGTAACAGCTCGCAGGCATCGTTCGCTAACGTTCAATTGCCGATTGGCAGAAATCAGATTACCATTAAGTATGGTATGGGCGGCGTTGTGGCTTCCAGTCCGGGGTACGCTTATTTTACGCCTGTGACCAGCATTAATAATCTTCAGATGAACACTGCTGATTTTACAAATAGTCTTCCCGTGCAATCATCAACTACATTGCCTGTCATGTTCCCTACGTCGGCGCCGTATTCAGGGTTTACGATCACGGGTAGCTCGGCCAATGCGCAAACGGTACAGGCTACTGTGAACGGAACGATCTTCAATCCGATCAGCTTCAGCGGAGGCAATTTTACCTTCGTTGCCAATACGGGAAGAGATCAGGATATGAATTTTCAGCCCGGGGACAATCGAATTACGTTCTCCGCTCAAAACGCAACGAACTATTATACGCTGACGAGGGATTTTATTTACGACAACGGCACCCCGTTTGCTTATAATGCCCAAGTCAAGGATAGCGGCAGCTCAACGTATACAGGCTTGTATACTTATCCTACGGTAACAAAATCAGGTACATCATCAACAGTCGATATTAAAGCGGACTTAAAAGTGCCGCTTGTCAACAAGGCGGGCGTAACGGAGAATGTGTACACCGTTGACGTTTTATTGGCCGGCGGTACTACAACGTATCATTACGATTTCACAACCAACACTGGAGATTCAGCGATCAGTTATGATTCGTCGCTATCCTCGGCTTCGAATTATAATATTTATCATTTCGCAACAACGGCACTGCCGATCGATACCAGCAAGACGCTTCAACAGATGTTGTTTATCTTTAAAGACAATAACGGCGTACCTACTACGATAACTTACAACTTCAACTATATCGATCCGAACAAGGCCTATTTGGATCATTTGGCTTTGGTGAAAGGCACTTCCGGCGGCTCGACGTACGAGCTCTGATCCCGAACGTAGGGACAACGCCGATCAATAGCTTCCCTGCCAATATGAAGGTCTATGCAACGGCTACAACTACGAAAGTATTGGTCACTTATAATGGAAATCCGGTGCAGAGCGGCGGCGTTACAGACGGATTTTATGCTACCGATGCGACGAGCCACACTGCAACTTTTTCGTTAATCGGCTTGCCGGACGGACCCGGCGTTCTGACGATCACTCCTTACGATACGTCAGCTAACAATGCCGGTACCCAAAGCTATAAATTGAATATTTCCGGAGCACCTTATGCGATTGCGACAGGTATCTATAGCGGTATGGTTATAACGTCCGCAGCAAACCTGACTTGCGGCACGGGTACCAGCACAGCTGCAAAATGTATTTCCGGCGAAATTCAAAACCTGCCGTCAAGCGAATATTCAAACATCAAAGTTTTGTTTAACGGTACCGATGTCACTACTTTAGCAACGCTGACTCCATCAGCCGGATCGGGTCCCGGCACATTCAAGCTTGACCTGAGTACTAGCGCGACCGACATGTCCAAAGACGGCAAGTACACCATTCAGATTGTGCTCTCCGTAGGCGGTCACCCAGTGTCGACATCGACATACGATATTTTCGTAATAAGCAGCAATGTTCCTGTAATCAACAATCTGGCGCCGGATAACGATCCGTTGAATCCGCAGTTCGTGCAAAGCCAAACGGACTCCAGTACATGGACAACTCAGGCGAGCACCGTCGTATTGCACGGGGATGTCAGCAATTCGGTGTTCGACGGAGTCAATGCGAAGCTGTATATTCGCCAAGCCGGCGATTCAAGCTCAGCTCCGGCTCAGCCGTTAATTAACGTACTTACGTCTAACGGCACGTCGTTCGACGGCTTCTCACCGAGCCAACCGACGTCTCCGCCGCAGAATCTGATCATTTACGATCCAAACACATCCAAATATGTATTCGACATGAGCGCCAACTACGGCAAATACGTGTTTGAAATCGTAGCAACCAACAGTTCGGGGCAGACCGTTACGAAGACATTGAGTATTATTCGCCAGCCGACTCCATATACAATCGTATCGCCAGTCGTAATCAAAGGAACGAGCGGCAACGATTCGGCGAATATTAACTCGAATTTCCAAGTCATCATCATTAAGGCGGATAACGCCGACAGTGTCATGTTCGGTAAAGACGCCGCTACTTACGATTCCGTGAAAAAACAGTATGTATATGAAGCAAAGTCGCTAAAGCCAGGCAAGAATTCGATCAAGTTCACCGTTAATAGAGGGTCGGCCAAAACTAACGGGACCCTCGAGTTGAATTACGAGAACACGTCAATCGAAGGTGCGCAGTATAAAGGTGTCCTCACCAACAAATACTCTGTATTCAATAATGAGGTTCAGCTATCTTTCCCTACCGGTACTAAATTGATGCGTAATGATGCAACCAATCCGAATCAATATTTAACAACCGACCGCAGTATATTGTTCGGAATTGCCAATATCAATGACGGCCGTGTCGATAAGGTAGCCGAAGCTACATCGGGAGTGGCGCTCCCCAGGGAACTTTCCGGGCGATTTATTCCGGCAAGCAAACTGTATTGGATAGACGCCGGCGTAATCTCCTCCAACGCAAGTCAAACTACGGCCGGTCTAACCAAAGCGCTGCAAGGAAGCGGAGTAACACCGTATGACGCTTCCGCACCCTACTACAACCGCAGCTATCAGGACCTGGTTGTACCGACTCAACGAGGGACTTTGACGTTAAAATATGACGCCAGCATTACGGAAAGCGCCTGGAGATACGTAACGGTGTTCGAATACGGCTACTTCCCGGATCCGCAAGGGTCAATGGCGCCTCCGTTCGGGAAATGGAAAAACATCGGCGGAGTAGTGGATCAAAGCAAAAATACGATCACCGTACCGGTAGATACCTTCGGGTACTTCCAAGTCATGTACATGAACAACAGTTTCGACGATGTGACCGGGCATCCGTATGCCAGAGATGTTTTGGATACGTTATATTCCAAAGGAATCATGAATAATAAGACGGCAGGCATGTTCCTGCCGAACGATCCGATCTCTCGCGGCGAATTCACGAATATGTTGGTCGACATTTTTAATATTCCGTTAGTGAATCGCGATACGGCCACACAAGCGCAGCAAATAAGTCAAGGTACGTTTATTGACGTGCCTAGAAATATGACGTTGCCGGGCAGCTTCGGTTTATACGATTTCCTTCATATCGAAGCAGCGGCGCGGGTTGGCATCGCACGCGGGTCCGGCTACAAGCTGTTCCAACCTAACGATACCTTGACCAGGCAAGATGCAGCAACTATGATTGCAAGAGCCGCCGAGCTGAAATTAAACGCTGACCCAACGAAGTCGCGGGGCAATTTGCAGAAAGCATTTACGGATGGCGGAGATATTGAAATTTATGCTGCACCGGCTGTGGAAGCCATTTATAAAGCCGGTTTAATTGAAGGCATCGCTAACGACCCTCTTCCCGGACAAAAGAAAACGACAGTACGCTTTGATCCGACAGGCACGTTAACAAGGGCCGATGCAGCTATGATTGCTTACAGAGTCATGAAACAACAAAAGAAAGTTCCGTATTAATACAAACCGCTAATACGCTTGAGGCCGCGTTTATGACGCGGTCCTTTTTTCTTTTCATGGAAAATTATTCGTGATGACGCTTATGATAGATCATAGTATACTAGGACACGTGGACAAAGCGATATACCGCTGGATATACGCCGATCCTCCTCCAAAAAAATTTCAAAGTTTTTTTGCACCCCAGCGCAACTTTTTGCGAACGGTGGCGTTTAATACTTTGAAATTCCAACACGAGGTCACTCGTCACTTGGAACAAATTCACAAAATTATCTCTTTACTCGACCTTTTGACCATTGTATAATGTTTAAAGTGGTCAAGGTGCCTCTATTTCTATCTTCGTTTACTAGTTTCTGCAGCTTCATGCTGCAGTACTTTATCCATAATTGGATGCAAACAGCTCTTACTCTGGAAAGGGGGTGAATCGGCCAATGAGGAATTCGAGCTACAATAATAACAAACAAGACTTCCAACAAGCGAAACATATCCGAGGAGGAGAAATAAAGGTTATGAAGAAAAGTTTAAAAGTGATCGCTTCCGCAGCCATGGCCCTCTCGATGTTTTCATCAGTAGCACTGGCTGACGACGCAGCGACAACAACCACCAGCACGACAGCTGCTGTAAAAACTTCCAAAGATTTTAAAGATCTGGCTGGCCAAGACGCTGCTCTGCTTGCAAAGATCGACGCTCTGCTGAAAGCTGGCGTGTTCGAAGGCGTATCCGACGATTCTTTCGGTATCAGCCAAAACATGACTCGCGCACAAGTGGCAAAAGTCCTGACGCTGATCTACAACGTGAAAGTGGACACTTCGGTGAAAACTTCCAGCTTCACGGACGTGAAAGCAGACGACTCGGCTAACGGTTGGGCGATTCCTTACATCGAGGCTGCGAAAAAAGCCGGCCTGATCGACGGAATGACCGACACCACGTTCGCTCCTGGCGACAACGTAACGCTTGGCCAATTCGCTACGCTGCTCGTGAAAGGCCTGGGCAAAAAAGTAGACGTAACTGGCACTCCTTGGTACAAAGACGCTGTTGACCAAGCAGTATCCCTGAAGATTCTTCCGGCAGGCACTGACGGTTCCAAGCTTGCAACTCGCGCAGACCTGGTAGGCGGAGCTTTCAATGGCCAACAAGCGTACAATGAGCAAAACAAACCTGCTCAAGTATCCGTTGTTTCCGCTAAAGCGACCGGCGTGAAAAGTGTTACGGTTAACTTCGACCGCGACGTTGACACTGCAAAAGCGACTCTGACGCTGAAACGTGGCACTTCTACTGTAGCAACGTCTGTAAAGTTCGCTGACGACAAGAAATCCGCTACGTTGACGCTGACTGATACCAAGTTAATGGCTGACAGCTACTCCGTAACATTGGGTGGCTTGGATGCATCTGCAATTAAAAATGCAACAGGTACATTCACTGCTCAGGACGAAGTAGTGCAGAAGATTGAGTTCGTAAGCGCAAGCGATACAATCGCTAAAGGTCCGAAAGTTGTTGTTAAGATTAAAGCAACTAACCAATACGGCGAGATCGCTTCTGCAGCAGCTGGCAACTACAGCACTGTTGGTACTACCACGGTTGGTCAAGGCAACGTTGTGAAGCTGACGAAAGATGCTGACGGCTATCTGCTGGCAACAGTTAACACAGACAACTTGACCCCGGGCGTGGGACTTGCAACAATTACGATCATCAGTAATGACTCTGGACACGTTACGGCTACGAAAAACTTCAAGGTCGGAACGCAGCCAATCCTGTCCAAGCTGGAGCTGGGCTCTGCTCAATATTCCAACGGTACATCGATTAACGGTACTGGCGACACAGCTAAATTTGCATTGAATCTCTATGATCAATATGGCAGCATGATGGGATACGATGCATTGAATGTTGGGGCAGGCGCTCCTAACGAGATCACACCAACTGTGATCTGGAACGATTTTGTGCAAAATGTTACTACTTCTATTGAAGATGATGGTAACAATATTCCGACTCTGAAAATTTCCTTGACGAACAACGTAGACAAAGCAGGCGACTACAACTTCACAGTCGTAGCTCAAGCTGCTACGGCTACCGGGAAAGTTTCCATCAAGTCTTCGAAAATTGCTACGAAGGTGCAAATCGGTAGCTTGGATGACGTCATTGCAGCTGGGGACACAGATGCATATATCCCGGTTATCGCGTACGACGCTCAAGGCAACCAGCTGAGTGCTGACGATTTGGTTAGCACTGAAAACCTGGCACAAATTAAGCTCTCTTCCAACTATCCGCTTGCTAATGGTGGACAGCTTGAAAACTCTGGCGAGCATAAAGGTACTATTCACGTTGTAGGTAGCACCTCGGTTGCTAACACTCCGATTGCTACTACAAAGAATAGCGTTGTGTCCGTAAGTGCATTCATCGCAACTGCTAATGTCAGCAGCAACGATTCCAAGAACTTTACGGTTCAAGCAGCGCGTATTCCGGATCATTTCAAGGAAATCACTGCGCCTGGCAAGCAGATTGCTGTGGGTGGAACTACGAGCTTCCAGTATGCTGTTATTGACCAATATGGAAAGCAGTTGGATAAGCTGATTCCTGTTGATGACCAAGGAAATTATGCAGCTACGGGCGGTCACACTTATACAGTATCTGTTACTGCTAAGACTTATGCACCAACTTATGCTTCCACGGATACTACACATGCAGTAGTTACAGGCTATACTCCGGTGACTGTTGCATCTCGTACGCCTACGCAAGTTGGTACTACTACAACACCTGACGTTGTGTTTACTGACGGCGATAATCTTGCTGCCAAAATGGCACTTGTTGTAGACGATAATCCTGCTTCCGGTTCTCAAGTAGCAAGATTCGGAACCAACCCGACAACCTTCAGCACCGACGTAAAACATGGTTTCAACGATACAACTTACAGATTTGGAGCGTTCAATGACGCTTCTCTTACAGGGTCTACGGATTACAAAGTAGAACTTACTTTGGTAATCACTAAAGACGCCACTAATGAAATGAGCAAAATCACCAGAACTGTAACAGTTGCTAAACCGAGTGCTGATCTGACTTACTCCATTAACAGCGTGCCTGCACTTTGGAACGCTAAAGACAGTGGTGTTGTAACAGATGCTGTTTACGATACTAGCGGTTCTATCTCAGGCGGTGCTGTTACAGGCGCAGCAATCTCGAAGGCTACCCAACTTCAAGCGAACAGCAAATTCGGTCGAGAAATTACGCTTACAGCGAAGAATGCTGCTGGTGAAGTAGTAGGTCTTCCGAGAAATATGCAGTCCGTTACTTCCTCCGATACGAACGTTGCAAACGTATGGTACGACAGCGTCAACAAGAGAGCATACGTTATCGGTAACAAAGCTGGTACTGCTAAAGTATCCGTAACCTATCAAACACCTAAAGGTGAAATCAAATCCTTTACAACAGACGTAACAGTTAAGAACGATGCGTTGACTGCTGCGAATGTATCGTGGGATGATAGAGCTTATGATTACGGTACTGGCGCCAACGCTTTCAATGCCTTCAATCATTTGAACGTTACCGATAGCTATGGCAAAGTATACGAAGACACTGACGCGCAGAAATACAACTACGCTCTGGGTGTAACTTTCTCTGCTACCAACGTTAAGGGTGGAACAGTAAGCATTGATCAATTTGGTAACGTATCAGTTACTGGCACTAATGTATCGTTCGATTTGACCGCTTCAACTGGATCGGGTAAAACGGCGACTACTACGATCTATGCTAATTCCACAACAGTATATCCTAGAGTTCACTAATCATCTTCCTAAAAGAAGACCCTCCGGGGTCTTCTTTTTTTTTCTAGACAAACTCTCAAGAAGTCCCGTATTATGGTAAGAAAGCTTATATATAAAGGAAGCGTGACAATGACTCGCAGAGGAAAACTAGCGTATGCACTCGTTCTAGGCACTATTCTCACCATCAGCGGCTATAGCCTCGTTAAGGCCGATAGCGCAAACACTACACAAGGTACTGTCAACGATCCACTAGTGACTAAAAGCTATGTCGATAGCCTTCTCAAAGGCGCGGGACAAGCTACTCAGCCGCAGCAACCTACGACGCCGTCAACACCTGCACCGACGCCCTCAACCGCCACCGGCATAACCGTCGTCCAACTCAAAAACGGCCAAACCCTCTACGCGGCTGCCGGAAGCGAACTCCTAGTCCGCACCGGCAAGACCGTTGCCGTTAGTATCGACGAAAACGGCATACCTGATGCAACAGCCGGTAAAGACCTCGCACCAGGCGCTGCAGTAGAGAATAACCACCTGCTCATCTTCCCGAGAGAAGGCCGCGGTGTTAAGGCTGCCCCTAAAAACACGCAGGATATCTACATCATGGTTCGCGGCAGCTATTCCGTTGTCAACGAAGATGGGTCCAAGGCTGATCAGTAATGCCGACACCATAATTTTGTCCAATATGACAACATCTTATTCGTGTGCGTTCCTATGAAACGGTGATACTATAGTCAACTCACCGACAAGGAGGATGCGCACAAATGGCGAGAAACAGCAATGCAAAAGTTGTGCCTGAAAGCGCGAAGGCTCTGGATGCATTGAAGTATGAAATCGCAGCGGAAATGGGGCTTCCCGTCGGCAAGGAGCTTGCAAACTTGGGAGCCGATATGGAGTTCGCAACCGAGCTGGGAAGCATCTCGTCAGGCCAAATTAGAGAGGATTACTGGGGCCATATCGCCTCCAGAGATGCGGGTGCTGTCGGGGGGGCGATCACGAGCCGTCTCATCCGAAAAGCGGAAGAAATGATGTTTACGCTATAGGCCTCATTCTTGCAACATTTCCTTACGAAAAAAGATGATGTCCATTGACAGGTATCGACAAATCCGGTAACATGAATAATTGAGGTTCAAAGCATGTAACCTTTTCCAAGCGGAAAAGGTTCATTTTTTGTATAGACTAGTTTGTGGGAGGTCGATGGACATGGCGGATTTGCGCGGTCGACGTTTATTTACATCGGAATCGGTGACAGAAGGTCATCCGGACAAAATTTGCGACCAAATTTCGGACTCGGTACTTGATGCATTCCTTAAAAACGATCCCAACGCTCGCGTCGCTTGCGAGGTTTCCGTTGCAACAGGATTAGTGCTCGTTATTGGTGAAATTACCTCTCAATCGGAATACGTTGACATTCAGTCTATCGTGCGTGAGACCGTTAAGGGTATCGGCTATACGCGGGCGAAATACGGCTTCGACTATCAAACTTGCGCGGTTCTCGTCTCGCTTAACGAGCAATCACCGGACATCGCTATGGGCGTTAACAAGGCGCTTGAAGCCCGTGAAGGTCAAATGACCGACGACGAGATCGAAGCGATCGGAGCAGGCGACCAAGGCCTTATGTTCGGCTTTGCCGTCAACGAGACCCCTGAGCTTATGCCGCTGCCGATTTCGCTCTCCCATCAGCTCGCGCGTCGGTTGACGGAAGTGCGTAAAGACGGTACGCTGCCTTATCTTCGTCCGGACGGAAAAACGCAAGTCTCCGTCGAATACGATGGCGACAAGCCGGTACGTGTAGACACGATCGTCGTATCGACGCAGCATGGCGAAGATGTGACGCAAGAGCAAATCGTGCGCGACATTAAAGAACACGTTATCAAGCCTGTCGTCCCGACACAGTTTTTGGATGCGGACACCAAGTACTTTATCAACCCGACTGGGCGTTTCGTGATCGGCGGACCGCAAGGAGACGCAGGTCTTACCGGTCGGAAAATTATCGTCGACACGTACGGCGGCTATGCCCGTCATGGCGGCGGAGCGTTTTCCGGCAAGGACCCGACCAAGGTGGACCGCTCAGGAGCTTATGCCGCTCGCTACGTAGCGAAGAACATCGTCGCGGCAGGCCTCGCAGAGAAGTGCGAAGTGCAGCTGGCCTATGCCATCGGCGTAGCGCGTCCGGTATCGATTGCAGTCGATACGTTCGGCACCGGCAAGGTGAGCGAAGAGAAGCTCGTTGAGCTGATTCGCAAACATTTTGACTTGCGCCCGGCTGGCATCATTAAGGAGCTCGACCTTCGTCGTCCGATCTACAAGCAAACCGCAGCATACGGCCACTTCGGCCGTACCGACGTCGATCTTCCTTGGGAGCGTACGGACAAAGCGGAGCTGCTCAAGAAAGAAGCACTCGCATAACCAAGCAATCGAATATCAGTCGGAAGCACCGGCTGTCTGTTCATGTGAATCGTGAGCAGACGGCCTTTTTTGTTGCTATTTTGTAAACTATTTCTACCGGAACTTTTTTGATAGAATAAGAGTCTATACTTTTGTAGAAAGAGAGAGAAGCAGAAACGGAGAGAGGAGTATTTCCAACAGCATGAAGAAGGCGCTAAAAGTCATCGTTCACACTACGTCGGCACTCATCATTACATTCTCCGCAATCCCGGCTATACCGGCCGTAACAAGCGCCGCGCAGTCGCAAGCAAGCACAATGGCACTATCGTCACAAGAGCCGATTACCTCAGGAGCGACTCTTAAAAAGTACATATGGAACGGGATGAGAGGCTCCAAAGCGGTGAGCGTCTCGGTGAACGTCATTGAAGTCGACCTCACCAACCCGAACGTTCGGCTTGACGTCATGACAGGCACGAACGGGCAGTTCGCCAAGCGGAATACGGTATCCGGCATGGTGAAAGAGACTGGCGCCGTAGCCGGGGTGAACGGGGACTTCTATAATACGATAGCAGAAGGTGTGCCGGACGGCCCGGAAATTATGAACGGCCAGCTAATGTCGACGCCGCCTCTGGGGCTGCAAGGTCTTTACTCTTTTGCGATCGATAAGAACAACCAGCCTATTGTCGATGCGTTTACGTTTAAAGGCTCAGTCACAGCTAAGGACGGCTCCACGTTCCCGCTTGGAGGGGTCAACAAGACGTCGTACTGGCTCGATGACCCGAATAGCACGTACGGGTTGACGGACGGCATGTTCGTGTATACGAGCGCTTTTGCCACGGACAGCCGGACAAACGATGGAGTCACGGTTCCGTCGGAAATTCTCGTTCAGAACGGCGTGATCCAGCAAATCGCCATCGATAGCGTTCTACCGGGGCTTGTTCCGCCTGGGGCCATGATTCTTAAGACGAACGGAAAAGCGACCGATTACGTGAAACAGCATCTTAAAGTGGGCGATCCGATCAAGGTAGACTATCAAATTGTGCCGATGGATGCTTCCAAGACTTACGATACGAAGTCGTTTAAAATGATGATCGGCGGGGAAACGCTGCTTGTTGACGAAGGCAAATCGAGTATTTTAACCAGGGACGTTTCCAACTTCTCCGGCTACAGCACCGTGTCGCGGACCGCCATCGGATACTCCAAAGACCTCAAAATCGCTTATCTTATTACAGCCGATAAAAACAGCAAGAGCGACGGCATGACAATTCCGGAATTGCAGGATGCGATGGCAAAGGCCGGAGTATGGAGAGGGATGGTCCTCGACGGCGGGGGCTCCACGACGATGGTATCCAGGCCATTAGGCGATACGGATGCGAAGCTGGTGGCGGATCTGCAGAACGGTGTCGAACGCAGAGTCGTGAACGGCGTAGGCGTCTATTCCACAGCGCCGAAATCGACAGTAGTGAAAGGGTTGTTCGCGCGCGGGCCGGAAATCCTTTTCCTCGGGGAGAAAGCATCGTATCAGGTCAAAGCTTACGACGAGTATTACAATCCGATGGATGCATCCGCTATGACGGCACAGTGGTCGAGCACCGCACCGGTCGGTACGTTCCAAGGCAACGAATTTACAGCTGCGAAATCGGGTGCGACGAAGCTCAATGTCGTATCCGGGCAAGGCCAAGCGAGTATGGACGTCAAAGTCATCGGCCGCGACGATATCGCCTCGATGACAGTGCGCGGCTCGAATCTCATTTTGTCGGAAAATGAAACGTTCCGCCTGCCGGTCATCGTGACGACGAAAGACGGCAAGACGCGCGAAATACCTCCGGAGCTTGTCAATTGGGAGCTCAACGGCTTCCAAGGATCGGTTGCGAACGGCGTCCTGACGGTAAGCAGCTTAAAGGGCAGCACCGTGGCGCAAATCATTGCACGCTATGACGGCTACAGCTCGATGCTGGCGTTGCCGGTGGGACAAGAGCAGCTGTGGTACGATCTCGATACGAAAGCGGTGCTGACGACCTCGGACAAGGCACCGGCAGAGACGGACGCTCACGTCAATATCGTGCAGGACCCGGTTACGCAGAACAAAAGCCTGGAGCTGTCATACGATTTCACCAAAGGAAAAGGGATTAAAGCCGCCTATGCGCTTTTCAACCAGCCAGACGGGGGCGTTAAGATCGATGGCAGGCCGGAATATATGAAGCTGAAGGTATATGGTGACAATAGCCTGAACTGGCTGCGTGCCCTTGTTACCGACGCGAACGGCAAGGCCTACTATCTTGACCTGGCCAATCCGATCAATTGGACCGGATGGCGGACGGTCAGTCTCGATTTTTCGGACTCCAAGCCGGCGTACCCCATTACGCTGAAAGGAATTTATGTGGCGAATCCGGAGCAAGGCCAAGACGAACGGGCTCCCAAGGGCAAAATCCAGATCGACGACATTTCGTTCGTCTACCCGGGTACGATGCCGGCGCTGTCAAACAATCAAGTCAAGCTGACGGTGGGCAACCGCAAAGCTTCAGTGAACAGCCAGACGATGACTTTGGAGCAAGCGCCTGTCATTATAAACGGCAATACGATGATCCCCGTCCGGTTTGCGGCTGAAGCGTTGGGAGCGAAGGTGATCTGGGACGGGAATGAGCGAAAAGTCACCCTGCTGCGCGGCGGCAAAATGATCGACTTATGGATCGATAGTCCCGATCTCATCGTAAACGGACAACGCGTTACCGCCGAAGTCGCACCTAAGATCATGAACAACTTGACTATGGTGCCGCTCCGCATCATCGCCGAAAACATGGGCTGGAAAGTGAGCTGGGATCAGAAAGCTCAGTTAGTTACGCTGCAATAATTTTGTAAAATAGTTCCGGAGTTCCACACGCCAATTTCCGAAATATGGTACTATAAGAGGTAATGATCGACCTAATTCGTCATCATCACCATAAAGGAGCAAGGATTCCTTTGCAGCCCGATGCAATAGACCGCATTATAAAGAACGCTATCGGAGTGATGGAGAACAGCAAATACCAGATCTTCGAAATCAGCGAAACGGCCCGGCAAGAGCGGGAAATGCTTACCCGCGAATTGCAGGAAGTTCAGACCGAGACGTCGAAGACGATTGATCAGGTGGACAGGCTTGAAATCGAATATAAACGTTCCCGAATACGTTTGACGGAAGTGAGCCGCGATTTTCACCGTTTCCGCGACGATGACATTAAGGTGGCCTATGAGGCTGCGATCACCTTGCAGACGCAGCTGGCCGCGGCGAGGGAACGGGAAACGCACCTCAAAGCACGGCGAGACGAGCTGCAGAAACGCATCAAGAACGTGGACAAGCAGGTCGAGCGAGCGGAGACGATCGTTTCCCAAATGAACGTCGTGCTGGAGTATTTGTCCGGCGACCTCAATCAAGTAACCCGCATCCTGGAGTCGGCGAAAAATCGGCAGCTGCTCGGTCTGAAGATCATTTTGGCGCAGGAAGAAGAACGCAAGCGCATCGCCCGTGAAATTCATGACGGCATGGCGCAGACGATGGCCAATGTCGTTCTTCGTACGGAAATTGCCGAGCGGATGCTGGATAAGCAAGAATACCCGGCTGTCAAAGACGAGCTTATCGATCTGAAAGGGCAGCTCCGCGGCGGGCTGGAGGAAGTTCGCAAAATGATTTTCAACCTGCGGCCGATGGCGCTTGACGATCTTGGCCTCGTGCCGACGTTGCGCAAATTCGTGCAGGACTTCGAGGACAAAGCGAAAATTCGCACCAAGTTCGAGCTGAAGGGGCGGGAGATACGCCTCCCTTCGGGGATGGAAGTGGCCATCTTCCGGCTTGTGCAGGAGGCGTTCGCCAATGTGCAGAAGCATTCCGGAGCCACTTACGTGTCGTTGGAGACGATCTTCGGCAAGGATGGGGTCAAGTTGCACATTGTCGATAACGGGGTCGGCTTCAACCTGGAGCAGTTGGAGCCCCGGCTCGCCCACGACAATCATTTCGGGCTCTTGGGAATGAGGGAACGGCTGGAGCTGTTGGATGGCAGTATGGAGCTCCATTCCGAGAAAAATTCCGGCACTAGGATCACGATGTATATACCATTCGGAACCGATTCGAAGGAGGATGGCAGCGGACATGGATAATGCGGGGAAAACGAAGCAGAAGGTCGGTATCATTCTTGCAGACGATCACCAATTGTTTCGTGAGGGCCTGAAGCGCATCATTAATATGGAGAGCGACATGGAAGTCATAGCGGAGTGCGGCGACGGCATCCAGGTCATTGAGCTGTGCAACCAATACAGCCCCGACGTGGTGTTGATGGACATCAATATGCCGATAGAGAACGGCGTTGTGGCAACCGAGCGGCTCAAAACCATTTTTCCGGATATTAAAGTAATTATCTTATCGATTCACGACGACGAGAGCTATGTGTTCGAGACGCTGCGCAAAGGCGCGTCCGGATACTTGCTGAAAGATATGGAGCCTGAATCGCTGATGAACGCAATCCGGTCGGTGGTGAACGGGTACGCCTTCATCCACCCGAAGGTAACCGGCAAGCTAATCAACCAATTGCGCCGCATGACGTATTTGGACGAAGTCGGGGTGGTCGGGCCGAGCGCATCCATTAAGGAGCACGGTCTGAAATACGGCAGCGTCGAGAACAGTCCGCTCACGAAGCGGGAAGCGGAAGTGCTGAAGCTGATGGCCGAGGGCAAGAGCAACAAGGCGATCGGCGACAATCTGTTCATTAGCGAGAAGACGGTCAAAAATCACGTCAGCAGCATTTTGCAAAAAATGGAGGTCGATGACCGCACGCAAGCTGTCATCATCTCCATCAAGAACGGCTGGGTCACGATATAGGGCGATGTTTCCGGCGCAAGACCCAGAACCGGAAGGAACCTGCCAAGTTATGACGGCATATACTACTTCTAAGAATGGAACGTAGTGATCCTCTCGGACGCTAGAGGAGGAGTGCCGCATGCTTGGCTTGTTCGCTATTATGGCGTGTTACTTGATGGCCGTTGTGCTCGTACATGCATACGGCAGGCTGATGATTGGCCGGAAAAACGGCCGCAAACCGGCGCACGTCGTGCTGATTACGAACAATAACGAGTCTCAAATCGAATGGTACGTTCGTTCGCTCTATTTTTTCTCCAAGTTCAGAGGGCGGCAGATCGATACAACCGTGCTTGATGAAGGCTCTACGGACGATACGCTGCGCATTGTCGAAAAGTTGTCGCGCAAGCATCCGATGCATATCGGATTGCACGGCGAAGAGGCGGTCGACGAATTTCTTAAGCGGCATGAACAAGACGATGTCATCGTCGTAAGACTGCACCGGCAGGAAGATGTTACGAAGTGGCTGCAGCTACAACAGTAACCGTTTACATTGGATTTTGGCAGGTGAATTATGAAGGCGGCTCTTTATGCGGTAAGCAGCGGATCTACGTGGCAATGGCGCACGACGATCTGCTGGGAAGCCGACGCTGTCTATTGGCGGAGCCGAACGAAGGGCGAGGCGGAGCTGTGGCTTGTTCGTCCTCCCCTATCGTTTGGACAAGCCGAGCGGGTCAGGCGACTGTTATCGGCAAGGCAAGGTGAATATCCTCACATACCTCCCTCGGAGTTAGTACAATTACTTCAGTCCTCACCTCCGTTCAAGCTCATATTCCAACACGAACAACAAAGGGAACCCGTATGTATTCCTGTACTGAAAGTGGGACTCTTCACATCCTATTCCACTCTGCAGCCAATACCCATTGTCAAAGAGGAATATTCCGAGCTGCTTCGTCTTGCCTTGGGCCGGCATCTGCTCCTGGATGAAGCGCTGGCGTTAGCGTCTCATCACGGTCTTGAGCTTGGCGGTTCCATGTCGCGTCTGACATTTGCGGTTCAATGGGCCAGCTTGCGGGGAGAGCTTGCTATAGAGCCAGCGTTACGATGCTCCGAACGGGCCCGGCGCCTGCGCTTTTGGCGGAAAACCGGCCAATCTCCCGCATACGTGTGTGTCAGATGCGGCAGCGGAGAGGAGCGTCTGCGCTGGACAGACTGTCCGCATTGCGGACAAGCCTGCCCTTATTGCGAAGAGTGTTTGACCATGGGCAGAGTGAGGGCGTGTACTCCTCTGATCCGGAGCGTATCAAATGCGGCAGATCAGGCAAACAAGGCGGAGGCGGATAAGCTTGTCGCTATGCCCGGCATGGACGAACTGCTCGCTCCGTGGGGGTTAAACGCTGCACAATCGGCGGCTTCCCGGGCGGGACTCGAGTTTTTGCTGCAACCTCAGCAAGCGGAGCGGGATCGGGACAATCCGCCCTGTTTTCTGATCTGGGCCGTAACGGGAGCGGGGAAGACGGAGATGATCTTTCCGTTCCTCGCCGCCACCGTCGCCGGCGGGGGCCGGGCGCTTATTGCAACGCCGAGGAAGGATGTCGTGCTGGAGCTGAGTCCGCGGGTAGAGCGAGCATTCCCCGAGGCCAAAGTAGTCACCTTGTACGGCGGAAGCGAGCAGCGCTGGGATATCGGGAATATCGTTGTCGCCACGACGCATCAGCTGCTGCGCTTTCACGAAGCGTTCGAGCTGGTCGTCATTGACGAGCTTGACGCGTTTCCGTTCCACAATAACCCTTCCTTGGCCTATGCCGCCCGCAAAGCCTGCAAGCCGCAAGGCCGCTACATATTGTTATCCGCCACCCCTCCGGCCGGCATGCAGCGGGCGGCCCGGCGAGGGCGTCTGCCACATGCGAAGGTTCCGGCCCGTTACCATCGCCATCCGCTGCCCGTCCCGCAGCTGACGTCCACGGCTTCGCTCGCGGGCATGATTGCTGCCGGGCGGCTGTCGCGACCATTGCTTGACAGCGTTCGGCGAAGTCTGCTGCGCGGCGCCCAGTTGTTCGTCTTCGTGCCCGGCATAGCTATGGTAGAGCCGCTGGTAACGTTGCTTCAGCGTGCGGAACCGCAGAGCAGCATTCAAGGCACGTTCTCGCAGGACCCGGAGCGCGTGCGGAAGGTGCAAGATTTTCGCGAGGGGGTGATTCGTGTTTTGGTGACGACGACGATTTTGGAGCGCGGGGTGACCGTGCCGAAGAGCGATGTCATCGTGCTGGATGCGGATTCCGGCTTTTTGACGACGCGGCGCTTGTGCAAATGGCGGGAAGAGCGGGGCGGTCCGCTGCCGATCCGGCCGGGTACGTAACGTTTCTGGCGCAGCATCGGACTGCGCCGCAGACGGCGGCCGTACGTCATATCCGAAGCATGAACCGGCTCTCGAAGAAGCTCGGGTACATTTCATAAGGATAAACGGCTTAGGCCGTCCTTTGGGGACGTGCGCGTTTGCAGGCGTTAAGCTGGCTGTGTAACGCCCTGCACGTTGCTGGCCATTACTCCCCCCAGCTTAATACCTAGGAGCGGAATCAGCCTAAGTTTAGGCGTAGCATATACTTTCTGATGGAGTGAATAAGGGGGAATGACCTATACAGTTTCAGCGGAAAAGCTCTATCCGGACGGCGGCTGCGGATTGGTCCCGGCGATTGTCGGGGCTGCTAGCTCCGGAACGAGCTGCTTGCCTATTATGCCGAGGGAGTGTACGAAATGCCGCACATTCGTATCCGCCGGGACTGTGCTCGGGATGCCGGAAAGCCATTCCGTGGATCCGGGACGTGCGGTGCGGTGTTTGCGGCCGTTATGAGGACTGTGCGGATTGCGCGCGCCGGGAGACGGCCTATTTTGTGAGGAACCGCAGTGCGGTTGAATATAACGAACATATGAAGGCGTGGCTGGCCCGTTACAAATACCGCGGGGACGAGAAGCTTGCAGAGCTGCTGGCCGAAATGTTGCTGCATGCGTACCGACTCCATCAGGTAGCTGTCGATGATGCGCGTGCGCCTGCCCGAACCGTCCTTACTTTCGTTCCTTTAAGCGTAGCACGCCGGTTGGAACGGGGATTTAACCAGGCGGAACAAATGGCGCGAGCGCTCGGTCGCCGGCTGGATGCCCCTGTTCTGGATTTGCTGCGGCGAAACCGGCATACCGAGAAGCAAAGCTTGAAAACGCGCGGAGAGCGGCTCCAGGACACGAGGGATCTGTTCTCATTGCACGAAGCCGGGCGGAGGGAACTCGGCATGTGGCTGTCCGCCCGCCATCCTCAGCCAGTCCGATTGTTTGTCGTCGACGACGTGTACACGACCGGCAGCACGCTGAACGAGTGTGCCAAAGCGATCCGCGCGGCCGGCGCTGTCGACGTTTACGGTTTAACGCTGGCAAGATAAACGGCTCGCGGCAGAACCTGTAAAATGTAATGCAACACACAGATCTATGATGTAAAATAATAGTAGCATGAAGGGTAAAGGGGGACTTGCTATGGGCCTCAACAATGTGGGCAATTGCTCTCGTTGCGGAAAATTGTACATGAAAGGCATCCACGAGTATTGTCCGAGCTGCATGAAAGATATCGAAGAACAATATGAGAAATGCTATAAATATTTGCGCGAGAACCGGCAGTCGACGTTTCCGGAGCTAAGCGAGGCTACGGGCGTAAGCATCCGGCAAATCACGAAGTTTGTCCGCGAAGGCCGCATTTCGTTAGCGAATCATCCCAATATGTCCTATGAATGCGAAGTGTGCGGCGCCGCGATTCGCGAAGGAGCGATGTGCGACAGCTGCCGCCAGAAGCTGCTGAAGGATGCGAGCCATGTGCTGCAGGACAGCCAGAAGAAGCTGGAGCAGCAGAAGTCGGATCTTCAAAAGAGCTTCAACATCAAAGACCGTCTTAGAGAGCGTCATTGAAAATTATTGCAAACCCCTAAAATAAATTCCGACTTTCGCCGATAATAGATGTATACATTATCGGCCTTTTGGTTTTGGACGGAATTGGACGAGGTGATCAAGGTGAAGATTAACGAATCGCAAAGAGTCGGATCTCTGGGCATGTATAAACGTTCTGCGGATGCGAAATCCGTAGCCGGTGCCGGGAAAAAGGGAAAGAAAGACGAAGTACAAATTTCCCCGGAAGCGATGGAACTGTTAGGAGCTCAAGGCACGGAGGAGCACCGCAAGCGCATTGAGGATTTGAAGAACTCGGTATCGGCCGGGACGTACCACGTTGAGGCGAAGAAAATCGCCGACAAGCTGCTGCCGTATTTGAAATAAGAACGCGTGAGAAACGGGTGAACGTGGTGACGATAGAACCGTTATTGGAACTTATGGAACGGCTGGCGGCAGTGCATAGCCAGTTAATTGAGCTGGCGAACGAAAAAACACCCGTTCTTGTGCGCAATGACGTCGACAGCTTGAACGCGATTATTCATAGGGAAAACAAGCTGGTCAGGCAGGTTGCCGAATTGGATCGCGAGCGAGTTCAGAGGACAGGGGAATATCTCATTTCCCGCGGCTACAACCCCGACCCGCGCGTCACCGTTTCGGATTTGATCAAAATCATTTTTAAAGCGGACGAAAAGAAAGCCCTCATGAACGTACAGCAAATTCTTCTGGAAAAGCTGATCGAGCTGAAGAGGCTGAACGAAACGAATCAGAAGCTAATCGAGCAATCGCTGGCCTTTATTAATTTTTCCATTGATTTGCTTGTGGACGATCCGAATCAAGACTTGTTTTACAAAGCGCCGGCCTCTTCGTCGCATAACGCTGTAAGGAACGGGTTGTTCGATACTAAGGCATAAGAGCTCGAGAAGGAGTGGCGTAGATGAGTTCTACTTTCCATGGCATTGAGACGGCGCGGCGCAGTTTATTTACGCAACAGGCCGCTTTAAATACGACGGGGCATAACATTGCAAACGCGAATACGCAAGGGTATTCGCGGCAACGAGTAAACATGACGGCCTCGATACCGATGGAAGCTCCGGGGATGATGCGAAGCAACGTCCCTGGCCAACTGGGTACCGGGGTTGAATTCTCGTCGATTACTCGCGTGCGCGAATCGTTCTTGGATGACCAGTTCAGGAACGAAAATAAATCTCTGGGCAATTGGAACATCCAGGCGGATACGCTGGATAAATTGCAGACCATTGTGAACGAACCGAGCGACAGCGGAATACGCACGGTGCTGGACAACTTCTGGAAAGCGTGGTCGGATTTAAGCAAAAATCCGGAAGATGTGACCGGTCGCAAAATATTGCGCGAAAACGCCAACGCTCTCACCGACGCTCTGAACCAGACGAGCAAGCAGCTATCCGATCTGAACAACGATTTAACTACGAATATCGGCGTGAAGGCGGACGAGATCAACTCCACAATTCAAACGATCGCCAGCCTTAACGCGCAAATTTCCAAAATCGAAGGCATGGGCGACAGTGCGAACGATCTGCGCGACCAACGCGACCTGTTGACGGATAACTTGTCCAAAATCGTTAATATTACAGTGACAGAAACAGCCACTGGCTACAGCATCAATATGGGCGGCGTGAACCTGGTGAATGGGGAAACGGCTACTGCTACGAGTGCCACCGCTCTCCAAACGGCCTTCTCCTCGGGAGATTTGAGCAGTGGCGAAGCGTACGGAATGATTTATTCCCGCGATAAATACGTTGTCGATTATCAAAACCAACTGGATACACTCGCAAATACAATCGCTAATGGCGATGTGACCATTACTATTCCCGCGGGATCAGTGATTCCAAACAATACGGTTTTAAATACGGCTAACGGGCCTGTCACTTATAGCGGCAGCGTTGCCCAGCGAACCCTGGCTGCCGATACCGTGGTAACTGTAAAAGGCTTGAACGGCCTGCATAAACTAGGATATTTGTTTACGACACCTCCTACAACCGGCGGCGACTTCTTTACAGCGAAGGCGGGTTCGACGGGGATTACGGCTGGCAGCATTCAACTTAATCCTGCTATACAGAACGATGTATCATTAATCGCAACCTCCATGAGAACGGATGATTCTACTGGCACCGAACTAACGGTCAAGGGCAACAATACGCTTACACTATTGATGGCGCAACTAAAAGATTCCAAATTCGCTTTCCCGAGCGGAGCGTTAAGCAACGGGGTCACCAGCGGGACTATCGACGATTACTTTCAATCGATTGTCGGGCAGATGGGCGTTCAGGCTCAAGAGGCAACACGCCAGATGAATAATCAACAGAACCTGGTTGATCAAGTCGATTCACGCCGACAGTCCGTAAGCGGGGTATCGCTTGACGAAGAAATGTCGAACATGATCATGTTTCAACATGCTTATGGTGCGGCTGCACGTTTCATGACGACGTACGATCAGATATTGGACAAGCTCATTAACGGAACCGGCGTCGTCGGTCGTTAAGATCAAAGTGGGGATTAGGAGGAACTTCCGATGCCGCTTCGCGTTACGAACAGCATGCTCAGTTCGCAATTGCTTAGAAACGTAAATAACAATTTAAATCGCTTGGAGGTAAACCAAGACATTTTGTCAACGGGCAAAAAAATAAACAAACCTGGTGACGATCCGGTTGGTATTACTTATGCGCTCCGATACCGAAGCGAGCTTTCCATGAACGATCAGTATCAGAAGAACATTGACACAGCGAAATCCCTCGTTGATCATACGGATACTGTCCTCGGACAAATTAACGATTTGTTCCAGCGGGCAACCGAACTGACCACGCAAGGTTTGAATGGAACCAATCCGCAATCGGCCCTGAATGCTATCGCTACAGAGTTGGGGCAAATTTACGATCAAGCTGTCGTTCTCGGTAACGATCAGTTGAATGGAAAGTATATATTTAACGGTCAAAAGACGGATCAGAAGCCATATTCCAGTACTAATGCAGCGGCGGATAAAACTGATACAGCACAGATCAGCTATCAATTTGCCGCGGGGGTAACGATACCGACCAATGTAACCGGCGACCAGGTTTTCGGCCCACAGGATACGAACGGTACTACGGACAACCTTTTCACTGTGTTGAAGGGGCTGCAAAACGCATTTGCCAATGGCGACAAGACAAGTGCGGCAGCCTTTTCTGATAAGCTAAAAACCCGAATGGACAAGTTTTTGAATGTACGCGCGGAGGTTGGCGCTCGTTCGAATCGGATCGATTTGATGGATAGTCGTATGAAGGACTTGAATGTGAACTTGACAAGTCTCGACTCGAAAGTTGAGGATGCCGATATCGCAGAAACGATTACTAAACTTAAGGCAGATGAAAACGTGTATCAGGCCTCTCTTTCCGTCGGAGCCAAAGTCATACAGCCAACTCTAATTGACTACTTGAGATAGTGAGAGAGGACTCCTATGAATGACCTTCGTCTCTCCATCCATCAAACCTTTGCTCAGATAGGTATTCAAACGTATAGGGCATCGCAGGAGATGCAATTACCCAAAGGCGATTTGCAAATTCAGCAGCCGAAAGCCCAGATTGATATTCATTCGCCCCCGGGGCAATTGCAAATTGATTCGTCGGAAGCCTGGTCTGCTTTAGGAGTCGGCCCGAACTTGGCATGGAACAGTATGATATACAGCCAATGTCAAAGCGTAGCTCTTCAGGCTATAGCCAAAACTGTAGAAGATGGAAACCGGATGGCTCAAATAACGAATCATGGGGATGCTTTCGCCGATATTGCCAGCGATGTGTTCGAACGGCAAAATCCGATTGAGTACACAGGAAACCCCGCTTACGACAACGTGAAAATCACGTATACACCTCAGAAGCCGGAAATTCACATAGAGGCGCAGCACCCGATCATTCAATACACACCGCAGAAGCCCGATATTCAATATAACCCGGGAAGCGTAGACATTTATTTAAAGCAAAAGCAAGCGATCGATATCTCTGTGACGAAGTACGACATTTATAAATAATAATTGCCAATGCTATAGCGCAAGCTATAGCATTGAATTTTAGGAGGAATATCCGTGTTGGATTTCTTGCATGAGCGAGTGGTTCAATTTGATGGAAGCATACTGGGATTCGAACATTTGAACGAATTTACCTTGCAAATCATGGAGGAGCAAAGTCCGTATGCATATTTGCAAAGCGTTGCCGACCCTAATGTAGGTTTTCTGGTCGCATCGCCCTTCGCTTTTTTTCAAAGCTATTCGTTGGAAATCGAGGAGAAAGACAAGGAATACCTGGAACTAGCATCTGCCGAAGATGCGGCCATCCTGTCGATCATTACCATACACGAGCCGTTTACCGCATCGACCATGAACCTTCTTGCTCCGCTTGTCATTAATGTTCGGAACAATAAAGGAAGACAGATCGTTCCTCCTTATAAGGTCGCCTATACCGCCAAAGAGCCTATGTTCCGAGAAGCTCTTGCGAAGAAGGGAGAGTAATCCTTTGTTGATCCTAACAAGAAAAAAGGGACAATCGATACTTCTTGGCAATAATATCGAAATTTTTATCTCCGCCGTCGATGGAGATCAGGTTAAAATCGGAATCGAGGCCCCTAAAGATATAACGATCCTCCGCAAGGAGTATATGATACGATTCAAAAAAGCAACCAGGAAGCGTTGAAGCCTCATCTGGATCTGGCGGCCATAAAAAAAATGATGAATCCGACTCAGAAATAATCGAAAAAAATATAATTTTGCTATTAAATAAGTACAAAGTACCGCCGATATAATAAATTGTAAGGCGAAAAGCCTACTCCACATGGAAGTGGACAATCAACATTCAGGGAGGAAACGAATCATGATTATCAACCACAATCTTAACGCAATGAACGCCCACCGCAACTTGGCGTACAACAACGCTCAGCAGGGCAAATCCAGCGAGAAGCTGTCCTCCGGTTACCGCATTAACCGCGCAGCTGATGACGCAGCAGGCCTCTCGATCTCCGAGAAAATGCGCGCTCAAATCAGATCGCTGAACCAAGCAAACCGCAACACGCAAGACGGTGTATCCCTCGCTCAAACGGCCGAGGGCGCAATGAATGAAGTATCCGACATGCTGACACGCATGAAGGAACTGGCAACGCAAGCAGCCAACGGTACATACAACTCGACCGACATCACTGCTATTAACACTGAGTACCAAAAGCTTGCGAGCTCCATTAAGACCGACATCGCCACTAACACCAAGTTTAACGGCATTGCCCTGTTGAACGGAACGAACAACACCGTTACGATTCAAACCGGCGACAACAGCTCCGATACGGTAGCGATTGATCTGTCGAATGCTAACCTGACTACTCTTAGCTTCGGTACGATCACAAACAATTCAACGGCTCGTACCGAGTTGTCTGCAGTTGACACTGCAATCGAGAAAGTGAACAAAGGCCGTTCCGACCTCGGTGCTGTTCAAAACCAGCTGGAGCACAGATCCAACAACACCCAAGCTACGACTGAAAACCTGCAAGCTGCCGAGTCCCGTATCCGTGATACCGACATGGCTGAAGAAATGATGACTTACACGAAGTTCAACATTCTTCAACAAGCTGCTACTTCGATGCTGGCACAAGCTAACCAAGCGCCTCAAGGCGTACTGCAGCTCCTGCGTTAATCATCGACCTTTGGGAAAAGGCCCATTCATTGGATGGGCCTTTTTCTTTTCAATGGAGGCTTTATGACAACATTTAGCGTATGCCTAATTGTACGTAACGAGGAAACGAATATTCGCCGCGTGTTGGCAAGCGTTCCGAAGCACGTCGAGATTGTGGTCGGCGATACCGGTTCCCAAGACAATACTAAAAAAATTGCATCTGCTATGGGAGCCAAAGTGGTGGATGTGGAATGGAACGGGAGCTTTGCTGATGCAAGAAATGGTACCGCAGCTTATGCAACAGGGGATTATATTTTATTTCTGGATGCTGATGAGGAACTCGATAGCGGAGCGCTAACGGCTATGCGAAAGTTCGCCAAACACCATCCCGATCAGGCGGGAGCGATTACGATACGGAACCTGATTGAAGATGAGATCCATATCCATTCGATGGCGCGCTTTTATCCCAATAATGGGAAGTATCGTTACGCAGGTGTCGTGCACGAGATGATTTACTACGGGGATACTCCCGCTTTGAGTGCCAAGACTGGCATCATTGTTACTCATTACGGATATCAACAGGAAGAATACGAAAGAAAAGGCAAAGCCAAGAGATACTTCGAGCTTTATGAGCAACATTTGCGTCAACATCCCGATGACGGATACATGCTGTACCAATTGGGCAAACTGCATTTCTCGTTAAAACAATACGAAGAAGCCGTTCTCGCGTTAAATCGATGTATCGCATTGCACGAAGAACAGCAGCTATATTTTCCAGTAATGGCCGTTATGCTTGGATACGCCCTTAAATACATAGGTAGAAGCGCGGAGGCGGAAACGCGTTTAACGCCATACATTGCCCGCTACCCCACGTTTCCGGATCTTCCATTCTTGTTGGGATTACTGGCTATGGACTCTGGGAAACTTCCTGACATTGAAAACTACTTCCGGATGGCTCTTGCCATTGGAGATAACG
This sequence comes from Gordoniibacillus kamchatkensis, assembly GCF_000829455.1. Classification (GTDB taxonomy): domain Bacteria; phylum Bacillota; class Bacilli; order Paenibacillales; family NBRC-103111; genus Gordoniibacillus; species Gordoniibacillus kamchatkensis. Next base: position 54,228 of record NZ_JXAK01000018.1, read on the forward strand.
ATAATTACGCGTCGGTAGTAGGCACTGGTTCCTTTAAGGCTGCCTACAACCTGGGCGTGTTTTACGAAATTACAGGGCAATTAGAGCCGGCTCGAAAATATTATCAGTTGGCAAGCCGATACGGTTATTCGCCTGCCAAGCAACGTTTGCAAATAATCAAGCAAAGACTCTAAAAGAAATGCCTCATTTCGTCGATAATAGTAATAACGAATAATTTTGTCAAACGCTTGATTGAGCGGAGGGATTAACATGGTGAACCGAATAAGCGGTTTAGGATCCGGAATGGATATCGACGGAATGGTAAGCAAGCTGATGATGGCGGAGCGAGCTCCTCAAGATAAACTCAAGCAAAAAGAGCAGCTTTTGGAGTGGAAGCAAGATGCGTACCGCTCCATCAACAGTCTCGCGGCATCGTTCAGAGACTCGGCCTTTTCTCTTAGATTCTCGGCTAACTGGCAGAAAACGACGGCGACGACGTCGGACTCAACCAAAATAACGGTTTCCTCCGATTCGACTGCTCAGCCTGCGTCGCATCAGTTAACCGTGACTAGTCTGGCAACAAACGGGTTTAATGTGAGCGGTAATGCAATTTTTGGAGGCAATGGCAAGCTGGACCCGACGGCTAGCATAAGCAGTCAGGCTAGCGCTCTCGGTTTTACTTTAGATTCATCTAATCAATTTGTCATTAATGGCAAGACAATCAGTTTCTCTCCTAGCGACAGCTTGAATTCCATTATGGATCAGGTCAACAAATCCGGTGCAGGAGTAACGATGACGTACGACTCCTACTCCGACAAGGTCGTCATTTCTACAAATACAACTGGATCGAGCGCAGTAATTGATTTTACGGGAACGACCTTTTCGGGAACAGGCACTAGCGGGAACGTTCTGGAAATGTTGAAATTGGACACGAACTCAGCAACCCAACCGCATAAAGGCACTGATGCGCAATTTACTCTTGATGGGCTTAGTACGTCCAGGCCCAGCAACCAGTTCACGATTAACGGGGTAACTTACAACTTGCTTGACAAGACGCTGTCCGGACAAACGGTCACAGTCAATATTTCGTCCGACACCGCCAGCATAAAAAAATCGATTCAAGATTTCGTTGACAAATATAATACGCTCATTTCTACAATTTCAAGCAAACTTTCCGAACAGAAATTCCGTGATTATCAGCCGTTGACCGATGATCAGAAAGCTGCAATGAAGGATTCGGATATTACGTCATGGACCCAGAAAGCGCAAAGCGGGCTCCTCAACGGCGATGACTTGCTGCAAAAAGGTTATAACGATTTCAGGGCTGTCGCTTATACTCAAGTTACCAATGTAAGCGGGTCCTATAGTTTATTATCGCAAATCGGCATCACGACAAACCCGTACAATTCAAATGATCCTACCTCAGCTGGCAAGCTTTCGATCGATAATACAAAATTGGATGCAGCACTTGCCGCTGATCCGCAAGGCGTTATCGATTTGTTCACCAACGTGGGAACTACGGGCAGTTCCGACCGCGGTGTTGCGCAACAATTTTATGAAGCTGCGGATAACTTGGTCAAATCGCTTACAAGCCGCGCCGGAATTACCGGTACTGTCTATAACAGCAGCACAACGGAACTCGGTCTTCAAGTAGATTCATTAAGCAAACAGATTGATGAATGGACCGATAAATTAAGCAAAAAAGAGGATTATTATTATCAAATCTTCTCTGCCATGGATACAGCGGTTGCCAATGGAAACCAGCAAATCTCTTGGTTGCAAAGTCAGATGAAATAAACTGCTATAATCACCCCTTAAGGGTTGCTAGGAGGATGGAGGTAATGGATGGAATTGCATTGTCAAACACAAATACTTCGTCATTGGGGCAGAGCGTAGGTGTTTCCAAGGCTAGTACAGGCCGGAACGATGCAGACTTGGAATCTGGTTCCGTATATATTAACGCCTTGCGAAAAAATCGGCACGAGCTTTCTTATAGTGAAGAACAGATAGTGAAAGCCGTAGAAAAAGCAAACAGGGAGATTGTCGGGCCGCCGAAAAAGGTAGAATATTCCGTTCACAAGCCGACAGGAGATATTGTTATTAAAGTGATCAATTCGGATACGAACGAAGTGCTGAAAGAGCTTCCGCCCGAAAAATTGTTGGATATTGTAGACCACATCATGCAAACGTCCGGCATTATTATAGATGAAAAGAGGTAAGCGTTATGAACGTGAACACACATGACATTTACTTAAGAACACAAGTAAATACGGCATCTCCAGGGGAATTGACGCTTATGCTTTTTAATGGAGCAATAAAATTCATGAAGCAGGCGAACGAAAGCATCCAAAAGAAGAATTACGAAGCCAAGCATGAGAATATTATTAGAGCCACGGATATATTTGACGAGCTTCTCATAACATTAAATTATAAATATGATATTTCCAAAAATCTATCCGCCCTTTACATTTTTATTAAAGATAAGCTCCATGAAGCAAACATGAAATTGAATCTGGAATCTTTGCAAGTCGCTATTCGATTAACAACAGAATTGCGGGACACGTGGGCCGAGGCCGTCAAAATCGTTAAATCGGGCGCGGCTTCTACAGCAATGAAATGAGCACCATGGAGGATGCTCAATTTCCTTTCTTATTCAGTCGAATGCTTGAAGTAACCAAAGCTATCGCGAACTGGCTGGAGGAAACCAGTTTGGACGAAGACACAGCCGTTCTGGAGTCGCTCCAATCCGAGCAAGCTCAGCTTCGACAGCGTATCCAAGCGTTGGCACAACCCGCAGTGCATGCGCCGAATATTTTGCATGTTATCCAAGACTGCCTTCAATTGGAGGAGCAGATTCAAACCAGACTGCAACAGCGCAAAGCATGGTTGGGGAAACAAATTACAAGTATTCATGATGGAAATAAGATAAAAGATGCTTATCTGGTGAAATATACTCAAACTGAAGGGTTCTTTGTAGATAGGCAGAAATAAAGAAGAAGGCTTGCATTTTCGCCAAGCCTTCTTCTTTTTTTTATGGGAGCAGTAAGCTTGACAGCAGGTGCTGGCCGCTGGTTAAAGGGCCGATATAAAAGGAAGATTTCTGCATTGCGGATATATGGTATACAGGTTTTCCTTTATTTTTGCTTTGATTGGCGAACTGCTACAATTCGTACAGTAAAGCACGTACAACGATATTTTTGTCGGATTTCCCTCAATCGCCTTCTCTAAAAAGGAAAGACCGGTTTCTGTTTCGTTCAGACGCAAGTAGAGCTTGGCCATATTTTCATAACCTTGCGGATGAAGCGAACCCTGTTCTAATAGCATGGAATAAAGGTCGACGGCTACCTCCAACTGAGCTTGTTCGTATAGAAAATCCGCATAATGTTGATATAACGTTGTCGATTGCCGGCTTTCAATAAAATTGTATGCTTCTTCGTTTAAACCAAGCTGACTCAGAAATTGAATGATGTCCAGGCAAATGGTGATTGAATTTTCGGTACTATCCTGAAGAAGGTTGGCAGAATGATACTTGGTGCCTTTCCAAAGGCATCCGGCCAAGAAACATAACTTAACATAAAGCTTATTGTTCGATAGTTCGGAGCTAGAAATTTGATTGTAATGAACATCGAATAAAGAACGGTCTTTTTGCAAAAGAGCGTAATGCAACCAATCAGGCGAATCCAGCAAATGCTCGTAAGGTTGAATAACCTTTAAGATGCGGCTGGCTAGTTCGGCATGCCCCACCATTAATGATAAACGGAATAGTAATAAAGCATTAGACACCGAGTCTGAGAACGGGAGAAGCTTATCCATGAGTGAATAGATCGAGTCTGCCGTTTCCGTATAGTATAACAGTTCCATCAGTTTCTTGAGCGAAAAATAGTCCGTCGTATTCGCCTGAATTGTTTTCGTCAAAAAGTAGACTGCTTGGACGGGGTCGTTACTCTCAAGAGCAATATCGCTGAGAAATTTAGCAGGAAGGTAATTAGCGAAATCTTGTCGGATTATTTCGTTGGCAGAGAAGTTTTCAACGCGTGATTGGTATAAGTTTAAACATACTTTGAATTGCTCGGCAGCCAAATCGTTGCAACCGAAAGCATAATAAACCTGTCCAAGAAGAAAGCGAAAATCAATGTGTTTAGGCCATAACTTCATCGATATTTGAATGTTTTCGTAAGCTTCTTGAAATTGTTCTTGCTTCAAATATGCTGTTATGAGATTAACGTAACAAAAGGGGGTCCAGGGTTGGGGTGAACTAGATTTCTGCAATGCCCTTACATAGTTGTAAATGGCTTTCTTATTATCGCCAAGGGAAAAATATTCATTGCCTAAGGTGAAAAAGTCATAGGGCTCTTGAGAAGAATGGCGCTTGAAAATCTCCATATTTCTTTCGGATTTGCTCTTCGCTGCGACGACGCTGGAGATATACCCAGTATGAATAATGACGAATGAAGACGAGAGGGACGTTAAGCTGACTACTTCTGTTCGAAGCTGTTCATGTATGGGTCGTTCGTATTTGATGCCAAAATGGTTTGTAAATATCCGTAAACCAGTCGACTCCACAAAACTGGTAATGCTTTGCGGCGTTTCTCCTTGTCCGTTCAATATTTTGACAATGACCCCAGTTGGCCCCTTTATTTCGTGCTGTTTCAAAAACATCCTAATCATCTCGCCTTGCCCAGGTTGCAAATATTCATCGGCATCCATCACAAGAATCCATTGAGCTGTAGCTCTGCCGATGGCTTCGTTTCTTGCAGCTGAGAAGTTATTATTCCAGACGAAATCATATACGTGATTAGTATATCGGTAGGCAATCTCCTTGGTTCGGTCTGTAGAGCCGGTATCGACGATAACGATCTCGTCTGCTATACCTTGCACGCTGTCTAAGCAATGGGCTAAGGTATTTTCTTCGTTCTTAACGATCATGCAAAGGGAAAGTAATTTATCCATGAAATCCTCCAATTAGTAGTGCCTAAGTAATATATCGACAATCGCTCAGCTCTTTGTTAAATATTGAGTATCATGAAATTATCGAGATTTGTCGATATAGAAAATATAATGCAAATGTACTGCATACAGGTATTTTCTATTTTTTAGATTCGAATATAAACTGATTGTAAGGGGGAACAGCTATTTTGGCGCCTAATTATGAAATGGAATCTATATATAAAAATTTATTTGAGATGGATAAAGGTCTAAACTTGTCAGAGAATGCAGGAATTGTCGTTAAATACTTAAAGAGCCACGACAATATATTTTTTGATCTCTTGAAATTAATTTCTGAGAGAATTATAAACAAAGAATTAATATGTAATTTGTTAGCTGTTGAAGCGTTTAATAGGCAAGAATATGATTATGTTATTCCATTTTTAAAAGTAGTATTAGATATAAATGACTCTCATAGAGATACGTTATTTAATCTTTGCTTGATTTTATCACAATTCGGTGAGTTTGAATTGGCGAGAAAATACGCATATCGTATTTTAAACAAAGATAGTGAATTTTTTGAATTATTAAATCGGATCAATCGCTCGCAACAATTTGCTAATCAAAGTGAATCAAAGAAATATCCCGAATTAATCGCAACTAGTGACGTTGATAAGGTATTAGGAGAAGACATTCTGTCCACTTCCAGTTCAATGGTCGTAAGCGTTTTAGGCATGCATCGCAGCGGCACTTCACTTTTAGCTAGATGTCTGTTTGAGTTGGGAGTTTATTTGGGAGAAGAACACAATTTAATACCAGCTAACGAGGATAATCCGGACGGGTTTTGGGAACATAAGTGGATCGTTGATTTACATGATAAGATTTTAAGTGAATTTGGGTTGGAATGGCACTCTAGGGAAATACTTCCTGAAAATTGGTGGACATTCTCTAAAATCGACGAATATAAGGAAAAACTCCGATCCGTTGTAATGGAACAATTTTCGAAAAGGACAATTTGGGGTTGGAAAGACCCTCGGACCTCTTTAATGATACCCATATGGAACGAACTCCTGGAAAAAATGTCCGCAAGACAAAAATATATTATTTGCATCAGAAACCCTCTAGAAGTTGCAGATTCTTTGAAAAAACGAAACGAGTTTCCATTAGAAATCTCCTTAACTTTGTGGGAATATCAAACCCTTTCTGCATTATTTTGGACATCTGGGAAGGATCGCATTATCGTTCATTACGATAAATTATTAAATTCACCTATGCAAGAATTGGAGAGAATTACCGACTTCCTTGAACTGGATAGGAGTTTACTGAATAAGGTACAGTTGAACCAATTGATTAAACCGCAGCTGCGACATAGTTCCAAATGTTTATCTGATCTAACGACGCTTGGTTGCAATGGAATATATGAAATATATAAAGCGTGTATAGAAAATGAGAAGAATGAAAATCAAGATAAGTTCAATCAATTTGTCTATTCGAGCTACAGAAATTACTGTTTTTATTCGAGGGGGCTTTCTAAAGCGACTCCGAACTCCGGAGTGAAGATGCAGATTTTTTGGAAAACAAAATCCGAAGGGTTTAGCGAAGAAAGTTCGCTTAAGATTTCTACATTTACTGATAATAGATTCCATATCTATAGAATTAATTTACCAAATTGTGTATACGGCCCAATTCGTATCGATCCTACCGATCATGCCTCGGAAATAGAAGTTAGGAGCATAAAATTATTTGATGGAGAGGAGCTACTTTCTTCTTCAAATATACTAAATAACTTTGCGTATCTCTCTATTATGAATGGACTTATTCCAATAGAAAAAACAAGTGACTCCTTAGTGTTTATTTCGCCAAGTACAGATCCCCATTTCTTATACGATGTAATAGTTGCAGACAAGAACGCACTCATACTTGAAATAGAGATGCGAGTCAGTCCACACATTCAAATGAAATACTATAATAGTTTATTAAATCAAGTCCAGCCGCTAAATAAATATGTATAGACATGCAAAATATAAATCTATCAGGATATCCGAAGATCTGTAAAAGGACAAGTCTTTATGAGGTGAATATATGAAAACAAGCATTATTATTTTAACTCATAACAAATTAGAATTCACAAAATTGTGTATAGAAAGCATACGCCGATATACAGAACCGGATCAATATGAGCTTATAGTTGTCGACAATAACTCAACTGACGAGACTGTTGAATACTTAAAGCAACAAGAGGATATTATTGCAATTTTTAATAAAGAAAATGTTGGTTTTCCGGCAGGGTGCAATCAGGGAATAGAAATATCCACAGGAGATAATATACTGCTTCTTAATAACGATACTATTGTCACATCCAATTGGTTAGATAATATGATAGCTTGTTTATACAGCCGCGAAGATATTGGCGCGGTTGGTCCAGTAACCAATTCGTGTTCAAACAATCAGGCTATCCCAGTAAAATATAATTCAAAAAAAGAAATGCAACTTTTTGCGGAATTATTCAATAAAAGTAATTCAGATTTATGGGAAGAGCGTCTAAAGCTAATTGGTTATTGTATGCTTATAAAAAGAAGTGTTGTTGAAAAAATCGGATATTTGGATACTATTTTTTCGAGAGGGAACTATGAAGATGATGATTATTCCATTAGAATAATTGAAGCCGGATACAGACTTTTCCTATGCAAAGATACATTTATACATCATTATGGAAGTGTATCTTTTAAAGAAGTTCCTAAGGAGTATACAGAGCTGATGGCCAAGAATCGTAGATTGTTCATGGAAAAATGGGGGTTTGATATAGCCAAAAGTTCAATTTATCATCAAGAGTTTGCGAAAATGTTAGAGGTGGCTGACCACGAGAATAAAAATATTCTGGAGATTGATTGCGAATGTGGGGCCACTTTGCTTGATATAAGAAACCAATTGAAAAGCAATCGATTATATGGTTTAGAGTCTAATCCATACTGCGCTAATATTGCCAAAAAACTATTGTTTGCTGATGTGAAAGTAGGAAGTGTCGAGCAAAAAGATATTGATTACCCTAAGCGTTTCTTTGACTACATTTTACTATCCGATTCCTTCGCCAAATGTTTTGAACCAATACTTGCGTTAGCAAGACTAAAAGAATATTTAAGTGAGGAAGGTAAAATAGTCGCCAGCTTTACAAACCATAATCATTTTGAAATTATGAAAAAAATTTTAAATGGAAGGGCACGAAGACAAGACCTGCTCACTTTTTCCATAGATGAAATTCAAACCATGTTTTTTGCAGCAGGCTTTAAGACGGTTGAAATCACAGGTTTGCCATTGATGGCTAAGACAGAATATGACAAAGACTTTGTTCAAATATTGAAACACGTTTCAGGTAATAACAAAGATGATATTTACCAATATTACAAATTGCTTGTACTAGCAAGTTAGAGAAGGGAGCCAACGTGACAATGGCTGTAAGCAGTTTATTAGAAAATAGTGGCGAACCCGGCTTTCAAGAATTGTCTTTTGAAAACGAATTAATTAATACTTTTTCCAAACATGATAATCTCCCGCTCGTTAGTATCATTATTAGAACTTGCAATAGGTTAGAGTTACTAAGACGATGTTTACATAGCATAAATATGCAAATATACCCAAATATAGAGGTGGTTGTTGTTAATGATGGAGGAGATGATGTCAACGCCCTTCTAAAAGATACGTTAAGACACCCTTATATTTACATCAGTCATTCTAAAAATTTTGGCCGCGGGGCGGCGCTTAATAGCGGTCTTAGAGTATGTAGGGGAGAGTATGTGAACTTCTTGGATGATGATGATATGTTCATGCGGGTTCACATCGCTGTACTAATGAAAACAATTATGGACAAAAATGTCGATGTTGTATATGGCGATGCTATTCAAAGAATAGAAAAAGAAGTTAACGGGAAATGGCAAATAATAAGTCAGGAGTTACTTTATTCTCAAAAACATAATTTTCAGTTGTTGTTGAGGACTAATTATCTACCTATTCAGACTGTAATGTTTAAACGAGACCTTTTGTTTGATATTGGTCTTGTAAGAGAAGATCTTTCGGCACTTGAAGATTGGGAGTTTTGGATAAGACTTGCCGCCAAAACGGATTTTCATCATGTGAAATTGATAACGTCAGAATTTTCTCAGAGAATATATGGTGATAATATAACGCAGAATAATTCCGCCGATTTTGCAACAAACAGGATCCTTGTGCAGAATATTCATCAAAATGAAGTGGATTTAACCTGGATTGGACAAGAGTGGAAACCTCTTGTGTTCCCACAAAATGAAATACTTAGGATAGGTTTGTTTACAGACTCCTTGCAGGAAGCTGAATACTATTTATCAAAACTAGAGCCACTCTACCAAATTAGCAGTAGGGTTGGGTTTTATATTTTTTACACCGAAGAGTATGCGGATAGTTTCATAATTTTAGAGAAGCAAACAAGTCAAAATTCAAAAATTCACTTCAAAAAAATTGCTCAATTGGATGTAAATTCTTCGTTGTTGTATCAATTTCATTTCATTTTGAAAAGCAGATTTATCAATGTTTTCGAAATAATATTGAGAGATTTAGATATAAAGGCGTTACCTTGGGAAGAGTTTAAGCTTCGTCTAATGGCAGACCCGATTTATTTTGTTTTTGCCAGCATGCTCCCTACGCCATCCTTATCTATGTCTTTTCTAGATGACACCAAATCAGAAGAAAAGATTACATTATTTCTGGAGTATGTAAATCGTTTTTTTTCATTGGGCAATTACGAAGAATGCGAGCGTTTGCTAAAAGAATGTCTCGAAGTGTCTCCGAGAGACCACAGACTTTGGCATAACTGTCTCATCTTATATGTCCACACCGGCAAAGTTGAATTAGCGGGAGATTGTTTTAAATATTTAAATGAATCCGATAAAGATATTCAATATCTTAAAGCCTTGTGGTTGATGCAAAAAAACGACCTTAACCAAGCGATTCATATACTGGAGAATCTGCATATAATGTTTCCAGAAGATGAAGCAGTTTTGCAAAGTATCAATTATATGAAGGCTTTAACTTAACATCTTGAAATTACTGAAGGAAAACCCCAAAAAGTTTCTTGTTTGGCCTATCAAAATGTTTTAGATCTACTCAAGGGCTTGGCTGACCTGAACAAAACTAGCACCAATTTCATCTTTGATTAAGGTTATCGCTCCCTAGAATATGGTGTTTATAATTAGGACGAGATTCTTATTTAGTTCGTTGTATACATTGCCGGATTGTACAGCATGTATTGTCATTCGGGAGATAAGGGAGCTTATTTCTGAGAAAGAAATCTCCAATGACTTCCCTTATCTCCCTTTTCAATTGCTTTATAATAATCTCCTCATGATGGTTCCATCCTCTTAGAAAAAGGTCAATAAACACGAAGACATTAGTTAACAAATCGTAGAACTAATTTGGCCACTACATCTCGCCTCTTCGCTTGCCAAATTTTAGAAGCAGATCTTAAAATAATTATTGGAAACAAGAACCTGATGGCCTGTGGACAATGTGCATAACTCTGTGTATAACTCTGTTAATAAACCGTAAATCCCTAATGAAAACAAGCTTTCGCCACATATCGACATTGTTGACGTTATGTGAATACCCTAATATTCAAAAAATTTCGCGCATTGGCCTTGAAAGCCTTATCATTTTCGTTGACACGCCCTTAAGCGGGGTGATATAGTCAAGAAAGTAGGTAGGGCTACATTTATTTGATAACGAAGGGAATGTGTTACATGCAAGGTAAAGTGAAATGGTTCAACGCTGAGAAAGGCTACGGATTCATTGAGCGCGAAGACGGTGGCGACGTATTCGTACACTTCTCCGCAATCCAAGCAGACGGCTTCAAAACTTTAGAAGAAGGCCAAGCGGTCGAGTTCGACATCGTCGAAGGTGCTCGCGGCCCACAAGCTGCCAACGTGATCAAGTTATAATCATCCGGCCGCACGCGGCCCTTTATAGATGATTTACCTTACATCTGGCTTTCGAAGCATCCCGATGCTGTTTCGGGGTGCTTTTTTTATGCCAGAGGGAGATGCGCCGAAAAACATTATTCTGTTTTGTTATTGAGAACTTGGTCAATATTATGGCTTAAAAAATGAATTTCTTGTGGTGAGCATGAGAACCCAACATCCGCTCATCATCCGTCCCTGTCGCATAGACTTGCAGCGATCAAGTACCACACAGGATCGCTATTTCATTTTTACCACGAACAACATCCAAAGCTACTACTTCCAGCTTCTCGGTTGTGAGAAACTCATTAATAAAGTATGATGAGGCATAGTTGAGTTCCAAAAAAAGTATAGCAACAAATGGAGGATTTATGACTTTAGTTGACATCCATGGTTCGTGTTTGAGTCGTAATATTTTCAATTTTAATAAAAATACTAATATAACTGTCAATCAATATTTTAGTAGGAATAACATTGTTTCTAGTATGATGCCTCCAGCGGACATTTCTACAAGTAGAGAAGAATTGCTTTTCTTTGATAGTGAATATTCTCATCGTTGTTTACGATATGCTATTGAAAAGAAAGCTGTGCCATTACTTAAAGCTTCCATTGCGGAATTTCTTGTAGTGGATTTCTTTGACTTTTGCCAGCCGGTTGCAGCATACAAAAATACTACTTTCTCTACATACGATTATTCGTTTTTTAATACGGCGGCTTATAAAAACGAACCTGAAAAATTTAAAGAGGTTAATTTTTTTGAATTACCAAATTGGTTGTGGTATGGATATGTTGATTTATATTGGCAACTAATGATAGAGAAGTTTGGTGATAGAATAGTTTTAGTTAGACTGAACTGTTGTAATAAGTACATAAGCAAAGATGGGATAGTTAAGCCAACTCCATCTAACCTCCTAAAATATGGAACACCCAAATATAACAAACAGTTACACGAATTAGAGGAGTACATTATTGATAAATACAACCCTTATGTAATAGACGTTTCTAAATACTTTATTGCAGATGAAAATTATAATCCGGACGTATCACCGGTTCATTTTGAAGAGAATTATGGATTAAGCTCATGGCAATTAATGCAGACTATTATTTTAAATAAACCAAAACAGAAATATTATGATACCCTTACACCACGAGTGGTTGCAGATTTATTGAATAGACCAATTGACGATCAAAATTATAAAATTATTTGGAGTGAGTCGGAACATTTTTTTGTTGCATGTGATTTGCTTGATGACATAAGTTCACAAAGTGAGCATTTAGGTATAATAAAAAATAGAAAATGGCTAGCGTCCCTTTATAGCAAGGCAGATAACATTTTTTCAAAGCCATATCTCGAAATAACTGAAAAGCTATCGCTGATAAACCAATTTATTGACGATCTTAAACACCCAGAAACAGAAAATGACTTTACAAGAGAATACGTTCAAAAACTCAAAGAGAAACAATATTATTTGAATCAGCCTGTAGAGCAATTGTTGGAGAACTTTCTTAATGCTTTAGATACGGGCGATTTAAAGTGGGTACAAATGCTCAATTGCATAGGCATATTGCTGCCAGCAAATGAAGACGTTATTTATTATCAATTGGAATATAATAAGGCAATCGGTGAAAAAAATATGGTTACCAAGTTAAAGCAACGGCTAGGATTGATGGAGAGTTAATTGAAGATTAAAAGATAGGTTGGATTGTGAGGATAACGGGAGTAATACGATTCAGGAAAGATCAAAAAAAGCAATTCAAAGAAAATAGATAAAAACGGTATTAAAGGAGCCGTTTGCCGACACGGTGCAGTCCATTCTAGAGGTGAAGCTTGCGACGAAGTTAGGCTACTCTCAGCCTCACAAGCTGCTAATGCTGGAAAATAGCTTTCGCACATTGACCGCCTGAACGAGCTGATCACGGAGTGATAATGTATGGCACTTTTTGTGGAGGACCTATAAGTGGGTAAACGAACTGCCGAACAAATCCTTGGCGGTAATCGGTACTGAATGACACAGTTTCAAATGCCTAGACATCTATGTTCGTGTGCAGGAATGATCCCGGGCCACGATGAAAGCAGGGGAAAGAAGAGTTCGGTCGAAACATGCAAGGAAAACAAAAAACTACGAAACGCCCTAGTTGAATAAGTACGATCGGCCGACCGCAAGAAGGAATTCCTACTTTGGCAGTGGTATCATCACAAAGCAGCAAGATGGGGAAAGAATGGAGTCGCGGGGGCTGTAGGACATACTATTTTAACTATAAACGCGAAAACAAGTGTATGGGGAACTTGGATTTGATACTTCGAGCCAACGAAAATGCGATATCTTGAAAAAAAGTCCGCTCACGAGATTGGAATCCGTTGATCTCAACAGTTGTCTTCAAGAATAAACCGCTTAAATGATCGAGCCAATTTAAAAGAACCATTACTGAGGACTTAGGCTACTATAGCCTTGAAACAGCGTAGAGGAGCGACGGTCTAAAGTGCTAAGAGTTAAATCTTGTGCTTTTACTGCGCCCATCTTGAGCTGATTCCTGCTTCGGTAAAAGCGCTTCATCCCAAAGGACGGAGCAAGCCATTCATCCATGTGTCTTCGCGGGGCCGTAAGTATCGCGGTTTATAAAGATTTTGTAAAAACGCCTTCCCAATTATGGTATACTGGAGGTGTAAGCTGAAAGGAGGAGTAACAGGATGAAGATTAGCATTCGCGGTCAACACATGGAAGTGACGGAGGCACTTCGCAGCTATGTGGAGAAGAAGCTAAGTCGACTGGAACGTTATTTTGAAACTCCCCCCACTTCAGAAGGCTATGTGACACTCAGCGTGGTCAAAGGCATGCAAACCGTCGAGGTGACGATTCCGCTGCCGGGCATGTTGCTCCGTGCCGAAGAAAGAAACAACGACATGTATGCATCCATTGACTTGGTTGTGGACAAGCTGGAGCGGCAAATTCGCAAAAACAAAACGAAGGTCAACCGCCGCTTGCGGCAGGAAGCCGGGATGCGCGATTTGTTCCGCGTGGATCCATCCAGGTTTCAGGACGAGGAAGAAGATCTGGAGGTCGTCCGTACGAAGCAATTTACGCTTAAACCTATGGATGTCGAAGAAGCGATTTTGCAGATGAACATGATAGGGCACAACTTTTTCGTGTTCGCCAATTTGGATACCGAGCAAATCAATGTGGTTTATAAACGAAACGACGGGAAGTACGGCTTGATCGAGCCGGCTATGTAACCTGAAGACGATAACGAATACGAACGCAAGCAGGCCGAGGAGGCCTGCTTGTTTGTTTTCGCATGTTTTGGGGAGCCGCTTCCCATAATTGAAAAATCGTGCAAAGGCCTTTGGTTGCGGCGCTTTCTCCAAACTGGTACAATTTAAGGATAATGACGAAGGCCGAAAGGGGTTCACCGGATCGATGCTAGGACTAGTTAAGAAAATATTCGGCGATGCGAACGAACGTGAACTGAAACGATATTGGAAAGCGGTAGAGCAGATTAACGGCTTAGAAGCGGTAATGGAGCCGCTGTCGGACGGAGAGCTGGCTGCCAAGACCGCAGAGTTCCGCCGGCGTCTGGCGGAAGGGGAGACGCTCGACGATTTGCTGCCGGAAGCGTTTGCCGTTGTGCGGGAGGCTTCGAAACGGGTACTGGGCAAGCGCCACTACGACGTTCAGCTCATCGGCGGCATGGTGCTGCACGAAGGCCGCATTGCCGAAATGCGCACCGGCGAGGGCAAGACGCTTGTCGGTACGCTCCCGGTATACCTGAACGCGCTGGCCGGCGAAGGCGTGCATGTCGTAACCGTCAACGATTACCTTGCACAGCGCGATAGCGCGGAGATGGGGAGAATTTATTCGTTTCTGGGCATGACCGTCGGAGTCAATCTGCATGATTTGACGCCCGAGCAAAAAAAGGAAGCCTATAACTGCGACATCACGTACGGTACAAATAATGAATTCGGCTTCGACTATTTGCGCGACAACATGGTGCTGTACATCGAGAACATGGTGCAGCGGCCGCTGGCGTTCGCCGTCATCGACGAGGTGGACTCGATCCTGGTTGACGAGGCGAGAACGCCGCTCATCATTTCCGGCCAGGCGCAGAAGTCGACGGAGATGTATTATGCGGCGGATCGTTTTGTAAGCAAGTTGAAAGAGGAAGAAGATTATACCGTCGACATCAAGGTACGCTCCGTGACGCTCACGGAAGCCGGGGTGGCGAAAGCGGAGAAGGCGTTCAATCTCGAAAATCTGTTCGATCACCAGAACGTGCAGATCAACCACCACATCCAACAAGCGCTCAAGGCGCACGTCATCATGAAGCGCGATGTGGACTATGTCGTGCAGGACGGCGAAGTCGTCATCGTGGACGAGTTCACAGGCCGTCTCATGACGGGCCGCCGTTACAGCGAAGGGCTGCATCAGGCTATCGAAGCGAAAGAGCAGCTTGAAGTGCAGAACGAGAGCATGACGCTGGCCACGATTACGTTCCAGAACTACTTCCGGATGTATCGCAAGCTGGCCGGCATGACCGGTACGGCGAAGACGGAGGAAGAAGAGTTCAAGAAAATTTACGGGCTCGAAGTTATCGTCGTGCCGACGAACAAGCCGATGATCCGCGTCGATATGCCCGATGTCGTATACAAAACCGAGAACGGCAAGTTCCGCGCCGTCGTCGAAGAGATCGTCGTCCGCAACAAGAACAAGCAGCCGGTGCTCGTCGGCACGGTGTCGATCGAGAATTCCGAGCGCTTGTCCGAGATGCTGAAGAAGAAGGGCGTCAAGCACACGGTCCTGAATGCCAAGTATCATGCGCAGGAGGCGGAAATCGTCTCGCAGGCTGGGCAACCCGGGGCGGTGACGATCGCAACCAACATGGCGGGGCGCGGTACCGACATTATGCTTGGCGAAGGCGTACCGGAGCTTGGCGGCTTGCATATTATAGGTACGGAACGGCACGAAAGCCGCCGTATCGACAACCAGCTGCGCGGCCGTGCAGGCCGGCAGGGCGATCCGGGCTCGTCGCAGTTCTACCTCTCGCTGGAGGATGAACTGATGAAGCGTTTCGGCGCCGACAACATTATGGCCATGATGGACCGCCTCGGCATGGAAGAGGACCAGCCGATCGAATCGAAGCTGATCACCCGTGCCATCGAATCGGCGCAAAAGCGGGTCGAAGGCAACAACTTCGACGTACGGAAGGTTGTTCTCCAATATGACGACGTCATGAACCAGCAGCGCGAAATTATTTACAAGCAGCGCCGCGAGGTTTTGGATTCTCCTGATATTAAGGAAGTCACTCTCGGTATGATTATGCCGGTTGTCGAGCGCATCGTGAACGCCCATTGCCCGGAAGACCAAGTGCCGGAGGAGTGGGATTTGCAGGCGATTGCGGACTATGGCAACAACACGTTTCTGCATCGTCCGGTGTTGACGAAAGACGAGCTGTGGGGCAAGGAACGTGAGGAAATCATCGAATATATCCAAGGCATCGTCCGTTCCCAATACGATGAGCGCGAAGCGGAGATCGGCTCCGAATTTATGCGCGAATTCGAAAAAGTTATCGTGCTGCGCGCCGTCGATTCGAAGTGGATGGACCATATCGATGCGATGGATCAGCTGCGCCAGGGCATCCACCTTCGCGCTTACGGCGGCACCGATCCGCTGCGGGAGTACCAGTTCGAAGGCTTCGAGATGTTCCACGAAATGGTCGAGCATATTCAGGAGGAAGTTGCGACCTACATCATGAAGGCGCACGTCCAATCGAATCTTGAGCGCGAAGTGGTAGCGATCGGCCAAGCGGTCGATCCGAAGGCGGAGTCCGGAGGCAAGAAGCCGATCGTACGCGAGGCGGGCGAGCGCATCGGGCGCAACGATCCGTGCCCTTGCGGCAGCGGCAAGAAGTTCAAGCAATGCCACGGCAAAGATCTGTAACGCGCACAAGCGCGAGCCAAGCGGGCGCCCGGCGACGGGCGTCCGAGTTATGACAATCATGAGGAGTGGACGACGATGTTAGATCCGCAAGTGAAACAGGATTTACGAGAAACGGCGAGACGATTGGCCGAGCTTAGGGGGTCTCTTTGACTTAGATCTGAAGCTGGAGCAGATCGCCGATTACGAGGAAAAAATGTCGCAGCCCGACTTCTGGAACGACAACGAAGCCGCGCAGAAGCTGATCGCCGAAGCGAACGTGGTGAAGTCGGTAGTGGAGCAGTTCCAGAAGCTCAACTCGGATTATGAAGACCTGGAAGTGATGGCGGAGCTCGCCGAAGAGGAAGGCGACGAGGGAATGGCGGCCGAAGCGGCTGCAAGCGTCGCCGGACTCGTGAAGCGGCTCGAAGACTTCGAGCTGCAGCTATTGCTCAACCAGCCGTACGACCGGCTGAACGCCATCCTCGAGCTGCACCCGGGCGCGGGCGGCACCGAGTCGCAGGACTGGGCCGAGATGCTGCTGCGCATGTACCGCCGCTGGGCGGAGAAGCGCGGTTTCGGCGTCGAAGTGCTGGACTACCTGGAGGGTGACGAGGCCGGGGTCAAAAGCGTTACGCTGCTCATTAAAGGCTACAACGCGTACGGTTATTTGAAGGCCGAAAAAGGCGTCCATCGCCTCGTCCGCATTTCGCCGTTCGACGCCTCCGGGCGCCGGGCATACGTCGTTCGTATCGTGCGACGTGATGCCGGAGATCGATGACGACATCGAAATCGAGGTGCGTCCAGAGGATCTGAAGGTCGACACATACCGGTCGAGCGGCGCGGGCGGCCAGCACGTCAACAAGACGGAGTCGGCCGTGCGGCTGACGCACATTCCGACCGGGATCGTCGTCGCCTGTCAGACGGAACGGTCGCAGATTCAGAACCGCGATCGCGCCATGAAGATGCTCAAGTCGAAGCTGTATGAGCGGAAAATCGAAGAGCAGATGAAAGAGCTGGCCGAGTTGCGCGGCGAACAGACGGACATTGCGTGGGGCAACCAGATTCGCTCGTACGTGTTCCATCCGTACAGCATGGTTAAGGACCATCGCACCGACCACGAGACCGGGAACGTGGGCGCCGTCATGGACGGCGAGCTGGATCCGTTCATTGACGCTTTCTTGCGTATGCAGATTAAGGACAAGGAAAATCCTACATCATAAGCGATGTAGGATTTTCTTGCTCCATCAGAAAGTATAAGCTGCGCCTATACTTGGCTGATTCCGTGCGAGAAACGGGGGGCCGCCTGGAACGGACGGCCTTGGCCGTTTCTTCTTACTATGGAGAACAGGGAGCTGAGAGCAAGTATGGCAAGAAGAAAACCGTTATTTCCTCCCGGCAGCCCGTGGCTGCCCGCGGTCGAATATATGTTGCTAGGATTTGGATCGCTGGTGATGGCTGCTAGCTTTAATATGTTTTTGCAGCCGAACCAGATTGCCTCCGGCGGTGTCGCCGGTTTGTCGATCCTCGTCCAGCATTGGTTCGGCATCCAGCCGGCGCTGACCCAATGGGCTCTGAACATTCCGATTTTTCTGCTCTCGTTATGGGTATTCGGAGGCAAGTTCGGGGTGAGGGCGGCGGTCGGGTCGCTCGTGTTTCCGCTGTTTGTGCTGCTGACGAGCCGGCTGCCGCCGCTGACGACGAACACGCTGCTGGCCAGCTTGTATGGCGGGATCGGGACGGGACTCGGTCTCGGGATCGTTTTCCGCGGGCGGGGTTCGACGGGCGGTCTAGGGCTTGCAGCGCAAATCGTACATAAGCTGACGGGCATCAGCCTCGGCATTTGCGTGGCGATATTCGACGGGCTCGTCATCGTGGGAGCGGGCATCACTTTCACTCCGGAGAAGGCGCTTTTTGCGCTGATCGGGCTGTTCGTCATGAGTAAAACGATAGACATCGTGCAGGTCGGCTTCCGCTATTCCAAAGTGGCTTTCATTATTTCCGGCGAGACGGAGGCGATTCGGCGGGCGATTTTGTACGAGCTGGACCGCGGGCTGACGCAGCTGAGCGGCTGGGGTGGCTATACGCAGGATGAGCGGACAGTGCTGATGGTGGTCGTCGCGCAGAACGAGGTGCTGAAGCTGAAAGCGCTCGTGCGCGCGGCTGACCCGGATGCGTTCGTGATCATTAGCGATACGGCAGAGGTGCTGGGCGAAGGCTTCCGGCGGCACGGGTAACGGCTGTGGCAATGGATTGCTTCGATGTGGACGGGCCTCGCGGCCTGTAATTTTTCATTGAATTTTTATTCCGTCGACTGTATAATAATTCATAGTTTATTCATGGGAACGGATAGGGGAGAGGCACGTTGGCAACTATTACAGAGACTTCAGGGACGATTCGCGCGGCGATCGTAGGCTCGACGGGGTACGGCGGGGTAGAGCTGATTCGCCTGCTGCAGGCGCATCCTTATGTAGATATTACGTCGGTCATTTCGTCGTCGTCGGCCGGAGCTCCTATTGCTGATGGGTATCCGCACTTGTCGGAAATTCGCACGGACGCGCTCGATGCCGTCGATGTGGCGCTCATGAAAGAGAAGGCGGATGTCGTGTTTTTGGCGACGCCGCACGGCGTGGCGGCGAAGCTTGTACCGCAGCTGCTGGAAGCGGGGCTTAAGGTGATCGACCTGTCCGGCGACTTCCGCCTGCGTTCAGCGGCCGAGTACGAAGCGTGGTATAAGCACGCTCCGGCGGACGAGGCTTATTTGGCGAAAGCAGTATACGGGCTTTGCGAGGTGTACGGCGACCGCGTGCACGGCGCGGATTTTATTTCCAATCCGGGCTGTTACCCGACGGCAACGCTGCTCGGCCTCATACCGGCGGTTGCTGCGGGTTGGATCGATCCGGCGACGATTATCGTCGATGCGAAATCCGGCGTATCGGGAGCGGGTCGCGGCGTCAGCCTCGGCGTGCACTATTCGGAAGTGAACGAGAACTTGTCCGCGTACAAGGTGAACCGTCACCAGCATATTCCGGAAATCGAGCAGACACTCAGCGACGTAGCCGGAAGCAAAATCGTCACGACGTTCACGACGCACCTCGTTCCGATGACGCGCGGCATTATGAGCACGATTTACGCCAGCGTGATGGGCGGAGCGGGGGCGCGTTCGGAGGCGGATTTCATCGCGCTGTACCGCGACTACTATAAGGGGCGCCGCTTCGTGCGCATCCGGCCGCAGGGGAAGCTGCCGGCGACGAAGGAAGTATGGGGCTCGAACTATTGCGATATCGGCTTAGCCGTGGACGCCCGCACGGGACGCGTGACGATCGTCAGTGTCATCGACAACCTCGTGAAGGGGGCCGCCGGGCAGGCGATTCAAAATTTGAACCTGATGATGGGCTGGGATGAAACGACCGGGCTGCAGTTCGTACCGGCGTATCCGTAACCGCATAAGGCAGCCGAGTTGAATGGGAGAAAGGTGAGGACTGGATGAAGGAGCAATTCACGATTATTCCGGACGGCAACGTTACGACACCGGCCGGCTTCCGCGCGGGAGGACTGCACTCCGGACTGAAGAAAACGGACCGCAACGACCTCGGCGCCATCGTCTGCGACGTGCCGGCTTCGGCGGCGGCAGTATACACGCTCAACGCGTTCCAGGCGGCGCCGCTCCAGGTGACGCGGGATAGTCTCGCCGCCGGCGCAAAGCTGCAGGCGGTCATCGTCAACAGCGGCAACGCCAACGCGTGCACAGGAGAGCAAGGCGAAGCCGACGCTCGCGAGATGCGCGCGCTGGCGGCGTCCGCGTTCGGCGTGCAGGAGCGCCACGTGGCTGTGGCGTCGACTGGCGTCATCGGCGAGCCGCTGCCGATGGGCAAAGTACGCGCCGGGATCGCGGCGCTGCCTTCGCGGCTGAAGGCGGACGGGGGCGACGATTTCTGCCAGGCGATCCTGACGACGGATCTCGTGCAGAAGTCGCTGTGCGTCAGCCTCGAAATCGACGGCAAGCAGGTGCGCATTGCCGGAGCGGCCAAAGGCTCGGGGATGATCCACCCGAATATGGCGACGATGCTCGGCTTCATCACGACAGACGCAGCCATCGGCAGCGCCGAGCTGCAGAGCCTGCTGAGTGCGGTGACGGATTCTACCTTCAATATGATTACGGTAGACGGCGACACGAGCACGAACGACATGGTCGTCGTCATGGCCAGCGGTCTGGCGGGCAACGCCCCGCTGACGCCGGCGCACCCGCAGTGGGAAGCGTTCCGCGCGGCGTTTGAGCACGTTGGCGAACATTTGGCCAAGGCGATCGCCCGCGACGGGGAAGGCGCGACGAAGCTGATCGAAGTGAGCGTTACCGGCGCCGCCACGAGCGAGGCCGCACGTGCGATCGCAAAAACGATCGTCGGCTCGAGCCTCGTCAAGACGGCCGTTTACGGTGCAGACGCGAACTGGGGCCGCATCATCGCCGCAGTCGGCCGGGCCGGTCAGCCGGTCAACGTCGATACCGTCGACATCCGGCTCGGCGACATCGTCACGCTGCGCCAGTCGCAGCCCGTGAAATTCGATGAAGATGCGGCGCTTGCCTATTTGAAGGGCGATACGATTCACATCTTCGTCGATTTACATATGGGCGAAGGCCGGGCCACGGCTTGGGGCTGCGATCTAACTTACGATTACGTACGCATCAACGCCGCGTACCGGACGTAAGGGGGCGCAGCACACGAAATGAACGGAACAGCGGTAGCGGACAAATTTGTGATGAAATGCGGCGGCAGCACGCTGGCGGCTTTACCGGACGCATTTTTCGAGGATATGGCGGCGCTGAAGCGGCGCGGGAAGCTTCCGGTCATCGTGCACGGGGGCGGCCCGGCGATTTCCGAGACGCTGACGAAGCTCGGCATCGAGACGGAGTTCGTGAACGGGCTGCGCAAGACGAATGAAGCGGTGCTCGACGTTGTGGAAATGGTGCTGGCCGGCCAGATCAACAAGCTGATCGTGCGCCGCATCGGCCACGCCGGAGCCCAAGCGCTCGGTTTGTCGGGTCTCGACGGCAACCTGCTCGTCTCCGAGCCGGTCGACAATGCGCATGAGGTCGGGCTCGTCGGGCGGGTCGTCGAGGTCAATGCCGCGCTTGTGGAAGGCGTCGCCGAGCTCGGCTACATTCCGGTCATCGCCCCCGTCGGCATCGGCCGTGACGGCATGCAGCGCTACAACATCAACGCCGATACGGCGGCGGGTGCGGTGGCGTCGCAGCTCGGTACGGAGCGGCTCGTCGTAGTGACCGATGTGCCGGGAATTATGAAAACGATAGATGGCGAGAAGAAGGTGCTGCCGAGCGTGACCGTGGCCGAGATCGAGGCGATGATCGCAATCGGCGAGATCTATGGCGGCATGATCCCGAAGGTGCGGGCGGCGATCGACTGCATTCAGGGGCGCGTGCGCGAGGTTGTTATCGTGAGCGGGACGGAGCCGCGCATTTTGAGCCGTGTGCTCGAAGGCGAAGCGATCGGAACGCGGATCGTGCGCGAGTGAGCGGGATGCCGGCGGCAGCGGCTGTTGAGTACGAAGAGCCTATGCGTAGACTTCGAGCTGTCGGAAGAAGTTTAAAGGCCAAACGGGCTTTTAGCTGAGGGTGAATGTGCGAGGTCGGGTCGGCGTTTATGCGCGGCGATCACAAGCAGGCGAAATTGCGTACGAACCGAGCATTTCCGGGTGAACCGACGTACGAATCATCCGAACGAACTATTGGGAGGAGTGAACGGCATGAGTGAAAACCTGCAAGGATTGTTGTTCCCGAACTACAGCAAGTTCCCGATTACGTTGGTGAAAGGGGAAGGCAGCAAGCTGTGGGACGATCAGGGCAAGGAGTACATCGACCTGATGTGCGGGGTGGCGGTGACGAACCTCGGCCACGTGCCTGCGAAGGTAAAGGCGAAGCTGCAGGCGCAGCTGGATGAGCTGTGGCATGTGAGCAATCTGTTTCACATCCCGAATCAATACCGTCTTGCGGAGCTGCTGACGGCGAATTCGTGCGCGGACCATGTGTTTTTTTGCAACAGCGGGGCGGAAGCGAACGAAGCGGCGATCAAGCTGGCGCGTCGTTACTACCAGAAAGTAAAAGGCATGAAAGACAAGTACGAGATCGTCACGTTCAAGCAGTCGTTTCACGGCCGGACGCTGGCAACGCTGACGGCAACCGGGCAAGATAAGGTAAAGGAGGGCTTTCATCCGCTGCCGGAAGGGTTCACGATTCTGCCCTATAACGACATCGAAGCTCTGCGCGGAGCGGTAAGCGGCAAGACGGCGGCGGTGTTCCTGGAGCTAGTTCAGGGAGAAGGCGGCATCCATACGGCGGAACCGGCGTTCGTCGCCGAAATCGCGAAGCTGTGCGAGGAGCACGACGCGCTGCTGATTCTCGACGAAATTCAGACGGGCATGGGCCGTACGGGCAAAATGTTCGCTTACGAGCATTACGATATCGAGCCGGATATTTTCACGCTGGCCAAAGGGCTCGGAAGCGGCTTCCCGATCGGCGCCGTGCTCGGTAAAGCGAAGCTGAAAGACGCGTTCGCAGCCGGCAGCCACGGTTCGACGTTCGGCGGCAACCTGCTGGCCACGGCGGCTGGCATTGCAACCGTCGAGACGATGCTGGAGGAAAATGTGCCGCAGCAGGCCGCTGAGCTCGGCGAAAAGGCGGCTGTGTTTCTCCGCGGACGACTCGCGGGCAACCCGATCGTGAACGATGTGCGCGGCAAAGGGCTGCTGATCGGCATCGAATGCACCGTAGCCGTTGGCGACATTGTAAGCGACTGCCACCGCAGCGGCGCGCTCGTCATTACGGCAGGCACGAACGTGCTGCGCCTCGTGCCGAGCCTGGTCATTCCTGAGGAGCTGCTGCTGCAGGGGCTCACCATCGTATGCGAGGCGCTGGAGCGCGCTGCGGCGCAGGCCGGTGCGGCTGCCGGATCGAAGGCGTTCGTGTAAAAGCAAGGTTACCGTGGCGTGGCAGCGGCGTAAGGGCCGCACGAACCGGACAATTCGACGCTGGGTCGTACGAAGCGGCCAGCCGAGCCGCCGTGCGAGCGGCCGCTTGCAGAGGACAAAACCGCTGCCGGGCGCAACAGCCGGTGCGGGTCGGCTAAAACCGCCTTACACCGGCGCCCGCGAGGACAGCCGGCGTAAAGCGGCTGAACCCGGTGGGGAGACGCCGCGGACGGTGTTTAAACGATATGCGTAATCGGCGGCCGGAGGCGGCTGATGAAGCATTTTCACGATAAAGGAGGGGTTTCGGTGACGGCAACGTTGCAGGAGGAAATCGCGGCCAGGCTTAAGGGGAAAGATTTCCTCGGGCTGGTTGACTATACGAAAGAAGAAATCGAGTATTTAATCGCGCTCGGCATCGATCTCAAGAGCAAGCTGAAGGCAGGAGAGACGTATCAGCCGCTGAAGGGGAAGACGCTGGGGATGATTTTCGAGAAGTCGTCCACCCGCACGCGCGTTTCGTTCGAGGTCGGCATTTACCAACTCGGGGGGCAGCCGCTGTTCCTGAGCAAGAACGATCTGCAGCTTGGACGGGGCGAGCCGATCTCGGATACGGCACAGGTGCTGTCGCGTTACCTTGACGGCATCATGATCCGCACGTTCGGCCACAAGCGGGTCGTGGAGCTGGCGCGCGCGGCGACGGTGCCGGTCATCAACGGGCTGAGCGATTTGTCGCACCCGTGCCAGGCGCTGGCCGATTATCAGACCATTTTGGAGAAGAAGGGCCGTCTGCAAGGCCTCAAGGTCGCTTACATCGGCGACGGCAACAACATGCTGCATTCGCTGCTTGTCGGCGCGTCCAAGCTCGGCATCGATTTTGCGGCGGCGTCGCCGGAAGGGTATGACGCGGATCCGGAAATGGTTGCCATCGCCAAGGAAAACGCCCGCAAAAGCGGCTCCAATGTGCGGCTGGTGCGCGACCCGCGCGAGGCGGCGGAAGGCGCCGACGTTATATACACCGACGTGTGGGCGAGCATGGGCTTCGAGGAGGAGCAGAAGGAGCGCGAGAAGGCGTTCGCGAATTATCAAGTGAACGAGGAGCTGGCGAAGTACGCGAAGCCGGACTACCTGTTTATGCACTGCCTCCCGGCGCATCGCGGCGAGGAAGTGAGCGAGGGCGTCATCGACGGCCCGAATTCGATCATTTTCGATCAGGCGGAAAACCGGCTGCACGCGCAGAAGGCGATCATGGCCGCCATTATGTAAAACGGGGCGTCACCGGCGATGGCCCCGGTCCTGCCGGTGTTGGCTGCCGCCGGGGGAACCGATCCAACCGGTCTCGGTCTCGCAAGTTCTGCCTGCGTCTGGCGCTTATTGGACCGGCGTGCGGGAGAACAGCGACAATACTCGATTAGGGAGAGAAGCAGATCATGGCTAAGCAAAAAATCGTGCTCGCCTATTCCGGCGGCCTCGATACGTCCGTCATTTTGGCGTGGCTGAAGGAAACGTACGACGCGGAGATCATTACGTTTACGGCCGACATCGGCCAGAAGGATGAGCTCGACGGGCTCGAGGAAAAGGCGCTCAAAACCGGCGCGTCCAAAGTGTACATCGACGATCTGCGCGAGGAGTTCGCGCGCGACTTCATTTTCCCGATGTTCCAGGCGGGGGCTCTGTATGAAGGGCAGTACCTGCTCGGCACGTCGATCGCGCGCCCGCTTATCGCCAAGCGGATGGTCGAGATCGCCCGCGCGGAAGGCGCAACGGCGATTGCGCACGGCGCAACCGGCAAAGGCAACGACCAGGTGCGCTTCGAGCTGACGGCTGCGGCGCTGGCGCCGGAGCTGGAAGTGATCGCGCCGTGGCGGAACGAGGAGTTCCGCGAGTCGTTCCCGGGCCGCGCGGAGATGATCGCCTATGCCGAAAAGCACGGCATCAAGGTGCAAGCGACGGCAAAGAAGCCGTACTCGACCGACCGCAACTTGCTGCACATTTCGTTTGAGAGCGGCATTCTGGAGGATCCGTGGTTCGATCCGAGCGCGCCGGAGAACCGCGACATGTTCGTGCTGAGCGTCGATCCGGAGCTGGCGCCGGATACGCCGGAATACATTGAGCTCGATTTTGAACAAGGCAATTGCGTGGCCGTGAACGGAGAGCGGATGGACCCGCTGGCCGTGATGGAGAAGCTCAACGAGCTCGGCGGCAAGCACGGGATCGGGCGCGTGGACATGGTCGAGAACCGTTTTGTCGGGATGAAGAGCCGCGGCGTATACGAGACGCCGGGCGGATCGATTCTGTTCACGGCCCACCGCAAAATGGAGTCGCTCACGATGGACCGCGACGTCATGCATCTGCGCGACTCGCTGATTGCCAAATATGCGCAGCTCGTGTACAACGGCTTCTGGTTCGCGCCGGAACGGCTCGCGCTGCAGGCGCTCGTGACGGAAAGCCAGAAAAACGTGACCGGCACGGTGCGGCTCAAGCTGTACAAGGGCAACATCATCGGCGCCGGCGTGAAGAGCCCGGTATCGCTGTACAACCCGGATATCGCCACGATGGAAGCCGATCCTTCGCAGGCGTACAACCAGGGCGACGCGACCGGCTTCATCCGACTGAACGCGCTGCGGCTTAAGGTGGCGTCCGGCGTAGAGCAAAGCGCCAAGAAGTAAGGCGCCGGGCTAAGGCGCTGGCGCCAGCGGCTCTTGCGGGAGCAAGTGACCGCCTTATGGGAAGGCGAGAGTGCAGTTTCAGCTTGAAGCTTGGGTTCTTGAGGCTACAGCTGGGGTGGTCGGGGCTAGGCTGAGGCCCGGGTTTGCGGATTGAGGCTAATTCGGGGTTCCGGACGAACGTTGAGCTTGGGACCGATGCTGCTGGTGTTAAAGCCAGGGCCCGGGCAAAGGCTAAAGCTAAGGCTATGGCTAAGGTCAAAGGCCAATGCCAAAGCCAATGCTAATGCCAATGCCATGCCAATGCCAATGCCAATGCCAATGCTAAGGTCAAAAGCCAATGCCAAAGCCAATGCCAAAGCCAAAGCCAATGCCAAAGCCAAAGCCAAAGCCAAAGCCAAAGCCAAAGCCAAAGCCAAAGCCAAAGATAGAGGCTTAAGGATTAAGTGCCGCTTTGGGCGTAGGAGGGGCCGCGGGGGACGCGGCCTTCTCAGTTTGTCGAGAAGGCGGCGATCAGAATTTTGGGTTGGAGAGCGGCAATAGAGACCTTCTGAGATTGTGTTCCCTCCGCTTTATCGATTTAGTGAGGCGTCGGTTCCGGTTAGTTACTCACCTCAGGCATAGGTTGCAGGAAATAACGGAACATAGTTCCGCTATCGGCGGCATTTCCCGTTATTTCCCAGAATTAACGGAACGGTGTTCCGCTATTCGCCCAAAAATGCGTGCTAGCAGCGCAGATGGCCCGGCAATCGCGTCCGATAGCGGAATAGCGTTCCGTTATTTTGCCGCAATCATCCTCATTTTCGCAAATAGCGGAACGCTGTTCCGTTATGACTTCACGCGGGATGAGGATTCGTAGGGTAAGCCGGCAATTGGCGCGTTTTTTGAACGAGGAATTTTACTGTAAGGCTCTTGAGCAAGGGCAAAAAAGAATTCCATGTTGCCGGGAACCCGTTTGCCGAATCTACAGCGCCGGCCATCTTTCCCGACAGACAGGGCCGCGGGGGAGCGGCCAAGCGTCGTTGCACCGCGCCGCGGCGCGGCCGGCGAGCCGGAGAGCACGATGCGATACGAGAGGAGCAAAGGTAGTGTCGAAGCTTTGGGGTGGACGTTTTACGAAACAGACGGATAAGCTTGTCGAAGAATACACGGCATCTATTACATTCGATAAAGAGCTGGCCGAAGAGGACATTCAAGGCAGCCTGGCGCACGTGACGATGCTGGGCAAGTGCGGCATTTTGCCTGCGGAAGACGTGGAGAAAATCAAGGACGGCCTTATGCAGGTGCAAAGCATGATTCGCCGGGGCGAGCTGGAGTATACGATCGCCAATGAAGACATCCACATGAACGTGGAGAAAAAGCTGATCGATTTGGTCGGCCCGGTCGGCGGCAAGCTGCATACGGGACGCAGCCGCAACGACCAGGTTGCGACGGACATGCACCTGTATTTGCGCAAGCGTGTCGTTGATCTCGTAGAGCTGCTGCATAAGCTGCAGGAGGCGCTCATCGGGCAGGCGAAAGCGAATCTCGATACGATTTTCCCGGGGTATACGCATCTGCAGCGGGCGCAGCCGGTGTTGTTCGCGCACCATATGATGGCGTACGTGGCCATGTTCCAGCGCGACATCGAGCGGCTCCAGGACAGCTACAAGCGCGTCGACATGCTGCCGCTCGGAGCTGGGGCGCTGGCCGGGACAACGTTCCCGATCGACCGCCATTTTGTCGCCGAGCAGCTCGGTTTTGGGCGCATTTACGACAACTCGCTCGATGCGGTGAGCGACCGTGATTTCATTCTCGAGTTTTTGAGCGGCGCAGCCATTACGATGATGCATTTGTCGCGGCTGTGCGAAGAGCTCGTCCTGTGGTCGAGCACGGAGTTCGCCTTCATTGAGCTGGACGACGGCTTCACTACGGGCAGCTCGATCATGCCGCAGAAGAAAAACCCCGACGTCGCCGAGCTCGTGCGCGGCAAAACGGGCCGCGTCTACGGCAACCTGTTCGGCCTGCTCACGGTGCTCAAGGCGCTGCCGCTGGCGTACAACAAAGACATGCAGGAAGACAAGGAAGGCATGTTCGACACGGTCCGCACGCTGCAGGGAGCGCTGCAGCTGTTCGCGCCGATGATCGCCACGATGAAAGTGAACAAAGGCCGGATGCGCGAGGCGGTCAATCAGGACTTCTCCAACGCCACAGACATCGCCGACTATCTCGCTTCCAAAGGGCTGCCTTTCCGTCAAGCTCACGAAATTATCGGCAAAATCGTGCTGTACTGCATCCAGAACAAAAAATATTTGCTCGACTTGACAATGGACGAGTTCAAGCAGTTCTCGCATCTGTTCGACGACGCGATCTACCGTGTACTGCAGCCGGAGCAGGTCGTCGACGCGCGCGCCGTGTACGGCGGCACGGCGACGGCGCAAGTGAGCGGCGCGATCGAGCGCGCCGAGGAGGAGCTGCGGCGCACCGACGCGTGGGTGCAGGAGTATTTGAACAAGAGCAAGTAAGCGATAATCAAAACGGCACCGAAGACCCGACCAGGGCTTTGGTGCCGTTTTTTCTTGTCATCCATGCCCCATAATCCGTTATATTGTCCATGTCCCAAGTGTATAATGAAAGCGTTACCGAGAGAGGCGGGGCAGCGAAACGTTCCGAAAGGTAATGGGAATGTCTCCGCAAGATTATGCAATTCCAAACCATTCTGACGTCGTTTCCTTCTGCGTTCCGTGCAAGTAAAATGAGAACGCGCTCAATCGCGTCCGGTCCTTTCGCGGACTCCCGGTGACTACAACGGCTGCCGGCGATACATTCATCGGTGCTTAGGCTGCGCCGCGGCAATCCGCATTACCCGTAAGGGCGCGCCAAGATGCAAGCCGGACAGATCCGAAATAGAGGCGTTTTTAACACAAGCAAAAAAAGGAGGAGCTGAGTGAGATGGCAATCAGCAAGCACCCGTGGCTGCAATATGCCAACGATCTGCATGTGGAATTAGATCAAGTTGATGATGAGGGAAAGGATGCTGCGGGGCTTGAAGCGGAAATCAAGGAAATTCAAGCGCTGGATCGCAACGATCCGGCGAGAGAGGAGCGCGCCGCGCTTCTATTGGACAGGACGCAGACTTTACCGATAAAAGAAGGATACGGTTATGTGGAGCCGTCCGATTGGGACGGTATTCGGGCGGCCCGGCCGGCGAACCGGTTTCCCCCCAGCTCTTTTGCCGAAGAGCGATTGTTCGACAAAATTTACGGCGCTTGGTTGGGCAGATCGGCCGGCTGCTTGCTGGGGCAGCCCGTAGAAGGATGGAAGAGGGAACGGCTGACACGGTTTCTGAAGGATACAAACAATTATCCGCTTCACGCTTATATGTCGTCCGATGTCCCGCAGCACATTCTGGACAAATACCAGATCAAAAACCGCGGGCAAGTATACGGCAGCTCCTACATCAATTGGATCAATAACGTGAAACATATGATTGAGGACGACGATATGAATTATACGATTATCGGCCTGGCCATTCTGGAGAAGTACGGTTTCGATTTCAGCCCGAACGATGTGGCCGAATCGTGGCTTATGAATCTCCCTCTCCTCCATGTATGTACGGCCGAACGAGTTGCGTACAAAAATCTGGTCAATTTGATTGAACCTCCTCTTTCCGCATCGCATCGGAACGTATACCGCGAATGGATCGGAGCGCAAATTCGGGCTGATTTGTTCGGTTATGCCAACCCCGGCAATACGGAAAAGGCTGCGGAGATGGCGTGGAGGGATGCGTCCATCTCCCATATCAAGAACGGGATCTACGGAGAAATGTGGGTTGCCGCCATGTTAGCTGCCGCAGCGGTTCAAGATGACGTCGAACAAGTCATTCTGGCTGGGCTAGCCGAAATCCCGGAAAAATCCAGATTGGCGAGAGACGTGCAACGAGTGATCGAATGGAAGAAAGAGGGGATAAGCTGGGAAGAGGCGTCCAACCGCATTCATGAACAGTACGATGAAAATAAGCCGCATCATTGGTGCCATACGATCTCGAATGCAATGATCGTTGCTCTGGGGCTGCTTTTCGGCGATCGCGATTTCGAAAAATCGATCTCGATCGCTGTCACGTGTGCGTTTGATACGGATTGCAACGGGGCAACGGTCGGCTCCATTCTCGGCATGATGCATGGAGCGAAGGCGCTGCCGGAAAAGTGGATCGCTCCGCTGAACGATTTAATCAAATCCGGCGTAGACGGTTTTGGTCTGGTGAACATATCAGAGTTGGCCGAACGCACCGTCAAGTTGGTCCGGTCCAACCCATATGTGAAAATAAGAGGAAAATCCGGCTGCTGAAGCTGCGTGAGGAATCGAGCCCTTTTCAAGCGAGCTACGCTCTAGCTTGGGAGAAGCGGCTCTGTGAAGAGACCGGGCTTCGTACGGACCGTAAGTGCACTAATGCGGACTTATTGGTGACTTGTTTTCCTTGTCGAACTGCGAACAACCAATTTGGGCTCCAACTTGATGTGGGCGGTTTCGCTTTGTGAAACCGTCCCTTCGATTTCTCGATCAGAAGCTGACATGCTTTGGTGCCGAGATCCATAAGCGGCGTCGCTATCGTAGTTAAGTCCGGATCCAGCACGGATCCCAAATAGACGCCCTCATACCCGCCTACCGACACATCGTCCGGAATGTTCAAGCCGAGCCGCTTCAAGGCGATATAAGCCGACGAGGCGGTGATGTCGTTGCACATAAACAGCGCCGTCGGTCGTGAAGGCGAGAAAGCCGTCGACCATCATTTCGACCCGCCAATGACCCCTCCGCCTATCACGCCGCCTGCTCCATGTTACGCGCCTCTTACGACCGTGCGATACTGGATCGGCGTTATCCCTTCGTTTTTCTTGAACTTGCGGATAAAGTTAGTGGCGTCGATGTATCCGACTTCGTCCATAATGTCCTTCAGCGGCATATCCGAGTCCTTGAGCAGCTGTTTCGCTTTGTTCATTCGCATCATGTCAATATAGCGCATAAGCGGCTGGCCTGTGTGTTCCTTAAAGATCCTCGTTACGTAAGAGGGAGAGAGGCCGAAGCGGCTCGATATCGACTCCAGCGAAATCGAGCTGTCGCAGTAATGTTCGGCGACAAAATCCGTCAGCTTCTCGGTCAAGCCGGCGTGCTTGTGCTCCGTCTGCTTACCGATATAGGCGCACAAGTCATCGCAAAGGCTGGTCAGCATGCTCTCCAGCTCCTCCATCGTCTCGTATTGCGCTGCGATCAAAGACCGCAGCCGTTCGTCGATGCGGCTGTCGGCCTGCAGCTCCAGCTCGATGAATGTCTTGATCATCGTGTTGACGACGTCAAAACAGATGAGCTCCGCCGCGCGAAGCGGTATTTGCCGCTGCCCAATGTTGTCCGTAATATCGCGGATGACCGCGCGGGCTTCCTCGCTTTTGCCTTGCCTGATGGCACGCACGATGGCGGCTTCCTGCTCCAGCGGATGCCAGGAGACCCCCTTGCTGTCGTGATCGCGGATATCGCGGAACAGGATGACCCGGTCCCGGCCCTGCAAAAACCGGTGCCGTGCGGCATGCCCGGCTTGCAGGTACGACTGGTAGGTCATCGAGACGTCGTCGTGCATATCGCCGATGCCGACTGTGACCGACATATTCGAATATTGGCGGAACAGCCGGTTCGCCTTGACGCCGATCTCCCGCGCGTACGCAAGGTCGCCGAAGCCCTCGTCCAGGTTAAGCAGCAGGACAAAGCCGCGCTCGTCCGGCAGCTCCACGCCGTGGCCGGTCCCGACTTCCGCCGCCAGCTCCTCGATCATTTTCAGAAAGCCGAACGATACCATATGCCGCATCGATTCCGAGTAATCGCGGCGAAATTTGCCGTAATCGTCGATGAGAAAAAGCAGCACGACGAAGTGCGGCTTATCGAGCGCCAGCGGGGAGAAGGAGGCCGTATCCTCCAGGTCTTCCCGCTTCATTTTGCCGTGGATCAAGGAAAGCACGTATTGATCTTTCAAGGCGCCGGACTGGCTGCGCAGCCGGTTCATCAAGCCTTCGTTGCGCTTGTTCATCTCTCCGACCGCCCGGGAGATGAGATCGAACTCGTCCGCTTTACGGGGCAGATCGCCGATCTGATATTGCGTCTTCAAGTGAACGATCAAATGCCGCAGCGGACGGTAATTGTTGAGCGAGAAGCCGAGCGCGATCAACAGGCCGATGACGAACACGGCGGCGATCGTATATTGAAACAGCCTGCGGCTTTCGTTCACCTTGCTCATAAATTGGTCGGTCGGCATGACGGCGATATACGACCAATGATTTTGCTCGGATTTGACACGGATGACGGCATATTTGGCCCCGCCCGCCGTTATGGTACTGACCATCTCGTTCGATTTGCCGTCCGCAATGCTTTGCCAAACGGCCGCTTCCGCCTCTTCCGTTTCGTCGTTGGCCAGCCGGACGATCTGCTCGTTGCGCTCATTGGCGATGAACATGAAACCGCGGTAATCGTGAAGTGCGTTCCGGACGATCGTATCGATTGCCGATTCCTCGATCAGAAAAAGCACGGCGCCGTAACGGGTGTCCGAATTGGCGGGGAGCGGGTGCGCGTATACGGACAGCTGCAGGGAGCTGATTCCGTTGACTCGTACCGGCTCAAGCGGACGCATGACAGGGGAGGTCAGTTTTTGCAGCGAGCGGTCCAGCTCTTGCTTATTCCATCCGGCAAAAATGTAAACGGATTCAAAAAAGACGTTGGCGTCGTAAATGCCGCTGGCTGCGTACAGCCGATTTTCGTGCTCGGAAGGGAAATATAACAGAATATCGCGGATAAACATGTTGGTCGATTTGTACTTTCTGAGCTCCGACACGGTCCGGTGCAGAGCGAAGCCGTTCTCTTCCACCATAAACGGCGTAAGCGCGGAGTTGGCGGACAGCTGCACCGCCATCCGGTTCATCTCGCTCACCTTCATGTCCATGGCGTTCTTCACCTGCGTTAGCATGGCTACGGTGCTGTCCTGCACTTCCTTGCTCAGCGTGGCGAAAAAGCTTTTGTAGACGATGCCGCTGACGATCGACAGCAAAATAACGGTAAGCAGCACGTACGAAACGAAATATTTGTAAAACCTCGAACGCACGGTTTCACCGAACAAATTCGCAAGCATGCCATTCCCCTTCCTTTGCTTAAAACCGGCGAACGCTTCGCAATACGACCAATGCCAAAGGCAGGGCGCCGTTCGCACGACATCCCGGCCTTTGGCAGCAGAGCAGTGAATGGTAGGGGCCGATCAGTTTTTCTTGTACCGTTCGTAACCGGCTTTGTAAATCTTCATGTATTCGCTCAGACCCATTTTCTTGAGCGTATCCGTATACTTGCTCCATTCGTCGAACGAAGCGCCTCCGGTGATGAACTTGGTCGTCATTTCCTTGACGTACGTTTCGATATCCGCGCGCAGCACGGTCATCCGCTCGGTTTCTTCCTTCGTATAGTTGAACGGCGCCCATCTTTCCTTGATGAAAGCAGGCTCGACCTTCTTCGCGGCTTCGACGGAAGCCGGCATCCCTTCGGCGCCCTTGAAGTAATTTTGTTTCAGAATGCCCGGATAGCCGACGCCCGGCCAGACCAAATATTGCGATACCGCCTGGTCCTGCGTCAAGCCCTTCGGGTTATGCTTGATTTCGTCGGTGTAGTCGATCGTGCCGTCCGGCTTCTCGACGTACGTCTTGTCTTTGAAGCCCATGAAGAACATTTTGCTGCCTTCGTCGCTGTACAGGTAATCGACCCAACGAACCGTCGCTTCCGGATACTTGTTCTTCTTCGTAATCACGAATTGTCCCGGACTGCCGACCGGCGAGCCGATATAGGAATAAATCCGGTCCCCGTGCGGACCTTTCAACGCCGCGGCCCCTACGTAGCCCTTCAAGTTGCTGTAGACGGCTTCCGGATTATAATCGGCAATGACAGCATACACGCCCTTCGACCCTTTGGCAATGATTTGATCGGCGTTAGCGGTGAAGAAATCTTTGTCGATCAGGCCTTCGTTGTACAGCTTGTTCGTGTATTGGAGCATTTCTTTGTAGCGATCGTCGGCCGGGATAAAACGAAGCTCGTTCGTCGCCGGATCGACATCCACATACGGATGGGTCGTGCCGCGGTTGCCGAGCCCCCACGCTCCCTGCAGGTATTTGCCTAAATAGTCCCATCCCGGACCGCCGCCGAGCGGAATCGTGTTCGGATCCTTTTCCTTGATGGCTTTTAGGAACCGGTAAAAGTCGTCCGTCGTTTGCGGCTCCGGCAAGCCCGTCTTCTCCAGCCAGTCCGGTTTGTACCACATGAACGCTCCCGTTAGCATCGATTTGAACTCCGGGTCGGTCACGGTCGGAAACGAATAAATGTTGCCGTCCGGCATCGTAATCGCTTTCTTCACGTCCGGATATTGGTCGAGCAGCTTCTTGAAGTTGGGCGCATACTTGTCGATCAGGTCGTTCAGCTTGACGAACACGCCCTGCTCCCCGTACATCATCAGGTCGGAGGGCGTCAGCCTGTTGCCGTACAGCGCATCCGGGTAGTCGCCGCCTGCGAGCAGGATGTTGCGCTTCTCCACGAGATTGTCGCGGTCCACCGTATTCCATTTGACCTTCACGTTGGTCAGCTTCTCATACTCCTGCCAAAGCAAGATGTTGTTCCAGTCGGATGCCGCAAACCGTTTGGGCGCAAAAAACTCGAGATTGATCGGATTTTTGACGATCGGCATGCCGTCCGCGTTCACTTTATCCGGCTGGGCGCCGGCAGAGGCGCCGGCGGTTGGGGCGGCGTTCTTCTCTTCTGTATTTGCGCGGCAGGCTGCGAGAAGCGCGCCGGATGCAACCATGACGCTCGCCAGCAGCAAGACCGACTTTTTGTTGTTCATCGTTTCTACCTCCATCGTTATATTGCGAAAGGGATCTAGCCCTTTATCGCCCCGATTGTCATGCCTTGCACGAAATAGCGCTGCAGGAACGGATATAGCAGGAACACCGGCAAGTTGGCGACGATTACGACGGCATATTTGATCTGTTGGCCGTACATGATCTGTTCAGACAGCGAAGAGGCGCTGCCGGCCATTTTGTCCATCTGATTCTGGATCAAAATTTCGCGCAGCACAAGCTGCAGCGGGAATTTGCCGCGGTCGGTCAAATAAATGAGCGCACTAAAATAGGAGTTCCAATGATCGACGCAGTAGAACAGCGTCATAACCGCGATAATCGGCAGCGAAAGCGGCAGCATCACGCGCAGCAGGATTTGCGTCTTGGAGCAGCCGTCGATCATCGCCGCTTCCTGCACTTCGTACGGAACGTTTTCCCGGAAAAAGGTGCGCATGATGATGATGTTCCAGACGGCTACGGCGTTCGGAATGACGAGCGCCCACATGCTGTTGAGCATTCCCAGCTTTTTGATAATCAGATAAGTCGGAATCATGCCGCCGCTGAAAAACATGGTGAACACCATCATGATCATGATGACGTTGCGTCCGGCAAAATCTTTGCGCGAGAGCGGGTAGGCGGCCAAAATGGTCATGACGACGTTGATCGCCGTCCCGATGACTGCGTACAAAATCGTGTTGCCGTAGCCGATCAGAATGTCTTTGTTCTGAAATACTTTCTGGTAGCCGGCGAACGAAATGTCTTTCGGCCACAGCCACAGTTCGCCCCGCGACACGGCGAGCGGATTGCTGATCGAGGCGCTCAGCACGAAGACGAGCGGATATAAGACGATCGCCAGAATGACGATCAGAATGAAGTTGTTGACGATGGCGAACAGTTTGTCGCCGCGCGTTTCGCCCATGCCGGGAAAGCCTCCTTTGTAAGATGAATTACCACAGGCTGTTGCCGCCGACCCTTCTGGCGATGAAGTTGACCGTCACCAGAAGCACGAAGTTGACGATGTTGCTGAAGAAGCCGACGGCTGCGGAGAAGCTGTACTGCGCGCCCAACAAGCCGCTTCGGTACACATAAGTCGCGAAAACGTCGGAGCTTTCCAGATTCATGTCGTTCTGCATCAGGAACGCCTTCTCGAAGCCGACGCTTAAGACCGAGCCGGTATTCAGGATCAGCAGGATGACGATCGTCGGCACGATGCACGGGATGTTAATGTGCCAGATGCGCTGCAGCCGGCTCGCGCCGTCGACGCGGGCCGCTTCGTGCAGCTGCGGATCGACTCCGGACAGGGCGGCCAAGTAAATGATCGAGCTCCAGCCCATCTGCTGCCAGACGCCGGAAAATACGTAGAGCGACTTGAACCAGCCCGGTTCGGTCATGAACGGGATTGAATGGCCGCCGAACGCCTTAATGATCTGATTGACGATGCCGGTATCGGGCGTCAGGAAAATGACGAGAATCCCGACCATCACGACGGTGGATAAAAAATGCGGCGCGTATGTAACCGTCTGCACCGTCTTCTTGAAAAATTTTCCCCTCACCTCGTGAATCATTAGTGCCAGCAAGATCGGAACGGGGAAGCCGACGGCCAGCTGATAGACGCCGATGCCGAGCGTGTTCTTGATGAGGCGCCAGAAAAAGTAGCTTTGAAAGAAGCGGTCGAAATGCTTCATCCCTACCCATGGGCTGCCGGTGATGCCCTTGGTGGCGATAAAATCTTTGAACGCGATCTGTACGCCGTACATCGGTATGTAATGAAAAATAATGAAGTAAGCGAGCACGGGAGTGATGAGCAGGTACAGCTCCCAGTTGTTTAGCCAATGCTTGCGCGCGGTACGGATCAAGTCGTCGTCACCTCTTGAGTCGGATTCGGTTTTGTAAGCGTATTCTAAAATGGCGGCTTTATCAGCGTCCATCTGCAATAATTTCTTGATCGGCAATTTTTACGCCGCCGCCGATTCGTTTGTTGGCGAGGGCTTGTTTTTCAACCAATTGTGGTACGCGGTCATGTCCATAACGCTCGAACGGCTTGGTCGTTGCGAGACCGCGGTTTCTGCAACGCGAGGCTGCCTACCCGGGTCATGAGCTTGCGGACTCTATGGGAAGACGGGTGCGAGCGGCAAGTTTTGTTAAACTGGAACGGATTGTACCTTGGCCTCCGAGGTGCCGGCGTGAATTGGCCCTGATCGACGGCGAAACGGTCCGGAAAAGCGTTGAAGCTCCACAAACCGCCATTGCGGCGGTGGTGGAGGCTTCTTTTTTGGTCTTCTTGCAGCGGCGTCGCGCGTTATTACCGGACATTTACGCTGACGTGGCCCGTATCGGTTTTCAGCTTCACGGAATAGGCGGCGGTGCCGCTTTTGGCGATAATATGGCGCCTGTCTTTCGACTGGTAAGAAAGGCCGCTGGAACCGGCAACGTCAATTTTGCCGACATCGGTGGCAAGATCGAGCTGCGCAGACGCATCTGCAGGCAAATCGAGCGAGACGGCGCCGGTGTTCGTCTCCATCGTGACGGGGGAGGCGAGCTCCGCCAGCGAGCCGGCTACACGGCCGGTATCGGTACTCGCGGCAACCTGGCCGGTGGCGCTCACGTTCTTGAAGCTGATCGCGCCGGTGTTCGTGTGGAGCCGCAGGTCTTTGCCTTTGAACGACTCGAGGTCAATTGCGCCTGTGGAGGCGCTGGCGTCGAGGGTGCCGGCCTGCATGTCGCCGAGCTGGATGCGTCCGGTGTCGGTATGAACGGTGATGGTGTCGAACGCTTGCGGCGGCAGCGAGATCTCGAGCTGCAGCGGCGTTTTGAAGCCGCCGGAGACGATGGCTGTAACGAGCTCGCCGAACTCGAACCCGAAGTGGAGGCGGTTGCTGTTGGCGGCTCGGACGTTCCAGGTGCCGTTCGCGCCGGTGTCGGCGGTCAGCGTCCATTCGTCTTTGCGCGATTCCGGCACTTGGCCGGTGAGGCGGGCTGTAATCTCGCTGCCGCTGCCTGGCTTGAACACGATTGCGCCGATGTCGGTGGAAACGTTCAGCGATTTGATCCCGGCCGCCGGCACCGTCCTCGTTATATCGATCGCTCCCGGGGCAGCGCTCCCTCTCACTTCCTGCGTATTGATCACCCACATAACTCCGACCGCTCCTACTATAAAGCAGACGAGGCCGACCAGGAACACGAGTCCTTTGATGAAGCGCATCGGTTAAGCCCCCTTGATTATCGACCAGTTGAACTGGATATACTTGAAAGTCAGCTTGACAAACCATTTGGTTGCGAACTGCAGCACGACGGCAAACATAAGGCCGGCTCCGAACATGGCCATGCTGCCGAAAACGGACAGAAGCAGCGCAGTATGGTGCGGAAGGCCGCCCATGCCAAAGCCGAACAGAGGCGACAGCACCAGCAGCGGCGACAGCAGAAGTACGGCGGCGGTGACCCAGCAGCCGGCCAGCGCTCCGCACAGGCCGAGGAACGGGCCCAGGATAAACGCGAGGTTGAAGAAAACGAGCGCCAGTCCGGCGATCCACGGCTTGACGCCGCAGCCTATCGGCGCGCGGTAGGGCGGCGGGGCGAAGCCGGGGCCGTGCCGCTGTTGCTCTGCGTTTTACCGCTGTTGCTAAGCGTCATGCCGTCGCCGTTCTGCAACATACCACTATTAGCCGGCGTCGTACCACCGCTTCCCGTTCCCGGGCCGCTGTTCTTTACCACTGCGTCGACGCCGCTTTCCTCGGGGCCGCTTTTATTCGTCATTACGTCGGAGCCGCTTGCTTCTGGGCCGCCGCCGGATTCGCAGCCGGCCATCAAGAGCAGCGCTGCCACTCCCGCGGCAGCAATTGCTTTTGCATATCGATATCTCCTAACCACCGCCATACATCCCCCGATTCTCGTTATCCGTATCCTTACAGACGTGCGCCGCCTGAAAACGTTGCAATAACGAGCGCGGAAATCGAAAAGGTCATGCTCCTCCTCGCAATAGCGGAACACCGTTCCGCTAAACCCGGTATTTCCCGATATTTCCCCAAAATAGCGGAATCAGCGTACGTTATGCCCTCGCTCAACCCATATAAAAGCTTCGAATGGGAGCGGAAACCTTAAAATAACGGAACGCCGTTCCGCTAACGGCCGCAAAACTAACTGGAAAGAGGCAAATAGCGGAACTTATTTCCGTTACCATCGCGCTGTGTAAACCGTCCCCCGTCCCTACGCAAAAAAGCGGCCTCATCGCTGTTCGTTAGCGATGAAGCCGCCAAAAACTTTACTGCGTATTCTGCCGATAGCCGGCGCCTGCTGCACGTGCGACACTTGCGGCATTCACGTTTTCCGCACGTGCAGCAACACCACACGTACGGGCCGCGACGCCTCGCTCCATGCACGCTCGTCTACCCCGGCTAGCACAGCTGCTGTCCGACGTTTTTGCCCAATACGCCCTACTCCGGATGCAGCCTGCGCATGAAATCTTCCGCCGCGCTGTAGCCCTGCGTTTGCAAGTACCAATTGTGCGCGGCTGCCTCCACGAGCCCGGCGACATCGCGCCCCGGCTGCAGCGGAATTTGGATGTGCGGCACTCGAACACCCATGTACTCCGTATATTTTTGCTCGAGCTCCAGGTCGTTGTACAGCTCGTTCTCTTTCCATCGGATCAGCTCGATGTCCAGCACGATGCGCGTCTCGTCCTGGAACGCGCCGCGGCCGTATACGCGCACGACGTTCATCAGTCCGACGCTGCGCAGCGCGAGAAACTCGCGCGTCGTCCCGTTGTGCGTGCCGAGCAGCGTTTGCGGATTGATTTTCTTCAGCACGACGGCGTCGTCGGCGACAAGTCGATGGCCGCGCCGGATGAGCGTCAGCGCCGTTTCGCTTTTGCCGATGCCGGACTTGCCCCGCAGCAAAATGCCGATGCCCGCGACGTTCACACAGACGCCGTGAACTTGAATTTCGGGCGCAAGCATTTTGGCCAAGTAGGCGTCGGCCAGCGTCATGAACTCGGTCGTCGTACGCGGCGTGCGCAGCAGCGGAATGCCTTCCTTACGGCAATGAGCGGTCAAATATTCCAAGCCGTCCTGGTTCCAGGTGACGACGAAACAGGGCGGATGGTAATGGACGACGTTGCCGATCCGCTCATCCCGTTCCTCGTGCGTCAGCTTGTGCAAATACGTAATTTCCTTCTTCCCCAGCACCTGCACGTGCTCGATCGGAAAAAAGTCGTAATACCCGGCGAATTCGAGACCGGGGCGATGAACCCGCGATTTGCGGATGGGCCGGTCGAGCGCTTCCATTCCGGCGACGACCTCAAGCTGGAATTTCGCTACCAGCTCGCGAACGACTAAGCTTTTGCTTACTCCCGTTGAAGTTGTGCCGGCGTTTGCTTGTTCGGCTTCGTCTCCCATGACAGCCACCAACCCTTTCCCTTGCTCTGATGGCAACGCTATCATAGAGCCGGGAAAGCGTCAAGATGGTCGTGCGAAGCTATGCGCAGACCTAGCTCAGCCGGGCTCCGGCAGGGCGTATTTTCCCCTTTATTGGTTCGATATGAAGCATATAACTGCCACTTATGGGCTACTTCATCATGATCGCTTGCGGAAACTTGTTGTTTGAAAAGCTTTTCAAGTCGCATCGCGGAGCGCCATGAAAACTAGCACTTGACGTGCAGCGGGGCAACGCGCCGGGAGAGAGGCCGCGACTTTGTCATGCCGCTGCTCCTGCAGAGGTGGCTGGAAGCCATCTACTAATACTACCGACTGCGCGCGGAATTCCGGACTCATGACGAATTTAGCAGGAACTTTGCGAGAATGTTGAGAAAGCCCCTAATTTGGTTTTCGAACAGAGTGTCTCAGCATATGGTTTGTCTCACAATAGGAGCCGCCAACCAATCGGTAAGACGAGCTTCCCATTTTCTTCGGATAGCGGAAATTTGTTCCGTTATCGCCCAATTTCCCGGGTATTTCCCAAAATTAGCGGAACAGGAGTACGTTATTTCCACATTTTCGGCGAGAATCGCTCTTGTTCTGCACCGATAACGGAACCGTGTTCCGTTAAGATGTAGATGGTCCCCCTCTTACCGGGATATAACGGAACCATGATCCGTTAATGGCAGCCGAGAAAAGTTGTGCGACGACACAAGCATATAAAAGCTCATGTTCGGCCCGCCCGTAGCAGTTGCCAAATCCTCTCACACTCTTGTTCTAGCTTTCACCCCGCCTTTATCAGAAAGCCAAATGTCTCCAGCCATAGTCAAGCATAAGCCCAGCCAACCACAAACGCCTGCGCCCCCCTCTCGGTCCACCACCTCAGGAACGAGCGGCCTGAGGCCCGGTCGAGCTTCTCACAATCAGCTCGTGCGGCAAATACTCGCGAAGCGTCGAATCCGGCTCGCCCTTTATAAGCGCGTTCAGCTTCTCCACCGCTCTGTAGCCCATGTTGTAGACCGGTTGCGCGATCGTGGACAGCTTCGGGATCGTGAACTGAGCCATGCGGATATTGTCGAAGCCGATGACCGACATTTGTTCCGGCACGCGAATGCCTTTCTCATGCATATAAGACAGCACGCCCATCGCGAATTCGTCGGACGTCGTGAAAATGGCGGTGATGTCCGGGTACTGCTGCAGCAGCCTCTCCGCCGCATAATACGCGTCGTCGTGCCAATGCTTGGCGAACGCCACTTGCTGCACGCAAGCCTCAAGCTCATACTCGCGCAGCGCCCGCTGGAACCCTTCGTAGCGCGGGAGTCCGGCGATCTCATCGGTCAGCTCAAAACTAATCATGCCGATGCTCGTATGTCCGAGAGAAATGAGGTATTTGACGGCGTCGTAAGCGGCCGCCTCGTCGTTGATTTTCACCGACGGCAGCTCGTACTCGAGGGAGTGCGTCGCGACGAGCACAAGCGGGATGCGGTACGCCTCGATCTCCTCGTAAAAATCGGGATAGACGACGTCGCTCGTATACAAAATTCCGTCCACCCGCTTCTCGTTCAAGTTCTGCATATACGAAAAGAGCCGCTTCTCGTCGCGGTCCGTGTTGCAAATCATGATGCTGTAGCCGAGCGCCTTGGAGGCGTCCTCCATGCCCCGTATGACGCCTGCGTAATACGGGTTCTGGATATCCGGGATAATGACGCCGAGCGTATTCGTTTTCTTGTAGATCAGCCCCCGCGCGAGCCCATTCGGTTTATACTGCAAGGCTTTAATGGCTTCAAGGACTTTCTCCCGCTTATGTTTGACCACGGAATTCGGGGCGTTCATGACGCGCGAGACGGTGCTGATAGACACGCCGGCCATTACGGCTACATCGCGGATAGTCGATTTCATATTTGGCACCAATTCCTTTGAAAAGCTTTTCGTGCACATTATAGATGAGAACGCTTACAATCGTCAACTTGAAAATTGCGCACCCCTTTCGGCCGCGGATCGCAGGTTGCGTTTACGGTTTGCGGTTTGCGGTTTGCGGTTTGCGGTTTGCGGTTCGCGGTTTGCGGTTCGCGGCTTGCGGTTCACAGATCGCGGTCCACAGATCGCGGATCGCGATTCGCGCTACACCACGGTCAAACAATCAGTCCCGCCGCAGCTCGCCGGCGAACCGTTCCGTTATGAGCGCATACGTCAGCTTGTCCTCCAGCGCCATCCGCAGCCGAGTCAGCAGCTCGCGCTTGCCGGGTGCGCGGTGGATGAAATTATCGAATGCGGCCACCGTTCGCAGCCCTTTCGCGGACAGTTCGTCGAGACGGCTTCGGTAGACGGCGGTGTCCGGCTCCCGCCCGTAAGGCAAAATCGCCAGATCGACGATGAGCTTGTCGCAGGGGACGCCGCACCGGTTCATTTCCTTCAACAGCTCGGATAGATTGTCCTCGTACCGCTGTACGGACGCCCCCGGCTTATATGGAACAAGCACAATCTCCCGGAACAAGCCCAGGTGATCGCGGTACGCGGACAAGTGCGGTTCGCTCAGCCAAAGCGAGTTGAGCACCGGCCGGCGCAGACGGCGCGCCATCAGGAGCATTCGCTCCGGCACATACGATTCGAGCCAGACCGCAACGTCCGCATCCATCCGCTCCAGCTCCGTGCTGTCGTCCAGGTGGACGCAGCAATCGTGCGTAATCACGACACAAGGCTGGCGCAAATAGCGAATCAGCCGCATAACGGTACCTCCTTCCCCAAAATTGCATCATACTGGAGGAACATGCGACTATACGGATTCCCCCACTTGCCTTGGACACTATCGTTAGCATGGAAGCGGGGCCGAATCGCACCATGAATATAGCCGCCGTGCTTATTCCCGCCCAAGCCCCGCCTCGCGCGCGAGCAGGATCGCTTGCGCCCGGTCGGCGACCTGCAGCTTGTTGAGGATGTTGGACACATGATTGCGCACCGTCTTTAGCGTAAGCCCCAGCTTGCGGGCGATTTCGGCATTGCCGGAGCCGCGGGCGATCCACCCGAGCACTTCGCGCTCGCGTTCCGTCAGTTTCGGGAACAGCTGGTTTACAGCCGGCTTGCCGAGCATCGCGTCGAAGTAGTACATCATTTTGCGCGCGATGGAGGAGGAGAAGATCGCTTCCCCGCTGCCGACCACTTGAATGGCCCTGAC
The DNA here is from genome assembly GCF_000829455.1 of Gordoniibacillus kamchatkensis. GTDB lineage: Bacteria > Bacillota > Bacilli > Paenibacillales > NBRC-103111 > Gordoniibacillus > Gordoniibacillus kamchatkensis. The sequence continues at coordinate 98,135 of NZ_JXAK01000018.1, forward strand.
GATCTCCTGCTTCTGCGCTCCTTTCAGCATATAGCCGCGGGCGCCGGCCCGCATGGCCGAGAACACCGATGTATCGTCATCGAACATCGTCAGCACAAGGATGCCGATGTGCGGGCTTTGGCCCGTAATTTCCCGCGTCGCCTCGATTCCGTTCATGCCCGGCATGCTGACATCCATCAAAACGATGTCCGGCTGCAGCTCTTCCGCGAGCCGCACCGCCTCATCCCCGTCCGACGCTTCGCTGACGATTTCAAATTCCGGGATCGACTGCAGCGTCGCCGTCAGCCCTTCCCGGAACATCGGATGATCGTCAGCCAGCAAAATCCGCAGCTTTTCCCCTTCCGTCCCGTGCATAGCTCCATCCTCCTTCTTCCATTGGCAATCGCACAAATATGGCGGTGCCCTGCCCCGGCTCCGAATGCATGCGGTAGGAGCCGCCAAGCTCCTCGGCCCGCTCCTTCATCGAGCGGAGCCCGATGCCCGGTTTGAGCTTCTGCGGCAGCCCGCGTCCGTTATCGCGAATGTCCAGCGCCAGCGTAGCGCCGTCCTCGACTCGCAGCACGATCGAGCTGCTCGTGGCGCCGGAGTGGCGAACCGTATTCGTCAGCGCTTCCTGCACGATCCGGTACACGGCCACTTCTACCGCCGCCGGCAGCGTAAATCCGCGGTCGGCTCCCTCGAGCCTGACGGATAGCGCCGGATCCTCGTACTGCATGACGAGCTCTTGCAGCGCGAACGCCAGCCCGAATTCGTCGAGCGCCGGAGGCCTCAGCGCATACACGAGCCGCCGAATGTCGGCGATCGACTCGCGCATTTGCGCCTGCACCGTCTCCAGCGCCCGCCTGGAGCGCTCCGGCTCGCGCTCGTGAAGCTGCAGCGCCTCGTCGAGGCGCAGCATCATGCTGGCCAGGCCCGAGCCGAGCCCGTCGTGCAGATCGCGGCGCAGCCGGCGGCGCTCCTCCTCACGGGCGCTGACGAGCCGTTCGCGCGACCGCCGCAGCTCCTCCGTCAGCCGCTCCGCCTGCACGGCGATCGAGATATGCCGCACGAGGTCATGCAGCATATGCCGTTTGCCGGGCGGCAGCGCCTCCTGGACGTTGTCGATGCCGAGCACGAGCTTGCCGACCTGCTCGCCTTGCACCGTTAGCGGAATCGAGCTGCACGCGGCTTGCGGCTTGCCGAAAGCGGCGATCCGCTCCGTTCCGTCGCTTGTCTGCATAGCGATGGCGGCGTAGGGCAGCCGCAGCGCATGAGCCGTCGTTTCGACGACGGCAGGCAGCAGCGAGCGCTGCGTCAGCGCGCCTTCAAGCCGCTGCGACAAGCCGGCGAGCACTTGATACGGATCGTCCCGTTCCCCGTAGACAAGCCGGTTAACGCTGATCTGCACCCGTTCCCGCAGCGGATGGAACAGCACGGCGGCGAGGCCGGCGACGAGCAAGCCGACGACTCCGTTCGTCCGGCCCTGGAACAGCAATCCGAATACTCCAACCAGCAAAGCATACGCCAAAATGCCGACACCGCTCAGCACGACATATACCAACGTTCGATTATATGAAACGGCGATATTGCGAAGCCTGTTTTCCAGCACCATGACGCCGACGGAGAACGGGATAAAGAGCAGACCGACGTAGAGGATGCTTTGCAGCGCCATTTTGACAATGCCGTTCTCCATCGTAATCTGGAAAGTCCCGGACACACCCGCGATAATGTAGCACAGCATCCCGCCCGTGAACCATGCGGTTTGCCGGCGCTGCTCCATCGTGCCCTTCCTGCAGAGCTGCCAGTAAGCGGCGATGACCGAGGCGTGGGCGAACAGCATGTACGCGTTCCTCAGCCAAAACGGCCAAGACCGCATGGAGAGAACCGGCAGGAAAGGAAGCCACATGCTGCCCGCTTGCAAAATGACCCAAGATAAAGCGGGAACAAGCGTCCAGCGCGGCCGGAAACGTCCTTCAGGGAGCAGGAACAAGAAAAAGACGTACATCGTCCCGAACCCGTCCAGTATTCGGAAGAGCGGCTCGACGAACGGATGAAGCGCGAACACCATATCGTCGGTGCTGAAGGCGGTCCCCGTCACGACGAGCAGCAGCGAGGCCAGCACGCAATAATTGTCGCGCCGGCCGTAGCGGTACAAGAGCGCTCCCATCAGCCAGGACGACAAGTTTTGGATGGCGAGCAGGACGACGGTCAGCCCCCCATAGAGCGCAGGAGAGATGCCGATCGTCGCGAGCCGGTTCAATTGCGTTTCGTCCATTTGGAAAAAGCTGATACATCCGCCTCCGCTACAGGGGTTATGGTAAACGTCGATCCCCATAGCATGGCTGTAAAATGAAACGATCAGGCACATACATACGGCGGCCCACCATGCAAGGTGCAGAGTTATCCGCGCTGTACGGTTGAGGAAAGGTTTTAGACCATTCCAATAGGCCATCATGCAATCTTCCTTTGCTCTGCAGGACTTTGCGTCCAGTATACCACGGGCGTATTCACGTCGGCTCGGGAATTCCCGTCGGCTACCGGTTCCTTCCGAATTCCCGGATGCTCCGGGAACGGCGCCCTTGTGGGCGGGACGGTCCGGAACGTAGGATGAACCGCATAACGAGATCGACGATCGTTCGTCAAAATTCATGAAGGAGTGTTGTAACTTATGATTTCCGTACCGCAAACGTTTTTCCGCCTGAGCGGCTGGGCGCTCATCGTGTCCGGCATCCTGATCTCCATCGTGCAGTTTGTGCATCTGGACGATACCCCGGCCAACATGGCGCAGCTCAGCTATTTCGTCAAAGTTGCCGTCTGGACGCACGTTGCCCTGTCGGTGTCGGTCGCCTTGATGCTGTTCGGGCTTGTCGGCCTGTTTCTGCGCGGCGGCTCCGCAATCCGCTGGTGGGGCTGGCTCGGCTTCGCCTTTATGTTCGCTACGTTCTTCTTTGACGTGATGCATGCGGCTCTGCAAATTTACGATTACCCGATCGTGTTCGGCAACATCCAAAATGAGCAGCAGCTCAAGGAGGCGTCGGACTTCGTCATGAAGGCGCAGCTGGAGAGCGGTATCGGCTCGGCGCTGATGCAAATGCTGATGCCGCTGTCCGTGCTCGGCACCCCCCTTATGGCCATCGCCCTCCTTCGTGCGCGCATCGTGCCGAAGTGGGCGGCCATCGCGCAAATCGCCCTCCTTTTGCTCATGTTTGTGCCGATTCCGGGACTTATGGCCATCGTTTTCCCCGTTTCGTTCCTCGTTTACGCCATATACGGGGCCGCGCTTGCCTTCGGAAAGCGGAGCGCAGCGCAATCGCCGCAACCGGTGCATCCCGCTTAAAACCGAACCGGCGCCGATTCCTCCCTGGTTCCCAAGTTGCCTCAAGCAAAAGCCGCCGTCTACCCTAGTCGGAAGACGGCGGCTTTTGCTGTCTCGCCGAACAGCGAGCCGAGCCATGCAACGGCCATGGAAGACATCCGATTGTGGTTGGCGGCACCCTTCGCTAAAAATGCGCAAGCCCCCGTACGAGCCTCGACCGGCTCATACAGGGGCTTTTGCCTCGGCGGACCGTCACCCTTGGATGCCCGGCGCGTAGCGCTCCCGCACGATATTCATATGGTGCTTGGCGTGGCCGAGCACGATGTATGCCAGCGCGGCAGCGGTGGTGCGCCCGCCGTTCACGTTGCCGGCGCGCTGCAGCTGCTCGGCGGTTAAGCCCCGCAGCAGAGCGATTGTCGCCCGGCGGACAGCCTGGAACTCGTCCAGCAGCTCGCCGATCGGGCGGCTGTCGAACGAGGCGCCGCTCACGAACAAGTTTTCGTCGAAGCCGGGCAGCGGTGTCGTATCGCCTCTGGACACGCGAAGCAGCCGGTAAGACATCACCCGCTCCGTATCGCTCACATGGCCGAGCAGCTCTTTGAGGCTCCATTTGCCTTCCGCATAGCGGTGCGCGGCCTGCCCCTCCGTCAATTCGCGGAAATAGGCGGCGACGTCGGCTTCCTGCTCCGCATAAGCGGCCAGCAAGTCTTGCCCCTCCGGAACGAGACTGATGTAAGTTTCAAAATAAGCAAAATAATCGCCGGTCTGCGGCTTCGGGACGTGTAACTTCATGACGCACTGCTCCCCTCATCGCGAATAATGGTTCATGATTCCAGTGTACCACGAATCAGTCCGCCCGGCACGCTCGTTCCCGTCCCTTCTAAAAGCCTTGCTCTTCCGCATATTTGCCCCAATGCGGGCGCCGGCCGTCGATGTCCTCGAACGGATACTCGTCCGACAGCCCCCATGAGCTGAGCAGCTGGCCCGACTTCTCCATTACGTTCGGATCGGCGGCCAAACAAGCAATGGCGCGGGCGACGAAATACGGTGTCTCCGACTGCAGAAAGTGCACGTCTTTGGCCGCGGCGTCGCGCCAGTTCGCCTCCGTCACGCCAAAATGCTCGAGCATCGCCTCCGAGCGGAGGAAGCCGGGAGTGACGGCCAGCGCGGCGACTCCGTGCGGCTTCAGATCGGCGGCCATCGCCTGCGCCAAATGCGATACGCCGATTTTCGCCATGCTGTAAAACAAATGGCCGCGGTAATGGTAACCGACCCCGTCCGTCACTTCGACAATGAGCCCGCTCCCTCGGGCAATCATAAGCGGCGCGACATAGTAGGCGGTGATGATATGGGAATGGACCGCCTGCCGCTGCATCAGCAGGCCATTCTCCAGCGACGCTTCCCAAAAGCTCTCGCCCCATGCGTGAAGCGGGTCGCCGCCCCATACGTCGTTAACGAGCACGTCGAGCCGTCCGTCTTGCTCGCGGCGGATACGTTCGATAAGCGCCTGCACCTCATCTGCATTCGTATGATCGACGCGCACCGGAATGCCTTGGCCTCCGGCGGCGGTGACCAGCTCTGCCGTCTCCTCGATCGTTTCCGGCCTGTTCATTGGCGACGGGCGCTCGCGCGTCGTACGGCCTGTCACATAAACGGCCGCTCCCGCCCGGCCCAGCTCGACCGCGATGGCGCGGCCGGCTCCTCTCGTCGCACCGGCGACAAGGGCGATGCGCCCTTGCAATGGTTGGATTGACATGATTCGTTCACAGCTCCTCTCAGGGACTCGGTTTGGCTACATTTGTTATCATAACTGCACAATCATGTCATCCCATGTCATATATCCGTGGTACAATAAAAAACAACATAACCGGTGAAGGAGGCGGCGGGAGATGAGAGCGGATCGGCTGCTGCAAATTATGCTGCTGCTGCAAACGCGGCAAACGATATCCGCCAAAGAGCTGGCGCAGCGGCTGGAGGTATCGGAACGGACGATATTCCGCGATATGGAGGCGCTAAGCGCAGCCGGAGTGCCGGTATATGCAGAACGCGGAGCGCAAGGGGGATGGCGGCTGGCAGAAGGCTACCGCACGGATTGGGCCGGCTTCCGCAAAGACGAACTGCTGTCGCTGCTCGCCGCAAAGCCCCATCGGCACCTGACCGATCTCGGCCTGGCCGGCCACTTTGAGGCGGCGCTGCTGAAGCTGCTCGCCGGTTTGACGCCGGCGCTGCGCCGCGACGCCGACTATATGCGCCAGAGGCTTTATGTCGATGCCGCCGGCTGGCATCCAAGCGGCGAGGAGGTGCCATGGCTGCCGCTGCTGCAGGAAGCTGTCTGGGAAGGACGCAAGCTGCGGCTGCTGTATGCGTCCGGTTCCGGAAACGAACATTCGGCGGGGGAACGGGTCGTTCATCCGCTCGGGCTTGTGCTGAAGGGCTCGCTCTGGTACTTGGCGGCGCTGCCGGACGACGACCGGCAGCCCAGAACGTACCGCGTCTCCCGCATCCGCTGGGCGGAGCTGCTGGAGGATACGGCGGAGCGGCCGCAGGACTTCGACCTTGCCTCCTACTGGCACCGCTCCGTCGAGCGTTTCCGCAGCGGGCTGCCGAGCTATCCCGTACGCGCGCGGGTGCAGGGAACCGTGCGCAGCCGGCTCGAGCAGACCCGATTCGTCAGCATCGCCGAATGGAGCGAGCGCCCGGATAGCGGCGGCTGGCACGAAGCGCTGCTGCAGTTCAACACGCTCGAATCGGCGTGCGACATCGCGCTCTCGTTCGGTGCGCGGCTGCAAGTGCTGGAACCGGCGGAGCTGCGAGCCGCGCTGCGGGACGCCGCTCTCGCCGTAGCAGATCTGTACGGGGAGACGGAGCCGCAGCGGAGCGCCGACTGAGCCGGCTGGAGGCAGAGACGGCCGGCACGATCGCAGCTTACATGGTAGCGGACCGGCCGCTTCGTAAGCGATATCATTGTATGCAAAAAAGACCGGATTCGCTGCGATCCGATTCCGGTCTTTTTACCGCCAAGCGCTAATAATGTTTCACCGTCAGCGCGTCGAGGCTTTTGAATTCGTAGCCTTGCCGCCGCGCTTCGTCGATGATCGCCGCCATCGCTTCGGCGTTGTCGCTTGAAACGGCGTGCAGCAAAATGACCGCACCGGGATGAAGCTGGCCGACCACTTTGTCGTAGGCGTGTTTCCAGCCTTTCTGCCGCTTCGTCTCCCAATCTACGTACGCGATCGACCAGAACACGTTCGTATAGCCGAGGTCTTTGGCAACAGCCAGCATTCTGTCGCTGAAAATGCCTTGCGGCGGGCGCATGTACGCCATTTGCAGCTGGCCGGTGACGGCGGCTACTTCCGTTTTCAGCTTATCCAGCTCCGATCTGATGCTTTCCGGCGGCATGGCCGACATATCGGGATGCCCCCAGGAATGATTGCCGATCAGATGCCCTTCCTGCACCATCCGCTTGAGCAGCTCCGGCTGGCTCTGGACGTAATGTCCGGTGACGAAAAAGCACGCCGGTACCTTTTTCTCCTTCAGCACGTCGAGAATCCGCACCGTATAGCCGTTCTCATAGCCGTTGTCGAACGTTAGGTACAACTCCTTCTTCGTCGTATCGCCGAGGAAAATCGCTCCGTGCTTCTTCAGCAAGCTTTGGAACTCTGCGCCGAGCGACGGAAGCTTGCCGCCGGTGCTTTTCCTGAAACCGAAATGCTGCGCCTTCGTACCGTAACCGTCGGGTGCTTGCGTATGAACGGAATCGCTTGCTTGCGCCGACACCACAGCTCCCGGCGACGCGGCACAGATGGCTAGCGCCATCGCAACGCAGACTGCGCGTGACAAGATCGCCTTGGTCATTCCTCTACCTCCATAGCATGCATATTCGCGGGGATTGCCCCTTGCTGTAATATCCCATGGGAGCGGTTCGCTTATTCCGTGCCGGCAGCGGGCGGGGTTTCATGGCCGCGAATTGCGTTCGCCGTGGCGGCGTGCCGGTCGCAGCGGGGGACCGCGGCTGCCGTGTCCGGGCTTGTCCATCCACCGGCCCGCTCAAGCTGTCGGCCTGCGGAGAGCCGCTTTGCGCGGCAGCCCGGCCCGAGTACTTCAAGACCGAAAAGGCAATTCTAAAACAGATTGACGATCACGACATCCGGGTAAGGAAGGGGGACATGTACAGATGGCGCAGCAGACGACAACGCTATACGAGACGCTGGGCGGCGAGGGCACGATTGGCAAAGTGGTCGATTATTTTTACGAACTCATATTGGCCGATCCGACCGTGAGCAAGTTTTTTGAAAACACCGACATGGAGAAGCAGCGCAAGCATCAGACGAAGTTTATCAGCTTCGCGCTTGGCGGGCCGTATCAATACACGGGGGCTTCCATGGCGAAGGCGCATGCGGGCATGAATTTGCAGCCGGAGCATTTTGACGCAATTGCAAACCATTTGGGTGCTGCGTTAGAACATTTCGGCGTTGCGCGGAAGGACGTTGACAAGGTGCTGAACCATATCGGCACTTTGAAGGACGATATTTTATATAAGTAACTTTGCGGCTTGATCGAACGGGACGCCCTTCTGCGGAAGCGGCGTTTTTTTTTGCCGCCGGTACGATTGCCTCCGAAGACGGACAACGTTTATGAATCGGGTAGGAGGCTACCCATTAGTTGAGTAGCCGACCTCCCACACCACCGTACGTACCGTTCGGTATACGGCGGTTCCTTAGTTCACGCAGTTACTT
>NZ_JXAK01000019.1 GCF_000829455.1 Gordoniibacillus kamchatkensis
AAGTAACTGCGTGAACTAAGGAACCGCCGTATACCGAACGGTACGTACGGTGGTGTGGGAGGTCGGCTACTCAACTAATGGGTAGCCTCCTACCCGATTTTTTGCGCGATTTTCGCGATTTTCGCGTTGGCGGCTGTTCCTTCGTCCCGATCCTCGCGAGCTTTTGCCCTTTATGTGCATGTACGTAATTTAGGCGGATTTCCATAGCAAAATGCCTCATTCTTTTTTTGCGGGTTAAGCATCTGATATTTTAAACGTGCAGTTTATGAAGAAAACGTAAATCCCCGGAAGAGAGGGCATGCAATGCGAGATAACCGCGAGCTGGTCGAACTTTTGCACAATTTCGGTATGAATCCCGCCGGTATCGAGACGGTCAAGAGGGGGGTATATCGGGTCACAGCCCCGGACGGAGAGCTGTATTGTTTAAAAAGAATGGGCATGCCGACAGCGCAGCTGGTTTGGATGGACAGCGTATTGCTGGCTATGCGCCAAACAGGGTTTCGTTCCGCAGCCTGGCGCGATCCTTCTTCCGCCTACGGCAAAACCCTATACGCGTGTCGATCGGGGCAGTCTGTGCCGTATATATTGACTCCGTGGCTGACCGGAACGGTCCCGTCCTCAAACTCGCTGCAACAATTGTACGCATGCGCGCAGACGCTGGCGAGGTTTCATCGCAGCGGGCAGGCGTTAAACATTGCGCGCAAGGGCAGCGTCGATTGGCTGGGCCAATGGCCGAAGCTGCTCAAAGCCCGGTTCGAATTGATGGAACGCAGCATTCGGAACGTTCAGCGGGGCAAACCGTCCAATCCGTTCGAATCGCTCTTGCAGGAGCATGGCACATGGCTGCTGGAACGGGGGCGGCAAGCGCTGCGTCTCGTCGACAACAAGCGCTATCGGCAGCTTTGCCGAGCCGCGAAACAGTCGAATGCGGTGTTATGCCATGCCGACAGCGGCCCGAACAACTTCGTGCTGACCGGCGACGGACCGGCCTTGATCGACTTCGAATCGATGAGGTACGATTTGCGGATTTTCGATTTGTACCGGCTCATTCGGCTCGCTTCAAAGAAGAACGGCTGGAGCCCGCTGGCCGCGCGCACGATCGTTGACGGGTACACATCGGCTTCGGGTTCCGGTTTGGCCGATGCCGAGCTCGATTTGCTCAAAGCATGGCTGCTTTTTCCGCAAAAAGCTTACCGGGCGATACGCAAGTATGACAGAGCCGACACTGCCTCTCGCCGGCGCCTCAGTAGCAAGCTGACGAAGGGTATCCATGGAGAACAGCCGATCGCCGAATTTCTGGAGCAATTCATCGAATCCCACGGCATGGAGTGATTCCAATGAAACTTTGGGTGATGACAGGCGAATATGCCCCGGTAATTATCGGGGGACTAGGGGTCGTTGCGACGAATCTAACCAAATATTTGGCCGAGTCGGTTTCGGATATTCTCGTCCTTGCCATCTGCCGAACGCCGCACATTGAAATAGAGCGCCAAGACAACGCCAAAATAATCCGTTTTCCCAGAGGCTCGCGATACTTCCTGGCTTCGAAGCAAAAATTTGCCTACAGTCCGATCGCCGGCTGGTTAAAAAAACACGGCTACGAGCGCCCCGATCTGATTCATATCCACAGCGTCGAATTTACCCCGCTCGCCGCATATTATAAAAAAACATATAACGTTCCAGTCGTGTACACGTGCCATTCCCTCGTCCGTCTGGAGAAAAAATCGCCGCTGCGCGAGCGTGTCGCCAAGCGGCAGGAGAGGCTGCTGGAGACGAGCGACCGTATTGTCGTACCGAGCGAGTGGGAGCGCGAGCAAATGGAGGACATTTACCCGTTTGCCCGGGGAAAGGTGGAAGTGATCCACAACGGCGTGCGTATTGCGGAAGCAGCGGAGGTCAGCAGCAGCAGCAGCAAAAGCGAGAAGCGGTTATTGTTCGTCGGAAGGCTCATTCCATCCAAAGGGATTGAAGAACTGCTGCATGCGGTAGCTTTGCTGCGCCGCAAACACCCGGCGATCAGCCTCGACATTGTCGGGACCGGTTCGGAGAGCTATATGGATTTCTTGAAAACGAAGGCGGCTAAGCTCGGAATTGCCCGCCAGGTCCGCTGGCTGGGCTATATGGACCCGGACAAAGTGCAGAAATTGTACAAATCTTACGGTGCGGTCGTCGTACCGAGCCGGCTGGAATCGTTCGGGTTGGTCGCGCTAGAGGCGATGGCTAACGGGGTGCCGCTTGTGTCCACTTGTTCCGGCGGCCTATCGGATTTTGTCAACAAAGATGTGGCGGAAATCATCCCGAAAGTGGAAACGGTCCGAATCGCCGCAGCTGTGAAACGGATGTGGAAAAAGAAAGATTTGACGAGACTGAGGGTGGAAGAAGGCTTGAAAACGGCCGCGAACTTCGAATGGGCGGAAATTTCCAAGCAGTACCAGCAGCTCTTTTCCCAAATTGTAGCGGTGAATGAGGTGGACGAAAGTGACAGGATCTAGGTGGAAGCTTGAGCGTATGTGGAAAGCGAAACCCCAAGGATCCGTCTGGGTTGTGAAAGATGCAGGCGGAAGCCGCGGATATTTCAAATTTGCGGTACCGGAACAGTGGCATTATTCCGGGACGATGGTTGCCAACGAAATCATTGCCGCCGAGTTGGCGCGAAAGGTCGGAATTCCTGTCGTCGTCCTGGAACACGCCGAGCTAGCAGGACCTGACGGCGTCGTACGCCGCGGCATCGTATCGAGGGAAGCCGCGGCGCGGGAAGTGATTACGTGGAAAGACGCAAGCGCCGAAGTGCGGAGCAGGCCCGGCAAATACGTGAAGAACTTGGGTAAGCTGCGGGGGCTCGTCGTATTCGACGCCTGGATTATGAATATGGACAGGGCGACGGGCAAAAATCTGATCCTGTATCGCAACAGTCCGAACGAGAAATATAACTGGTATTTGATCGATCACGGCTTGACGCTGTACGGATCTCCTTATAAATGGGAAAAATATCCGTACGGTTCGGAATATTGGAATCAATTGTGGCGCTATTACCACGTCCCCAAAGGACTGCTGCGGCTTCAATCGTCGGGGGTTAAGCTGGAGCCTATGCTGCGCAAAATCGAAGCTGTCAGCAAAGCGGATATCGTGAGCATCGTCGATGGCGTGCCGGGGCAGTTTTTGCCGGTGGCGCAGCGGGACTTTATCGTAACTATGCTGACGGACCGGCAAAAAGAGCTGCGCGGCATTATCCAGCGGTGGCTCGAGTATAAAGGGACAAAGGAATTCGGGCGCAAATAAGCAACCAACTCCCCATGATCGCATACTAAGCGGTCATGGGGAGTTCTTTTGTTGGCACGGATTGACTTATGGCACAATTTACGATAAGATGAATCAGGTATTTAGTAAATAAGTAATTAAGTAATTTAGTGATTTTATAAAAAAGAAAGAAGGAGCAGCAATGAAAATACCTACTTCCTTGAAGCATAAGCCTGTTGTCGTGTCGGAAAACTACGGGCAGGTTGACGGCCGCTTCGCCGGGAACACCGATGCGAAAGGTCTATCCCTGGGATTGGCCCAATGGAACGATAGAGGAAAAGTCGATATTTCCGCCAAAGTATGGAGATACACGGGGGAAAAATGGTCCAGACAGTCGGAGGAGCTGCCTCTTCATCGCGTGCTCGATTTGTCCATTTTGATTTGCCGGGCGGTGGCGCACTTCCGCGAAGCTTACAGATACGAGCATTTATACGATCCGCAGAAGCCTGTCATCGACCGGATTGGACTGCAAGGGGATGCGATGACCGTGGCGGTGTGCACGGACAACGACAAAATCAATGAAGATATCAAGCTGTTCAGCCAAGCGCTGAGCAATGACGACGAGATGATCTCCGAACGGCTGCGCACGTTGTCGAAAATTTTAAAAGAGATGGGGTACTGATGTATTTTCCGGTCGGCAGCTGAGACGATAGCGAAAGGAGTGGATGAAATGGACAAAAATAAGCGAAAAGAACTTTTGGAGGCATACAAGCAAATTAAAACCTACATGGGCGTAATCCAAATAACCAACAAAGCCAACGGCAAAATTTACGTAGACAGCTACCCCAATCTGAAAAACAAATGGTTGACGCTGCAGATTCAATTGGATATGGGAAAGTTCGCGAATGCCCGGCTGCAACAAGATTGGAAGGCGTTCGGGCGCGAAGCATTCGCCTATGAGGTGCTGGAGCAGAAAGAAACCGACGAAATAACCGACATGCGTTGGGAGCTTAAGCAAATGGAGAAGCCGTGGCTGGAAAAGCTGCAGCCCTACGGTGACAGAGGATATAACAAGCCGCCGAAACCCGTCAATTGATAGGATTGGCGGGTTTCTCGATTTGGAAAATGCAGCAGCGCGGTTTTACGGTGTGGCATATTTGGGGGCATCGCTTTTTTAAAATGTAACTTTGTTCTTATCACACGGTGCCGCCGATTATGTTATTGTAATATTGACAACGCTTCCAAACACGTGCCGGTTCGAGATTTCCACGACCAAAGAGATTGGAGTGTATCGGAATGAAGGTGTATGAAGCGGTCGATTTCATCAATCGTCATGAAAAAATCGCGCTAAGCAAACATGCGAATCATTTGCAGGAGCCGGAGCATACCCACACCTTTTTCGAGCTTGTGTACATTTGGTCCGGTTCGGGCACGCAGCAGGTCAATGCCCAATCTTACGACGTGCAGCGGGGAGATTTGCTGTTCATGAATGTCGGCGACCGCCATTCCTTTCAGGCAGGCCCTGATTTTACTTACATGAACGTGCTGTTTGAACCGGACTTTTTGAGCGAGCAGCTGACCGCAGCGGAGGCCGCGCACAATTTGCTGTCCTTGCAGCTGTTTCAGGAGTTTCATGCCAAGCTGAACAAGCCGATGCCGGTCGTGGCTTTTCGCGGCAAACGGATGGTGGAAATCGAAGAGCTGCTGGAGACGATGTACCGCGAATACGAGGAGAAGCGGAGCGGCTACCGCGCCATGCTGAAAGGCTACGCCACGCTGCTGCTGGCCATGGCGTTCAGGACGATGCAGGATCATTTGCACAGTTCCGGCCTGAACGGCGCCTACCACATGCTCCCGCAGCTGCTCACCTACATCGAGCAGCATTACGACGGCCGCATTACGCTGCAGGACTTGGCCAAGCAAAGCTACTACTCTCCGTATTACATCAGCAAAGTTTTTGTGGAGTGCCTCGGCTTTACGTTTACGGAATACGTGCAGCAAATTCGGCTGCGGGAAGCGAAGCGCAAGCTGCTGGAGACGGCCGACACCGTCGAAGCGATCGGGCGCAGCGTAGGCTACGCCGACAAGACGCAGTTTTTCCGGCTCTTCAAGCAGGCGTTTGGCATGACCCCGCAGCAGCTGCGAAAGATGGGGAGGTCGACGGACTTCCATAGTAAATGATGCCACACTGTCCATATGAACGTAGGCAGCCGCCATTCGAACTGGAAAACCTCAAGCCTTCCTCGATTTCCGGATCACCTATTTCGCGGATGTACATCTTTAGCTGTAGATAGCAAGCCTAAGCCTTCAATGTTTACGGCCGAATCCTGGAACAAGATGTCTCCTACATGCAAGTGCTGTATCTCACCTATTACCTTCTTTAATTTAACAAAGACATTGTCTTTCCTAATCACAATGGTATCGTCATAAATAAATGCAATTTGAAGGTTTTTGTAACCATCGATTTTCGAGAACAGGTAAGCGTTAGTAACGAGCTCTGCATCCAACACTGTAAATTTATGTCCATTATATCTGAAATAAGCTCCTTGTGACTTGAGACCGAACGCTTTAATCCGTCTTACTGTAACCTCGGCATCATCTTTAAAATCAATTATTTTATCTTCATCTTTTCTGGAGTAATAGCTCGTTGACTCGGCTTGATTCCGCTTTTGGGGCGTAAAATTGTTTGCCAACGCCAAATTAAACGCATCAGATTCAGCCATAAACGACAGTTGATAAAGCAACCCCAAATCTATATCCGGCGTCAGATCAATTTCGATTTGTTCAATCGTCTCGCCCGTGTCGATTCCATCATCCATAATATGACACGTGGCACCTGCCTTCTTATTGAATAAGAGGGCTCCGTTAATCGGACTATTCCCTCTTAACTCCGGTAATAGAGAAGGATGGATATTGATAAAAAGTTGACCGGCTTTTTTGATCTTTGAAACGGGCAATATATAGGGGCAACCATTGGAAATCAAAATATCAAAATCGAGCTTGGCCAAATCGTTGATAAATTCTTGTTTGTTGCGCAGAAGCTTGTAATCTATATTCCTTACGGATAACTCCTTGGCCAAAGACGAACTTTGAACACAATAGATTTGTTTGACGTCAAATTCCTTGGAATTCATAATTTCTTTCAAAACGTTGAAACGATTACCGACAAAAACGACTTCCTTCATGTTATCACCCGCTTGTTCAAGTCTCCGATTCCAATGTGTATTGTTCAAGCATATTTCTTATATCCTCTTTCGAATTAAACATTAATACATCCAGCATGGACAAACCGGGGATAAATTCATTTTTAAACTGAACATAGTGAGGAATGGACGGTTTTAAAAATGTCAACGCTAGATTTTCTTTTACAAAGGCTGCGGATTGGTGTTTTCCTCCGATCGGATTCATGTACATGTTCGCATTCAACTTTTTACAGATATCAATAACTTTGTATTGGCCTTTTGCCTCTTGATTATATGGCAAGCTTGACGAACGTATAAACTTTGTTTCAATACTCAAATATTCACTTACAAGTTTCAAACTATTCGAAATGAAATCGGCCAAATTCTTATTTTTGTAAAAGAGAATATCTTCGACTATCGGGAATATGTTTTCAAAAAAAGGAGCTTTTCCATATGAGTACTTAATAGTTTTAGCTAACTTGCTGCTGTTATCGCCAATTTCAATTTCGTTTATTTTCTTAAAACAGCTAGAAGCAACAAGATTAAGGGTAAATAAATGCTTCTTGCCTTGGATAAGTATATAGTTTCTGTTGATCCATCCTCTATTGATGTAATTAGCATCATCGTAAATAACGAAAATATCAGATGCATGGATTAATTGGTAGTAACCGATATAAGGAAAAAGATATGGCTGCATGATTGCAATTTTTATTTCAAATACCTCCCGTCTCACAATGCATCAAAATATTAGCTTATCGTATGAGAGGTGAAATTGATTTGTAACGGCAGATCATCCATTATATATGTGCAGTAGCTCTCCTTTGAATTCTATTCCGATCTTTGGACGTCCCGGCGTTAATCCGGGGCGCTCGAGTCATTCTCAGACTCATGTCCGCTGCCTCCTTCATTTTCAAATACATAATGAAGACGAATAAGGGCTTTATTTTGAGAAATAACCTCGTACAAGCCTCTTGTTGGTCTTTTTTTGTTTTCGTCTGTTTCAGTGTCCGACTTTTAACGATTCTTGATGGGCATTTTGCCGCCGTAATAGCGGATTCAGACATGTCGAAACCCAAGAATAGCAATCTTGTTGTCGATTTTGGGCGAAGAGTGGACGATTTCTCCTTCTTTCCGTTTTTCCGCGTAAAACCCGATTTGTGTATTGATTTTTGTTTGTTTCGGAATAAAAATGGGTGTGAGTCCACAAACTCAAACATTTTGCAAAATGAATCGGAGGGTTGCAAATGAAATCCAGGAGCAAGTTGGTTTCGCTGCTGCTCGCTTCCTCGCTCACGCTCGGCATCGCTTTGGCGGGCTGCGAAAACAGCGGCGGCACGACGCCCCCGGCGGCACAGGAAGCAAAGAAGGATCCGCCCAAAGAAGAGGCGAAGCCTGCCGGCGGAGGCGGGCAAGCAGCACCGGCAGCGACGACTCCCGCGCAAATTACCGAGTTCAAGCAATCTCCTTTCTTTAACGGCAAAAATGTTCCCACCGTGAAAGACCGCCTGCCCTCCGAATACAAAATTACGAACGAAATTCCGGCGAACCAGATGAAGTATGAGATCGGCACATACGGCGGCAATTTGAGAACGGTTACATCCGTCGTCGACTGGGATGCCGACGTTTTCGTCATGAACAATGAGCCGCTGCTCAACACCCCCGGCATTCTCGGCGACGAAATTACCGGCAACGTGCTGAAAGACTACGCGGTCAGCGACGATCAGAAAACGTTCACCTTCCATATGCGCAAAGGGCTCAAATGGTCCGACGGCCAGCCGGTAACGACGGAGGACGTCCGCTTCACCGTGGAAGACGTGCTGAACAACACCGAGCTGACGCCGATTTATCCGGTATGGCTGCGGGGCGGGGGTGTCGCCGAAGGGGCTCCGATGAAGCTGGAAGTGGTCGACGAGTACACGTTCAAGCTGTCGTTCGACCGGCCGTACGGAGGCATTCTGATCCGCTTCGCGATTCAGGGATGGCGCGGTTATACGGAGCTCATCAAGCCCGCGCACTACTTGAAGCAGTTCCATAAGAAGTACACGCCGCTGGAGAAGCTCGAGCCGCTCATCAAGGATGCCGGCTTCCAGCCGGGAGAATGGGTCAATTTGTTCAACGACAAAGACATTACGAACTGGGAGCTGACCACGAAGAAAGCGATCGGCTTCCCGGTGCTGTATCCGTGGATCATGACGAAAAGCACGGAAAACATGACAACGTACGAGCGCAATCCGTACTACTTCAAAGTCGACCCGGCCGGCAATCAGCTGCCTTACATCGATACGATCCAAAGCTCGCTCGTGCAGGACATCGAGATGGTGGGCCTGAAGACGATCGCCGGCGAAGTGGACTTCTCGCGCGAATCGGCGGCGCTCATCAAAATGCCGCTCTACAAAGAGAACGAGAAGAACGGCTATAAAGCGCTGCTGGCCAGCATGCACGTGACGCCGACGGACATTTTCCTGAACCAGACTTTCGACGATCCGAACTGGCAAAAGGTCGTGCAGGACGTGCGCTTCCGCAAGGCGCTCAGCCTGGCGCTCAACCGCAAAGAAATTATCGACACCGTCTATTACGGCTTCGCCAAGCCCGGCAACATCGAAGATCCGACGTTCGACCTGGCGCAAGCGAACCAACTGCTCGACGACATGGGGATGAAAAAGGGTCCGAACGGCAAGCGGCAAACGCCGGACGGCAAAAACTTCACGATCCCGTTCGAAGTCGGGGCGCAAGCGCCGGACATCGTGCCGCTCACGCAGCTTATCGTCGAAATGTGGAAGCAGCTCGGGCTCGACGTGACGATGAAGACGATCGACCAGAAGCTGTGGAACACGAAGCGCGCCGGCAACCAGCTGCAGGCAACGATGATCTGGACGCATACGCCGCTTTGGTATATGGGCGACTGGGGGCTCGACCTGTGGGGCAACGATTGGAATACGTGGAAAACGTCGGGCGGCAAAAACGGCAAGGAGCCGCCGGATAACGTCAAGAAGCTGTATAACCTGATCGACCAGGCGTCGGCGGCGAAGCCGGACGAGGCGAAGAAGCTGATCGAGCAGGTGAAGCAGGAAATGAAAGATAACGTCTACTACTTCATCCATATTTCCGATGTGAAGCAGCCGCTCATTGTGAACGCCAAACTGCACAACATTCCAAGCGACGCCGCTTTCGCGATTGCGGCCAACTTCAGCGGCGAGCAGTTCTTCTTCGGCAAATAATGCCAGCGCGAGCCTGGAGCGAGCCCGGCCGGATTACAACATCCGCCCGGGCTCCCGGGTTCACCTCGCATCCCCGCATTCGGCCACTTTGGAAGGAGGGAACCGCATGATCAATTACATTTCTTACCGGATTTTGCAGCTCATCCCGCTCCTGATCGCGATCAGCATTATCGTGTTCGTCATCATTCAGCTGCCGCCGGGCGATTTCCTGACCAACTATATCGCGCAGCTCAAAAACGCCGGAAACGACGTGTCGGAGAGCATGATCCTCAATTTGAAAATGCAGTACGGCCTCGATAAATCGATGTACATGCAATACATCATTTGGATTAAAAACATTTTGCTGCACGGCGATTTCGGGCGTTCGTTCCAGTACAACCAGCCGGTGGCCGACGTCATCGGGCCGAAGCTGACGCTGACGCTCGTCATCTCCGTTATTTCGCTCATTTTCGTCTGGGCGGTTGCGATTCCGATCGGCATTTACTCGGCCACGCATCAATATTCGCCGCTCGACTACGTGTTCACGTTCATCGGCTTTATCGGCCTGGCCATGCCGGGTTTCCTGATCGCGCTCATTCTTATTTATTTCGTCTTCACGCAGACGGGCGTGGCGATTACCGGGCTATTCTCGCCGGAATTCGCCGATGCGCCATGGAGTATGGCCAAAGTGATGAA
This sequence comes from Gordoniibacillus kamchatkensis, assembly GCF_000829455.1. GTDB lineage: Bacteria > Bacillota > Bacilli > Paenibacillales > NBRC-103111 > Gordoniibacillus > Gordoniibacillus kamchatkensis. Next base: position 10,313 of record NZ_JXAK01000019.1, read on the forward strand.
CATGCTGCCAAGGCTTGTCATCCCCGTCATCGTCATCGGCATGTCCGGCACGGCGTCGCTCATCCGGGTGACGCGCGGCATGCTGCTCGACGAGCTGTCGAAACAGTACGTCATTACCGCCCGCGCCAAAGGGGTAGCCGAAAACAAGCTGCTGTTCAAATATCCGGTCCGGATGGCCATCAACCCGCTCATCAGCACGATCGGCTGGACGCTGCCGGCGCTCATTTCCGGCGAAGCGATCGTGGCCATCGTCCTCAATCTGCAAACGACCGGGCCGATGCTGCTAAAGGCGCTCATGACCCAGGATATGTATTTGTGCGGCAGCTTCCTGCTCATTTTGAGCGTCATGACCGTGCTCGGCACGCTGCTGTCGGACATTTTGCTGGCGCTCGTCGATCCGAGAATTCGCTTCGGGGGGGTGGCGGAATGAGCGGCATCACGACGGCTGCGAAAGAGCTGCGGCGCGGCGCGGCGAAGCGCAGGAAGGCGGGCGGGGAGCTGGCCAGCTACGAAGTCGCTTCCCAGTGGAAGCTGATGTGGTGGAAATTCAAGAAGCATAAAGTGGCGGTTGCGTCGGCTATCGTGCTCGGCGTGTTTTACCTGATCGCGGTATTTGCGAATTTCTGAGCCCCAACTTGCCGGAGGCGCGCTTTACCGAATACAAAAATTCGCCGCCGCAAACGATTCGTTTCGTCGATCCGAAAACCGGCTTCCAGCTGCGGCCTTTCGTGTACGGCATGTCCGAAAAAGTCGACAAAGAGACGTTCCGCCGGACGTTCGCCGTCCGACCCGAAAAAAAATACGAGATCCGGTTCTTTGTGAAGGGCGAGCCGTATAAAATGTGGGGCATTATCCCGATGGACGTGCATTTGTTCGGCTTAAGCAATCCGAAAGACCCACTCATTCTGATGGGTACCGACAAGCTGGGGCACGATTTGTTTTCCCGCATTTTGTACGGCGCCCGCATATCGCTCTCGTTCGGCCTGCTCGGCATCGTGATCACGCTCATCCTCGGCCTGGTGCTCGGCGGCATCTCCGGGTACTTGGGCGGCATTTCCGATACGATCATTCAGCGTACGATCGATTTGCTCATCTGTATCCCGACGATTCCGCTCTGGATGGCGCTATCTGCGGCGCTGCCGCGAAACTGGTCGGCGGCGCAAACGTACTTCGGCCTCATCATCGTTTTCTCGATCATCGGCTGGACCGGGCTTGCCCGCGTCGTGCGCGGCAAAATTTTATCGCTGCGCGAGGAAGACTTCACGATGGCCGCCCGTCTCGCCGGGGCCAGCAACTTCCGCATCATCCGCAAGCATTTGCTGCCGTCGTTCGCCAGCTACATCATCGTCAACGTGACGCTGTCGATCCCGGGCACGATTCTCGGCGAGACGGCGCTCAGCTTCATCGGCATCGGCCTGCAGCCGCCGGTCGTCAGCTGGGGCGTGCTGCTGCAGGATGCGCAAAATCTGGAAACGCTGGCGCATCATCCGTGGCTCCTGTGGCCGGCCCTCTTCATCATTTTAACGGTGCTCATGTTCAATTTTCTCGGCGACGGGCTGCGCGATGCCGCAGACCCATACAAGTAGGCGTTTTGTTGGAGGAATGACGCCAGGCACAACGAGTAAACGTAACGCATCCAACTAACCGCTAAGGAGGTGGCATAGCGATGGGACGGCAGGAAGAAGTCATCCTGGAGATGAAGGACGTGAAGGTGCACTTTCATCTCGACGAAGGCGTGCTGAAGGCAGTGGACGGCGTCGATCTGCGGATCAAGCGGGGCAAGACGCTCGGCATCGTCGGCGAGAGCGGCTGCGGCAAAAGCGTCACGTCGCAGGCGCTGCTGCGCATCGTGCCGAAGCCCGGCGAAGTGCAGGGCAAAATACTGCTGTACCGGGGAGGCAAAGACGGCACGGACGAACCGGTCGACCTGGTCAAGCTGGACCCGCGCGGCAAGCAGATCCGCGACATTCGCGGCGGCGAAATCGCGATGATTTTTCAAGAGCCGATGAAGGCCTTCTCCCCGATTCATACGATCGGCAATCAAATCATAGAGGCGATCCTGCTGCACACGACCGATGACAAAGAGGAAGCGTACCGGCTCGGCGTAAACATTTTGCAAAAGGTCGGCATGTCGAACCCGGAGCAGCGGATGGGCGAATATCCGCACCAGCTGTCCGGCGGGATGCGGCAGCGGGCGATGATCGCGATGGCGCTTTCGTGCAACCCGTCGATACTGATCGCCGACGAGCCGACGACCGCGCTCGACGTGACGGTGCAGGCGCAAGTGCTGCAGTTAATTAACGACCTTAAAGAAAAAAGCGATACGGCGGTCATCTTCATTACGCACGACCTCGGCGTCATTGCGGAAATGTCCGACGACGTGGCCGTCATGTACCTCGGCAAAGTGGTGGAATATACGGACGTCGATACGCTGTTCCACGCCCCGAAGCATCCGTATACGAAAGCGCTGCTGAACTCGATTCCTTCCGTCAGCATGGAGAAGAAGCGGCTGGAGTCGATCGAAGGCACCGTGCCGTTCCCGATGAATTTGCCGCAAGGCTGCGGCTTTTACTCCCGCTGCAAGCATGCGGTCGACGGCGTGTGCAACGCGGCCGACGTGCCGCTTGTCGAGGTGGCCGCAGGCCATCACGTCCGCTGTCTCATGGTGGAATCCGAACGCACCGAACAGGAGGTGGAGGCATGACCGACATGTCCGCTCAGCTCGTCCTGGACGTTCAGGCGATGAAAAAATATTTTCCGATCAAGAAAGGGTTCCTGCAAAAAACGGTCGGCTACGTGAAAGCGGTCGACGACGTGCAGTTCCACATCCGCCCCGGCGAAACGTTCGGGCTAGTCGGCGAATCCGGCTGCGGCAAAACGACGCTCGGGCGGTGCATCCTGCGGGCGATCGAGCCTTCGTCCGGTTCGGTCCTGTTTCGCGACCGCGAGGGCCGCGTCCGCGACGTGATGCAGCTGGAGGCCGGCGATTTGCGGGCGATCCGGCGCGATATGCAGCTCATTTTCCAGGATCCGTATTCGTCGCTCAACCCGCGCATGACCGTGCTGAACATTATCGCCGAGCCCCTCGTCTGCAACGGGATGCTGCACGGCGCCGAACTGAAGGAAAGGGTCGCCCATCTGATGGAGCTCGTAGGGCTAAACAGCCGCCATCTGGAGCGGTATCCGCACGCGTTCAGCGGCGGGCAGCGGCAGCGCATCGGCATCGCCCGGGCGCTGGCGACCGAACCGAAGTTCATCGTATGCGATGAGGCGGTGTCCGCGCTCGACGTGTCGGTGCAGGCGCAAATCATCAACCTGCTCCAGGATTTGCAGGAAAAGCTGGGCCTCAGCTACTTGTTCATTTCGCACGACCTTGGCGTCATTCAGCACATCTCGAACCGGGTCGGCGTCATGTACGTCGGCAAAATGGTAGAGACAGCCACTACGCAGACGCTGTTCGCGTCGCCGCAGCATCCGTACACCGAAGCGCTGCTGTCGGCGAAGCCGGTGCCCGATCCGCGCCGCAAATCGAACCGGATCATCTTGTCCGGGGAGGTGGCGAATCCGGCGAATCCGCCGAGCGGCTGCTATTTCCATCCGCGCTGCCCGTACGCGAAGGACAAATGCAAAACGGAGGCGCCGGGCATGCGCCAGGTCGGCGACGGCCATTTTGCGGCTTGCCATTTCGCCGGGGAGCTGAAGCTGAAGGGAGCGTCGGGGCTATGACCTATATTGCGCTGCTGCTCTTCGGGTATTTAATCGCGTTAACTTTCATTATGCTCGCTTCGCTTTGGTATATCCGGTGGCTGATGGGCAAAATGGTGTTCTCCAAGCAGCGCGACATCGAGGCGATCGCTTCGAGCGGCACTCTGCCGGAAGCGTGGTCGCGCAAATTCGAGCGCAAAATGATCCGCTTGCGCGAAGCCGGCCGTCATAACAGCTTGAAGAAGGTGCAGAGCGCCGCGAGAAGAAGCTATTTGCGCAAGCTGTCGCGTCTGGCCGGCTATGTCCGCCGCTCGCGCTTGATCGAGAGCGAAGAAAGCCGCAAGTACGCGCTGCGGCAGCTGCAAATGCTCGACCGGGAATGGAGGTCGGCGCAGGATGAATCCGTTTCATGAAGAGCGCAGAAGGGTGGCGGCGGCGACGTTCATCGCAGTGCTGCTAACCGTTGCCTTCTCCTTGCTCGGCATCTACAACTGGATGGAGCTGCGCGGCTTCGTGCTCAGCATGCTCGCCGTCTTCAAGATCGACCCGCTGGCATGGCAGGGCGTCGACAATATGACGTTCCTTCTCTTTGGCGTAGCGTGGCTCGCTTACGTATTTTACAGCCATTATTACTTGCGCAAGCACGCATTGCACGGACGCGCGCTGGCGGCGGCGGTACGGCTGCTCGCGGTGCAAATGTGGCTGCTGCTGATGTGCCGCATCGTACCGGCCCTGTTCGGCGATACGGGCAAGGCAGCCGGTTACGCCTGGATGGCGGAAGCGGCCGCCGCACTGCTGCTGACCGCGTTCTGGCTGTCCGGCCGCCGCAGCCGGCGCAGCGTAAGCATCAATCACGGAGAAAGAGGGTGACCGTTCATGGACATCGGGGTCGTTTCCCGCAGCTTTCCGAAAATGACGAACGAGGAGGCCGCCGCTTTCATGGCAGAGCACGGCTTCCGCTGGACCGAGCTCTGTTTCTCGCAGACGGATTCCAACTATTGGCGGTATAACGGGCGAAGCGACGTGAGCGAACTGACCGACGAACGCTGCCGGGACATCGTGGCCACGTACCGGAGCCGCGGCGTGGAGGTCGCATCGCTCGGCGTATTCACGAACTTGCTGGAGCCGGACGAGGCGGAACTTGCCGCCAATTTGGCGTATTTCGAGCGTCATATGCAAATTGCGGCGAATAACGGCATCCCGGCCGTCGCGACGGAATGCGGCTTCATTCCCGGCAAACGCGGCATATCTGCCGATACATACGAGTCGGCGTTCCAGCGCTTTATCGACAACGTCCGCTGGCTTGCGGCGCGGGCCGAGAGGTACGGCGTCGCGATCGCGCTCGAGCCGTGCGTGCTGGACGTCGTCCCGAGCGCGAAGCGGACGGCCGATTTGCTCGATCAGGTCGGCTCGCCGGCGCTGAAAGTGCTGCTCGACCCGGCGAATTTGATCGCCAACAGCTCGGAGGAAGACATGTTCCGTTATTTGGCGCCGCATATCGCTTACTTCCACGGCAAAGACCGAAAGGTGAACGATACGTACGGTCGCATCGTCGGCGACGGCGACATCCGGTGGCCGCTATTCCTCGACTTGTACCACCGCTATACGGAACATGTTCCGTTCATCCTGGAATATGTGAATGCGGACAACGTGTGCGGCGTGCGCGACCGGGTACTTGCTTTCGACAGGGCGAATAAGGAGTGATGGAACTTGCTGGTCGCGGAAAGATATCAGCACATTCTCCGGCTGGTGAACGAGAGAGGGAGCATCCGGGTAGCCGAGCTCAGCCAGCTGTGCAAAGTTACCGAGGAAACGATCCGCCGCGACTTGGACCGGCTTGAGAGCGAAGGACGCCTCTTGCGCAGCTACGGCGGCGCAATGCGGATTTCTCCGGAGGCGGTGGAGACGTCCTACCAGCTTCGCGAGGCAAACCAAGTTTCGGAGAAGCAGCGCATCTCCCTGGAGGCGGTCAAGCATGTCGCGCCGAACGACCGGATCGTGCTCGACGCCAGCACAACGACCTGGCATCTGGCGGCGCTGCTGCCCGATATCCCGCTTACGGTACTCACCAATCGCTGAAAGTGACGACGGTGCTGAGCGAAAAGAAACATATTACAGTCATTTGCACCGGCGGCATTCTCGCAGCGAATTCGCTGTCGTTCGTAGGCCCGCTCGCCGAGCAGTCGCTGGAAGATTACCACGTCAACAAAGCGTTCATCTCGTGCAAAGGCGTTCACATGGAACGGGGCATCAGCGAATCGAACGAGCTGCAAGCCCGCATGAAGCGCAAAATGGTCGGCATGGCGGAAGAAGTATACTTGCTTGCCGATTACAGCAAATTCGACGTGCAGGCGTTCATGATGATCGGCGGCTGGAACCAGATCCATCATCTGATCACCGATTCGCAGACGCCGGCCGAATACGTGCAAATGCTGCAGCGCAAATTCATCAACGTCATCCAGCTGCCGGAGTCGTAAGCGGCATTTGCCCGTACGGCAGGCCGAATGGCGCAATCGGCATTGAAGTTGGCGAAAACGGCAATGAAGCGCAGCGCGGGACGGTATACAATATATGTAAGATGGCATGAACGGAGCGGCCGGCGCTCCGTTCATGCCGAGTACTGAAATCACGGTGAGAGCGAGGAATGCAGATGGTCGGCAAAACGACTTGGCTTATCCCCGACGGCTTTCTTCCGCCGAAAAGCACAGGGGAGCACGTCAGTCACGAAGCGGTATGCGTGCTCAACGTAGGGGATGCGGACGCGGAGCTGCGGCTGACGTTTTATTTTGAAGACCGGGAGCCGATGGACCGGTTCCGGGCGTCATGCGGCGCCAGACGAACTCACCACATCCGCCTTGACCGTCTCCGCGACGAGGACGGCCATCCCGTCCCGCTCGGCGTGCCGTATGCAATTCGGGTTGAGAGCAGCGCGCCGGTCATCGTGCAGCACAGCCGGCTCGATACGACGCAGGAAGCGCTCGCTTTGTTTACGACGATGGCGTATCCGGTGGACTAAGGGCGGGACTGAGATGAACCAGCTGCGAAGAAGCCAATTTATGCACGATGCGAACATTCCGTTCGCGATCGGCCGCTGCGTTCACGACGAGCATAACGTGCCGTCCGCGCACAGCCACGATTTTGTCGAGCTGGTGTATGTGGCCAGCGGCATGGCGGATCACGTCTTCGAAGGCGAAGCGTATCCGATCCGGGCCGGAGACGTGTTCATCATCAATCCGGGCGAAGTGCATACGTACAAGACGGAACAGGGCAATCGGATCGAAATCATCAACTGCCTGTTCACCCCGGAGCTCATTCACGAATCTTTGCTGAAGGAGCTCGGCATTTCGCAATCGATGGACTACTTCTACGTCCATCCGTTTCTCGACACGCGCGAACGGTTTCATCACCGCCTCAATTTGCACGGCACCGAGGCCGATCACGTGCTGCAATTGCTGGAAGGCATTATCCAGGAATGGGAACGGGCGCGGTCCGGCTATTACACCGTCATCAAGCTGCAAATGCTGCAGCTGCTCATCGTGCTGTCCCGCTGCTACATGGGGGCGCTCGAGAGCAAGGAACAACGCCGGCCGGCGCGCACGAGCCTGCATGCGATGCTTGTCCGCCGCCTCACGGGATTTTTGGAGCGGCATTTCGACAAGAAGCTGGCGATCCCGGAGCTGTGCGAGCTGTTCGGCATCAGCAGCCGGCAGCTAAACCGCGTATTCAAGCAGGAAACCGGGCAAACCGTCATGGACCGCATCCATCAAATCCGCATCGAACGCGCGAAGCAATATTTGGCGGACGGCGACGAGAAAGTGATTCATATCGCGCATCGCGTCGGCTATGAGGACCCGGCATTCTTTACGCAACTGTTTCGCCGCAAGGTCGGCTGCTCGCCGGGGCAATACCGGGACAAGTTGGAGGAGCTTGCAAGTCACAGCGGAAATCACAGCCTGCAGGCGAAATGACGAAACGGAAACGATAAACGGATGAAAACCATGTAACGGAGGGGAACGTTATGACACTGCAAGTCGCCGTAGTCGGCGTAGGCAACATCGGCTCGATTCACGCCGGCGTGTACAAGGAACATGCGAAAACGGAGCTTGTCGCCGTTTGCGACATCATCAAGGAAAAGGCCGACGCCGCCGCAGCGAAGTTCGGCTGCCGGGCGTTTTACAGCGTGCGCGAGATGCTGGACAGCGGCATCCGGCTTGATGCCTGCAGCGTGGCAACGAAGGGCGAGGAAAACGGCGGCGAGCATTTCGCCCCGACGATGGAGCTGCTCGCCGCGGGCGTTCCGGTGCTCGGCGAGAAGCCGATCTCCAACCGGATCGACGAAGGCGAGCAAATGGTAGCGCTTGCGAAGGAGAAGCGGGTGCCGTACGCCGTCAACTTGAACCACCGCTTCACGCCGGCGGCGCTCCGGGCGAGGGAATGGGTCGAGGCAGAGCGGCTCGGCAAGCTGCACATGATCAACATGAGAATGTGGATCAACAATCCGGTTGAGACGTCGCCGTGGTTTCATTTGCGCGCGCTGCACCCGCATTCGTTCGACGTCATCCGCTACTTCTGCGGCGATGTGAAACGGGTGGCCGCGTTCATGATGAAGGGCGAAGGGCGCGCGATCTGGTCGAACGCCCAAATCATTATGGAGTTCGAGAACGGCGCGATCGGCAACCTCGTCGGCAGCTACGACGCCGGCGCCAGCTACGGGCTGGAGCGGTGCGAGGTTGTCGGCAGCAAAGGCCGCTTCGTGCTCGACGATGCGTGCGAGCATTTGACGTTCTACCCGCGCCGAAGCATCGAGACGGAGACGTACAGCTACCTCGGCGGCATGCGGCACTTCAACGAGACGTTCAAGAGCCGCATCAGCGACTGGATCGAGCAGCTCGACGCCGGCACGCCTTGCGACCGGATCAACGGCTCGGGCGAAGATGCGCTGAAGGCGCAGAAGATTATCGAGGCGGCGATCCGTTCGTTCGAAACGGCGACGGTCGTCGAACTATAACGGCAGGAGGCGAAAGGTAACGATGATTCGACTCGGCATTAATTCGGTTTTGTTCAAGGAGTTCGATTTCGCCACGGCTGCGCAGCATATTAAACTTTGCGGCTACGACGGCGTCGAGCTGTCGGCGATCAAAGGGATGTGCGAGCATCTGGAGCTCGACCGCTGGCAGGAGCAGGCCCCGGACATTCGCCGCATCGCGGAGGAGAACGGGCTGCAGCTGCTGTCGATGGAGGTGGCGGCGCTAAGCGAGGAGCGGCTCGCTCTTGCTTTTGCCGCAGCCGAGGCGCTCGGCATACCGGTCGTCAACGTCGGTCCCGGCGGCAAATCGGATGTGGAAGAAGACCTTGCGGCGACGATCGACAAACTGGCGAGCATGGCGGAGCTGGCGGCTGGGCACGGGGTGACGCTGTGCGTCAAAGCGCACGTAGGCGGCTCCATCTACAACACGCCGACGACGCTGCGCGCCATCGATGCAATTGCGAACCCGGCGTTCGGCATCGACATGGACCCGAGCCACATTTACCGCGCGAACGAAAATCCGGAAGAGGCGCTGCCGCAAGTGATCGGCCGCGTGCGCCACATCCATATCCGCGACTGCAAAGGCCGCCAGGCCGGGCCGGGGCCGATCGAGCTGCAGGCTTGCGGCCGCGGTGACATCGATCTGATCGGCTACTGCAAAGTGCTCGCAGAAACCGGCTACGACGGTCCGGTGTGCCTCGAGGTGATCGGCGCCAAGGGCCATTCGCTGGCGCAGGTCACTGCCGTCGCTGCGGAAAGCTACGGATATTTGAATGCGGTGCTGCGCTCGCTTGGGGCGCGGTAACATTTTGACGATACGGAGTTGATTTCATGTCTGGCAAAAAGCCCAATCTGCTGCTGCTCGGCATCGACAGCCTGCGCCGCGACCATATGAGCTGTTACGGCTACGATCGCTTGACAACCCCACACATCGACCGTTTCAGCCAAGATGGCGTGCTGTTCGAGCAGCACTTCTCACCGAGCATTCCGACGACGCCCGGGTACGCCTCGATGCTGACCGGCATGGACTGCTTCGGCACCGATGTCGTCGCTCTCCGCCACGGCGGCCCGCTCGGCTCCCATGTGACGACGCTGGCGGAAGTGCTGGAGAAGGAAGGCTACAATACGACGTGCGTCGGCTTCACCGGCAACCCGTCGTCGCGCGGTTTCCAGAAATACATCGATTACGAAGGCTGGGGCCCCGATGCCAGCGGCCGCAGCCCGAAAGCCGAAAACTTGAACCGGGCCGCCATCCCCGAACTGAGAAGGCTGGCAGAGGACGACAAGCCGTTCTTCCTGTTTCTCCGCCATATGGATCCTCATTCGCCTTATTTGCCGCCGGCGCCGTTCGAGCGGATGTTTTACGGCGGCGACGAGAAGGACCCGGATAACCGCTCGCTGGACGATTTGTACCAATTCAAGCCGTTCGTCGACTATTTCCGTTCATGGTTCCCTGAAGGATGTACCGACAGCGCCTACATCGACGCCCAATACGACGGAGCGGTCGCTTATATGGATGCAGGAATCCAGACGATTTTCACGGCGCTGGCGGCGCTCGGCCTTGAAGAAGAGACGCTCGTCATCGTCACGGCCGACCACGGCGAAACGCTGAATGAGCACGATTGCTACTACGACCATCACGGCTTGTACGAGACGAACTTGCGCATACCGCTCATTCTGCGGTTCCCCGGCAAGCTGCCGGCCGGGAAGCGGGTGGCGAGCCCGACGCAAATCAAGGACGTAATGCCGACGATTCTCGAGCTGCTCGGCGTAGACAGCGGCATCGACTTCGACGGCCGCAGCCTGCTGCCGCTCGTGCGGGGCGAGGAGCGCGTGCCCGAAAGCGAAATGTACATTACCGAGTGTACGTGGATGCGCAAGCACGGCTGGCGGACGCCGGAGTGGAAGCTGATCGTGGCGCTCGAGCCCGATTTCCATTTCAAGCCGGCGGTAGAGCTGTACAATTTGATCCGCGATCCGGAAGAGCTGCATAACGTGGCGGATGACGAACCGGACGTCTTGGAGCTGCTCAAAGCGCGGATGGATGCGCATATCGCGCGCAGGGAACGGGCGACCGGGCGGGCGAATCCGATAACCGTCAATCTGAACTGGCACGGACTCGGCTGCGGGCCGTTCCAGTCGTCGCAGCAGGCGTTCGATTCGCTGCACATCGGTTCGCCGCGCACCGCGCGAAGCTTGCAGGCGAAGGAGAAGCCGGCCGAAGCGGAGAAACCGACGCCGGCGTGAAGCTTAGGGGCGGGAAGGATTCGGAGGGGAGCTGGGCCGCTCAGGAGCGTTCTTCTCCGGCTCGTTCTCTATTGATATCCCGGATTGATAGCAAGAGGAGGACTAAACGATGGTGAAAGTCGCCGTTGTCGGCGTAGGCCATATCGGCCGCATCCATTGCCGCACATACGCGGACCATCCGGATGCGGAGCTCGTCGCGGTATGCGATGTGAGCCGGGAGCTGGCCGATAAGGCTGCGGCCGAGTACCGCGTTGCCGCTTACTACGATGTTGAAACGATGCTCGAACGCGAAAATCCGGATGTCGTCAGCGTCGCAACCGGCGGCAAGGAGAACGGCTCGCATCATTTTCAGCCGGTCATGGCCGCAATCGGGGCAGGCAAAGACGTGCTGGTCGAGAAGCCGATCTCGAACGATATCGGCGAAGCGGAGGAGATGGTGCGTTTTGCCCGGGAGAAGGGCGTCCGCTTCGGCTGCAACTTGAACCACCGCTTTACGCCGGCCGCGCAAAGGGCGAAGCGCTGGATGGAAGCCGGCGACATCGGGACGCCGCTCTATATCAACATGAGGCTGACGATCGGCAATCCGAACGAATCGAGCCCGTGGATTCATTTGCGCGCGCTGCATCCGCATTCGTTCGATGTGATGCGCTATTTTGCCGGAGACGTGCGCCGGGTGCAGTCGTTTTTGACGAAAGCGCCGGGACGCGAGGTGTGGTCGACCGCCTCCATCAATCTTGAATTCGCGTCGGGCGCGGTCGGCCATCTGACGGGGAGCTACGACATTTTCGGCTGGCATTCGCTGGAGTCGTGCGAAGTGGCGGGCGATCGGGGGCGGTTCGTGCTCGACAACGTGTACGAATCGTTGACGTACTACCCGCACCGGGAAGAGGAGCTGCGCGTCTACCGCAATTCCATCATGACGGGGATGAAAGGCTTCAACGACACGTTCCGGCTGCGGCTGGACGCGTTCATCCGCGAAGTGAAGGAGCAGGTGCCGCCGGACCGCATCTCGGCTTCCGGCGCGGACGCGCTGGCGGTGCAGCGCATTATCGAGGCCGCGATCCGTTCCCACGAAGCGGGAGGAGCCGTCATGGACGTGCAGTAGTCCGGCATGCGGCAAACCTCGAGGCCGATCCGAAGGAGGAAGGCAAAGTGATGAGCGGCGCGAAGCCGGGTATGGTGCTATGGTTTACGGGATTATCGGGAGCAGGCAAAACGACGACGGCCCGCGCCCTGCTTGAGCCGCTGCGGCAGTCGGGCCTGCAAGTGGAGCTGCTCGACGGCGACGAGCTGCGCAGCGTCATCAGCAAGGGACTTGGTTTCAGCCGTGAAGACCGGCTCGAGAATATACGCCGCATCGTCTATATTAGCAAGCTGCTGGCGCGAAATGGCGTCACCGTACTGGTATCGGCCATTACGCCGTACCGCGAAATGCGCGAGCTGGCGCGCCGCGAGCTGCCTGGCTATGTGGAAATTTTCGTCGACTGTCCGCTTGAGGAATGCGAGCGCCGCGACACGAAAGGGCTGTACGCCAAGGCAAGAAGGGCGGAAATCACCCATTTTACAGGGATCGGAGACAGCTATGAGCCGCCGGAGCAGCCGGATATCGTCATCCGCACTCATGTCGATGAGCTCAGCAGCAACGTAGCGCTCATTATGGACTATATTTTGCTGAAAGCCGGAAGGAGGGACGCCGTATGAACATCGTGTTCGTGTCGCTCGATACGCTGCGCGCGTCCCGGCTGGGCTGCTACGGCTACGGGAAGCCGACGTCGCCGCACCTGGACCGGATCGCCGCGCAAGGAGCGTTGTTCGAGCGGGCATACGCGACCGACATCCCGACCGAAGTGGCGCATACCGGCATTTTTACCGGCAAAATGGGGCTGAGAACCGGCATCGTCGCGCACGGTTCGGCGCTGACGCAGCTGCCGAAAAAGGAGCCGTGGCTGCCGGCGCTGCTGCGCGGTCATGGCTTTACGACGGCGGCCGTCGATAACTTGTACCAGCTGAAGGAATGGTTCGCGCGAGGGTTCAGATACTACATCAACTCGTCCGGAACGGAGCGCAGCATTGACGGCCGCACAGTGAACGAGCTGGCGTTCCCGTGGATACGCGGGCATCAGCGCGAGCCGTTTTTCCTGTTTCTGCATTACTGGGACCCGCACACCCCGTATTTGCCGCCGCCGCATTATGCGGAGCTGTTCTATGAGCGGGGACGCGATCCGTTCGACCGCGCCAATACGAGCATGGAAGCCGCTTACAATCATGCGGCTTATCCTTTTTTCAAGCATCATCATTACGACAAGCTCGGACCGGTGACGGATGCAGCTTACGTAAGCGCGCTGTATGACGCGGAAATCCGCTATTTGGACGACCGGCTGCGCGAGCTCGACGAGCTGCTCGTGCAGGAAGGCCTGTATGACGACACGCTGCTCGTGCTGTTCGGCGATCACGGGGAAAGCTTGACGGAGCACGACATTTATTGGGATCATTGCGGGCTGTACGAAACGACGGTGCGCGTTCCGGTCATGATGCGTTGGCCGGGGCGCATCCCCGCCGGACTCCGGGTTGCCGGGCTTGTGCAGCAGCAAGATTTGATGCCGACGGTGCTGGAAGCGGCCGGCATCACGCCTCCGGCTTCACTGGACGGCCGCAGCTTGTGGCCTTGCTTGCAGGGCGAAGCCGAAGGTACGCGGGAAGCGGTATTTTTAAGCGAGTGCGCCTGGCAGGCGAGCCGGGGCGTCGTGACCCGCGACTATAAATTTATCCGCACTGTCGATGCCGGGCCGTTCCGCCGTCCGCCCCGGGAGCTGTACGATTTGCGCTCCGATCCGGAGGAAACGGACAATGCCGCCGAGCGGGCGGCCGACGTTGCCGATGAACTCGAACAGCGGCTGGACCGATGGGTGGAAGAAACGCTCGGCGGGCGGCCCGATCCGATGGCGGCGCAGCTGGAAGCCGGGTTGCCGTTCAAAAACCGGATCCACGACATTTTGCTGGAGTACGGCTTAACGTGGGATAGCTGGATCCGCGATCCGAGACGGGACATATTCGATGCGGCGGCGGCCGCGCGCCGGGCGAAAGCGACGTAAGGAGGAGGGCGCGGGATGCGTACGACCAGGCCGAACATTTTGCTCATTATGGCCGATCAGCTTCGCTACGACTGCGTCGGGTACAGCAAGACGGCTCCGGTATCGACGCCCTATATCGACGCGCTTGCCGCGGAGGGCGCATGGTTTACGAAAGCCTACAGCCATATTCCGGTTTGCGGCCCGGCCCGGCAGTCGCTCGTCTGCGGGCAGCGGCCGGAGACGTTCGGCGGCTTGTGGAACTATAACATTGCCTTGAAGGTCGGTTCGCTGGAGCCGGGAGCGTACTCGTGGGCCAGAGCGCTGCAGGAGGCGGGCTACCGAAACGGTTACGTCGGCAAGTGGGACGTACATCCGCGCTGCAATCCGACAATGTACGGCTACGACGAGTACGTCGACAGCGATGCGCTTTATCGCGAGTGGGTCAAGGAGCAGTACCCGAACTTGGCGTATACCGCAGCGTATTTCGGGGAAACCGACCCGTTGCCCCTGGAGCATACCCGGACGCACCGCACGTCCGAGCTGGCCGGAGCTGTGCTGCGGAAGCTGGCCGGCGACGGGCGGCCGTGGCATTTGCGGGTCAATTTTCAGGAGCCGCATTTGCCGTGCCGGCCCGCTGCCCCATTCGCCGACCGCTATCAGCCGGACGACGTACCGGTATGGGGCAGCTTCGCCGACACGTTCGAAGGCAAGCCGTACATTCAGCGGCAGCAGCTGCTGAACTGGAACGTGCAAGACTATACGTGGCGCGACTGGGCGCCAATCGTGGCCAGATACTACGCGATCATCAGCCAGTTGGACGATGCGGTTGGCGCGCTGCTTCGGCAGCTCGACGCTACGGGCCAGCGGGATGATACGCTTGTCATTTTCACTTCCGACCATGGCGATCTGTGCGGCGGACATCGCATGATGGATAAGCATTACGTCATGTACGAAGACGTCGTCAAGGTGCCGCTTGCCGTCAGATGGCCCGGCGTCGTGCCTGCCGGCAGCGGCAGCGACGAGTTCGTGTACAACTTGCTCGATTTGCCGCCGACGCTGCTGCAGGCCAGCGGAGCTGCCGTCCCTGATCCGGAGCGGCACCGGCTGCACGGCGAATCGCTTATGCCGCTGCTGCTCGGCCAGGAGCCGCCCGCGTGGCGGGACGAAATCGTCGCCACGTACAACGGCCAGCAGTTCGGCTTGTACACGCAGCGCATGATTCGGACCCGGAAGTGGAAGTACGTCTGGAACACGACCGACGTCGACGAGCTGTACGATATGCAATCGGATCCGCATGAGCTGCTTAACGTCATCGGTCACCCGGAGCATCGGCTTGCGGTGCGCGAGCTGCGCCGGAAGCTGTACGAGACGCTGCTGCAAGACGGCGACGGCTTGGTCCGGAACGAATGGATGAGAGCGCAGCTGCTTGAAGGGCGCAAGGTGTAGGTGGGAAGCGGCGGCGCTGTGGGTGCGAAGCGACGCCGATATGCATGGCAGGAAGGGCGGTTGGAGGGCCAACGGTCACCGGCACTGTGGGTGCGAAGCAGCGCCGTTATGATCTGCCGAACGGCCGGGCCGCCAGTTCAGTCGAGCTCCCGCCCGCAACGAAAACGCCGCCTGAACGGAACGGTGCCCGGTTCGGCGGCGTTTTGAATCGTTATTGTCTGACCAGCTTCGTAATACGGCCGTCCGAAATCCATTCGGCGACGTACACGTTGCCTTGGGAGTCGACGCAGACGCCGTGCGGAGAGCTGAATTTGTCGGGGCGGAAGTAAGATTTCGGCAAATTCGGCCAGCCTTGCTGCTTATACGCCTGCTGATCTTCGCCAAGATGCGTGATGAGCCGGTCCCGGCCGTCCAAAATCGTGACCCGGCTGTTCAAATCGGGAATGTACACTTCATCGCCGAAAAAGTAAAAGCTGCACGGCAGATCGAGGTTATGCTCGACAAACCGTTTATGCTCGCCTTCCAGCGTAAACACTTGAATGCGGTGGTTGCGGCGGTCGGCGACGTACAGCTCCGGCTCTTCGCCGCGCAAATTGACCGAAATGCCGTGCGGCTCGATGAATTGCGCCCCGGCTCCTGAACCGGCGGCCGCCCCTAGCTGCGCACGTACGCTCCATCGGCGGTATAGTGGTGCACGTAATACTGGCCGTACCCGTCGGATACGTAAATGTCGCCGTTCGGGGCTACGCACACGTCAGTCGGAACGTAGCGGCGTTCGGCGTCGTACAAATCCGGGCGATCCGGCGCACCGAGGCGAAGCAGCACCTCGCCGGACAGCGTCGTCTTCACGACCATGGCCCGCTTCGTATCGGCGAAATACAAATACTCCCGGCCGTCATAGTCCCTATGTAAATAAAACCCGTGCGCGCCGCCTTCGAACTCGTCGCCCCAAGCCGTCAGGAAGCGGCCGTCCCGGTCAAACACGACGACGGACTGCTTGCCGGTATGATGGACATACACGTTATCTTCGGCATCGACGCAAATGCCGTGCGTGTAGCCGTAAGCCAGCCCTTCCGGCAGCTGCCCCCAACCCGGCTGCACTTCGTAGGAATGCGTGGCGCTGCCGATAATAAGACGATCGGACATAATCGAACCTCCTTGAAAATGGGATGCCTCAAGCGCTCGTCTTTCCCATTGTAATATGGCAGCTCCGCGGAAAGTGTCGAACCGTCTGCAAGAGGAAGCGGAACATACGCAGGCCCACAAGCCGCTAGAACCCCCAGTTGCGCCGCCTGAACTCGGTTGGCGTCTGGCCGGTGACCGCTTTGAAATTGCGGCAAAAGTAATGAACGCTCGAGTAGCCGAGCTTGACGGCGACAGCTTCGACCGACGCTTCCCGGAGGAGCAGCTGCTGCGCCTGCTTGACCCGCTCCAGCACGAGATAGTGCTTCGGCGCATAGCCGGTCGCTTCGCGAAACAGCTCGGCGAAGTACGTCGGGTGATACCCGGCGAGCGCGGCGAGTTCGGGGATCGTCCAGGCATGCGCAGGCCGGCTGCGGATCGCCTCTACGGCGGCGGCGATTTTGCTGCGCTCGCGCTCGGCGCGAAACCGCTTGTCGCGCTGAAACCGGATGAGCGTTCCGACCAGCTGCAGCAAATAGCCGCGCATGACGAGCTCGAAACCGGCTTCCTGATGCAAAAATTCGCTCGCCATGCGCACAAATGGCCCTCCAGCCCTTGCACGTCGTAGAACGGCCACAGCTCGACGTCGCCGGCGCCTTCCGCATGCACCGTATACGCAGGCGTCGGCTTCAGCAACTCTTGCTGCGAGCATTCGCGTATGTGAGATACCGGCGAGACGGGCGCGGCAGACTCGGCGTCCCAGCTAAAATGAACGCTCGAGAGCGTGAGCGGACCGCGCGGTGAGGCAGCAAGCCGATGCGGTGTATGCGGTCCGTAAAAAATGCAATGTCCCGGACGAAGCTCAAGCGTCTGTCCGGCAAATTCGAACGAAGCTTCGCCCTCCACAATATAGACAAACTGATAGTCCGGGATCGCTCTAGGTCCCCATACGTAACCCGCCGGAGCCGTAAAATAATTGGCAAAATTCACCGTCGGCCGAAGCGTGCCGAGCTCGCCGATATGAACATTCCGCTTGTCAGAGCTTATGCACATCGCTGCGTCAACCTCCGCGCCGTTGTTCACTGCTGCTTTCATTGTTTCATATATTCTGGGAAAAGTGCAACCATTACTTGGAAAACTGTAACGACTTCCGGAAGGAGGGCTTGCTACAATAACATCGTACTCATCATTTCAAGGAGGAATGAACATGCTGACGGCGGAGCAGATTGCGGAGTTTGACGAGAACGGTTTTCTGAAAGGCGGCGTCGTGCTGTCGGACGAAGAAGTCGAGAGGCTGCGCGAAGAACTGGACATGGTCATGGAAGGCAAGAGCGTGAAAAAGCCGGTGCTGAACCGGAACATGCTCGACAACTCCCATTACGGGATGACGATTACGAAGAAAGAGACCGTCGTTCAGATCGTCAACATTTGGATGGCGAGCGATGCTTACTTCGAGCATGCGAAAAATCGCACGATTTGCGAGGAGGTGGCGCAGCTGTGCCGCACCGATACGCTGCGCATCTGGCACGACCAAATCCAGTATAAGCCTCCGGTGACCGGCGGTCCTACGCATTGGCACCAGGATCACCCGCTGTGGCCCGTCATCCAGCCGGCCGATCTCGTCAGTGCCTGGGTGGCGCTCGACGACGCAACGATCGAGAACGGCTGCATGTGGATGGTGCCCGGCAGCCATAAATGGGGCAATCATCAGCGGTACTTGACCGCCACCGAGGACTTTATGCCGGTGCATAAGCAGCCGCAGCTGCTGCCGCCAGGGGCCAAAGTGGAAGCCGTTCCGTTCGAAATTAAAAAAGGGCAAGTCGGCTATCACCATTCGCTGACGTGGCACGGCAGCCCGAACAACCGTTCGGAGCGCAAGCGGCGCGCCATCGCGGTGCACTACATGCCGGGGCATACGTACTACGCGCCGACCGGCAACCATCCGATGGAGCCGCACATTCACGTCAAGCCCGGGGAAATTATGTCCGGCGAAAGCTTCCCGGTCGTTTACGAGAAATAATGGCCAATTTGGTATAATGAAATCGCGCTGCTGCCCCTGCATACGCCGTATGCGGGGACTTTTCTCTTTGCCGCGCAGGGGAGGACAGATTATGAGCCAATTGAAGCCGAATATGGACGCCGGCACGGCGGAAACGTTTCTGCGCGAATATTGGAACGGCGATATTAGCGGACTGCAGGCGGTGGAGGAAGGGGAGCTCAGCAGAGCATACTTTTTTCGAGCAGGCGGAAAAGACTATGTTGTTCGGTTCAATCATAGCGGGGAAGGTTTTGCCAGAGAACTCCGATTGTATGAATCTTATCATCGGCAAGGCTTGCCGATGCCCCGCATCGTCGCAATCGGCACAACGGAAGGCTTCCATTACTGCATCTCCAAACGCGCACCGGGCACGACACTGATCCGGCTTCCGCTCGAGCAAATTAGGGAGTTCGTCCCCCGCCTGACGGATACGTTCGCGCAGCTGCAGCGGCTGCAGCTGGGGAAAACGGCCGGGTACGGCTGGGTCAATGCCGAAGGAAACGGCGATTTCGACAGTTGGCCGGCGTTTTTGGCATCGTTTTTCGCTGAAGAGCAGGACGGCTTCTGGCACGGCTGGTACCGGCTGTTTGAAGCGGGTATTCTTGAGCGGGACGTGTTCTGGCCCTTGTACGGCCGGATGATGGAAGATGCGCGGCGAGCGCCGCCGGAACGGCATTTGGTTCACGGCGATTTTCACCTTGGCAACATGATCGGCGACGGCAGTGCCATTACGGCCATCGTCGATTGGGAGATGGCAGCGTACGGCGATTATATGTTCGATTTGGCGACGATGCAGCTGTGGACGCCGCAGCTGCAGTTTCCCGAGAAATTTAGGCAGCGCATGGCCGAACAAGGCGTGCACATTCCTTATTTCGAAGAACGGCTGCGCTGCGGGCTGCTGTTCAAAGGTCTTGACGGGCTGCGCTTTTTCGCCAAGAAAGAGGATCCCGGCGCGTACCGGCACGTCAAGTCCGAGCTGCTGCGGCTGTTGCAGGGATGAACTGAACTAAAGCGGAAAGAAGCGGGGGATGCAATATGTATGAACGTACGGCACAAGCGATACACGATCCGGACGTGAGGCAGGTATTGAACGTGATCTTGCACGGAGCGCAGACGATGTTGGGCAACCTGTTCGTCGGGATGTACGTACACGGCTCGCTGGCGATCGGCGACTTCGATGCCGGGCGCAGCGATATCGATTTTCTTGTCGCCACAGCGGCGGACGACTTGCCTGACCGCACTTATGCGGCCATTCGCTCATTTCACGAACGCATCGCCGCCAGCGGCCTGAAATGGGCGACGAATATCGAAGGCTCGTACATTCCGCTGTCCGCGCTGCGGCGCCACGATCCGAGCCGTTCGTTGCATCCCGCCTTGCGCTGCGACGGCAGCTTTGGCATGGACCGTCACGGCGCCGAGTGGATCGTGCAGCGCCACATCGTTCGCGAATATGGCATCGTGCTGGCCGGACCCGAGCCGCATACGATCATTGAGCCTGTTGAGCCGGACACGCTTCGGACTGCCGTCGTTCAGCTTCTCCGCGATTGGTGGCAGCCGCAGCTTAAGGACAGTTTTCGATTGGCTGGCAGCGAGTATCAGGCTTATGCGGTTTTGACAATGTGCCGCGCGCTTTACACGTTACGGCACGGCACCGTCGCATCGAAGCCGGCGGCCGGACGATGGGCGATGGATAAGCTAGACGAGCGCTGGGTTCCCCTCATCGAGCAAGCGCTGAACTGGCGGCACGGTATAGAGCTGCAGCTGATGAACGATACGCTCGCCTTCATCCGCTTCACGCTGGAGCAGGCGGAACGGGAGACGGAGCGATATTCCGCCGAAGGAGGAGAATGCGTATGAAACGCAGCAAAGCACGGACCGCGATCGTAAGTTCAATGCTCGCCATATCGCTGCTGGCGGCGTGCCGATCTACGCCGACAGCCGATGACGAAGCTGCGGGCAATAAAGAAAATGCGCCGGCTTCTGCATCCGTCCAAAAGGAAGCGTCGGCCGCACCGGCATCGCTGAAGCAGTCCCCGTACTTGGACGGCAAAGGCTTGCCGCCTGTCGAGCAGCGGCTGCCCAAAGAGCCCAAGCTGACCAACGAGCTGCCGAAAGACGCGTTAACTTTCGAAATCGGCCGCTACGGCGGGACTTTGCGTACGGTAAGAACGGATGCGATTTCCGATTCCGACATTTTCATTATCGAGAACGAGCCGCTCGTCAACAGCCCGGGCTTGCTCGGAGAGGAAATAACGCCGAACGTCGTGAAGCAGTATCAGGTGAGCCCGGATCAGAAGCAATTTACGTTTACGCTGCGCGAAGGGATGAAATGGTCCGACGGACAGCCGGTCACGATGGACGACGTCAAATTCGCCGTGGAGGACGTGCTGTTCAACAAAGACTTGACTCCGGTGTTTCCGCTGTGGCTGAAATCGGCGGCGGATGCGAACGGCAAGCCGGTCACGTTTTCCGTTATTGACAGCAACACGTTTCAAATGAGCTTCGATCGCCCGTACGGCGGGTTTTTGATGCAGCTGGCCGTGCAAGGCTGGAGAGGCTATACGGACCTGATCAAGCCGAAGCATTTTTTGCAGCGCTATCATGCTAAATATACGCCGCTGGATCAGCTGGAGCCGCTCATTAAAGAAGCGGGCTTCTTGCCCGGGGAATGGACGAAGCTGTTTTCCGCGAAAGATGTGCTGAACAACGAAATTACGCAGCCGAAAGCGGTCGGCTTCCCGGTTTTGAGCCCCTATATCCAGGTGAAAGCGGGCAACGTTATCGAGTTTGAACGCAACCCGTATTATTTCAAAATCGATGCCAAGGGCAACCAGCTCCCGTACATCGACAAGCTGGAAAGCACGCTGCTGCAAAACGTCGAATCCGCCATTTTGAAAGTGATGGCCGGCGAAGTGGATCATTCGTACGAATACGTCACGATTCCGAAGGTGGCGATGCTGAAGGAAAACGAGAAAAAAGGCCATTATAAAGTTTACATTACGAAGCTGCACCGGACCGCGAACGATATCGAGCTCAATTTGACATTCGACGATCCGGTATGGAGGCAAGTCGTCAGGGATATTCGTTTCCGCAAGGCGCTCAATTTGGCGCTCGACAAGAAGGAAATCGTGAACACCGTTTTTCTGGCTTCGCCAAGCCGTCGCCGATCGAGGGCGCGGAGCGGAACATGGCAGAAGCGAACCGCCTTTTGGATGAAATGGGCATGAAGAAAGGTGCGGACGGACTGCGCCTCGGACCGGACGGCAAACCGTTCGTGATTCCGATTGAGGTATCGTCCTACTACGACGACTTTATTCAGCTTGGCGAGCTGGTCGTTGAGCAGTGGAAGGAGCTCGGCCTCAATGTCACCGTGAAGAAAATCGACAATGCGCTTTGGACGACAAAAAATCAGGCGAACCAGCTGCAGGCGACGATCTATTTCACCCCCGGTCCGGTCCAATGGGCGAGACAGGAATGGGGCCAAAACATGTGGGCGCCGCTTTGGGACAGGTGGTGGAACACCGGAGGCAAGCAGGGGGAGGAGCCGCCGGCCGAAGCGAAGGCGCTGTTCCAGGCTATTTTCACGCTGCGGGAGCTGCCGCTGCAGGAAGCGCTCGTCAAACGGAGCGACATTCGGAAAAATATCGGCGACTACTATTGGTATTACATTCATAGCGAAGACATTGCCGCACCTGTCGCCGTTAACGAGAAGCTCGGCAATTTTAGCGACAAAGGCTGGGGCATCGCCCAAAACTTTGCCGGCGAGCAATGGTTTTTCCGGCAATGAGGCAGCAGCATCGTTGGGGAAGAAGTTTCGAACGTACGTATTCGGTCAACAGGGCATATGGTTCGAGTGCGATTCATCTTTCAACAACCGCTTTACACCAAAGCACCCTGAATCGCGATTTGTCGGCGATACAAACCGCATCCTTTTTATGATACGATGTCATTATCGTGCGCCGCGCTGAACCGGGACTGAATATGTCCGGTCAGCGCGCGCCGGACGGGAGAGGAGGCTATAAAGCAGCTTGAGCAAAGTGAAAGGAATCATGTTTGATATGGACAATACGCTGCTGCAGTCGAGGATCGATTTTGCGGCAATGAAGAACGAGATTTACCGCTATTTGGTCGAATTGAACGTTCTCCCCGCTGCATTCCCGGTACAAGAACATACTTCCTCAACTTTGATCGCGCATGCAAGGCGGCTCGGAATCTCCGGCAGCATAGACGAAACGATGATGGCCACTATCGCCCGGCACGAGATGCTGGGGATGGAGGGAGCGGGGCTTGAGCCGGGAGTAGAACCGCTGCTGTCGTCCTTATACAGGCGATACACGCTTATTGTCGTAACGAACAATTCTCATGCCGCCGCGCGCAAAGCGCTTGAGCTGACAAATATATCCCGGTATTTCGATCTCGTTGTTGGCAGGGAACAAATGGCCGTTATGAAGCCGTCGCCGGCCGGGTTTGACTATGCCAAGCGGCAGTACGGCTCGATTGCGCCAGATGAATGGATCTCGGTCGGGGATGCGTGGATTGACGGCAAAGCGTCCATGGATGCGGGCATCCCTTTCGTCAGCTACCGCACGAGTATGGAAGCGATGATCGCGAAAGGCGTGCAGCCGATCGGCCGAATCGATCGTATCGGGGATATTATGGAATTCATCAACTAAACCTAATTTTCGATTCACAAAACGGAACCCTTCATTGTCTTATTTGATGAAAGCAAATTCAAACGCAATGGAGGAACCGGAAAATGAATCCCAGATTGAATTATACCCAGTCGTCCCCGGAAACGCTGGACACGATGATGCAGCTGGAACACTATGCGCGGAGCCGCGGCATCGACAAGTCGCTGTACGATCTGATCAAAATACGTGCCTCGCAAATTAACGGCTGCGCATTCTGCATCGACATGCACGCCAAAGATTTGCAAGCGATGGGGGAAAGTATCGATCGGATTTTGCTCTTGTCCGTCTGGAGGGAAGTGCCGATTTATACCGATAAGGAAAAAGCGGTGCTGGAGCTAACGGAATACGTCACGCGCATATCCGAATCCGGCTTGCCGGATGATGTGTATGAGCGGGTGAGGGCGCATGTGGACGAGAAGGAATTCATGGACCTTATCATGACGATCAACACGATCAATTGCTGGAACCGGATCGCAATTTCGACGCGAATGTACCCCGGCTGTTTCTTGTAAGTCGCAGGCAGAAGGAGGGATCGGCTTGGCAGGTAAGCTGTCTGCCAGCAGCACAGAGCTGAGCATGGAACAGTTATACGCGGCATACAAGCCGCTGCTGTTCTCGATCGCATATCGAATGATGGGCACAATTCTGGACGCCGAAGATATCGTGCAAGAGGCGTTCATGGCTGTGCAATCGCTGCAAACGGACGAAATCAAAAACATGAAAGCGTATTTGTGCAAATTGACGATGAATCGCTGTCTCAACGAGCTCAAGTCGGCGAGAAAGCGAAGGGAGACGTATTTCGGCGAGTGGCTGCCGGAACCGCTCATCGCGCACGGCGACCAGCCTTTCGACGCGGCCGAAGCGAACGAAACGTTGTCCTACGCTTTTCTCGTCATGCTCGACCGCCTTTCTCCGATGGAGCGGGCGGTTTTTGTGTTGCGTACGGCGTTCGGCTTCGACTACGGTGAAATTGCCCGCATCGTCGACAAAAACGAGGCGAATTGCCGCAAGCTGTTCAGCAACGCCAACAAGCGGCTGGAGACAAGCGACGTACGGCAAGCAGTGCGGCACGACGGACTGCGGGTGAAGCAGCTCGAACGGTTCGTTACCGCCTTCAAGCAAAGAAACGTGGAGCAGCTGCTCGAATTGTTGACTGAGGATGCGGTGCTGGTCACCGACGGCGGAGGCCGGGTAAGAGCGGCCGTCAAACCGATCTTTACGCGCGAGAGAATCGCTACGCTTTTGGACGTCATATCGGCCCACGGGCTGCTGGGCGTCGAAGGCATCATCATGCCGGTCAACGGACAAGAGGAAGTCGTCTTTATCAAGGATAACGCGGTTATCGCCGTACTCTGCATCAGATTCGCGAGCGCGGACGCATCCCAAATCGACCGCATTTACATCGTAATGAATCCGGACAAGTTGAAGCAACGCTAACGTCACGCAAGCGAGACAAAGGGTGCCCGTATAAACGGGCACCTTTTTTCATGTCCTTATTGTGGCATTTAATCCATCCATTGGACATAGTTTTACTAGGGAGCAGCTGTCGGCGAAGGCCTAATATGAGGAGCGATTCGTGTAAGGGAAGGGGCCCGGATGACAGTGTTCCATAGTAAGCCGTATCGGCACGGCGCATATGAACCGGCGGCCGATGCGATCGAAGGGAGGTGCGGCTGATGGCCGCTTCCGCACAGCCGGCACCGGTTCGGGCGACCGAGCCGGTGCGCAGAACGAAAAAAGCGAGAGAAAAAAGCAACAAGATGGGCTATGTGTTCGTAGCGCCGCTTGTGATCGGCGTGTTGGCTTTCGCCATTTATCCGATGTTCGCCGCCTTGTATTTAAGCTTTAACCAGACGTCCGGCGCGGCGTTGAACGGCAAATGGGTCGGATGGTCCAACTACCGGTACGCATTGCACGATCCGATTTTCTGGAAGTCGCTGTATAACACGATCTATATGGGCATTTTTTCCGTCGCTCTCGGCATCGTCGTCTCGTTCGTTCTGGCCAGCATGATCAACAGCGTCAAATGGGTGAAAGGAAAAAATATGTTCAAAGGCATTTTCTTCTTGCCGAACGTCATATCCGCCGTAGCGACGACGCTGCTGTTCAGCTTTTTGTTTTTCCCGACCAAGCAAGGGGTCATCAATTTCGTGCTTGGAACCGTTCACATCGATCCGGTCGGCTGGTTTACGGATCCTCGCTTTTCGCGAATCAGCATCGTCCTGATGAGCTTGTGGGGCGCTCTCGGCTACAACACGATCATTTTTATCGCCGGACTGCAAAGCGTTCCCCGCGATTTGTACGAAGCTGCCGAAGTCGACGGGGCGGCCGGTTTGAAAAAATGGTGGTACATTACCATTCCGTACATGCGCCCGATTTTCGTCTTCATGATCGTAATGGGAACGATCGGCAGCATGAAACGGTTTACCGACGTATGGCTTATCGGCGGGACGGCCGGCAATCCGAGCGGAACGCTGCTCACTTCGGTGCTCTACATTTATCGAAACGCCTTTTTGGCCGGCCAGATGGGGCTCGCGACGGCGGCATCCTACTTGCTCTTCATCGTCATTCTCATCTTGACCGTGCTCCTGCTGCGGCTGAACAGGAAAAAGGACAGTTTCGATTAAGGAGGGATGAAGCATGCCGGCAATCGCAATCAAAACAAGCTCCAAGCGGCGCCAAGAGGCCGCCGTGCAGTGGACGTTGATCACCTTGTTGGCGGTCGGCTCGCTGGTCATGATCGTCCCGCTCATCTGGATGATCAGCACCAGCTTCGACTGGGCGGCGCGGCTGGAGCTCGGCTTCCCGCCGAGATTTTGGCCGCTCGATCCGTCCTTGAAAAACTACCGGGCAGCCTTTACGAACGTGCCGATGCTGAAATATATCGGCAATTCGCTGTTGGTCGCCGCCGGTGTTATCGTCGTCAGCATTTTCTCCGCCCTGCTGTCCGGCTACGCCCTGTCCAAAATCCGGTTCCGGGGCTCGAATCTGGTGCTGATGCTCGCGCTCAGCACGATGATGATTCCGTTCGAAATGACGATGATTCCGCAATATTTGCTGTTCAGCAAGCTGAATCTCATCGATACGTACTGGGTATTTTATTTGCCGGCGCTAAACTACGCGTTCGGCACGTTTCTGGCGAAAGCCTTCATCGACCAGCTGCCGTCCAGCTTGCGGGAGGCGGCGGTCATCGACGGCGCCGGCGAATTTACCGCATTCGGGAAAATATATTTGCCTCTGTGCGCGCCGATCGTCGCCACGATGGTCATTCTGCTGTTCATCGGCGTCTGGAACGAGCTGCTCTGGCCGCTGCTGGCGCTGAAGTCGTCGGCCAAATACACGATCCAGCTCGGCCTGGCGATGTTTACGTACAACAGCGGCATCAACAAGCTCCCGTCGATCATTATGGCGGCAACGACGGTAAGTCTCTTGCCCGTAGTTATCGTTTACTTGTTCTTACAAAGATACATTATCGAAAGTATTGCTTTGACCGGCATCAAGCAGTAAGCGCGGTGTTGCGGCAAAGCGGGGGGTGACCGGCCAAATAAGGAAGGCTTTGTAAGCGAGACATGAATGGAGTAAGCAAACGTTCGACCGAATGCAAGGAAGTCAATCCGAAGGGAGCTCGTATGAATGAAAAAAACGCTTCTCGTCTCGATTTCACTCATCATGACGTTGACTATCGCCGCTTGTTCGTCGTCCACATCCGTGGAAGGAGAGCCGACCAAACCGATTGCCAAAAAATCCGATATGACCGGCACGGTCAGGGTCGCCTTGGCCGGCTGGCAGCTCGACAACGGCATCGATGCCCAGACGGGCGCCGAAAGCATCGGCCTGAACCAGTTTCTGAAAGAAACGTTCAATAAGATGTACCCGAACATCAAGCTGGAAATTTACCAGATACCTTGGGAGAACGCGAGAGCGAAGCAATATGCGATGCTGCT
Source organism: Gordoniibacillus kamchatkensis (assembly GCF_000829455.1). GTDB lineage: Bacteria > Bacillota > Bacilli > Paenibacillales > NBRC-103111 > Gordoniibacillus > Gordoniibacillus kamchatkensis. The sequence continues at coordinate 37,603 of NZ_JXAK01000019.1, forward strand.
GTCCAAAGACGTAGATATTTTGTACACGGGCGGAGCGTTTGCATCCCAATGGTATCAGGAAGGATTGCTGCGCAACATCGACGACTTGATCAAGGCCGATTCCAGCTTCGACCCGGGCATTTATTTGGATGGCATTTGGAACAACTCCTACAGCACGAAGTCGCTCGACAAAACGCATCAATACGGCCTTCCGGCCATACTCGGCAGGCGGATGACGATTTACGACAAGAAGCTGTTTGACGATTGGGGAGTTCCGCCCCTCAGCAGCAAAGCGACGCCGGAAGAAATTATGAATGCGGCGATGAAAATGACGGGCAAAAATCCGAAAACCGGAGAGCAAAACTACGGCATTTATTGGAGCGGCAACTCGCTGAACGGCTCGACCATCGTCGGCCTTGCGCTTGCTTTCGGCGCCAAAGGCGCGGAAGGGAGCCTAAGCGACATGAAAAACATCAAATGGCAGCTGAACAGTCCGGAAATGGTGAAAGTGCTGGAATGGCTGAAAAAAATGGCTCCTTACGCGCCTCCGGGATTCGTAAACGGACAAGGGGCGGAAAGCTTCGGCGTCGCCAAAAACGTGATTGCGATCGGACTCGATCAATCCGGCGGGGCAACGATGAGCGATTTCCGGGTCAACAAAGATAAAGCGAACTTGGATCGTTTCGTCCCGGCTATGAATGTGGGGCCGAAGGGCGAAACCTGGGTAGCCGTCGACCCGTTCGTCATGGCGAAAGACGTGAAGGACCAAAAGGCGGCGTGGGAAGTCATGAAGTTTTTGGCCGGGCCGGAAACCCAGAAGCACAACTACAAATATTTCGCTTCCACGCCGACGCTCAAAAATCCGGATTTCATTACCGCCGAAGACAAGTTTGTGAAGGAAGCGCTGAAAATCGCCGACGTCGCGCACTCCGAGCTGCTGGACGAAGCGAATCCGTTCTATATGAGCGACATCGTGCCGGCCATCAACGGCTTCGTCAGCCAAGCGGCCAAAGGCAACGCGCCGGATGCGAAGGCGTTCCTCGACGACCTGCAAAAGCGGGCCGAAGCATGGTCGAAAAACTTGAAATAGGCTCGCCGTCAAGCGGGGCGTGACGAATGGTCGCGCCCCCTGCCTTGATCGCGCTGAGTAGGGGGCGCGCCGTCGAATTGTGTACGAATAGCGCGAAAACTTTTCGTTGTATATGAAAGGGCTACCATTTATAATGAACGCAACGCAACACTTCATTCATCCATTGGAGAAACGAAGTTCGACATCAGGGGGTGACTGCCGTTGCAGCATAAGCGCACCGGCGATTTGAAGCTGATGCAGGAGCTCAACCGTTCGATCATTCTGAATATGATCCGCGAATACGGGCCGATTTCACGCAGCGATATTGCCAAAAGAAAGCAAATCAGCCCGACGACTGTCGCCTCGGCCGTTAAAGAGCTGATCCAGGCGGGGCTCGTGTGCGAGGACGGGGCAGGCGCCTCGAACGGAGGCCGAAAGCCGATCATGCTGCGAATTTCGCCCGAAAACCGGTTCCTGATCGGCGTCTCCGTTACGAATTACACGATTACGGTAGCCGAAATCAATCTGGAAGCGAACATCCGGAAAACACATACCGTGGACGTTGCCGCCGATCCGGCGCATGGCGAACAGATCGTGCAGCTGCTGCTCGATTCCATTGCCGCCTTCATTGCCCAAATACCGTACATGGACCGGTGCATCGGCATTTCCATCAGCGTGCCGGGCATCGTGGACAACTACCGGGGCATCGTCTACTACAATTCCAAGCTCAATTGGCACAACGTCGCGCTCAAAGATATTATCGAAAACTCCTTCCAACTAAAGACGTGGATCGAGAACGACATGAACGCGATGGTGCTGGCCGAAAAAAAATTCGGACAGTACAGCAAGTTCCGCAATTTGCTTTATGTGCACGCGGGCGGCGGCATCGGCGCCGGAATTGTAGTCAATGACGAGATTTTGCGCGGAGCCAGGGGAGGCGCGGGGGAATTCGGCCATACAAGCGTCGATCGAAACGGAATCCGCTGCGAATGCGGCAACGTCGGATGCCTGGAAACCTGTGTCAATTGGGACGCGGTGCGCGCCAAGCTGCAAGCGGCAGCGGCTTCCGACCGGTCGAGCGCGCTGTGGTCGCTTACGAACGGAAAGCTTGCCGACATTCGTCCGTCCGATTTTAGCGCCGCGCTGAACGTGGGCGATCCGGCGGCGATGACGGTTATGAACGAGACGCTGGAATATTTGGGCGCAGGCATTGTCAATATGGTCAACTTGTTCAACCCGGACGTCGTCATCCTTGGCGGCAAGTTGCTGTACGGCAATGACGTCATGATTGACAGCATCAAATCGTATGTGCGCGAACGAGCGCTGCAATTTTCCATACAATCTATGGAAGTGCACCCCAGCTCGCTCGGAGACAATGCCGAGCTGATCGGGGCGGCGTCGATTTTGCTGCAGGACGTATTCCGGTTTTCGCTCACATAGCCGGACCAATATTCGTAGCGGGAGGTGGGATATGGGCGAATTACCGCTTTTACATCGAAGGCACGGCGCTTAACGGAAGAATGGCTTATCATTACCGACTTGAGCAAAGGGGAGACTGGCATGTTTCACGTTTTGGTCCTTGGGGCCGGAAGTATGGGAAGCACGCACGCCGCCGCTTATGCGGACATGGACAACGTGCGTTTGGCAGGTATTGTGGACGTTCCGACGGAAAAGAATGCCGCCCTGCCCGGCGGCTCGGCACGACCTTGTTCGCCACGTATGACGAAGCAATGCAAAGTCTGGAGCAAGTCGATATTGTGGACATATGCCTGCCTACATACTTGCATAAAACGTATGTGATGAAGGCGGCCGACGACGGCAAGCATGTCATTTGCGAGAAACCGATCGCCCGCCATTTGGACGACGCCAAGGAAATGATCGAATATTGCAAAGCCAGAAACGTCAGGCTGTTCATCGGGCAGGTGCTGCGTTTTTTCCCCGAATACCGGGAAGCCAAGCGCCAGCTCGACCAAGGCGCAATCGGCACCCCTGCAATCGTGCGCACGACTCGCGCCAGCGCCTTTCCGCAAGCTTCGAACCATTGGTATGCCGATTTCGAGAAAAGCGGCGGCGTTATCCTCGATATGATTGTCCACGACTTCGATTTTTTGCGCTGGTGCTTCGGCGAAGTGGAAAGAGTGTACGCCAAAGGAATGCTCGGCCGGGGCTTTTACGCGCTCGATTATGCGCTGGTCACGCTGCGCTTCGCGAGCGGGGTCATTGCCCATGTGGAAGGAAGCTGGGCGCACGATTCGTTCCGGATGAAATTCGAAATCGCCGGCAAGACGGGCATTCTCGATTACGACAGCGCCCGAGACCAACCGCTCGTCGCCGTCAGCCGCGGGCCGAAGAGCGAATTCGGCGGCGTGGCCGTTCCGGAAAGCCCGCTGAAGCGCAATCCGTATTTCGTGGAGCTGCAACATTTCCTTTCGTGTATTGAACAGAACGCCGAGCCGCTCGTTACCGCGGGCGATGCTTACGAAGCGCTCAGGATCGCACTTGCGGCCATCGACAGCATCCGGACCGGGCAGCCGGTCACGCTGCGTTAAGTCAGCTCCAGCTAAGCGAGAAGAAGGAGGACCAATCGTATGAAAGTCGGAATCATCAGTTTCGCTCATATGCATGCCTATTCGTATGCTCACGCGCTCAAACGTATCGCTGGAGTCGAGCTGGCCGGCATTGCTGACGACAACGAGGAACGCGGACGCAAATATGCGGACGTGTTCGGGACCGTATACGTCGGAAATTATGAGGAGCTTCTCAAGCTGGACATCGACGCCGTTGTCGTTACTTCCGAGAACGCCAAACATCGCGAGCATGTCGTGGCCGCCGCCAAAGCCGGGAAGCACGTGCTGTGCGAGAAGCCGCTCGCGACGACCGTGAAGGACGGGCAAGAGATGATCGACGCTTGCCGCGAAAACGGCGTGCTGCTGCAAACGGCGTTTCCCGTCCGTTTCCATCCGGCCGTCATACGCGCCAAACAGCTCATCGGCGAAGGCAAAATCGGCCGCGTCCTGGCGATCAAAGGGACGAATCACGGGCAAAATCCGGGCGGCTGGTTCGTCGATCCCGCTCTTTCCGGAGGCGGCGCCGTATTCGACCATACGGTCCATGTCGTCGACCTGATGCGCTGGTTCATGTCGTCCGAAGTCAAGGAAGTGTATGCCGAAGCCGACAATCTCATTTCGGATACGCCTATCGACGATTGCGGCATCTTGTCGCTGGAGTTCGAGAACGGCGTCTTTGCGACGCTCGACTGCAGCTGGTCCCGCAACAAAACGTTCCCGACTTGGGGCGACGTGACGATGGAAATCGTCGGCACCGCCGGCACCATTTCGCTCGACGCGTTCAATCAAAAAATCAATCTCTACAGCGACGAGAAGGGGCATAAATATCAATATTGGGGCGACGACATGGACGAGGGTCTCGTTGCGGATTTTATCGGCAGCGTCCGCAGCGGGAAGAAAGAGGCGTTCATTACCGGCGAAGACGGGCTTAGGGCAGTGGAAGTCGCACTGGCCGCGTACCAGGCAGCCGAGCAGCATGCCCCGGTTATGATCCGATCCTAATGGAGGGAGAAAGCGGTTATGTTAAAAGCGATCAATCAATGGGGTTTTCCCGAGTCGACGTCGCTGGAGCAAGTGTTCGAGCATTGTCAGGCAGCCGGCTACGACGCCGTCGAGCTTAACTTGAACCCGGACGGAGGCGTCGGGCTGACGCTGAACACAACGGCGGCGGAAGCCGAACAGATCGCCCGCCTTGCCGGGAAGTACGGCATCCGGCTGCGCAGCTTGTCGACAGGGCTGCTCTGGGGGGCGCCGCTGTCGTCGCAGGACGAAGCGAAGCGGGAGCAAGGCCGTCGTATCGTAGCGAAGCAATTGGAGCTGGCCAGCATTATGGGAATGGATACTGTTCTTGTCGTCCCGGGCGTTGTCAATGCGGAGACGACGTATGAAGACTGCTACCGGAGAAGCCAGGAAGAGATCGGTAAGCTGGTGCCTCAAGCGGAGCAGCTGCAAGTGGCGATCGGCATCGAGAACGTTTGGAACAAATTTCTGCTGTCGCCGCTGGAGATGGCGCGCTATATCGACGAGTTCGGCTCAGCGTACGTTGGCGCTTATTTCGATATCGGCAACGTGCTGCAATTCGGCTATCCGGAGCACTGGATCCGTACGCTGGGCGGGCGTATCAAGAAGGTACACGTCAAAGATTTCAATACGAAGGTCGGAAACATTAACGGCTTCGTGCCGCTGTTGTCCGGGGAAGTCAACTGGCCGGCAGTCGTCGCCGCTTTGCGCGACATCGGCTACAGCGATACCGTAACGGCCGAGCTGAGCCCTTATGCGAAGGCTCCGTTGCAAATGGTGTACGATACGGCCCGCCATCTTCAGGTCATTACCGAGCTAGGCTAAACAAAAACGGGAGGCTGCATAGCATGACGATAAGAATCGGATTCGTGGGAGTTGGCGGTATCGCCTCCGTCCATTTGAAAAACTTGAGCCAGAACGAGAACGTGAAGCTGGCGGCTCTATGCGATATCGCGGAGGAAACCGTCCGCCGCAAGGCCGGCGAATATGGCGCCAACGCCTATACTAACGCCGACGAAATGCTGGAGCGAGAACAGCTGGATGCGCTGTTTCTCTGCGTGCCTCCGTTCGCGCACGGCGACCTGGAAGAGAAAGCCGCCGACAGGGGGCTGCATCTGTTCGTGGAAAAGCCGCTCGGGCTCGACATGGACACCGTGCGCCGCAAAGCGGAAGCGATTCGCAAGGCTGGCATAGTGAACGGCAGCGGCTACTGCTTGCGCTATTTGGATACGGTCGCGAAGGCGAAGCAGTATTTGCAGGACAAAGAAATCGCCATGGTGCGCGCGCACTACATTACTTCCTTCGTCCAGACGCCTTGGTGGAGGGACGCCGCTAAATCCGGCGGACAGCTGGTCGAGCAATCGACACATACCGTCGACTTGGTCCGCTATTTGGCGGGGGACGTCACGAAGCTGTATGCCGGCATGGAGCTGCGGGTGATGCAGGATATTCCCGGCGTGAACATTCCCGATGTCGGCACCGTCAGCCTCACGTTTGCGTCGGGGGCGATCGGGCATGTCGACACGTCCTTCACGCAGCACGATCACCGGTCGGGCGTGGAAATATTGGGCCGCGATTTTCGCGTCGTCATCGACGGCACGCAATTATCGATCGTAGAGCGGGATAAAACCGTTACCTACACAAGCAAGGTGGATTTTTACCGCGAACAGGACAACGCCTTCGTCGAAGCGCTTAAGAGCGGCCGCCCCGAGCTTATTTTGTCGCCGTACGAAGACGCGATGAAAACGCTGGAAGTTACTCTTGCCGCTAACGATTCCGCCCGGACGGGGCTGCCTGTCACGCTGTAGGCAAGCTTTGCGCAAAACGTGAAAAAGGACTATCCCGGAAAGCCATATGGCCGGGATAGTCCTTTTTTGGCGAAAAGCAGGGAAGAGGCGCGTCAATCTTGAAATGACAGGACAACCGGCTTCACTTCGCTCCGCAGCTGCCGGTACGCGTGCTCGATCGCAGAGCGGTACGAATCGAATTCGTTCAACGTGGCCGTAACATATACGTGGATATCGCCGTTTGCGGCTTCCCGCAAGGACTCCGGGTCGGATGCCGGCTCCGCGTGCAGCCCGTGCAGGAGGGCGGCGCGGCGTACTTGTTCCGCGAGCTCCCCGGCGCCGTAAACAATGAAGCGCTGCGCCCCGGCGGCCTTCAGTCTGCACATCATATCGAAGATGAGCGCGGCTCTGCCGTACTGGTCCTGCTCCCGCAACCGCATTCTGTACAACGAGTACGGCTCTTTTTGCGTCAGCAAGCCTTGCGGCCAGAAAGCGTTGAACAGGGACGGCCCGTAATTGCAGACGTCCAGAAAATGCGCCGCTCCCCGGCTAAACCACTTGTCGTCCACCGGTTCGCAAATGCGCGCGATCTGGGTGCCGCAAAAGTTGTCCTGATGCGTGAGCGAGCCGAGCATTTCCGCCTCGGCCGGAGTCGGCATATCGATCGCGCGATGAAGCGGAAGCGACCATTCACGGCGATGCGCAGCGGGATCCGGGATGCAATCCGGCTTCACCTGCGCAATAAAAGCGTAAAGCGATTGGAACGTCAGCATCCCAAGCTGGCACGCTTCTTTAGCCTTGAAATCCTCTTCGTTAAGATGCAGGCCTGCGCAAACAGGCGTGACGGTACGATCGTCGCCGCGCACGTATTTCATTGCCGATCCGTCGCGCCCCATCATCAGTTCCTCTACAAACCCCGGACTTCTTGCCATTCGCTTGGCAATATCCCCAGTCGGTCCGGGGCTGCCGATATAACACCGTATGTCCATGCCTTGCAGGCGAAGATCGGCCAGCCGTTCGGTGCCCGCCGCCAGCAGGTGCACCATCCGCACGGGAAGCCCCGCCAGCTTCGCGGCCTTTTGCAGCGAATGCTGAATCGTGCCGTTGAAGCCGATGTCAAGCGTCACGATGGTTGCGTCGGCCCCGCACGAATGCTGCAAATATTCGGCTAACAGCGCGCGCTGGGCTTCGATCGCTGACATGATTTTGCCCGTCACCGGTTCGCTCAATAAGTATTGCCGGAGCTTGTCGGCGACCGCAACGCCCCGCTCATCCAGTTGCGCCTTGCAGTCCCGGATGCTTTGCCCGGCAACGTCATGAAACGGTCCGATTTCGTCCTCAATTTGCAGGATTTCGAATATATCTTTCACTTTCACCCACAGCTGCGACAGTAAATAATCAAGCTCAGCTGCGCCAAATTGCTGCAGGGAAGGGAGGTAGGCCGCCTGACGGGAGATCGAGATCGGATACACCCGGATATCCAGCCCGCGCCTGGCAATGACACGGCGAAGCAGCGGGGCCAGGATGTGCGCCTCTCTCATCAGCGGGTGAACGGCCGAATAGCCTTCCTCCACACACGTATCGACCGCCCACTCGCATAGCGCATTCAAGAAAGGACCGACAATTTCCGCACCGAACCGGTAAAAGGCCGCAGCTCTTTCATCGAGCGCGCCGGCCGGCAGCGTGCAGGATGCAAGCTTGCGCAGCGATTTCATTTCCGGCAAAACGACACCGTGGCGCACCGCTTCCCAATGATAGGGAGAGTCGAACGTCTCGGGAATCGCACCGTAATGAACCGCATATATGCCGCGCCGGGCCGCCCCCGCGACGTCCGCGTCCCAGTTATCCCCGATATGTACGATTTGATGCGGCTGAATGCCGGGAAATGCTTGCAGCAGCTTGTCAAACAGCCCGCCGTCAACTTTGCTGCAGCCGTGTTCGGAAGAAACGAGCAGCAGATCGGTCCACTCGGGTTCCAGCCCGGCGGCGGCCAGCAGCCCGGTCATTTGCGCAGACGACAAGTACATATCGGAGACGAGGGCAATTTGTTGCCCGGCCGCCCTGCAATGACGCAGCAGCGATAAAATGTTCGGATTCAAATAAACGGTTTCATTTTCCGCCTCAAGTTCGAGCAGACGCACCTTTTCCCGATCCAGCAGCGAGGCCGGCAGCTCCTCGTAAATGTCCCGCAGCGTAACTTCCTTATGGCCGCTTGCCGCTTCTGCTTTCCTTCTCGCGGATCGTTCGGCAGCGATGCGCAAGGAGCGAAACTCTGTTTCGCTAAGCGGCTTATACAGCGCATGAAGCTTCCGCGCTTTGGCGGCGGTTTTTTCGAAAATGTCGGCAGGCTCGCCGCAAGCCCGCAGCAGAACGGTGTCAAAAATATCGAACGACACGACGCGATACGAATCCAATACTGGCTGCAGCGGACTTAAAAAACGGTCATATTTCCAGAGTTCCGTCTGATCGTACAAAATATTAGTCATTGGATACGCCTCCACATGCAACGTCACGCATACCATTAGTATAGCACAAGCGGGCACCGTGTCTTTATTGACGACGAGTTCTCAGGCTGCCCGAGAAAGTGGGGCTTGCCTGAAGCTCCCAAGTTGCGGCCCGCGAAAATCGACACCATGCAGCCGCGAAAATAGCGATAATAGCTCGCGAATGGACGAAACATACGATTTGCATCGGGAAATGTTTCATTTTGCCGTTTATTCTAATGATGACACAGAGACTTTAGATTCATTTCAAACGGAAATTTCTAATGCTATCGTAAAAATGAGGTAAATGAGGCGTACGCATCATGTATCGCCGTCACCATTCTTCTTACGTCATACAACGAGAGGGAGAACTGTTATGTATTCTTTATTGATCGTAGACGATGAGAAATGGGTGCGCCAGGGCTTACGTTCGACCATCGATTGGGAGGCGGAGCAAATTGAAGTGCTGGGCGAAGCGCAAGACGGTGAAGAAGCTTTGGAATTAATCCGGGAGCGCCCGCCCGACATTATCATCACCGATATCAAAATGCCTCACATGGATGGGCTGGCTTTGATCGAAGAGGTGAAAAACAGCAATTTGCCGTCAAAAATCATTATTGTCAGCGGCTACAGCGATTTCAGTTCGGCCCAGAAAGCGATAAGGTACGGAGCAGCCGATTATGTGCTGAAGCCGATCGAGGAAACGCAAGTGTTGAGCGTCGTGCGCCGCTGCGTCGAACAGATCAATCGCGAACAGCAACACCGCCGCGATCTTGTCCGCTTGTCGGAATGCATCCGCGAAAGCTTGCCCTTGGCCCGGCAGCGTTACGTCGAGATGCTGCTTACATACGACTCCGCGTCGTTTCCGAATTGGCGCAGCATGTGGAACAGGCTCGATATTCGTTTGGATCCGGAGCGGCTGCGGGTCATGGGCGTGAAAGTGCTGGATTGGGGAACGAGCGCTGACGACGCGAAGGGACAGCTGCTGTTGCGCTATGCGCTTGGCAATATGGCCGAGGAGTTCGGAGCGGCAATAGGGAAGACGATGACTTGCCCTTTGGACCGTCAGGAAGACGCCGATCTTGCCATTTTGCAGTCGCCGTTTGCTGATGACGACGGAGAGACCAAGCGCTCCATGGAAGCTTTGATCGAAGCAAGCCGCCGCTATTTGGGCATTCGCATCAATATCGGCATCAGCCGCATCAGGGACGCCACGAAGCTGCACGCCTCGTTTCAAGAGGCTGTCTATGCCGGCGCCTATGCGTTCTATGACGGTTACGGACAAGCATACGAGGCTGCGCGGCTCGTGAAGGCGCCTCTCGCTTCGACGCAGCCATATAAAGGACCGAACAACGGATGGGACAGCCGTTTCGCCCATGCCGTCAAATTAGGCAAAGAAGACGCGATCGCCGAGTTGATTCAAGAGCTTGCCCGCCATCTGCAAGCGAGCCGCCAAAGCTGCGCCCCTTACGAGCTGCGCAAAGGTTTGCAAGCGTTGCTTCAGAACGTTGCCGGCAAGTTGGAAGCGAACCAGGCCGAATCTTCCAACAGAAAAAAGCTCTCCTTTCCTTATTGCACGCTGTCCGAACTGGAAGACGTATTGTGGACAGCTGTCCGCCAATTCCAGCAAACGGGCGGCATTCCAGGCAACCGCAAAAGGTTTATCGAGCAGGCGCTGTCGTATTTGGCAGAGCATTACGCGGAGGATATTTCCATGAACCTCGTAGCGAAGCAGCAGTATTTGAACCCGTCCTACTTCAGCAAAATATTCCACGAGGAGACCGGCGAAACGTTCAGCAAATACGTCATCCGGCTGCGAATGGAGAAGGCGAAACAGCTGCTTAAAGATTCCTCGCTCAAAATTTACGAAGTAGCGCAGCAGGTCGGCTACCACGATTTCCGGCATTTTATTAAGCTGTTTAAAGACTATGAGGGGCTAACTCCGGCCCAGTACCGGGATTCCGGCCTCATGTAACCGCCTGGCCAGGGAGGGGGAGGATGCTTGAATCTTCATGCGCATTTGAAATGGCGTTCCGTTGGCTACAAATTATTTGTGCTTTATTTTGTCAGCATCTCCATTTCCATTATGATCATGGGGTACCTCTCATATAATAAAGCGAACGACATTATCCGCTCCAAAGTATCGCAGGTCGCGTTGCAAACCGTGCAGCAAGCCGACCGCAGGCTCGACCTTCTGATGAACGAGTACGCCAACCGCTCCTTGCTCGTATTCGGCTACAAGGAAATCCAGAAAGGCATTCTCGGCGAATACCGGGAGAGCTACGAACAAACTTACAATAACCAGCAAATTTCCAAATTTTTATCGAATCTGGTCAACGTGAAGAACGATACGCTCAATATTTACATTTTCGGCGAAGGCTCATCCTCGTACCGGTACAACTCCAACGGCTTTGCCGAGCTGCCGCCGGCAAGCAAAGACGATCAGGAGCAGGAATGGTATAAACAAATAATAGCAGCGAACGGTCAGGTTGTGTGGTACGGCATACGGCCGCCTTTCCCTACGAAATTCAATACGACCGGCGACAAACCGGTATTTTGCCTCGGCCGGGCGATCAAAAACCTGGACAGCAAAAATGAAATTATCGGCGTACTGCTCATGGAGTTTGATCCCGAACCGATCCAAACGTTTTTGTCCGAAGTCAATATCCATACGAACAGCTCTACGCTTATCGTCGACCGCAACAACACGGTCGTCGCCGACGCCGCAGGTTCGGGGCTTATGCAGCCGTCGGGGCTTAAGCTTCCCGCCGAAGCGCACGGCGTCATTACCAGCATGTTGAACGGCAAAGAAACGATGGCCGTCTATGCCAGTACGGAAATGACCGACTGGAAGCTGGTTGGCATGGCGCCGATTAAAGACCTGATCCGCGACTCTAGCGAAATCGAGTACTACACCCTCTATCTCGTTATCGGCTTTACCGTAGTCGCTATCGTGTTTGCGCTGATCGTCGCCAAGCAAATGCACAGGCCGGTCAGCACGTTGCTGCGCTCGATGCGCAGGGCGCGGGATGGCGACTTTGACGTCCAGATTGCGGAAGCGCGCAGCGACGAATTCGGCATGCTGTACCACAGCTTCAATATGATGGTCACGCGAATCAAAAGCTTGATCGACGAAGTGTACATTCAAAAGCTGTTAAAAAAAGAAACGCAGCTCAAAATGATGGCGTCGCAAATCAATGCCCATTTTTTGTACAATACGCTCGATTCGATTCATTGGATATCGCGCATTTACAAAGTGGACGAGATCAGCACCATGATTTTCGGCTTGTCCAAATATCTTCGCATCAGCTTAAGCGAGGGGAAAGATTTTGTAACGGTTGCAGAATGCGTGGAGCTCCTTGAGAGCTATTTATCCATACAAAAGGTGCGATATCAAGATAAATTCACGGTCAACATGACGGTCGAACCGGAGATTTTGCATTTCCAGGTGCTCAAATTCGTATTCCAGCCGCTGGTCGAAAATGCGATTTACCACGGCTTGGAAAACAAAAGAGGGGAGGGCCGGCTCGATATCCGCTTTCGAAGCGACGGGCACATTTTGCATTTTGAAGTGGAAGACGATGGCGTCGGGATCGAACCCGGCAAACTGGCCGAGCTTGTGGAAGTGCTTGGAAGCGATGAAGCGGCTGGAGAACATCATTTTGCCCTGAAAAATATTCAGACCCAAATCAAATTGGCGTACGGAAAAGAGTATGGCCTTCGCATCGACAGCAAGCCCGAAGCAGGTACGAAGGTAACGCTGACTATCCCGTTGAGATAACCGGAGACCGAGAACGCTCCCGTTCCCGGTCGTCCAAACACCCACCGAAGCGCGGGTGGTTTCTTCCTCCGCAAAACAACCAAAATAACACACAAAAAACAAAAGTTCCCTCGTTACGAGAACGGTTTGTAAGCGCCTACAATAAAAGCAAGCTCGTAAACGAGTACTCAGGAGGAGGTTAAACAATGAATGAACAAAAAAGACAAACACGTTCGCGAAGCAAAAAACTGGTTACGCTGCCTTTAACCGCAACGCTCGCCATGGCGTTTACGCTGGCCGGCTGCGGCGGTTCGCAGGGCACCACGGCTCCCGCCGCCGGCGGCGACAGCAAAGGAACGACTCCCGCGCCTGCGGATACGGCCAAAGCCGGTGCTTCCAGCGGAAGCGCACCGGTGACGATCGATTTCTGGTTCCCTTGGGGCGGCGATTATCAGAAAGATTTCAAAGCTACCGTCGTCGATCCGTTCGAGAAAAAGTTCCCCAATATCAAAGTGAAAATGACATTCGTCGAGACCACCGGCCAAACGCAGGCTTCCGATAAATTGCTGACCGCGATCGCAGGCGGCAACCCGCCGGACGTCGCTTTGTTCGACCGGTTTCTGATCGGATCCTGGGCGGCGAAAGGTTCCCTCACGGACCTGACTCCTTACGTACAGGCCAGCGGCATCAAACCGGATGATTATTATAAAGGACTATGGGCCGAAGCGGTTTATAAAGATAAAGTGTACTGCCTGCCTTGGGGTACGGACAACCGGGCGATGTATTACAATAAAACGCTCATGAAGGAAGCGGGGCTCGATCCGGACAAACCGCCGAAGACGCTGCAAGAATTGGACCAAATGGCGGAGAAAATATACAAGAAGGGCGGCAACGGCAAATATTCGCAAGTCGGTTTCATCCCGTGGATGAACCAAGGCTTCCTCTATACGCAAGCTTGGAACTGGGGCGGCAAATGGGAGGACGGCAACGGCAAATTGACGCCGAACGACCCGCAAAACGTCAAAGCGCTCGCCTGGATGGCCGACTATGCCAAAAAATACGACATTTCGAATTTGACGAGCTTCTCCGACGCCATGGGCCAAACCGGCATGAACCCGTTCTGGACGGGCAAAGTCGGCTTCGTGTTCGACGGCAACTGGATCCTGAACGATTTGGCGAAATATAAGCCGAACTTTGATTGGGGCGTCGCTCCGATGCCCGCTGCCGAAGGCTACAAGTCGGTCACCTGGGCCGGCGGCTGGTCGTACGTCATCCCGAAAGGCGCCAAGCATGAGAAGGAAGCTTGGGAGTTCGTTAAATTCGTAGCTCATAAAGAAGGCACGCTGCTGTGGGCGAAACGTCCGAATGCGGGCAACGATATTACAGCGATGCCGGCGGTTAACGACGAGCTGAAGCTGTCGAACAATCCGAACTTGAAAGTGTTCCTCGATCTGATGCCGACGGCTTTCACAAGACCGGTTACGCCGGTAGGCAGCTTGCTCTGGAACGAAACGATGCGGGTGCAAGATTTGGCTATTCATGGCAAAGGAGACGCTCAGGCGCTCCTTGACGAAGTGAAAAAGAATGTGGATGCGGAGCTGGCGAAAATCGGCAACTGATCCCGAGGCACACACCGATTCGGAAAAGCGAGGGTAGGGCGGATCGCTGCGCTACCCTCCTTTCCGATAGAGATGTATAATAAGGAGGTAATGGGATTGCCTGCCATCGAAACTTCCGCCGTGCAACGCACCGCTCCCGTCTCCGGGATTAAACGGACAAAGAGCGGCTTCGAACGAAAAATTACGTTGTTCGGCGTTCTTTTCGCCTTGCCATGGATCGTCGGGCTGCTGCTTTTTCACGCATTTCCGTTAATCATGTCGGCTTATTACAGCATGACTTCTTACAGCATCCTCGAGCCCGGGGAATGGGTAGGATTCGCCAATTATAAAACTCTTTTCCAAGACGAAGTATTTTGGATCAGTATTTATAATACGTTGTACTATACGGTCATCTTTGTCCCGCTCAGCATCGTGGTGGGCATCATTCTTGCGTTGCTGCTGAATTTGAAAATCCGCGGCCAAGGCATATACCGGACGCTGTTTTTTATTCCCAGCCTCGTTCCGCCCATTGCGACGACGATCATATGGCTATGGCTGCTTAACCCTCAATTCGGGCTCGTCAATTACTGGCTCGATAAAATTGGCATCGCCGGGCCGCCGTGGATCGGCAGCGAATTTTGGTCAAAGCCTTCCTTGATCCTGATGAGCTTATGGGGGACAGGTCAGGCGGTCGTCATCTATTTGGCAGGATTGCAAGACATACCCCAAGATTATTACGATGCTGCCCACGTAGACGGCGCCGGGCCTTGGCAGCGCACCAGGACGATCACCTTGCCGCTGCTGACGCCGGTCATCTTTTTCAATTTGATTATGGGCACGATCGGCGCTTTGCAAAATTTCGTTCTGCCTTACGCGCTTACGAACGGGCAGGGCACGCCGGCTAATTCCATGATGTTTTACGTCATGTATTTGTACCGGAACGGCTTCGGATACTTAAAGATGGGATACGCGTCCGCCATGGCCTGGATTCTATTCTTGATCGTGGTTCTTTTAACGGCGATAATTTTCAGTTCGCAAAAACGCTGGGTCCACTATCAAGGAAAAGAATGAGGAGGGAGGTATCGCGATGGCAACCAGAAAAGGGCTTGGAGCCGTGCAAACCGTATTGATTCACGCTTTTTTGATCGTGGTCGGCCTCTTTTTTCTGTCGCCTTTCTTATGGATGGTGTCCACTTCGATCAAGCCGAATAGCGAATTGTTTCTTTGGCCGCCCAAGTGGATTCCCGACGTGATGGAATGGAGCAACTACCCGAAAGCGATCGATTATATTCCATTTTTTAAATATTTAGCGAATACGGTTACAATCGCCGGCTTGGCAACGGTGGGGGTACTGCTTTCGTGCCCGCTTGTCGCCTACAGCTTGGCCAGAATTCCATGGAAGGGGGCCAAACCGCTTTTTGCCGTCACGTTAATGGTTATGATGCTGCCGTACCAGGCGACGATGATTCCCATTTTTATCGCATTTAAGAATCTCGGTTTGGTAGGAACCAAAATGCCGCTCTGGTTTCCGGCCTTCTTCGGCGCACCGTTCTATATCTTTTTGCTCCGCCAGTTTTTCATGGGGCTGCCGAAGGAGCTTGAAGACGCGGCCCGCATCGACGGCGCTTCCGAGATGCGCATTTACGGGCAAATCATGCTGCCGTTATGCCGTCCCGCTTTGCTCACGATCGCCTTATTTCAGTTAATGGGAAGCTGGAACGATTACCAAGGTCCGCTCATTTACTTGTCGGACGAAAGCCAATATACGCTCATGCTGGGCGTTCAAGGGTTCAAAACGCAGCATAGCGCGGAATGGCAAATGATGATGGCCACGCTGGTCATGATTACGTTTCCGATCATTTTGCTATATTTCTTTGTGCAAAAAGCGTTCATTCGCGGCATAACATTTTCAGGGATAAAATAATCGAGGAGGCTTAAGTTCATGAGCAAAATTCGCGTAGGCATGATCGGCACGGGCGGCATTTCCCAATGGCATGCCCGGCAGCTGCTGGAGCTGGAAGAGGCGGAAATTACGGCGATTACGGATACGAGCGAGGACAATCGCGCAAAGTTCGCCGCCAAATTCGATCTTGCCGACGTTCCGCAATTTTCAGACTACAGGGATATGTTGGAACAGGCCGAGCTCGATGCGGTCGTCATCTGTTCGCCGCATACGCTTCATTTCCAGCAGGCGACCGATGCGCTGAACAAAGGGCTGCACGTGCTCATCGAGAAGCCGATGACCTGCTCGTCGGAAGAGGCGGAGCAACTGATCGCCACCGCGGACAAAGCGGGAAAAGTGATGCAGGTGTCGTATCAGCGCCATTTTCAGCCGGAGTTTCTGTTCATCAAGGACTATATCGCCAGCGGTCAGATCGGCAAGCTGACGTCGATTACCGCCTCGCTGTATCAGGAATGGAAACAGGGCACGACCGGCTTGTGGCGGCAGGTGCCGGAGCTGTCGGGCGGCGGCATGCTGATGGATTCCGGCAGCCACATTATCGACGTGCTGCTCTGGACGACAGGCCTGACGCCGATTGAAGTGAAGCCGCAAATTCACCAGCAAGGAGCACCAGTGGAGATCGACTCGTTCACTTCGATCCGGTTTGCCGAAGGCGCCGTGGCCGGACTGAACATCGTCGGGTACGCCCCGTGCTGGCACGAAACGTACGTGTTCTGCGGCGAAAACGGTGGCATCTTTTACGACAACGGCAAAATCACGATCCGCCGCCTGCGGCAGGAGCCGATCGTGCCGGAGCTGCCGAAGCAGACGACGAACCAGGACAAAAGCTTTATCGACGCTATCCTCGGCCGCCACGAAGTGAAAGTGCCCGGCACCTTCGCGCTCAAAGTCGTGAAGTTCACGGAGATGGTGTACCAGGCGGGCGGCTATAAGCCTTATTAAGGCAACGGACGAAAAAGGAGAGAGCACGATGAACGTGAAACTCGGCATGCGCATTCCGCCGAAAATCGGCGGGGAAGGTTTGGAGCAAGTTGCCGCATGGGCTAAAGAGGCAGGCCTCGACGTGCTTGACGTACCGAGGCTGGATCCGGAAGTGAAGCAAATATGCGATGCGGCGAGTATCGGGATCGGTTCCGTCGATGCGTCACAAACCGGCGCGCTGCTTAGCAGAGACGATGCCCGCCGGGAAGCGGCGGCGGAAAGCGTGAAGCGGCAAATGAGCGATATGGCGGCGCTTGGCGCAAAGGTCATGTTCATGTGCCTCGTGCCCGAGGACCATATCGCTCCGCGCCGGGAGAGCTTCGCTATATGGAAAGATGCGTTCCCGGAGCTCGTTCGGCATGCCGAGAGCGTTGGCGTTTACATCGCTATCGAAGGCTGGCCGGGACCGGCGCCGCATTACCCGACGATCGGCTGTACGCCGGAAATGTGGCGGGCGATGTTCGAAGCGATCCCTTCCAAGCATTTCGGCCTCAATTACGATCCGTCCCACCTGGTGCGGCTCGGTATCGACTATTTGCGGGCGCTGACGGAATTCGGCGAACGGATCAACCATTGCCACGGCAAAGATACGGAAATTTTGCACGACGAACTGTATGAATGCGGCGTTTTGCCGGCAACGTTCGGCGCGAAATACGGGTTTTCCGAAGGCTCGTGGCGCTACACGATTCCGGGGCATGGCGCGGTGGAATGGAGCAAAGTCGCCGTCAGGCTCGACCGTCTCGGTTATGAAGGCGCCGTCAGCATCGAGCTTGAGGATCACCGCTTCTGGGGAACGGCGGACAAAGAGCGGGAAGGCATTTTAAAAGCGGCACAGCATTTGTCGTTATATTTCAAATAAGGAATATAGGTGAAAAACCGGCATGCCCGCGATTGCTAGGGCTGCCGGTTTTTTCGCGTACATGGCGCGAATGACTGACTGTATATGTCAGCAATTGCCATGTATACTGTATAACAGGAGGTGCAAAACAATGGCCAAGAAGCCTAACGAATTGCCGATCATGCTGTTTCAAGACCAGCAAGCTCTTGAGGGCTGGCTGGAGCTCCATCACGATACTTCGCCTGGTATACGGCTGCAAATCGCGAAAAAAGGGTCCGGCGTCGTGTCCGTTTCCTATGATGAAGCGCTGGAGAGCGCGCTATGTTACGGGTGGGTCGACAGCCAAAAAGAAGCGTTTGACGAGAAGCTGTGGATTCAGCGCTTTACCCCGCGGGGGCCGAAGAGCATCTGGTCGAAAATCAACAAAGAAAAAGCGGAGCGCCTGATCGCGGAGGGACGCATGAAGCCTCCCGGCATGCAAGCGATTGATGCCGCCAAACGAAACGGACAATGGGATAAAGCTTACGAATCGCAAAGCACGGCCTCTATGCCCGAGGATTTCGCGGCCGAACTGGAACGCAACGTCAAGGCCAAGGCATTCTATGATACACTGAATAGACAGAACCAATATGCGATTCTATTCCGAATTCACAATGCGAAAAAGCAGGAGACGCGGGTAAAACGAATCGCGCAGTTTATCGAGATGCTTGAAAAAGGCGAGAAGCTGTACCCATGACCGTGAGTAACGCGTTATACATAGGCATCGTCGCACATTACGAAGCGATGAGAGCGGCCAACATCTAAAAGATAAGAGGGATCGGACTTGAACAAATTCGCCATGTATGGAAAATTAACAGCTCATCCGGGCCAGAGGGACGCTCTCGTGCAATTGATGCTGGAAGCGGCCGACCAGCTGGATGCTATGGAAGGCTGCGAATTGTACATCATCAACGTGTCGGAAGAAGACCCGAACGTCGTTTGGGTGACGGAGCTATGGAGAGATGCCGAAGCGCATGCCGCATCGCTCAAAAACGAGTACGTATTGGCGTTGATTCAGAGCTGCAGACCGTTGATTGCCGGCGTGGAACCGGTCAAGCTGCGGCCGGTTGGAGGCAAGGGGCTCTGAAGCGAGCGACATGACATATGGCCGAACAGGGAGCAATATATATGTGATTTTGCTATATTTCCCCATCATTGGAGGGGAAAGATATGCCATCCGTTACGCTCACCTGGTACGCCAACAACGTATTTGAGCCTCACTCTGAACAGTACGGAGTGAACGACTGGATTTATCAGCTCGTTTGGCGCAATTCGAACAACACGATGCTGCCGACGTCGGCGGGGCTTTACGTCATCGAACACCCGGCAGGCTCGCCAATTTATTCAGGTAGCTCCACCGATATTCGAAATCGATTTAACCTGAGGCCCGCGTATTTAAACACAGCTAATCAATACGCGGCGAACGCTCAGGTCTAGGCAAAGTCGTTTCTGTGTGAGCCATTAGGCTTGATACATGTGGGAAAGGGAGGCGCGATATTCATTCGGCGTCATCCCTTTCCTCTTTTTAAAGAAGTGGGCGAAATACGTCGGGCTGAAGCCGCCGACTTCCAGCGCGATTTCGCGCACCGGCTTGGACGTCGTCGCCAGCAGCGAGCAGGCTTCGCGGATGCGCCGCGCCGCGATGTAGTCGGACAAGCTGACGCCGGTATGCTCCTTGAAGATGTGCGAGATGTGATAAGGCGACAAATGGAGCGCATCGGCCAGCTGGTTCAGCTGGCAGTCATCGCGGAAATGACGTTCGATCCAGTCCATTACGGACTCGATGTGGCGGGTTATTTTATCGGACCGGTTTTTGCCGGTATCGCTTTCCAGCATTCCTTTGCAGCTCAAATGGTTAAGCAGGGCGACGAGGCTGGCTCCGAGCCGTTCTTCACGCTCCTCCGGCTTGTCCTTGCAGGCAGCGGACAAATCGTGCATAATCGCCGGCACCACCGGATCGCCCGCCAATTCGAAACGCTGTTTTGCAACGGTTCCTTTCCACAACGTCTTGAACAGCGACTCCAGAACGGGGAAGGGCTGCAAATACGGCTCTACGCAGTGCGGATCGAACGTCAGCACGGTTCGTACATAAGGCTTTCCTGTCTGCTGGGGAGGCACTTCGACTTTGTGCAGCTGATACGGCTGGAACAAAAACAGACACCCCGGCTCGAGGGCAACAGCCGTTTGTTCGACCATCACTTCGCCGTAACCTTCGTGCACATAGAGCAGTTCCATGCCCTGATGGGCGTGGAGCATGCGCCAATGCGACTGCATCGTTTCTATCCTGTACCCGAGCGTGAAGGCCGATGGGCCCAAGTCGATCGGTTCGATCAAGTTCATTCCTCAAACCCTCCACAATGGTCACGATTCGCAACAGAGCTGTATTTTCCCGCAACAGAACGTTATTCCCCGGAGCTTATACTATGGCTATGAAGCGACAATTACCCGAGGAGGAACAAGCAAATGTGGGAGAAAGCGATTGAAACGGCGTTACAAATTACTAAGCAAAATATCGAAAGGTTCGGCAGCCGGTTTCCTCATGTGAGCCAAGGGGACAAGCGTTATGATCTGAACGACAATAACGATTGGACCGACGGCTTCTGGTCCGGCATTCTGTGGCTCAGCTACGAATATAGCGGCGACGCCTCGTTCCGCAATGCAGCCGCCGCTACGGTCGGCAGCTTTCGCAACCGGCTGGAGCAGTTCATTGCCCTTGATCACCACGACATCGGCTTTCTGTACTCGCCGTCGGCAATGGCTCAGTGGATTATCGAAAACGACGAGGAAGCTAAACAGCTTGCGCTGAAAGCGGCCGACGTACTGATGCTGCGCTGGCGCGAAAAGCTGAACATTTTCCAGGCGTGGGGGCGGAAGGACGATCCGAAGAACGGCGGCAGAATTATTATCGATTGCTTGATGAATTTGCCGCTGCTGTATTGGGCGTCGGCCCACACCGGAAACCCCGTTTACAAGGAAGCGGCGCTGCGTCACGCGGAGCTAAGCAGGCGCTTCCTCGTGCGCGGCGACGATTCTTCGTACCATACGTTTTATTTCGACCAAGAGACCGGCGATGCGCTGCGCGGCGGCACGCATCAAGGCTTCCAAGACGGATCGACGTGGACCCGCGGCCAGGCGTGGGGCATTTACGGGTTTGCGCTGGCCTACCGGGGATTGCAGCGTCCGGAGTTTTTGGAAACGTCCAAACGGCTTGCGCGTTACTTTATCGAGCGGTTGCCCGACGACCAAGTCGTATATTGGGACTTCGACGCTCCTCAGCAGCCCGGGACGATGCGGGACAGCTCGGCCAGCGCCATCGCCGCCGCCGGCATGCTGGAGCTGACCCAGCACATGGACCCGTCCGACCCGGAACGGGACCGCTTCCTGCAGGCCGTTCACAGCTCGATGGCTTCTTTGGCGAGCCGCTATGCAGGCAAAGCCGAAGAGGGAGCGGAAGGCTTCCTGGAACACGGCTCTTATTCGGTTCGAGGCGGCGCATCGCCTGACGATTATGTGATTTGGGGCGACTATTTCTATCTCGAGACGCTGCTGCGGCTGGAAAAAGGCATTCCTGGCTATTGGTACGATAGAAACTAAAGCTTAAGCGCAGCCCGTTCTTGGGCTGACTTAATTCTCGCTTGCTGAGCGCTTCTCCGCCACTTCGGTCACGTTCGTGCCGTGTCATTGGGGGAGGCGCTCGGCTTTTTTATTGTACATCCGTATTTCAACCTCTGTCCATGTTGTTGACCGCTATTCTCATTTCTTCATTGGTTAAATGAGTATAGATCATCGTCGTTTGAATCGAAGAGTGGCCAAGCTGATTGCGCAGTTTCGGCACGTCATTGTTTTCTTGATGGTACCTGGTTGCAAACGAATGCCGCAGGGCATGGACGGTAAGCGCCGGCTTGCCGTACGCTGCCGCGTATTTTTCGACCATTTTTCTATCGAACGCTGCGTCAGGCGCCGGCTTTTCCCACTCGGGCCCATCTGGGAGGCGAGGAAGAGGAAGGGCATCGTTTTGTCCGGTTTATAACGTTCTTCGCGAATGAGCAAATATTGTTGCAGATCGCGCAGCGCTTGTTCGCTGAAGTACACGTACTGTTCTTTATTGCCTTTGCGGATAACCCGGACAAAACTTTTCTTCAAGTCGAGGTCCTCGATGTTGCAGCCGGCCACTTCAGACAACCGAAGTCCGGAACCGAGAATGAGGGAGACGATGGCCGCGTCCCGTTCCCGGTTATGGAGATGAAATTGGTACAGTTTTTTATTATCCTTGTACCGCTGGCCGTAGTCGTACGCCACGAATTGGCGGAACTGCTCGAACTCGTCTTCCCGCAAAATTTTGCCGCCGATGCGATTGGCAACGGTTTCCTGATCTTCCTTAACGGCGTTAAGTTCGATTTTGGCCATCACGTTGCGATGTATATACGGCTGTAAATCTTTGGTTTCGGCTTTGTTTTGCAAATAATCGAATAGCGACTTCAGCGCCGACAATTTGCGGTTGATCGTCAACTTGGAGTTGCCGAGCTTAAATTCGAGGAAGGCGAGAAAGCTTTCAATTTCTTGCGTGGTAAGTTTTTCGAGCGTTTCCAACGCAACATCGGACTTGGAGCCGGCGGAGAGGTTTTCGGCAACGAGCCAATCAAAAAAAATAATAAAGTCGTGGCAATAATTCAATAGCGTCGTATGCGAAAGCTTGCGTTTGCGCTTATCGATAAATTCAATCACATACCAAGGCAGTTCGCGAACTTTGTCTTCAATTCGTTCGAAATAACGTTGTTTGCTTTGTTTGTCCACGGCAAAAACTCCTAACTTAAATCGAATGAGAAATTGGATAGATTGGCCAGGATTGGTTAGGACCAGTATAAGCGATATGTTATATTTCGTCAAATTTATATTTTACGTAATAATGTTGCGAGCTCTCTCCGTTACCTCTGACATCCAGAATTGTTTGTACGTTGAAAATCGTACATCCAAAGTTTTCCAAAGCCGTCGTGCTTCTGGACGAACTTCCCTCCAATCTGGATCCCGGCGCTCAGTTCAAATGAAAAATAGATCAGCCTAAAGATCCATACGCTTATTATTGAGCGAATCGGAAGCTGCCCAGCAGACGGCATACCTTGAGCTGGATTGCCACCGAATCTCTCATGTCTACTAATAGCAGCCAACCGCGGTTCTAACCGGTCCTATTCTATCATATGTTAATTTAGAGATTGCTAGATATGATGAAGAAGGTGGACAGAATGAATCGACGCGCATCTGCACGGCAAATGAAGCAAGAGGAACGCGGAGGAATCGGAGTGTTCCTCCTCTCGCAGCTCAACAGAGTTGTATTCGTTCTGCTTATGGCGATGATCCTTCACATGCTCCCAATTCATAATCATTCTCTTCCCTCCTCTGCATCCGTAACTACATCAACGGAGGATCAAATTACAAATCCAACTCCCCAAACTACTTCTATTCAAAACCGGTCCATATTGCCAAATTCAGACCAAGTGGCGGGTTCCCTTCAGCCGTCCGCTACCTCTGCCCAGACGGAGGCACCAGCGACGAAAGATTCTGGAACAGTCAACTGGGTCCGGATGAAAGGAACTACAGAGATTCGAACCGAACCCGATCCGAGCAAACCTGATCTATTAATCGTTACCGCAAACGAAGCGCTGCCCGTGCTCCAGCAAACGGGGGACTGGATTGAGGTAGGTCTCAATACCGATCAGCGAGGCTGGATTCGTAAAAGTGAAGCGACAACGATCTCAGTACCTGCCGCGGACACGCAATTATTGAAAGTAAACAAGAACACTTCGGTTTACTTGGGACCGGACGAAAGCTTCGATCAAGCCTATCGGCTCAAGGCTACAGCTTCCTTTATACCGAAGATGGTCAGCGGAAAATGGATCGAGGTCGCGGAACAAAAAGACGGCAAACCGCTATGGGTACCGACAAGTCAGGCTATATGGACCTATGGCGAACAACCTGCTATAGAAGCATGGAGTCAAGATGTTCAAGCTCTATCCTCAGCTGCTAAGCTGAAACAAAAGTTACCGCTGGAAGGAAAAACAATCGTCGTCGATCCCGGTCATGGCGGCAGCGATCCCGGGGCGATCGCCTCAGGTAAGCCTGTATACGAACGCGACATCAATTTAGCCGCCGCCCAAGTACTCGCCAATAAGCTCAAGAGCGCCGGAGCGAACGTGATCATGACTCGAACGAGCAACGACCAAACCGTGTCACTTGCGCAACGAGTCCAAATATCGAATGACAACAAAGCCGATGTATTTGTCAGCATCCACCAAAATATGTATCAGCAAGACCCGAGCGTATCGGGCACGATCACATATTACGAATCCCCCAACTCAAAGCAATTGGCGGAAAAAATTGAAACGGCAACTACCGGGCAATTAAGCAGCAAGCAAGGGCAACAAAACGAGCAAATCGAAAAAGAACAGCTGTACGTGCTGAAGCATAACACACGTCCCGCTGTTCTTATCGAAGGCTGCTTCTTGTCAAATCCGAGCGAACTGAATGCCAGCCTGCTTCCGTCCTATCATGAGAAATTAGCCGCCGGCATTTATCAGGGGATTTTTTCTTACTTACATGCTTAGTCTATTTCCCGTTTATTTGAGATATTTCATTGGATCGACTGCATCATAATTCAAATACACACCAAAATGAAGATGGTACCCGGTCGCTCTTCCGGTCATGCCGACTTCACCGATCTTTTGTCCGCGTTTCACTGTATCGCCTTTCTTAACTACCATTGAGTCGTTCAGCATATGGCCGTAAAGTGTCATGATGCCGTGACCGTGATCAATGATCACGCAATTTCCATACCCGCCGTACCACTGGGCAACCGAAACAATGCCATCCTCTGCAGCCAGAATATCGGTTCCCTTCGGTGCGCCGATATCGGTCCCGTCATGGAAAGCTCTTTCTCCGGTAAATGGATCTGAGCGATACCCAAACGGTGAGGTAATCGGATAATTGCGGCTGAAAGGCCACGCCAGCTTGCCGCCTTGATAAGTCAGTGTCACCTTCTTGCTCTCTTCAATCAATTTCGATTCCTGGGCGGCAAACTGCATCAGTTCTTTCTCTTGCTCAGCGCTTTGTTCGGCTAAAACCTGCTCCTGCGAATTCAAAGTTGCTAATTCAACCGTCTTCTGAACTTCTTGCGCAGCCAGCTGCTGTTTCAAATTCTGTTCCTGCGTGACTAGAGCCTTTTGTTGTTCTTGATCCTTTTCTTGCTGTGCCTCGACTTGCTCAATTTGCTGCTTGTCACGGATGTTAGCAGCGAGCAGCTCCTTCTGTTTCCCAGCCAGCAAGACTAAATCTTGAACTCGATCCAGGAAATCATTGAAGGTCGTGGAGCCCATCAACACTTCTAAATAGGATTGCGGCCCATTCACATACATAGACTCGATCATCTGCTTTAGCTGCCCAGAGCGGGATGTGATGCGCTTGTCAGCTTCCGTCAGTTGTTCCTTCGACTTGCTCAAATCGTCATCAAGATGCGATAAGTTCGTTTCCAGTGCTGTGAGCTGAGCTGAAGTAGCTTCGAGCTTTTGTTGCAGCTGATCTGCTTCCTGCTGGGTAGCCGCTTTTTCTTGTTTGACGGATGAGAGCTGCTGCGAGGTCTGAGCTTGCTGTTTCTTCACTTTTTCCTTCTGATCGATAACTTGTTGTAGCTGTTGGCTCACTGCGCCATTCGCCGTATTCGCTTCCAAGGCAGCCGGTAATACCAAGCTGATTGCAATTATAGTAGAAATAAGTTTATTTCGAGTCATGAATAAAAGTGCATCCTTCCAATTCTACTATTCCGCTTCTCCCCCTCTCTTTTCGACAATAAGAAGCAAATTCCCTTGTTGTCACGCTGATTTCAACAAATTGTCATTTATCTCTTGCGTTTCTATCCGCCACCTCTCTTCATATTATTTTGGAATTTGCAATCATACAATTACACCTACTAAAATAAATGGTGATGCTTCGACAATCATTCCCGAAACTTGTTTTTTCTTGTTCAGGAGGTTTTATGTTGTTTAAAAAATGGTATTTACTACCACTGTTTCTTTTAACAAGTTTACTTATTTGCTCCCCGGTGTCTGCACATTCTTATAGCGTGGCCTATACTAAAATTGATATATCATCCTCTCAAACCTCGGTCCAGTTTGCTATTGATGACTTGTCCATAATCGAGTGTTTGGATGGAATCGATCTAAATGGCGACTATAAGTTAGATGCGAACGAACTTGCTGAGAGTCAGGCTAAGATAGCAAAATGGATAGATCAGAATCTCGAGGTTCAAATTAATGGGCAAAAAGTAAGCTTGCTTGGAGTTCAGCTTTCATTGGATGACGAACTCCCGTTCAAGAACGACTTTAAGTTTTGGGATGACAAAGGTTATGACGTTCATAGCATACCCGATGTCAAAATAGTTACGGCCAAGATAAATCTCGATAAGATTCCTCCAGGTGAATCGATAACGATTACAGATCACTTTCATGATTCCATTCCTGCTCAATACGGAAATTTTCTCAATATCCTTAATGACGGGCACTTGGAAGTAACGACAGTATTATTTCAAAATATGTGGAGTTATACGTACAACACGCCGGCACAAGCGTCTTCTTCGAACAATTCTGCAACACCTGCACATGCAAATGTCGATTGGCTTCGATTTCTGAAGCTTGGATCCAATCACATCTTGACCGGTTTGGATCATTTATTATTTCTGCTTACTCTCATTTTGTTAAAGATGAAAATTAGAGAGTATACTAAAATCATTACTTCCTTTACCATTGCTCACAGTTTGACCTTGGCACTTACCGTTCTTGGCATCATCCATTTGCCTTCCAAATTTGTTGAAACGATGATCGCGGTCAGCATCATGTACGTTGCGCTTGAAAATTTATTTTTTCGAAAAATGCAAAGTATCGTTGGTCGCTCACATTCTTTTTTGGCCTTATTCACGGAATGGGCTTTGCCGATCTTCTCATGGAGATGCACCTCCCCCCAAGTCAGATAGCGGTTTCGTTACTGAGCTTTAATCTGGGGATTGAGATAACCCAACTAGCGCTGGTTGCCCTTGCCTTCCCCATTTTGTGGTATTGGCATCAAAGTCGATGGTATCCTAAAACATTTAAGATTTTGAATTTGTTCGCGGTCGCAACAGCTCTTATCTGGATAATTCAGCGCATATTGGCGTAAGATATCTTCCGGTTCCTTCAGACTACAAGTGGTTGTATTTGTCAATCGTCAAAATTACCAGCGAGTATGGACGGCAACCGGTGACGGACTTTCCAGTACCGAAATTGCCCTTTTATGGGGCAGAAGTTTTTGGCCTGCATGCGATTGGTAAGGAAGCTGTCGAGCAGCATAATGCCGCCTTGGTCAGTCTGGCAAATGAAGTTCGTTTCGGCCCTGGCATTGGTTTTATCCTGTTCGGGTTGCTGTTGACTGCAGTTGGCTCAATCATGATTGCCTATGCAATATGGAAATCTCGCTTCATGCCAAAATGGAGCGGCATTCCGTTCGGTCTAGGTTTTCTGTTGTACATTCCCCAGTTTGTGGGAACTCAGCCGATCCGAGTGGCTCATGGGTTATTGGTTGCAGTTGGCTGTTTGTGGATCTCGATAGGCATGTGGAAGAAAAGCTACAGAGGACGAAGTGTTGAATAAATCGTATCCTCGTATCGGACTAGCCAGTCCGAGTTTTACTCTCCGAATCCGCCTCTGACATGTCACATGCAGAGTTCCGGCGTTGACCAGTTTTTCTTATTCCCCCTTAGCCTCTCCAGTTGACCCATTTATTTTGAATCTATGGGATCAGTTAACGGAACTAACGGCTTACCGTTCTGAACGCTCCATACCTATTTCTCAAATACATCTTTATCTCACAACTAGCTTAGCGTGTACGTCCATCTATTCCTTAATAATAAAAATTACTACTTGACTGTTTTAATCATAAAGTTTACTATTATCATGTTCGTAATAATTACTAAATAACAAATACATAAAGAAATGCAAGCAATTATTTGGAGGGAGATCCGAAATGATAATCAGGTCTAACATTAATGCCAAAATTACTCTAACATGTGCTACTGCAGCAATTTCTACTGCACTTCTATTGTCGGGCTGCGGCTCAACGGGAACAAAACCAAATGATGCAGCCAGCAAACCTGCGGAAACGAAATCAAACAATCCGGCAAGTGCACCTGCAGGGAAAATTAAAATCGTTGCTGCTGAAAATTTCCTAGGCGAGGTAGCGACAGCTGTTGGCGGAGACCGTGTAGAGGTTACCTCCGTGATAACGAATCCTGATGCGGACCCGCATGACTTTGAGCCCACTGCAGATACCTCGAAGGCGGTAAATGACGCTCAAGTCGTTGTGTATGTAGGCATTGGCTACGATGAATGGATGGACAAACTCGTCAAGGCGAGCTCCGCTTCCAAAAAAGTAATTAACATAGGCGAAGGACTGCTTGGCAAAAAGGATGGCGACAATCCGCATATCTGGTACATCCCAGAATCCATGCCGAAACTGGCGGATGCGCTTGCCGAGCAGCTGGGCACAATTGATGCCGCACAAGCGGACGCCTTTAAGAAACGTGCACAAGATTATAAAACAAGCTTGACACCGCTAACGGACTTAGTAAACAAACTAAAGCAGCCTTCTCCTACGGATATCGCTGTTTCCGAGCCCGTCTTTGATTATATGGCCGCAGCACTTAACTTGAATATCGTCGATCCGAAGTTTGCCAAAGCTATTGAAGAAGAAAGCGATCCGGCTCCTGGCGATGTTGCAGGGCTGCAAGATGCTTTGAAAGGAAAGAAAGTGAAGCTCTTCGTGCAAAATACTCAAGCGGACAGCCCGACTGTGAAAACGATGGTGGATCTTGCTTCTTCCAATCAAATTCCAATCATTCATGTTACGGAAACAGAGCCGCAGGGCAAAAACTATGTACAGTGGATGACTGATCAGCTGTCAGAACTTCAGAAAGCAATTGGCTCCAAATAAGATCGTCCAACCGAATATTCGTTATCGGAACTTCTCTCTTTACGAGAGAATTCTTTTTTTCATACATCATGTTAATATTAGAATTAGGCTTTGTACGAAACTGCGGAAGGAATGAATTGACGATGGGTTGCGAATTGGCGGCACGAGAAGTCAGCGTTCATATAAATGGCAAACCGATCTTGGACCATATTTCATTCTCGGTTAAACCCGGACAATTTATGGGGATCATCGGACCGAATGGCGCGGGTAAAACAACGCTCTTTCGTGTTTTGTTAGGTATGTTGGATCCGACTCGGGGGTCGGTATCGTTCCTGAACGACGATCAACAGCCGGTAAAAAGGTCCTCCGTTATCGGTTATGTTCCCCAATCCCGGCAAATCGATCCGGAAATTCCGATGACGGCGGAAGATTTTATAAGTCTGGGCCTCCCCCATCGATACAGATTCTGGTCGACTTCGAAGGATCGCCAAGCGATATCGGAAGCGCTCCGGCTCACCGATTCATTCCGCTTGGCCAATCAGCCTGTCGGAAAATTGTCCGGAGGTGAACGGCAGCGTATTTATTTGGCTCAGGCGCTTGTACGTCAGCCGCAAATTCTCCTTCTGGATGAACCTACCTCTAATCTGGATCCTGGCGCTCAGGAGCAAATGGCTTCCGTCGTTGACCGGATTTGCCGTGAACGTAATGTTAGCGTTCTGTTTATCAGTCACGATATTAACTTGATCGCCAAATATGCCGATCGCATTCTATATTTAACCCGCGGGCATTATGCGGAAGGACCGGTCGAAGAAGTGATGCGGACCGAAGTGCTTAGCCGATTATACGGAAGCCCTGTGGAAGTAATGAAGGTCGATTCCAAGCTGCGCGTCATTTCTACGGGCAAGAACGCTGCAGTACCAATTTGTTACCACGGCGAGGCTCAGTAGCCAGCGCAAATTAGGAGGCTTCTGTACATGTTTGAGTATGATTTCATGCGACATGCATTCGCGGCCGGTACGATCGTCGCCGTGATGTGCGGCGTCATCGGTGTATTCGTCATTGCCCGCAATTTGTCGTTCATCGCACACACCTTTTCGCATATCGGATTTTCCGGAGCGTCGTTTGCCGTCTATATGGGCTGGCACCCGCTTGCAGGTCTGCTGTTATTTACGGTATCCAGCGCGCTTGCGGTAGGACGAATGGGCATTAAAGTTTTTCGCAGGGATGTTTCCATCAGCGTTGTGCTGAGCATATTTTTGGGCTTAGGGCTGCTCTTTCTTTCTTTATCCAGCAAACAAGCGAGCACAATGTTCTCTCTGCTCTTCGGCAGTGTCGTCGGCATCAGCACGAAGGATGTTTGGGAACTTACATCGCTATCTCTTGTCGTACTGCTCCTGCTGGCTGCCGGTTATCGCATGCTGAAATTCGATTCCTTCGATCCGCTTGGCGCTCAAGCAGCCGGCCTGCCCATCCGCTTCATCTCCGTGGGATTCCTATTGCTCTTATCCGTAGCGGTAGCGGAGGCCGTGCAAATTGTCGGGGCACTCCTTGTCTTCACCCTGATGACGACTCCTGCCGCGGCAGCACGTTATCTGACCCAATCGGTAGCCAAGATGATTTTATGCTCTGCTGGGCTTGCCGTATTGGGAGTTTGGCTGGGACTTACACTCGGTTACTACACCAACGCACCTGTCAGTTTCTATATCACAGCGCTTGAAGGCATCTTCTATTTCGCCGCTTTGGGCTGGTACTCCATGCGGGAAAAGATGCAGACGAATGACGCGTCGCCTGCTCCTTCAACTGCTCCCGGAACTGTGGAATAAAAAACGCCGCGGCTTACAAATACATGTATAGCCGCGGTATTTGTTTTGGCATATACAAAAGAAGCATCCTCGGCGTGAAGCCGACATCTTCATGGAAACCTCTCCACGATCGATATTTTTAAAGAGCAATTCTGTGGCAAGAAAATCGAACTTAGCGGCTTCGTATACCGCGAGGACGATCTGAAGCCGGATCAACTCGTAGTCGGACGGTTCGCCGTCTCCTACTGCAGTGCCGATGCGTCGCCTTACAGTGTTCTTAAGGAGTTTCCTAATGCGAAAGCCTTTGCCAAAGACACATGGGTCAAGAGGACCGGCACCATTGAACAGGGGCATTACCACGACAACGATATCATCAAGGTGCATGCGACGAAAATCGAGAAAATAGCCGCTCCCGCATCCCCATACGCGTACCCTAATATGGATCCGGTAACCGAACTGAAGAAGCAAGGATAAACGACTTCCCTGATTGACATTCAAAAAAAAGAGCAGATGCTATGCGCATTTGCTCTTTTTTTTTGCTATAAAAACAAGATTTTATGACTTGGCCGGCTTCTTGGGAATACCGACTACGGAACTGCCTGTGGGTACTAGCATATCCGAGTAGGAAAAGCTCATATGCTCCCGTAGCGGCTCTCCTTGCAGCAAATGCTCGCTCACAATCCTTCGGCCCAGCTCGGGTGTGACTGCCTTGAACCATGCTCCTTCCGGATAGACCGTCACAACGCAAGTATCTTCACATCGGCCTTGACAGCGGGTGCGAGTCGTATGAATGATGCTGTCTGCACCATTCGCCGTTATTTCGTTCCGAATCGCCTGCGTGACGTCTTCCGCTCCATTGCGCATGCAGGTGCTGCCATTGCACATAAACACATGATGCCGCGTTCCCGTAAGATTCCATGTCGTCATAAACCTGCTCCTTTCCCGTGATTTTAGCGTGTCTCACGATGAAGTGTTACTTTACGTAACCGCGGGCAATATTTTTTCAGTTCCAAACGATTCGGATGCGTTCTCTTGTTCTTTGTCGTCGTATAATTGCGGTCTCCGCATTCGGTGCATGCCAAGGTGACGATAACTCTCATGTTCCCTGCTCCTTCATCATCAGATTTTATTACAAGATAGGCTCTAGCTCTGCAGACGGCATGTTGGGAAACCGGTCAGCAAACGCCGAAGCGTCGAGCGTCATCTCTTCCTCCGTCAACAGACAAGCATCGAGCGACGCAATCAGCTGCGGGCGATCCATATCGATCCCGATAAAGACGATTTTGTTGATTCGATCACCGAACTTGGGATCCCAAACAGCCGCAAGTTCGGGATTTTCGAGCAGCGTTTGCTGCTTTTCCTGCTCGGGCAGTACAGCTACCCAATATCCGGCTGGACCGAATTGGATGGACGGCCCTGCTTGGCTGAAGCTCTGGGCCATATCGCTGCGGCTCGCCAGCCAGACGGTTCCTTTGGCGCGGACGATTTCAGCCGGCCAATCTTCCATCCACGCCATCAAACGCTCAGGATGGAATGGCCGCTTCCGTTCGTAAACGAACGAGGAGATGCCGTACTCCTCCGTTTCCGGCGTGTGATGCCCTTTCTCCATTTCTTGGATCCAACCCGCAGACTGACTGGCATCTTCGAAGTTGAACAACCCCGTATTCAAAATCTCGGCAGGATTGATTCTTCCATACTCCGTTCGGATTAGCTTAGCCCGCGGCTGCAGCTTGCGCAGCACCTGCTCGAGTTCATTCAGCTCATCCGGGTCCACCTTATCGCATTTGTTCAGGATAAGAACATCGCAAAACTCGATTTGGCTGATCAGCAGATCGACTACATCGCGCGTGTCGTCGCTTCCTACGGCTTGCTGGCGATCAAGCAAGCTTTCGCCCGAAGCGTAGTCATGCCAGAACCGATTGGCATCCACAACCGTAACCATGCAGTCCAATCGGCAATATTGCGACAGATCGATGCCCTGCTCCTCATCGATGTACGTGAACGTTTGCGCGACAGGAACCGGTTCCCCGACTCCGGTTGATTCGATCAATACGTAGTCGAAACGTCCCTCCTTCGCGAGCCGCTCCACCTCCCGCAGCAAATCTTCCCGCAACGTGCAGCAGATACAGCCGTTGGACATTTCCACCAGCTTCTCATCCGTACGGGAAAGCCCGCCGCCGCCCTTAACCAGATCCGCATCAATGTTGACCTCGCTCAAGTCGTTCACGATAACGGCAACCTTCAATCCTTGCCGATTATTAAGAACATGGTTCAAAATGGTCGTCTTGCCCGCACCCAAGTAGCCGCTCAGGACGGTTACAGGAATTTTGTTTAATGGTTGCATTTGATTCATAGCCCCTTTGATTATATTGTAATATTTACGAATAACGATAATTTTAAAACCGGACTAAAGCCCGGTTAATAATAGTAAATATTACGAATTAATGACTATTTTACTCGTTCTCGATTCCGGCGTCAAGAGTCCGAATCCAATTGAGGTTGTTCGCTTTCCCGGCGTTTCGCGGCGCATTCGGGGCAATATCCGAAAATCTCGAATCGGTGGTGCATCACCTCGAAATTGCCGGGAAGCTCCGACATTTGAGGCATCGGACAGTAATCGAACGTGACGGTTTTTTCGCAGTTCATGCAAATCAGGTGGTGATGGTGGTGAGCCAGACAGCTCGCCCGGAACTTGAGACCGTCGTTGAAATAAAACTGCTCGAATACCCCCATTTCGCTTAGCAGCCGGAGATTGCGGTATACGGTGTCAAAGCTGACACCAGGGTATTTTTGCCGCATATGCTCATAAACATCTTTCGGAGACAAGTATCCCTTCGCTTCAGCGAATAACGCCGCCATCGTTTTACGCTGCTCAGTCACCCGCCATCCCTTGCTTGCCATGCCTCTGACGATTTGTTCAACAGTTGGTGTATGTGCCATGCCAATATTCCTCCGTACCTATAGTCATTATGATTTCTATAGTGCAGCATCACGGTACGGGAGTCAAGCAGCGGTGAGTGTTGAACGTCGGGCTTTATTCCGATGTTGAATGATCACTTAGTTCCTGAATGGCCTTCTCCACTTGTTCTTTATCGAAATGCTCCCCGATAAAAACGGCAACATTTTGAACTTCCTGTTGTGAATCCAATTTGACAATCTCCATTTCACGGTAAGCGTACTGGAATAAGAAACGATCTTTGCTTTTGGCAAACTGGAGAATGCCTTTCGCGCGGTATACTTCCGCAGGCAATTGCGTGAACAGCTTTTCAAACTTTTTATGATCGATCGGATGCTCAAAGTAATGAGTATAAACCATCACATGGTCATGGGAATGATGCTGTTGCCCGCCGCTCGGTTGTACATGGAGAACCTTTTTCATCGCTATTACGTGCTCGCGGCCGGAAGATTGTTTTGCGGGATTACTGGTCATTTGAATCAGCGAAGTCATGTCCACTTTGCAGCGTATGGTCTCCTCGATTCTTGCCTTGGGATTCAAATCGCGAAGTCGAATGTGAACTTCACTAATATCTTTTTCTTCAATCAAATCGATTTTATTGAGCACGATCAGATCTGCACAACGGAGTTGTTCTTCCATCAACCGGGCTGTTTTACCCTTTTTCCCACGAGATGCATCAAGAAAATGCGGCGCCGAAACCATCGTTATGACTAGCCGTAAATCAATCCCCACAATTAATGAGGTATTCGTTATACCCTCGATAAGCTCTAACGGGTTGGCTATACCGGTTGATTCGATGATGATC
Organism: Gordoniibacillus kamchatkensis; assembly: GCF_000829455.1. Lineage (GTDB taxonomy): Bacteria > Bacillota > Bacilli > Paenibacillales > NBRC-103111 > Gordoniibacillus > Gordoniibacillus kamchatkensis. The sequence continues at coordinate 72,236 of NZ_JXAK01000019.1, forward strand.
ACATCCGGATTTTCCTTTTTTACAATGGAAAGCAGGCTCTTGCTTAGATCTTCCCGTATCGTACAGCAGATACACCCGTTAAGCATCTCCGCCAACGGCACATCATCGTCGACCAGCATTCCATCTAAATTGACATCGCCAATTTCATTCATGATGATCGCAGGCCTCTTGTTCTGCTGCAAAAAATAATCCAGCATGTTGGTTAACAATGTTGTTTTCCCGCTGCCTAAAAAACCCGAAAGAACAAATACAGGAATTGTCTCCATCCAGTTCAACCTCACGATAGGCGGATTTCATCTTCATCAACGATCTAAGTGGCACACTCGCTACAGTAGCCGTAAATTTCAAACTTGTGCCTGACAACTCGAAAATGATCGGGAAGCTCGGCGACATAAGGCATCGGACAAAATTCGAGCGGATAGATGCGGTCACATGACAGGCAGATCAAGTGGTGATGATGATGGTTGTGATTATGGGTAAAGCAGCCGATCCGAAACTTGATTCCATCCTCGAAATGAAACTGCTCCAGAACACCCAATTCTTCCAGCACCCTTAGATTTCGGTATACGGTATCAAAGCTCAGACCACTGTGCCTGGATTCAAGCCCCTCGTACACTTCCTTTGCCGTTAAATAGCCTGGCGCCTCCGCAAACAGCCGTGCCAACGTTCTGCGCTGTTCCGTAATCCGAAGGCCCCTTTGCCAGCCATCGTACGGAGCATCTGCTCGATCCTGGGTTCTACCAAGCCGCCCTCCTCCTTTTCATACTATAACCGTTCCAGAGCCGCTTTCACTGTCTCCTTGGAGAAGCTTTCACCGATAAAAACCGCTACGTTCGGGACGTTGGCTTGTGGGGTAATTTTCACAAACTGCATCTCCGGGTAGGCATATTGAAATAGAAAACGGCTAGCCGTATCCGTAAACTGCAAGATGCCCTTGGCGCGAAAAATCTCTTTAGGCAGCTTGCTGACGACTTCCTCAAATTGTTCGCTATGAATGGCGCGATCAAAATAATGCGTATAAGCCATCACATGATCATGGGTATGATGGTGACCGTGGGAGCGGTCATGATCGTGATCGCGATGATGTTCATGGACGTGGCCATCCGCATGCACATGATGATCGTGATGATCGTGCTCATGCTTGCATCCTTCGCCGCACTCGTGCCGCTTCTCCGGCTTCTTCGTCCCGGCATCGTAAACCAAGCCTTGTAATACGCTGAGGTCAACCTCGGAATAAATCGTCGCTTCGATCGGTGCATGCGGATTCCACTCGCGGATGACGCCTTCCAAGCCATGCAACTCTCCGGAGGTGATCTTATCGGACTTGTTCAGAATAAGCCAGTTCGCACAGCGAATCTGATCCTGCATCAACCGGTACGTCTTCCCCTGTTTACTCCGGCTAAGCTCCAGCAAATGAGGCGCGTCAACGACCGTAATGATCGATTGGAGATTTACTTTCAGCAGCAAGGACGCATCCGTGACCTCGTCGATGATTTCTATCGGATTGGCCACGCCGGTACATTCAATAAAAATAACATCGGGCCGATTCTCCAAATACAAGTTATGAATCGTCATCCCCAGATCGCCGCGAATCGTGCAGCAGATGCACCCGCTCAGCAGCTCGGCCGTCGGCACTTCCGCTTCTATCAGCAAACCGTCCAAATTCACATCCCCGATCTCATTCATGATGACGGCAGGCTTCAGACCGGATTCGTTGCAATAATGGATGGCTTTCTGTAATAGCGTCGTTTTGCCGCTTCCGAGGAATCCGGACAAAATATGGATCGGAATGGTTGTCGTCATTCGGTTAAACCTCCAGCACAGTTCCACTAATAGTAAATTTTACGAATATTGATTTTACTATACCTTTGTCGAATGTTGGCTGTCAATACATGGCCTAGCTATACTTATAAATTTTACGAAGGTGACAAGTCTAAACGCTCGTCCGCATAAGATGAACAGGAGGTGAATCTGTAATGGATGTTATGTTTTCTATTCCCGCGGCTATTGGGCTCGGTGCTCTGCACTCGCTGGAGCCTGGTCACGGTAAAGGAGTGATTTCCGCTTATTTGATTGCAACTCGCGGGAAAACGAGAGACGCCGTACTGCTTGGTTTGATCTCTGCTGTCACCCATACACTGTCGATCGTTATCTTGTCTGTGGCAGCAAGTTCCGCCGTCAAGCTGTTTGCACCCGAAAGATTGACACATTGGGTGGAGCTATTCTCCGGGGTTCTGATTACAATCATCGGAGCGCAAATCTTGTACCGCCATGTTCGACCCCGCATCGTCTCCATGGGAAAGCTATCCGCCAAACATCACGATGTCTGCGAGCACCACGACGGACATCATCACCATCATCACGATCACGGGAGACCTTCTTCTCTGGCCGGAATTGTATCGGTCGGCCTGCTGACCGGACTGATTCCATGCCCCAGCGCAATGGCTATATTCCTGGCCTCGCTTACAGCGGATCGCATTCCGCTCGGCCTCGGGCTGGTCGCCGCTTTCTCGCTCGGCAGCGCAGTCACGATGTCGGTGATCGGCATCCTGATCGTCCACGCCGGCCACACAGTCAAACGGTTGGAGCGCATCGGGTTCGTACGCTCTCTGAACCTGCTCTCCTCCTTCCTTATCTTAAGTCTGGGCGTTGTGGTGACGTTGCAGGCACTGATAGAGGGATAGTTTGATATCTCTACACATCGTAATTTTTACTGTTATTTCAAAGGAGCCAGGCCTTCTCGCGCGTTCAGACCGTCGCACTTCCTGTCCCTTCGCTTGGTGTCTTACCTCGCGAACAAATCGAGCAGTTCATCCATCGCTGGAAAGAAACGCTCCTGAGAGCCAAGGGTTATCTGCCTTCTTCCCCGAACGGAGCGGTTCAGCTTATGCAGTATGCAGGCAAGCGGCTGACTTGGACTTCGTCTCCCTACTCAGGCCGGCCTTACATCGTATTCATCGGTCTCGACCTGAATGCCGATCAGTTAGCCGAGGATTGGGGCCGGATGACAGGAATTTGACAAACCGTACTCCATCATTTTATACTGTTTAATAGTAAAAATTACATATAAGAACCTCCATCCAATTTAACAAGGAGTGATTATCATGGCTGAGCAAAAGCTAACAGACGAACGTATTCCAGTTACCGTACTTACGGGTTTTCTCGGAGCCGGGAAAACGACACTGTTGAATCACGTGCTTACCGCCCCTCATGGGCAGAAAATCGCCGTGATCGTGAATGAATTCGGCGAAGTGGGCATCGATAACCAGCTTGTCGTGGGTGCCGACGAAGAAATTTTCGAAATGAACAACGGCTGCATCTGCTGCACGGTACGAGGCGATTTGATTCGCATTCTCGGGGAGCTGATGGATGCCAAACGCGGAATCGGGAACCGAAGCGTCGATTTCGATCGTGTACTGATCGAAACGACCGGCCTCGCCGATCCGGCGCCGGTAGCGCAAACGTTCTTCGTCGACGAAGAGATGGCCGATTTTTACCGGCTTGATGCGATTGTGACCGTAGTCGATGCCAAGCATGCCGGCCAGCATCTGGATGAAGGACATGAGGCTCAGGAGCAAGTCGCCTTCGCCGATGTGTTGCTTCTGAACAAGGTCGATCTCGTATCCGAGGACGAGCTGAGGCAGCTGGAGCAGCGCCTTCGCTCCATGAATCCGGCCGCCAAAATCTACCATACTCAGCAATCCAACATCGAGATCGAGAAGATTCTGGGGATTCATGCCTTCGATTTGGACCAAAAGCTGGAACTCGACCCAGGTTTCCTTGAAGAAGAGGCGCATGAGCATGACGACGAGGTCATGTCTTTGTTTTTCGTCGAGGAGCGACCGCTCGATTTGCAGCGGCTGGAAAAATTCCTTGGCAAGTGGCTTTCCGAGCACGGCGCAGATACGTTCCGCTACAAAGGCGTATTGAATATTCAAGGCGTCAAGCAGCGTATCGTTTTCCAAGGCATCCATATGCTGTTCAGCTCGACTGCCGACCGCGAATGGAAACCGGCCGAAACGCCCAAGAGCGAATTTGTCATCATCGGCCGCAATTTGGACGAAGCGTGGTTCCGCGAACAATTCGCCGGTTGCGTAGCGTAATAACAGAACTTGCAGACTTACGCCTCACCGCACGCGGGTTTGCCTGCCACATGCGGTGGGGCGTTTCATTTTCGAAAAGGAGTTCGGATCTATGACTACTTCTGTGGAACAGCATCGTCAAGAAGCCCCATCCTCCGTACGCTGCATGGTTATAACCGTATCTGATACGCGCACGGCGGAGACGGACAAGAGCGGGCGGCTTATGAAACAGCTGCTCATGGAAGGCGGCTATGAAATCGTCGACTACCGGATTGTCAAGGACGAATATGCGCTCATTCAGATGTTGATACGGGAAGCGGCGGCAAACGATCGCGTGGAAGCCGTACTCCTGAACGGAGGTACGGGAATCGCGATGAGGGATACGACGTATGAGGCGGTTCGCGATGTTTTGGATAAGGAAATGCCAGGCTTCGGCGAGGTGTTTCGATACTTGAGTTATGCCGAGGATATTGGACCGGCAGCTATACTTAGCCGAGCGGTGGCAGGCATATGCGGCCATACTGCCGTCTTCTCGATACCAGGGTCTTCCGGCGCTGTGAAGCTGGCTCTTTCGAAAATCATCGTGCCCGAGCTCGGCCACGTCATGAGGGAAATCTACAAAGATCTCAAGTAACCCGCTTCGGCCGGTATACGACATAACTGGTCGGCGTCTCCCTCACGATGACTTGCAGGCATTGCGGACGATTCTGCTTGCCGGCTAGAAACTGCCTGATCCGTAAGCCGATCGTTTGCGCCAGCAGTTCCGTTGTCGGATGACAGTCACGAAACTCCGGATGCTCGTTGAGCAGCGTATGATCGTAGCGGTCGCACACAAGCTGTTTAATCGCTTTGAAATCCACTAAAATTCCTGTCTCGTCCAGCTCGTCGCCGCCGATCGTGACATTCACGATATACATATGGCCGTGCGTCCGGCTGCACTTTCCTGCTGCTTCAGCAGGAATAAAGTGGGCGGCGGCAAAGTTTATGTCTTTGTTCAATTCATAGATAAAGCTATGCTGCACTTGCGGGTAATATTGGAACATCACATTCTCTTCCCTCCTGCTTTTTTCAGCATAATTCTCCTTTTCGATGAGAGGATGGTCACATCACTTTCAAAAAGGTTTGCATGCAAGCCATGGCTTCGCCCATTTCCGCATTCTTTGCAGTACCCGTATACGTCCATTTTGAAGGTAACCGGCTGAAATTGCTCCGGCACGTCAAGATCGAGTTGATCCGGCTGAACACGGATGGGGAAGTGATTCCCGCATTGCAGGCAAATGTATTGAGTACGTGTCTTCTTTAAGTCGCAATAAGCAAACTTGATTCCCTCTCCTGAGATCGCATACTCGATAATACCGAGCTCGCGAAATAGACGTAAGTTCCGATATACGGTATCAAAGCTCATTCCGGGAAAATACTTGGACATCTCCAGAACCAAATCCATTGCGGAGAAGAATCCGGATGATTCAATCAAGATAAGCGCCAGCCGTTTGCGCTGTTCCGTTACACGAATCTTATTCTTAATAAGTATTCTGATCACTTCCTGAAGCTTCAATTCCGGGGGCAAGTCCTTCACTTCAATCGTCATCATATCGCGCTCCATATTAGTAATTATTACGATATACACATCATGATAGCAGTCATTTTCTGTTTGAGTCAATATATCACCATCGTTTATTTGTAATATTTACGTTTGATATTAGTAATAATTACGTTTATTCCGTTGACAATAAATCACACTCTCTTATATAATGGGCTCGTTGTTATTCGTAATATTTACACATAAACGTAAAGGGAGCTGTTTTTCATTGCCATTCGCAAATTCATTCTCCAAGGTTCGTTCATTATCCATTGCTACTCTTTCTACGGCGCTTCTGCTAAGCGGCTGCGGCGCTGCAGGTACCGGTCCGGCTACCAATAACGCTGACTCCGCCTCAGCCCCCACCGGAAAAATCAAGCTTGTTGCAGCCGAGAACTTCTACGGAGAAGCGGCTAAAGCGGTCGGAGGCGATTATGTGGAAGTCACCTCCATCTTGAACAGCCCGGATGCCGACCCCCACGACTTCGAACCTACGCCGGAAGCGTCCAAGTCCGTACATGACGCGCAAGTCGTCGTTTATAACGGCATCGGCTATGATGAGTGGATGAAGAAGCTGATTGATGCTTCCGGGGACGCCAAGAATAAAGCCGTCATCGCCGTAGGCAGCGACATTATGGGTAAGAAAGAAGGCGACAATGAGCATATCTGGTATAATCCGGATACGATGCCGAAATACGTCGACCGCTTGGCTGAACAACTAAGCAAACTGGACCCAAGCCACAAGGATGCTTATCGGAAACAGGCGGATGCCTATAAAGCATCCCTCGCTCCCTTCACCAGTCTCGTGAAAGAGCTGAAGCAAGCCTCCCCCGTGCCCGTTGCCGTATCCGAGCCGGTTTTCGATTATATGGCCGAAGCATTGAATTTATCTGTGTCCGATAAGAAGTTCTCCATGGCCGCCGAAGAAGAGACGGATCCGGCACCTGCCGAAGTAGCGCAGCTTCAGAACGATATAAAGGGCAAGAAAATCACTATGTTCGTAAACAATATTCAAGCATCCAGCCCTACGGTAAAAAATATTGTGGAGCTGGCAAAGCAAAATGAGGTGCCGGTAATCGAAGTCACGGAAACGCTGCCGAGCGGTAAAAATTACGTGCAATGGATGGTCGACCAATTGAACCAGATTAAGGCGGCATTGAAAAAATGAACGACATTGCTTTGAATGTAAGTCATGTATCGGTCGATTTAGGCGGGAGGCGTATTCTTTCCAATTTGTCGTTTGAAGTGGGTCACGGAGAATTCATGGGAATCCTCGGTCCGAACGGAGCGGGAAAAACGACCTTATTTCGTGTACTGCTAGAACTGCTTCGTCCCACTAAAGGAACAGTGCAGCACTTTGGAGAACGCAGCGGGCAGGAACGGGAGAAAAGCGAAGTTTCGACTCGGAAAAGCACCGCAACAATCGGCTATGTTCCACAGTCTAGGCAGATCGATACGGAGCTGCCGATGCAAGTTCGGGATTTCGTTAGTCTCGGTCTCCCCAACCCGTTTCGCTTCTGGCTATCACGGCGTGACAAAGAAGCTGTGCAATCCGCCATGGAACTGACGGATTGCGCACGCTTCGGCCATCAACCGATCGGCAAACTATCGGGGGGCGAGCGGCAACGCGCCTATCTGGCTCAAGCGTTAGTCCGCAACCCTCAAATCCTGCTGCTGGATGAACCGACATCCAATTTGGATCCAGGCGCCCAGGAAGGGATGGCAGCCGTTGTACATCAGATTTGCCGCTCGCAGAGCATCAGCGTGCTTTTCATCAGTCACGACGTGAATTTGATTGCACGCTACGCCGATCGCATTTTGTACCTTACGCCAGGTCATTATGCGGTAGGAACCGTCGATGAAGTGATGCGAACCGACGTACTGCAACGTTTGTACGGAACCGCCGTAGAGCTTGTACGGATGGCCGGCAAGCTCTATCTCGTTGCAACCGAGCAGGCCATCGGGGGCGGCACCGACATATGCAATTGAATCACGCGACGCAACCGCCGGCAATAACAGCCTTGTAGAAAGGTGATGAGAACTGTGTTTCAATACGATTTCATGCAGCATGCATTTGCCGCCGGCACGGTCGTGGCGATCATGTGCGGCGCCATCGGGGTATTTGTCATTGCCCGCAGTCTTTCCTTTATCGCCCATTCCTTCTCTCATATCGGGTTTTCCGGAGCAGCCTTTGCCGTTTGCATCGGCTGGAATCCGCTTAGCGGGCTGCTCCTTTTCACCTCAATCAGCGCGCTGGCCATCGGAGGCTTTGGCGTAAAAGTGTTTAGACGCGACGTCACGATCAGTATTATCCTTAGCCTGTTTCTCGGTCTCGGCCTGCTCTTCATTGCCCTTTCCACGAAACAAGCGACCGCAATGTACGCGCTCCTTTTCGGCAGTGTCGTCGGCATCAGTATGAGCAGCGTATGGGAGATGCTTCTGCTGTCCTTATTCGTATTGGCGCTGCTCGTCGTGTTATATAAACCGCTCAAGTTCGACTCCTTCGATCCGGTTGGCGCTCAAGCCGCACGTTTACCGGTACGGGTGCTTTCTGTAGCCTTTCTAATTTTGCTTGGAATCGCCTCTTCCGAGGCCATTCAAATCGTCGGCTCCCTTCTTGTGTTCACACTGATGACTGCACCTGCTGCCACGGCCAGATATCTAACCAATACCGTCTTCAGGATGATCATGGCTTCTGCATTTCTAGCTGTAATTGGCGTATGGGGCGGGCTGGTGCTCAGCTACTATACGAATGCACCCGTTACTTTCTTCATCGCAACGCTGGAATGTATATTCTACTTCATGGCACTCGGCTGGCATGCGCTAAGAGAGCGGCGAAAAGCACGTACTGTAGAGGCGGTGACACCTGTATGGCAAAGAGCCTAATCATCGCCGATGAACATGGTACTCAATCGGCGGCTTGGTACAAGCAAAGCTTTGGCGCAGACTATTTAACGATTTATAAGCACAGAGACTGTAACCATGCCAAACAGGAAGTACGGCAAATGATCGATTGGCTGCGCTTGCCTCCAGGCGCAAGAGTATTGGATTTGTGCTGCGGCATGGGGCGGCATTCGTTTACCTTGGCGGAATTCGGCTACGACGTTACGGGGCTTGACCTCTCCGAGGTGCTGTTAAGTGAGGCGAAAGAGCAGGATAGCTCCTCTAGCGTGCGGTGGCTGCAAGGCGATATGCGGCACGTTCCGCTGCCATGCGTACGTTTCGACGCTGTCGTCAATCTGTTTACCTCTTTCGGTTATTTTGACGATGACAAGGAGAACCGCAAAGTTCTGCTGGAGATTGAACGACTGCTGCAGCCCGGAGGGAAATGGATCGTTGATTTTTTAAACCCGTATGCCGTCGTTAGCGGCCTGGTGCCACACTCAGAACGTCGGGAAGGCAACATGATAATTCGAGAAGCTCGTTACGTCAAGAATGGGATGGTCTACAAACAAATTACAGTGTTGGAAGATGGCAGGGACACCCGAACTTACACCGAGCAAGTAAAGCTCTACAAGCTTCCCGACTTCGAGCAGATGCTCAAGGGCTCATCTCTAGTAGTCAAGCAACTGTATGGAGACTATCAGGGTTCGTCCTACAATGCAGCTACTTCCCCGCGAATGATTATGGTTGGCGAGAAAAAAGCCTTTCGGTGCTGACTCCGAAAGGCTTTTGCGTCAAGTATCAAAAGTTGCGTTTCCCGAAATGTACGACTTGATCCGTTTCCCAATAAAGCTCCAGATAACCTCTCGAAGTCCAGAAAGGAAACCTCAATGCTCGTAGATAACCTGATCAATTTCCGATTCTGTATCTTCGATTTTGATCGTTTTGAAATCAAATAAATCGGATGGCTCAATTCCTAACGCTTCCATAATTTTTTCTAATGATTCAATAGAGATGTTTCTTGTTCCCCTTTCCACGTCCCTCCTAGTACGCCGCTGTTGTATTGATCGGATCGCCCCGCGAAATAAGCCCTAATCTAGCCCCTGTTGCGATCCTACATGTATTCGGAACTCAAAGCGGTGGCGTTACTCCTAACTGCGCCCAGCCTTCCTTGGAAGGACCGTAAATCGCAGGTATAGGCAGCTCCGCTTGACGCATGAGGACTGTAACCTGACCCCGATGATGAACGATGTGTTTGATCAATCCCAGGAAGATCGTCGCGTTGGATTCCAATCTTCCGAACGCATTTTGAACGTGCTTCAATGAATCGTCCGTCCACTGCTCTTGAAGAGCTTGGACAACGCGAGAGCTGATCATATTAAAGGTCTCCGCGATCTCCTTTGCGGACGGCACCTCGTTCGGATTCGATACTTTCTCTACCAGGACTCCGAAATTAGTTAAATAATCCGGGATATTCGTGACAAAGTGCCACGCAATCCTTCCCAACGTACGCCCCCCGGGATATACTTGCTGCTGGAGCGCATGATCGGTCAACCCGTCCAACACCTTTTGGGTTAGTACCGCCTCATTTTTCCATTCGACGATCAAATCCTGTACGGTAACGTACATCTTCTCATCCCTTTCCTGTCGTTATATTTCGCTTCAAGCTTTGTCTCGTTTCTCTATATCCATTGCCTGCATACCCTTATGAAATTTGTTCACCGCTAGAAAATAACCGTCTACATCATCGGCATGGACACCAACCAGGTTTGTCTAGCTCGAATCCATCTTAATCGTTAATGGTGACAGCTATCGTCACTAACTATTTTTTTCAACCGCTGATAGTCAAATCACGGATCTCAAGCTTTCGTTGCTGTTGTCCATACAAACCAGCCAACACAGCGGCAATCGCCATAAAGATTGCACTGGATGCTACGCCGAATTGTAAGCCGTACCGTTCGACCACCACACCTCCAACGATGGGACCGATAATCTGTCCAGAGGCAAAAAAGGCAGTGGCTATGCTAAGACATGCCGCATACGAGTCGTGAGGGACATGACGACGAAGAAGCGCAGTCGTCATCAGCGGCGGGGTAATAAAGGAAACCAGCCCAATCGTGGCGGCTCCGAGCACAGTAAATAACATATTATTGGCGGTTACCCCACTCACACCGATCGTCCCCAAGGTTAACCCTGACGCAAGCGTATACCCGCTCGGCCATCGGTCAATGGCTTTGCCTCCGATCCATCCGTTAAACAATCCCGCAAATCCGATTCCGGACCATATCAACCCGGCATAGAGGGACGGAACGCCTTTGCTCACCAAATAGGGAATCAAATACGTGAAATAGATGATATAACCCCACCCGAAGAAAAAATAAGAAACGATTAGGAACAAGAGCCTCTTCGGGTTCAACAGAAGACGATACACATTTTCGCTTTCTTTGTCCCGTGGCTTCGATTCGGTCTGCGAGGGTATTTTTACGTCCCCCCTTTTTCTGGTGACGAACTCAAAACCGAACGCGGCAATGACCCCGAATATACCCATGGTCACCCAAGCATACCGCCACCCCTGCAAGTGTGAAGGATCTATGGTAAAGGGGGCGAATAAACCCGTCACAAGAATGCCGGCAGATCCGCCCAGCCATATAAGACCCGATGCCACTCCTCGTTCCGCCGGTCGAACGGCATCCATTGCAATGGACAGGACTAACACTGTAGCGAATGCTGATAACAAGCCAATTGCAAACCGCCAGAGCCCAAGCCCAGTGAAATGATTACTAAATGCCGAGCCGATCAAAGTCAATCCTAGCAATAAGCACGTCATGCGATTAATGACATGTTTGCGGTCTGGAAACTGCGAAATCAAAGGAGAAAGACACAATGTCCCGACCAAATAACCGATAAAGTTGACTGTGCCCAATATACCCAACTGTCCGTAGCTCCCCCCGATCACCCTCTGTATCCCAGGCAAGAACATGCCGTAGGAGAGCCGGGAAAAACCGAGAATGACGGCAAACAAAAACGATGCCCATAAAGTAATCCAATTTAATGCGGATTTAGTACCCATATAGCCCATCTTCCCCCAAAATAATAAGTTGACCCTATTGTAAAATCTCGAGAATGTTTTGTAAAATTGAATAATATGAATAAATAGTTCGAATATCTTAAATGAAGGTGATGACAATGGATCTTCGATCTTTAAAGACCTTCGAGGCTTGCGTACGTCTTGGACATTTTCTGAAAGCCGCCGAGGAACTCCAATATGCTCCCTCTACGGTAACCCTTCAGATCCAGCGTCTCGAAGCTGATCTAGGCGTTTCATTATTCGTGCGCGACGGAAAACGCGTGATCGTGACCGAAGCGGGCCGATGGCTTCATCATGAGGCCTCGGCTTTACTGAAGTCGATCGGAGCCATGAGGCAGACCGTCTCGGATATTGCTGCGGGAGATAACGGCACGGTGCGTATTGCCGCTATCGAGCCCGTCGCAAGCCAGCAGCTAGCGACCGTTATAGCTGACTTTTGCAAGACTCGACCGAAAGTGGAGTTAACCATGGAAGTAAGCGGCAGCAGATCGATCGCGGAGAGGGTTCGGGCCGGCGAATTGGAATTCGGCGTTTGCTCGGCTCCACCTTCGAAGCTCATGCTGGAGTTTGAGCCGCTGTTCGAGGAAAGATTAGGGGTCATGTTAAACAAGAATCACCCATTAGCCGATCGAGATAGCATCACGGCGAGCGACCTTGCAGGGCTAACCGTTCTAGTCAAAGAACCGACTTGTATCTATCGAGAGCTTTGGGAAACGGCGATTTATCCGACTGGGCGAAACCTGTTCTCTTGTATGGAGGTTGGAAGTTTTTTTGTGATTCAACAAATGGTTAAGGCAGAGTTCGGCATCGGGATTGTTCCGATTTACAGCGGTCTGGAACAGGAAGGCTCCTTGGTCATAAAACCTATAGCCGATTTGAATCCTTCCATCATTATAGGCATCGCTTATAAAGACAAAAACCTCCTAGGCAAGGCAGCATTATTGTTAATGGAAGCAATTAGGGGCATCCGTGAACCCAACCCTACGCTACCAAGTGCAATTTAGCTTAAAGTGACCCGGCGGGAATGAGATAAAGTTCTTGTCATTTGGTTTTGACAAGAACTTTATTCCATAGAACAAAAAAAGCCGCGATTTCCGCGGACTTTAATAAGATAATGTTCTCGTCACTCGACATCAGATATCGCTGCGATCTGGCCCGGTATAGTAAGTCTATCATTTTTTATAAAATCATTCCGGTTCTTGCAAAACAATCTCCGCTTCGAAGCCCAGCTGTTCACACAGCTTGCGAATACGGCGCATGTCCTGTGTGCTGGTAATCCACTCGCAACCCATGGTTGATGCCTCGCGAGCCGCCCATTGCAGGATATATACCAAGGCATCCGCATGGGCTTCCTTCGTAGCGAAGTCCTCCAGCACCAGCGTGCCCCCGCGTACCGAAGCACGCACGTATGCCCAGTGCTGGTCGGCAAAGCTGCGGGCGACAAAACGCGTATCTCCATCCGAATGGACCTGCATTGAGAGCGCTTGCAGCCATTTGCTATAGGCGCCGGAACCTGTCGGAGCTTTCGGGTTCCCCCATTCAAGTGAATCGGCGGCCAGCTTCCGCAATTCATCTTCCCCAGCTACGCTCTTCCACTGCTCATTATGGAAAGAACCTTGGAAAGTCGGTTTGAAACGGACTTGCCAGCTACGTTCGCCTGTTGATATGCCATCAGCATGAAGCAGTTCAGATACGGAAACCACGGCAAGACCTTTGGCGTGAGTATGGTGTACAAGCTATTTAACGCCTGCGGCGTCTCTTTGGCGATTTCATTGGCATGAAACATAAAAATCGATCCATTGACCAGCTTAGGTTTCACCCGCTCCACAAGCTGCGCGCTTGGCGGTCCCGACCAATCGACGGTATCCTCCCCCTCGACGACCAGATAGTTCCACTCCCGGAGCCATTCCAAATTCTCCTCCCGATAGGAGGCGTAAGGAAAACGCATGAAAGTCGGAACCGGTCTTCCCGTTGCTTCTTGATAAGCAAGCTCAGCCAGCTTCAGCTCTTCGAAGAATACGGCCTTGGTCACATCTGCCATTCTACGGTGATGGTAGGTATGCGTTGTGAGCTCATGGCCCCTAGCTAGCATTTCTCTTGCTTTCGCCGGGTACCGATCAAACCACTAGCCCGTTAAATAAACCGTCCCGCACGCGCCTCCCTGCTCCAAGGCATCCAGCCATGCGTCAACAGGAATCCGCATCGGACCGTCATCGAACGTAAAGGCACAGTGAGAAATCGCTGGATTGCCGCGAGTAAATTACCAAGTTTGTCATCATAAATCCCCCTTCTGGGGTATCCTTCCATATGATACCACCTGACCCTATTGTAAAATCTCGGAAATGTTTTGTAAAATTGAATAATATGAATAAATGGTTCGATATATTTAAATAAAGATAATGGCAATAGTCGCTGACAGGCTCGGGCAAGCCTAGAGAATTATCGGAAACGACAGCCGCAACAGGCCGATTAGTAGGAATGTGAGCGACAACGACTCTTCTCGATTCGTAGTTGACAATCCAGAAGAAATCTCGCCGTTCCCGATACATTATAATGGTATAATAGTACTCGAGCCAAATTCGAAAGGAGTACGGTTATGACCAATAAGCTGCCCGCAAGGGCCGACCCACCAGCGAGGAGCTCACAATTACGTACAAACGATATGCGCAACATAATTGAGCCAAACTTGATATGAGGTAATAAATTTGTACACATAAGGAGAAAAAACTATGGAAAAAAACAAATTACTAAGAATGGACAATGTCGGCATCGTTGTAGAATCCCTTGATGATGCAATCTCTTTCTTCGAGGAGATTGGCTTGAAGCTCGAAGGGCGAGCCACTGTTGAAGGTGAATGGGCTGGTCGCGTAACCGGACTAGGTTCTCAGTGCGTAGAGATTGCTATGATGGTTACCCCAGATGGCCACAGCCGACTTGAACTTTCGCGATTTCTCAACCCACCTACTATATCAGACCACCGGACTGCTCCTGTAAACGCCCTCGGTTATCTACGCGTCATGTTCACCGTTGAAGACATTAACGAAATGGTATCCAGACTCACTAAGCATGGTGCTCAGCTCGTTGGCGAAGTTGTTCAATACGAGAACTCGTATCGGCTCTGCTACATTCGTGGAACCGAAGGACTTCTAATCGGTTTGGCGGAACAACTCGGTAACAAATAAGTAACTGACATTTTATAAAAAGCTTTTACTGAAATATACATTGCTGGAGAATAAATAGAAACAGAAAAGCAGTAAGAAAGTAACTCGAAGAAGTCGGGTACGTCATATAACACCGCATTCACGCATCGGGGCCTTTCGGCCCCTCGGTCCCCGGGAGGCATTTCGCTACCATCGTCAGTTGCGCAAGTGAACAAGGGCAAGAGCATCTTCCCGACGGACGAAGCGCTAACTCAAGATGCTGTTTCTGGCTACGATGGATGTTACCCGCAAATGGACGGGCGTACGGGCCATATGCTCCTCCAACTCCGTTTTCTTTTCGGATCGAATCGGTCAACATCTGACATAAAGAAATGATCTCCCCTTCGTGGGAGATTTCCATAAACGAGTTTACACAAAATTATTGACAGACCCTGCGCCGCGCGCTCTGTATGGCTATTTTCGTTGTGATCGAAGCCCAGGCCCTGATGAACGCAATGAAACAACCGAATCGGCGGCGGAGACGCCGCGATCAGCCCTCTCGCAAAATAAGCGAAATAATCGCCTGAACCGATGTGAAAATGAATGTGCCGACATTTGCCTCGTCGAAGCTTATGAAAAAAGCTTATGCGCACGCTAGGCACATAAGCTTCTTGATTTAAATGAAGAAAAACGGCAGTGCAAATAAAAAAGCTAGCGAAGCAAATGGCAAGAAAAACCGGCTGAACCCGAACCCCGGGAAGAAAGCAGAGGTCTTTACTTCTTTCTGCTTCTTTCTCGGTTGTTTTTTCTTTACTGCGTAAGTAGCTACCTCTCCTGCTCTTTGGACGTACCCGTTAATAATTAAATGACCGCCGTCTACTCCTTCAAGTGTGCCATAATAATGGGTGCCATCGTGGAGAACAGCGCATACGCACCTCCCGATGTGGGGCATAACAGCCTCTTCCGTAATCGGAAATATTCTTTCCATTGCCTACCTCCTCCGAGGGATGAACTTCATAGTATTTTATGCCATCCTCCCGTTCAGGATTTGGACGTTTGTCCACGAAATCATTGGACAGAGAACCCAACCCTCATCATGCTTGTACTTTAAGGAAAATAAGAAAAGCCGTACCCCTCACGGTGGATACGACCTAAAAGTCATATATTTGGTTGTGGTTTCCCTTCCCGATGGTTGCGTTTTCACTTTACTGGCTTTCGACGCTTATATGATCAACGATCCGCCTGCCGTCAGCGTCCTTCTCAGCGTCGGGACGTCGACGTCGTGCACACGCTGCGACGCCGAAAGCGCCAAATATGCGGCTACCCCGGCCGCCTCGCCCGTCTGATTCATATTGACCATCACGCGTACTCCGCCGAACGCCTCCTCATCGGCATCGAGCATCCGGCCTGCCGCCAGCACATTGCCGTAAGGGCCCTTCGGCAGCAGGCTGCGGAACGGGATCTGGTAGAACGTCGGATCCACCGCCAGCGGTTCTCTCCAGCGGCCGACCTCCTTCGGATATCCGGGTCGGACGTATACTTCCTCGCCGTTCAAATATTTGAACGTCAGCCCGGGCTTCTCCTGATGGTGAATATCGACGCGATAGCTGCCGTTGGCAATGGCATCGTCGAACCGCCGGCCATAAAGTACGTCCTCCCCCGTGAGCCGGTAGGCGCAGTTAATATGGCGCGTCTCCCTCGTCCCGATGTACGACGGCAACGAAACAAGCGCCAGCTTGTTGTCCGGCCCATATTTGCGAATCAGGTCCATAATGGCCCGGACCTGACGGCGGCCTTCCATCTCGCTGAACGTCAGCTCCTCTCCGTCGGCGCTGTTCGCGTGGTATACCCGGGTCCCGGCATACATGTAGACGTCTTTGCTGCCGGGCACGTGGCGTCCCCAGCCGAACCCTTCGGGAATACCGAATTCATCCTTGTATTGGAGCAGTGCCTGATGCAGATCGATTCCTTTCAGCCAGTCCGAACCGGTAACCGCATTCCCCGCCTGGCCGTGGGCCCCCCAGCCGCTAAACTTGGCGCACATGGTAGACGGCTGGTGGTGCGAGGACACTCGGTGGTCTGCGCCCAGCCGGGCGCACAAATCGCCATCTCCGGTCGCATCGATGAAATAACGGGCCTTAATCGCCCCCCGGCCGGATTTGTTCTCGACGATGACGGCGGCAAGCTGTCCGTCCTCGACATGTGGCGCGACGAACAACGTATGCAAGTAAGGCTTGACACCGGCCTCACGAATGAGCTCGTCGAGCTCGATTTTGAGCTCCTCGGTATTGAGCACATAGCCGACGGAATGGCTGCGCTGCTCTTCTTCCACCGCATCGCGGCGGCGGAGGCGCTCGACCGTCTCGGTCGTCATGCCCGCGATGATCTGCCGCTGGAACACGGTGTCGTATATCGAATGCCACACGTTTACCAATCCGGAGGTGGCGACGCCGCCAAACGCGTTCTGCTTCTCGACGATAACGACACGGGCACCCAGCCGGGCTGCCCTTACCGCTGCAAATACTCCCGTACAGCTGCCTCCCAGCACGCAAATATCCGCCTCGTGAAATACCGGAACTTCCCTTGCTTGTTCTCTTATGAGCATGGCTGACCTCCCCACTCCAATCGTTGTGAATTACTGAATATATCCCGCAGCTTTTAACGATTTCTCGGCTTCCTGCAAATAAAGCGGAAGTTGGTACGTCTTGTTTAAGGTGTCGATAAATTGGCTGTATTCGGCAAGAGGGCGTTTGCCGTACATAAATTTGACGATTTCCTCTTGCTCGAAGCGGTTTTTATCGTCGACAACCACACCGGGCGGATTGGAGATCAGACCGTTGTACACCTTGACGACCGGAAGGTTGGCTGTAAAATCGATAACCTTGGCCTGGTTCGGAAATTTTGTTTTCAGATATGAGCCTTCCGTCCTGCCGGTCAGCTGTACCTGGTAGGAGTAAGCGATTTCGTTGATGGCGGGAAGAAGCTTAATCTCGCCGTTCACGATCTCGTAATGCTTGCCTTTTACGCCGTAGTTGACCAAATTTTGTCCTTCGCCCGGCTCCGTAATGTAGTTTAAGTATTCCAGCACCTTATTCAGTACCTCGGGTTTCTTCTCCAGGCTTTTGGGTAGAGCGATCCTGCTCCAGGCATTGCCTTGATCGTAAAACCCGCTGAACGTGCCGCCAGGGCCGGTTAACGCGCCGACCGGCACCCATTCCGCGTTCGGGTTGATTTTTTTGTAATCCGCGACGTAATTATCCTTCGCCAACTCACCCCAGGCCCGGTAGATGACGCCGGCCATCCCTTGAAACGCTTTTTGCTGATCCTTGAGCCCTTTGTTGGCCATCAATTCGGGATCCACCACGCCAAGCTTGATAAGCTCCGCAATGTACGCAATCGCCTGGGGTGTCCGCGGATCCAGGGTCGAATAAACGACCTTGCCGTTCTCGACCATGTAATTGCCGGGAATTGGCAGCCCGAAGGCGGCGTATACCGGAGTAAACGCATGAATCGGGGTAAAATCTCCTACTCCGGTCAACCCGTACGTATCTTTTTTGCCGTTGCCGTCCGGGTCGTTCTCCGTAAACGCGATCAGCACCTTCTTGAAGTCATCCAGTGTCTTCGGCGGCTGCAGTCCCAATTTGTCCAGCCAATCTTTGCGGATCCACAGCGAGTTTTGCTGCTGAAGCCCCCGCTTCAGCAAGGAATATTGCTTGCCGCCAGCCTTCCCTTTGTTCATTTCTTCAGGCGTGTACGTCTTCTTAACGTTCGGCATTTTGTCGATATACGGTCCCAGATCCAGCAGCAGGCCCTGCTTCGACAGCTCCTCCAGTTGGGTCTTGTTCACCTCGAATATATCGGGCGGCGTCCCTCCGGCGACCTTGACGTTGAGCTGCTGCGCGTAATCGCTGGAAGCTACGTTAAATTCCAAATCCATGTTCAGCGCCTTGTTCAGCTCCTGCAAAATCGGATCCTTGTCCGGACTCGGCACGCCGGGCCCCGAAACAAACACGCTGACCTTGACCGGCCCCTTGGGCGCCGCACCGGCATCCCCTGCTTTGGTAGCCGTCGGTTGCGGAGCACCTCCGGACGAACAACCGGCCAGAATCGACGTCAGCATAAGCCCTGCCGCAACCGTTTTGATCATACCCTTCTTCATTCAACTACCGCCCTTCTGTTATTTGTATGTTAACCCTTAATCGACCCGAGAAGAACGCCCTGCGTAAAATATTTCTGGACGAAAGGGTAAACGATGAGAATCGGCAGCGCCGTCAGCACGACGGCCGCCATCTGCAGCGACTCGGTCGGCAGCGTCTGCTCGAGCGCGGCCTGCTGATTGGGATTCGTCGCGCTCGTAAGAATGCCCCTGAGCACAACCTGCAGCGGTTGTTTGAATGACTCGTTAATGTACATGATCCCTTGAAAAAACTCGTTCCAGTGCCCTACGGCGTAAAACAACCCGATCGTCGCCATAATCGGCATCGATAATGGCAGCACCAGCTGGATGAATATCCGCAGCTCCCCCGCTCCGTCGATCCGGGCGGCCTCGTATAAGCTTTCCGGCAAATTTTCGAAAAACGTTTTCATGATCAGAAGATTGTACGAATAGACGGCGAGCGGGACGATCATGGCCCATACGGAGTTAATGAGCCCCGTCGCTTTTACGATCAGGTAAGTTGGGATGATACCGGCGTTGAACAAAAAGGTGAAGACGACCAGAAACAGCAGCACATTTCTCCCCGGCAGAAACTTTTTGCTAAGCGGATAAGCCATCAGCGAGGTGAGCGCCAAGTTGACCGCCGTGCCAACCACCGTGATAAACACCGTCACGCGGTAAGCATTCGGGATGATCGAGTCGGACAGAAAGATGCGGTAAGCGTCCAGCGTCGCCGCGCTCGGAACGACGACGAAGCCGCCGTGCTTGACCAGCTCGCTGTAAGGAGTCACGGAAACGGAAACGACATACAGCAGCGGAAAAACGATGGAGAGCGCAAAAAGCGTCAGCAGTCCGTAGATGAGCAGCAAATACATCTTTTCTTTGCCCGAGATCACCATACGCCTTCCCCCCATCTCCGCGCGATTCGGTTCGCGCTAACGACCAGCAGCAGCCCGATCAGCGATTTGAACAAGCCTACGGCTGCGCCCAGGCTGAAGTTCAGCTGCTCCAGGCCGACCCGGAACACCCAGGTGTCGATAATATCGGAGACCGGATAAACATGAACGTTGTACATAATGTAGATCTGGTCGAAGCCGGCATCGAGAATATGCCCCAGCTTCAGGATCAGCAGCAGGACAATCACGCTGCGAATGCCGGGCAGCGAGATGTGCCACAGCATCCGCAGCCGCCCTGCACCGTCGCAGCGGGCCGCCTCGTACAGCGTCGGATCGATGCCGGCCAGCGCCGCCAAATAGATAATCGCGCTCCACCCGGCGCTTTGCCAAATCTCGGACCCGACCAAAATCGTGCGAAACCAGTCGGTGGAAGTGAGAAACGGGACCGTGTGGAAGATGTAGTCTTTGAGCCAACGGTTGACGATGCCGTTCGTTTCCGACAGGAAAGCAAACACCATGCCGTAAATGATGACCCAGGACAAAAAGTGCGGCAAGTAGCTGACCGTCTGTATCCACTTTTTGAACCGGGCATGGCGCACCTCGTAGATAAGCATCGCGAGGATAATGCCCGGAGGCATACCCCAGACGATTTTGTACAGGCTGATAAGAAACGTGTTGGCGAGAATTTGCCCGAAATACGGCGAGTTGTAAAAATAAGCGAAATGCTTGTACCAGGGGTTCGCCCAAGGGCTGCTCCAAATCCCGTCCACAATGTTGAAATCTTTAAAGGCGATGACGGACCCCCACATCGGCGCATACCGGTAAACCGCATAATACGCCAGACCGGGCAGAAGCATCAGGTATAACGCCTGGTACCTCCGTATCGATTTTATTGCTTTGGCCATTCGGTTCCCCCCATGCTCTCTTTGCATTCAGCATACTGATAAACTGTATTGTAAGCGCTAGCACACATGCGAAAATATACAGAGCTCCGACGATTTTGTCAGAAAATCAATGGTCCCCGGCTGCGGCTCCGCAATCGTTGATTTTCTGACATTATCGCGGTATTTCGGATATTCGGCCCCTGGGGATTCCGATATAATGAAGATGACCTAAGAAATACAGGGGGGCGGACGATGACTGCCATGACAAAAGTTCTGATTGCCGACGATGAAATTCCGATCCGCGAAAGCATGAGGCTGTTTCCGTGGGAGGAGCATGGCTACCGGCTGGCCGGCGAAGCAAGGCACGGCGTCGAAGCGCTGGAGCTTGTTGAGCGGGAAGCCCCCGATATATTGATCACTGACATCATGATGCCGGTGCTGGACGGAATCTCTTTGATGAGAACACTGAGAGAACGGGAGCTCTCGCTGCCGGTCATTCTCCTGACCTGCCACAAAGATTTCGATTATGTCCGCGAAGCGCTGCTGCTCGGCGCCACCGATTATCTGGTCAAAGGCGTCTACCGCGATCAGCAGCTGCTCGACGCCCTGGACAAGGCCCGCCAGTCGATTGCATCTCCGGCTCAGCCCTATCCTGCCGCCCCGCCGGAGCGAACGTACCGGCTGGAGGTTCAGCAGGCGATCGAGTATGTCGCGCTCCATCTCGGCGAAACGATCAATCTGCCCGACATTGCCGCTCACGTCGGACTCAGCGTCAATTACTTCGGATCCTTGTTCCGCAAGGAAACCGGAGCTTATTTTCACGATTACGTCAAAGCGGTGAAATTGGAAAAGGCAGCGGAGCTGCTCCGCACCAGCAATCTGAAGGTGTACGAAATCGCGGATAAAATCGGCATCCCTAATTACCGGTATTTCACGGAAATTTTTTGCAAGCATTTCGGCAAATCGCCAAGGGAGTACCGCAGCTCATGAAACGGATCGCCGCTTTCCGCTTCGGCATTTTCGCCAAGCTGATGGTTCTGCTGACCGTCCCGACCGTGCTCGTGCTGTTCGGACTGCTGTATTCGGTGAATGACAGCGCGAAGGAAGCGCTCATTGCGCAGAAATCGAACGACCAAACGATGTATATCGAGCGGACCGGACAATATCTGGACCTTTACCTGCAGAACATCCGAAACGTACTGCTCAGCGTGTCGCAGCATCCGGTGTTCTCCAAGCCTTCCAGCACCGAAGAGATCTCCCAGGTGCTGCGAAACTATTCACAAAACAACCAAGGCCTCATCAATTATCTTTTTGTGGAAACCCAGAACGGGCAAATTTACTCCAGCAGCCCGGTGCTCTACGATATTATCGGGCATCCGGAAATCGGCCATTTGTTTAAGATCGCCAACGAAAATCCGGGCGTATTTCGTGGAGCCGCCCTTATTATTCTCCGCTGTCCACCGAACAGACCATCGCCTTCGTCCTGTCGGTCAAGGATGCCCTCGGCAACGACAAGCTGGCGATCGCCGCCGAGCTCGATACTCTCCAATTGTCGCGGGAGCTGGGCCGTTTCCTGTACGATCAGACTCAAAGCTATGCGCTTTTCAATACGTTCGGGGATATCATCGCGGCGGAGGGCGACCTCGTCCCCGTCCGGTCCGTCGGCCCCAAGCCGTTGGAGGCATCTTCCCCTGAGCTGCTGCGGCGGTTAATCGAGCTGCCCAACGGAATTCACAACGTGCAGAGCCCGGTCGGCTCCTTCATGGCGACCAAAAGCAACCGCAACAAGCTCGGCTGGTATTTCGTCTCGCTGACGAAGGAAGAGACGTTCCAACAAAGCGTGCAGGGCTTAACCTCGCGTATTTTGAAGCTGGGCCTGCTTTGGTACGTCCTGCTTTTTGTGTGCGTGCTCGCCATCAGCCGCCAGGTGACACTGCCAATCCGCAAGCTGGCCACCCAGATGGACCGGATCAAGGACGGACGGCTCACCTCCCACACGGACCTTGCCGGGCGCAGCGACGAAATTGGCCTGCTCGCCCACAGCTTCCAGACGATGCTGAAACGGATACAGCTGCTGGTGGAGGATATCGAACGAACGGAACAGAAGAAGAAAAACGTCGAGCTCCGACTGCTGATGAACCAGATCCGGCCGCATTTTTTATATAACACGCTTACCTGCATCTCCAGCCTGTCGAAGCAAAACAAAAACGAGTTGATCGAAGAAACGGTCCGCTCCTTGATCTTGATTTTGACTTACAGCATTGACCGGAAGAACGACTTTGTTCCCCTTCAGCATGAGCTGGACTCGCTCAGGGCTTACGTGCAAATTCAGCAAATGCGTTACGGAAACGGCATTGCTTTTGATATCGACGTACAGGCGGAGCATGAAGCTTATCCGGTTCCGAAAATGATCTTGCAGCCATTGGTGGAAAACGCCATTTTCCACGGGGTTGCGTTAAAGGGTGAGGGACATATTTGCGTAAGGACGGAGACGGACGGCGGGACTCTGCGGATTTCGGTAGAGGATAACGGCCACGGGATGCCCCCGGAGAAACTCGAGTCGATTTTCCGCGGCTTGTCCGGGGACGAAGAACAAACGGCCAAGCCGGACGGCCGGATGACCGGCATCGGCTTGGCCAATGTGATGGAACGGTTGAAGCTCCATTACGGAGAACATTCGGAGATCCTCATCGAATCCGTTGTCGGTCGGGGCACCTTGATCACCTTAGCGATCCCGGCTGATTGGTCGGTACACCTCGATCACCTCAGCGATCCCGGCTGATTGGTCGGCGCTTTGGTGAAGGTACCTGTTTGTACAGCGAGTACATCTATCCAGCACCGGGATTATACGCCCGTTCCGGTCGCTACTTAGGGATTGCCTTTTATCAAAGTCCCTAATACGGGAACGATCCTCGAAAACGGAATCCACAGGCTTGCGGCAAGTAGAAGCCAGCGAAACACCGTTTCACCGACCGAACCGGTATCGATCGACATAAACTTTGGGAGCAGCCGGATATGCAGCTTCAACGGCCACAGAAGTTCGACGCCTCTGTCATTGAGAAGATCGATGAGCGGGTGCGAGGCGTAAGCGATGATAAAAGTCCAGAAGAACAACGGAGGCATTGGAAGCGCCGTAAACATCAATGCCGCCATAAAGAGAATGGAATGGGTCAATGATCGGTGACGCACCTTCAGAATCCTAAGTAGAGCCGAGATAGGAAAAAGCACCTTTGCCATGGTGGAGCCCTGCTTATCAACGTCGGCCAAAGTTCCGGACAAACAGCCGAGCAACAAAGCTCCGGCAGCCTCCCACGATATAGTAGGTATGTCCCGATAAATGAGCACGAGCTCGGCTGCTACGAAGCCGGCAACACTATGAGTTTTTTGCAGCATGATAACGCTCCTATCCAAAATATCCTGTTAGCCTTATAGTATTCGGGCGCTTTCCTGAAAATAGTCCGTCCCTTCTGCCCGTTTAATGTGAAGAGAAAAATAAAAGGAGCTGCCAATTCAGCTCCACCCTTTGTCATATTATGGATCTCAGTTTCAGCAGCTATCGTCCCGTTCAGCTAAACGTTTTTTTCTGCACGGATAATCCCTCGATAATCAATTTACTCCTTAACTCATCAAGAATAATGTGTCAACTGGCAGCGACCGCACCGTGAAGTCCTAAACCGGGCACTGAATAGCTAAAAGCTTCATATCATGGCATCAGCCACATAACGATGATGAAAGGCGGGGATGACATGTTGGCGTACGAATGGCGGCTGCCCGAAGCCGTCGGAAATGTCGGAACGGTATGGCCGCCCGGGATTACCGGCGTAAAGATCTATGGGAACCTTCCTCCGGCAGTGCACTTTATCGGACCGGTACACGGCTACCATTATGTTCCGTATCACATGATCGCACCAATGTACCTTGGCTTTCCGAGCATCGGCACGTATATATATTTATAGGCATAACTGCTGCGGCAGCGTCATGTTGATCTTACGCGGTTGATTCGTTAAATTAATGGTATAGGAATTCGATCATCCAATAACCTCATTTATATTGTAAAAAAATACTGCCCTTATCATACCATTTGAACCGGTCTTATTTAAGTCCCGTTTTGTCGAACAAACCAATAAGGAGCCGCGCAAATGCAGCTCCTGTACTAAAGTCATCCGATAGTGCTTAATCACTTCCGCCAAATACCATAACATATCCGTCTAAATCCTTAACAGCGAAATTTTTCCACTGTCTATTTCCCATGGTTTCTACTTGTGGTTCGAATGCAAATATCGCTCCGTTTGACTTAAATTCGTCGTACAATTGTCCAACGCCGTCAAAATTGCTGTAAAAATAAGAATCCCATCCAGTGGTTAACTTCTCCCAATTCGTTCCGGTTGGTTTCGGGTTAGGCCGAACGTCTTCGGGCTTTTTAGCCTGTTGTAGGATAAAGCCTAGATGATTGCCACGTTCAGCATGTCCCCATCCGTCAACTTTGAAGCCAAGGACATCTTGGTAATACGTTTTTGCCTTTTCGAAATCTGAAACTAATCTTACCTGGAGAAAATTTTTAAGATAAACATGATCAGTATTCAAATGAAACGCTCCTTTTCATAAAAATGTATTTAATGGTGTATTCTGCATCAACGACGAACATCCTTTGATTGAAATTATTTTATTTCGCATTCTGCCCTTCAATATCATTCTTGTTTTAATATCGAATTATTTTGTATATGATTCCTATAAATTTAATCACCTCGCTTAAAACAATAATGTTTCTGCAGGCTTGCTAGTCAACTTTGCGTCCCTTCCCCCCCTTTTTTCAATTTGCAAAAATCCGTCGGGAATAAGAATGGGAAAGGTTCTTGCCATTTGAATTTGACAAGAACCTTTTCCCATAAAACTAGATAGCCGCGATTAACGGCGGCGGCAGCGCATTTCGTGCCGACTGTATCAATGCCAATCAAACGTCCTCCGGCATCTCGAGCAGATTTACCTCTGCGATATCCTGCTCCGTATCCTCCGGTATTCGGAACGTCTTGATCTCCGACCTTCCGAACCGAGCGGTCCACTTGCGGTTAAGCAGCGGTAGTTCAAGCATGGCTTCGCATTCCATGCCTGCTGCCTCATAGCAGCGAAGAATATAATCACTGCCTTCTTCCGCTTTTTTAAATACCGTAACGGTAACATTCTCCGCGCTGATCCGGATTCCCGTCAAAGTTTGCGGAAGAGTTCCCCGATGGTACGTCTCCACAATATGAATAGGAGGAACGTTGAATTGCTGAGCCTTATGGCAGACCCCGGAATCGCGAAGGTGTCCATAATGAGGCACTAGTCCGTAACCGAATTCCTGAATGCCCTGATCCATGAATTCGCACCACTCGTCCCGCATGCCGTAATGATCTGCGAATATCGCGCCGCGGGCCACGGTCATTCTAAGATCGTTGTCCAAAAAGTCAAAGCTGTACTTAGAGTCATTCAGCAGAGCGAGACCGTACATTTGATCTCCCCGCCCCGGAAGGGTGCCGCTTACATCAAGCCATGTCTGGCCGGGTTCCTCCTCTCCGTTTGCCGGTCTTTCGATGAATCCGTACGGAATTTCGTACGTCGCTTTTGGATTTTGCACGTTGACGGGAAAAGACAGCTTCAGCATTTTATGCTCTTCGCGCCAGTCCAGCTTGACTTTAATCTCGATATCCGGTTGGTCCCGGTATAAGATGATATCCTGCCGTAATATCGAGCGGTTATACCTGCTTGTAACTCTCAGCTTCGCCCGCAGAGGCCCGTTTTCCATAACCCTGACTTCGGCATCGGAGAATTTCGCGATTTCATTACGGAATTCGAATACATGGTGTGCCCACGTATCGCAATGGTATTCGTCTATGACAATCGGCACTGCGGCTTTTCCCCGGAATACCTCAACATCGTTAGCTTTATCGATCAATTTGGCGATGTAGCCGGTGTGCGGTTCGATTTCCAGCCGGTACCAGTCATTTTCCAAAGAGAAGGCATCAGCCGAAAGACTGCGTTCCGATTGTGCAGCCGCAAATTCCTTTTCGATATAAATCCAATACACTCGGTACCCCAGAGCGGGCACATTCGCCATGAACAACGTATCGTACTTGTCGTTTCTCCCGTTCGTCCTGGAACCCCGCACCTGCTGAAACGCTAACGGGTTTCCTTGCTCATCCGTTACCCCTTTCACCAGCTTGTTGATTTGAATGGGGGCGTTTACTTCCCGGCTGACCGGATTGAAGACGACCACTGGGCTTCCGAAGTCCTGCTGCTCCCAAAGGGCCCAATGTTTGTCTTTGCTTAATCCCTCGACTCCTTCCTTCATAGTATCGATGGACCACGATATTTTTTGGAGTGCCGCATTTAGGGATACGGCGGCCAGGTTCAGTGATTCTCCGTAGGATTCCCGGGCATCTTGGTAGGCTTCCTTAATGGAGCAGCCACCCATGATGTCGTGGAAGTGGTTAAACATCACATTTTCCCATCCACGGCGAATTTGTCGATGCGGATACTCCAAGCCCAGCAGCCGGTAAGCCAGAGCACTGAACTTTTCCGCGGTCAGCAGCCGGTTCTCGGCTCTGCGGTTTAGCGCTTTCGTCTCCGAATGGGCCGAATAGCAGCCGCTCGCGTGATGCTGCAAGTCCTCCCGCAGCACCGGCAGGCCGGAGGAACTTTTCTCCACTTCTTCAAAATAAGCGTTCGGTGAGCTCATTACGACGCGTCCGTCCCCAAACTCCCTTTGCAGCTCTTGGATCGACTTGAGATTGGCGATTGTCGGTCCGCCCCCATGGTTGCCTACTCCGTAGAAATTCATATATCCATGTCCGTGCTTTTCCTCCAACGCCATAACGGCCTTCGCTTTATCCTTGGTCGGATTGTCCGCTGTGTGCCGGTACCAATTGTTATAGCTGAAGGGAATACGGAACGTGAGAACGCGGCTCCCATCAGCGCTTTCCCACCAGAAGAGATTGCTCTCTAATTGCTTCTCCCGTGCATCCGGACGCATGAAAACGTAATAATCCATCCCGCTTTTCTTCAAAATCTGCGGAAGCATGCCGTGATGGCCAAAGGAGTCTACATTATAGCCGACCTTGGCCATAACGGAAAATTTCTCATGAAAATAACGTTGGCTATATAGACTGTGGCGTGCAAACGATTCGCCCGACGGGATGTTGCAGTCCGGCTGGATCCACCACCCTCCTACGATAACCCACCTTCCCTCGCGAACCCGGGCCCGAATTTCCTCGAACATCTCCGGTGCGTTTTCTTCTATCCATTTGTAATAAGCGGCGCCGGCGCAAGTAAAGACGAAATCCGGGAACTCGTTCATTCGGTCCAGCGCTGAGCGAAACGTGGCTTTAATTTCGGCGTAGCCTTCCTGCCACTGCCACAGCCATACCGGATCCAGGTGAGCGTTTCCGATCATATGAAGCTTCTTTGCGTTTGCCAACAAAATCATCCTCCCATTGCGAATATAATCGTTAACCGGTCAACAACTTGGATTTAGCAAGATGCATGAGCAACCTCATCTGCCCCACTTCCAGTCTCATCGCAGCGGTAGAGCTTAAGCCTGCCTTCCAACAGCGTTTTCCTCGGAATCGGCGATTTCATTACGGTGCCGTAGCCATCAGGACATTATCGTGAAGCAATGTTGGCGCAAGGCTCATATCGCCACCCGTTGTTGTTCCTCATCCCTCGGATTTGCGGTCAAGTGCCCTGCAAGAAACGTTTGTAGGCATCATTATAAATCTTCTCGATTTCAAGCGCCCCGCTGTCCTTCAGCTGCCGGGAGAATTTTTCAAAATCACTCATTGGACGGGTGCCGATAATAAACTTGTCCATTTCCTGATCCACAAGCGTTTCCACCTTGGACAGGAGCGTTTTGAGCCTCGCGCTTTCTTCGAGCGTGAACGGCGGATCGACCACCTCGTAAACGTATCCGTTTTTCGTAGTGATCTGATCGGCCCATTTCTGCAGTTCCGGGGGTGATACGACGCCCATCGGGTGTTCGTCCACGTTCAGCGTGAAGGATTGGAAGCCTACCGCTAGAGTGTTCTGCATATAGCGGTACGGATCTTTCGTATTGGCGTACTCTTTGATGACGCTGTCGGCGATGACAGGTTTTCCGTTCTCCATTTTAAAATGCTGCCCCTCTATGCCGTAATTCGTAATAAGAGTGCCTTCCTCGCTATACATCCAATCGAGAAACTTCACAATGTCTTTGGCGTTCTTCGCTTTGGCGCTGATGACATAGTGGTGCAGCCAATCTTTGGCATACATCCAGTTTCTCGTCTGGCCCTTATCGTTCATCATGAGCGGGAGCAGGTCAAACCTCGCTTTTGGATTCGTTGACTTAAGGGCAGCGTTGAAATTAACGCCAAAGCTGTTGTTGTCGTAATAGAAGAGAGCTTTACCCGCGCTTAGCTTTTCTTTCATCTGATCGCCGGTATTCACGGCATAATCGGGATCAAGAAGCTTCTCCGCATACAGCTTATGCAGAAACTCAAGAGGGGCTTTAAATTCCGCATGCGCTTGTCCGTATAAATATTTGCCGCCCTCCACATCGGGGTCGAAATATATCCGGTTACCCGAACCCATCGCGAAAGCGATCGGACGAAGCAAATTTTTTGCGCTTTCTCTTCCCGTATAAGGGATGGAGTCCGGGTATTTCTCCTTGAATTTTTTAAGCACCTGATACAGCTCATCGAATGTGTTCGGCGGGGCGAGCCCCAATTCTTGTAACAAGTCGACTCTCATCATGGGCGCCTGAGCGAGCTGCAGCTTCCAAGCGCCTAATTGCGGGAACGAATACAGCTTGCCGTCTACCTTCAGCTTGCTAATCTCTTTGTTTTCCTTGACGATTTTTGCAAAATTCGGCGCGTCGGCCATATAATCGCTGATCGGCAGCAGGAGGCCGTTCTTCGCCGCATCGATAAAGAATGGGCTTCCGTAAGGAATTTTCATGACATCTGGCAAGCTGTTGGTGGCGATAATCGTTTGCGCTCTTTGCGTATAGTTGGTAGCGACATACTCCAAATCCAGTCTAACGTTCGTTTTTTCAAAAATATAACCATATACCGGCGACTTCGCATTGACAGGCGGGGAGTTATCATTGGTCATAACTTTAATGGTTGTGGGCTGCGGCAACAGTTTAGTGCCTTGTGCGGCTGAAGACGGTTGCGGATTCGTTTTTGCCGCCGATGGAGGGTTCCCGCCTCCAGGCTTATCCGAACCTCCTGCACCCGAGCATGCTGTAATTAACAGGAGTACGGCACTCATTGAAACGGCCGATAACAATTTTCGCGTGAACATACATACCCTCCTTTACTATTCTCGCCTTGGTTAATTAGCCTTTAAAGTACGATAATCGCCCAATCGTGTTCATCTTTCTTATCATCATTTTCACGGCGGGATGATCCCCCTTCCTGCCAGGTCGTTAATCAACCAGGCGGCCAACGCCAGATAAAGCGCTTACACTTCTGAATATAGCAACGCCGCACAAACACGGCAATTACCATTATGGTATTCCGTTTACCATTTGTGCAGCTATTTAGGTTTTGTTTCATTTTTCTACCTTGTGCCATTCGCGTTCACCGGATGATACAAGGAATCCCTAAAGATTTGGGGGATTTTTAAAGAAAATCGAAAGGATAGCGTCGTGCACGCAAAAAAGGCATCCCTCAGTTCTGAAGTGCACCCCTTAGAATAGACATTGGAAAAACCCCTAGGTTAATCCGATGATTTCTAAGGGGTGCATTTTTATGCAGTCAAGGGTCAGAAGTTTAAAAAGTATCCAGAGGAATTGAAGAAAGAAGCTATTCGCCTTCATATGGAGGAGAAGTGGACGTATCGGCAGATTACTG
>NZ_JXAK01000020.1 GCF_000829455.1 Gordoniibacillus kamchatkensis
GGCGCGGCCCTGCCGCCGCGCCGCTGTGCCCGGCGGCGGCACGGCCGCGCGCCGGCTTTGGCGCCGCCGCAGCTGAACGCGGCGGCTAAGCGGCGAGCTCGATGCGGCTATCGAGCGCTGGCGCCAGATTCTCGCCCGCGAGAGCGGCTTCGAGGCGTGGCGCGGCGCGAGCTGGACGAGCTATCCGCTCGGGCCGGGGCTCCACGGCTACGTCGTGCTGCTTACCCGGGACGGCAAAGAAGTCGGCTATATGATAGTCACGGCCGGCCCCCGACGGCACGTTCAAACTGACCGAATACGGCACCGGCCCGCATCCTTTGTTCAGCCTTGCCACCCTGTACCGCTCAGCGGTACAGCAGGAACTTATTCCCTCTTCCTTATCTTTCGCGGATTTTATAAACGAGCATGCCGGCCGCGCGGAACGGCTGTATGCCGGGCCGCTGCACGCGCTATGGAAGCTGAACACCGGCGCTGCGACGGCATATCTCGACGCCAAAACCGGCGAGGCTCTGCCGCTAAGCGAGCTTCTGCTGAAGCAGGAGCATAGCGGGGCCGATTCCGCCCAGTCCGCCGCCTCTAACGGCTCCGAAGCGCCGGCTGTCGCTGCCAAGCTGCAGCTCCCCGCCTTCGATCCGTACGAGCGCATCTCGTGGGTAACGGGCAAGCCGCTGCAGTTGGCCGCGTTCGACGAAGTGAGTCAGGCGCTGACAGGCGGCAAACAACGGCTCGTCTACGTTGCCGAACTGTACGGCGGCAAAGTGACCGTACCGCTTGCCGTGACCGGCTACCACGTTTGGAGCGGCCCGGCCGAATCGTATTTGGCTGTCGACCAGGACGGACCGCGCTACATCCGTTACGCCGAACTGAAAGGCGCCGGACGATTTTACCCCTAAGTTTGTTCTCCTCTTCCTCATAGATTGGAAAAGCTTCCGGCGTATGCCCGCCGTCGGCGAGCGTACGCTCGGAAGCTTTTCCGCTTTTTTATGGGGGGGCTAACAATAATTGCGTATCCTTGATTGGGGATTCTCGCGGCGCCGCTTTTCTCGTTGGCCTTAAAGGAACGGTGTTCCGCTATTCCGCGGATAGAGGGGCACCGGCCCAATCTTAAAGGAACGCAGTTCAGTTATACGTACCGAAAAAGAAAGATTGTCGCATAAAATAGGCAAATAACGCTCTCTCGTTCCGCTAAATTTGGTAAATACTCGGGAAATAGAGCAATAACGGAACATATTTCCGCTAACCGTTTATAGCGCTTTATCGAAGCTTTATCGATGCTTTATCGTCCAACCCCAATATCGCGTTCCGTAGCTCCCCGTCCGCTTTCGCTGTATTTTTGGCGGCGAGATCACCGTAATGCTCTGCGCAGTGCGCTAAAATTCGCTTCAAATCTCCGCCATCCGCCCCGCAATCGCGTCCGCCCGCGCCGCTCCGGCGTGCTCGCGAACGAAGCGAAAGCCTTCCGCCAAATTCGGCTTGCGCCGCACGTTATGGGCGTCGGTGGCCAGCGTATGCAGCCGGTCGTCCTGCAGCAGCTTCAGAGCGAACGCTCGCGCCTCTTCCCCGTTTTTGCCCAGCAGGCTGTCGACCGATACTTGCGTCCAGGCGCCGAGGTCGGTAAGCGCCGCAAGCAGCGACGGATCGTCGCGGAAAAGGCATGCCGCTCCGGATGTGCGATAATCGGCGTCGTGCCGCGCCCCTTGAACCACTTAACCAGCTTCGATGACGCCGGCTCGTACTCTACCCAGCGCTGTTCGAGCAGCACGAATCGTTTTCCCTCGTCCAAATAGCCGAATTGCTCCCGCTCGGCATGGCGGGTGACGAAATCTTCGCTCTCGAGCCGCACCTCGTTGCCTGCCCGGACCGTCACGGCAATGCCGGCTTCGTCAAGCGCCCGCTGCAGCTCCCGCACTTTCCGCTCAACGACGTCCCGCACATTGAGCCAATCGTTCGTAAAATGAGGCGTCGCCACAATACAGCGCACTCCGTCCGCATAAGCGATGCGCGCCATCTCCAGCGCTTCGGCCATATCGGCCGCGCCGTCGTCCAATCCCCATAAAATGTGGCAGTGTATATCGATCATGTCGGCAGCTCCTCTCCCGTGTCAAAGCCGATATGATCATACTACCAGATTGTGGTGCAAGCGAACATCCTATCGGATAGATTCGTCGTCGTGTCCGCCGCTGCCTGCGGCACGAAGACGGCGCAGGCTGCGCCATATGCCGCGCAAGCCGCGCAGCCACATCGCCGCCGCCAGCGGCAGCATGCCGAACCAGCGCACGTCCCAGCGGCCGCGCCGCACTTTGACGCTCTCCCTGGTGCGGCGCCGCTCGTCGGGCGGCGTGTCCATATACGTGACGACGCGCTGCGTAATGTATTTGATCAGTTCATCGCTTTTGGCCATGCCGCGGGCCCCCTTCCCTCCCCCATTGTTGCCGCCCGAACATGGTTTTAAACGCAACCGTTCCGTTGCCGGCCTCCGTCCTGCTTGAGCTGCAACACCGCAAAAACGCACGCCAAAGTGCCCTTCAGCAAAATGACCCCGGCGCCAATGTGCGCCGGGGTCATTTTGCCGTATTCCGCGCTTAGTTGCGGTTCGCTCCGAGAATCGAAGCGATGAAGCGCAAAATGTACAGGAACAGGTTGATGAAATCGAGGTAAATGTTCAGCGCCGCAAGCGGCACGTCGGCCGGATCGACGCCGTCGCGGTATTGAGCGACGTCGTACAATACCCAGCCGCTGAAGACGAGAACGCCAACCGCCGACCAGACGAACGAAACCGCCGAGCCGAAATGCAGGAACAAATTGAGCAGCCCCATCAGCAAAAGGCCGAGCGTCGCGGCGACGAGAAAACCGCCGAGGAAGCTGAAGTCGCGCTGCGAGCGGTGGGCGTAAAAGGCCAGCCCGCCGAAAATGACGGCGGTCGCCAGAAACGCGCCGGAGACGACGTTCGCCCCCAATTGGCTGCCGTACGCCATAATGACGGGATACAGCGTCACGCCGGAAACCGCCGTGAACGCGTACAGGAACGTGTACCCGATGCTTCGGCCGCGCAGCCGGATGACGACCGCCGCGATCAGCATCACCACTTCGGCGACGATGAACAGCGGCACGAGCGAAGCCGGCACGATCATGGCCCCGACCAGCATGCCGAGGAACGAGACGAGCAGCGACAGCGCGAACGTCTGCAGCACGTGTGCGAACGTGCCCGCCCCCGAAACCGTAATCGTTCTTTGCATAATCACTTTCACTCCTTATGCCATAGTAGGGTCTGTATGTGATGATTTTTTTTGCTTCTTGCTTATCCTCATTGTACCCCATTCTCTGCAACGCTTTCAACGATAGCTTATCGGAAACGGCGAAACTCCCTCCCGCTATCGTAATAAATGCGGAGCGAAGGGCGGAAATGAACCGGAAGACGCAGGCTGCCTTAGAAAGTATGGATGCACTGCGGATTGGAAATGCGGGTCTCCGGCATCGCCCACACTGGTGTTCCAATGAACTCGAATGTGGGGTTGAAACACGATTTCAAAGGCGGCGCTACGCTCTGACCCACATTTCCACCCTCCGCTCCGCCTTTCTTGGGCAACCGGAAAGGCTGCTTTTCATGCCGCGCTCCATCCGCCTGGGATGATGAAAGGAACGCGGCTTTAACGGAGGCCGGAGGTTCATTTCCAACCCGTTGCGCAGCCCTATTTTCCGGATGCGGGCCAGCGGTGCGGTTCTACGTACCGGATCATCGTATGAAACACGTCCGCCCATTGGCGTTCCTGCAAAGTGCCGATAGGCGTCAGCCGATCAACGCCCAGATTTCTGGCCAAATGTTTGATTTGCGGAGGGGTGAAAACGGCTCTTAACGCTTCGGCCATCGGCCGTACCGGATACTGCAAGCCGAACTCAGCCAACGCTCTAAACCTGTAATAATCCGCATTCCGAATTGCGGGGCTTGCTTTCCTCCTGATGCGAACCAGAGCCGAGTCTACGCGGGGCGGCGTGGCGAAATGATTTCTGGACACGCCGGCTACGAACTCCAGCTCGTGCCACATCTTCCAGGCCAAAATGCGCGGATCGGCTGTTGGACGAGCCGTAAATCGTTTAGCCGCGCCTTTTTCGATCATCAGCACCCCTTTTTGAAAACCGTTCGCTACCGGGCAAAGCAGCTTTTCCAAAATGGGCGTGGTGATAGCGTACGGGATGTTGGCTACGACGCAAAACGGTTCTCTCGGCATACGGGTTTGTAGAAAGTCTTTTTGAATAATGACGACGTTCGGATAACAATCCGACTTCGCTCTAAGCACATCCGCAAATTGCCGGTCGTTCTCGATGGCCACAACTTTGCCGGCAATTTCCGCCAGAGGCATGGTGATCGCCCCTTTGCCGGCTCCGATATCGAGAACCGTGTCCGCGCCAGTTACCTCGGCGATGGCAATCATGTCTCTGATGATTCGTTTATTGTGCAGCAAATGCTGGCCGGAAAAAGGCGCCTTCTCCGCCCGCTGATGCCGTCTTTGCATAGGAATCCCTCCGTTGCTTGGCAAATAAAAAAACACAGGCCGCAGCCTGTGTTGCCAGCAATCGGTAGGGATGAATGCCCATGGCTACATAGGGTTATCGCCAAATGGGCAAACCGCTCCCGATTGCCTTGCACACAGGCAGCGCAACTCAGCGCTAACCATGTTGTGGCGCAAGCGTACAAATCGGGTATTGCGATTTACTACACCCATACGTAACCCTCCGTTCCTATCATTCACAGGGGATTTTTCCCATTACTGTAAACATGTTTATTTTACTGCTTGCGGCAGCTTTTTACAATCAAAGCATAGACACGGGCGACGCTGCGGCAGCCCCTCTTCGTTGACACTGCCGGCGACGGTGGCTATACTCATGATGAACATATCGCGCACGATAGCGAGCGCGCGACCATCCATGACTACCTTTAAAGCGAGGCGACTTCGAATGGCTTCTTTCGGCGACCATCGCGATCACGTCGGAACCGTCCGCGAATTCATTATATTGATGACCAAACGAATGAAGCAGTGCGCCGACACGAACCGGCTGCGCTGCTCCGAACAGCTTGACGCGGGCAAAATGTCGGCGCAAGATTTCGCGCTCGTGCTTGCCTTGGCGGAGCACGGCACGATGCCGGTAAAGGACATCGCCGCGCGCTTGCCGGGCATTTCGCTCAGCACGCTGACGCGCGTGCTCGACAAGCTCGAGGAGCACGGCTTCATAACGCGCACGCTCGACGCGGGCGACCGGCGCAGCTTTCTGATCTCCGCTACGGACAAGTCGCTGGAAGCGGCAACGAATTATTTTCGGCAAGTGGACGGCGTCGCGGAATCGATGCTCGGCGTCTTGACCGATTCCGAGCGGCAAACGCTTGCGGAGCTGCTTGGCAAAGTGCGCCACCGTTTGAAAGAGGAATAACCGCAACCGGATGAGCAAAATGGCTCCGGCCGCTTACTAGCTGCGGCCGGAGCCATTTTTGCGCTATTTCAGCAGTTTGCTGACGGCCAGCTCGATCCAGCTCCACGGCAGCAGCGCTTTCAGCGCCATATTGCGCCGCACGCCGCGGCCGACCGGATAGCGCAGCTTTGGCGGTTTTTTCGACGTGGCGATCCGTACGATCCGCTGCACCACTTCGTCCGGATCGCCGGCAGTGTCGGCCGTCCGCCTCATTTCCCGCAGCATCGCCTGCGCTTGCCGCCCGTAAGGCGAATCCGGCGGCATCGAGAAGCTGCCGGTGTTCCAAATGTTCGTCTTGTACGCCCCCGGCTCGATCAGCGATACGTATACGCCGAACGGCAGCAGTTCCAGCCGCAGCGATTCGCTGAAGCCTTCGAGCGCAAATTTGGAAGCGGCATACGGCCCCATCGCCGGGAAGCCGAACCGGCCGCTAACGCTGCCGATGTTGATGATGCGCCCGCTTCTCCTTGCGCGCATAGCCGGGAGCACCGCCTTCGTCATGGCGACCGCGCCGAACAAATTCGTCTCGAACTGCCGCCGCCATGCGTCCATGCCGATGTCCTCGACGAACCCGGCGACGGCGAAGCCCGCGTTGTTGAGCAGCACATCGATGCGCCCGTAGCCCTCGGCAGCTTGCGCCGCGAGACTGGTGGCGCGCGCTTCGTTCGTCACGTCCAGCTCGCAGCACACGACCCTTTCGGCGATGCCGAGCCGCTCGGACTGCTCGAGCAGCGGCCCCTTTTTCCCCGTATCGCGCATCGTGGCGATTACGAGATACCCGTGCCGCGCCAAAGCGATGCTGGCGCCTAGGCCGAAGCCGCTTGACGCGCCGGTCACGATCGCGACGGGCCGCTCAGTAGCCATCGCGGATGCTATCCCCTGCTGCATGCGACTCATGTCCACCTTTCTCCACTCGCCCACGAAATGCGGCGACGTGAGCTTTGCTTGTTTCATTATACAGTTTTGCAGCGCCGGAGAGACAGGCCTGCAGGCAAATCGTTGCCGCCGCAAGCTTAGGCATGATGGACACCGCTTTCGGGAAATAGGCAAAAAGACCTATATCAACCTGCTGCCTTCAGCTGAACTGGCACCCTAATTTTTCTTAAAACAGGTGCTAAACACTTTCTTATCGGTTCGCCGCATAGTACAATAGGACTAATAAGGTGGTCGGACGTTCATCGTAGAACCCGATCGAGCGGACAAAGGCGGGGGATTACGATGATGCCAGGCTTGACAGTGGACAATTGCCCGAGATGCGGGGCGATTTTCAATAAAAATTTGCGGAATTTGTGCCCGAACTGCATGAAACAGATGGACGACATGCTGGAGGTGTGCGAAAGCTACTTGCTGAGGCATGACAAGGCGACGACCGAACAGCTGCAGCAAGCGACGGGCGTGCCGATGGACGTAATTATGAAGTTTATCAAGGAAGAGCGCAAGCTGTCGACGAAGTTCTATCCGAACTTGACTTATCCGTGCGAAAAATGCGGGCGCGGCATTCGCGAAGCGCGCATTTGCGCCAAGTGCGGCACCGAGCTGCTGGAAGCGTTCCGCCCGGCGAGGCCGGCGGAGCCGATCCCGCAGCCGAGCGCGGATTCCGTATCCGGGATCGTTTTCACGAATAACGGTGACTGCCCCCTGCAAAGAGGCAGCTTTTCATGCCGAATCAGGAGGCAACTTCAGGAAGTTTAGAGTTGCCAATCCGGTAAAAGGCAGCCGCATTCGCGCCGAATACGGCCGCCCTATCCGCCTCTGTCCACTCCGGCGGCAGCGACGCCTCGAGCGCTGCCGCCACTTCGTCGTACGAGGCGGCGAGCAGGCAGACGGGCCAATCGCTGCCGAACATGACGCGCTGCGGCCCGAACAGCCGGCATACTTCGCGGATATAAGGCTCGAGATGCTCGCGCCGCCACGCGCGGTGATCGGCTTCCGTCACCATTCCGGACAGCTTGCAATACACGTTCGGATAAGCGGCGACGGCGGCCAGGTCCGAGCGCCACGGCTCGGTTATGCCGGCGGCGATATCGGGCTTGGCGATATGGTCGACGACGGCGCGCAGGCCGGGCACCGCGGCGAGCATCGCGGCCGCATGCGGAAGCTGGCGCGGGCGGACGAGCAGATCGAGCGCCAAGTCGTGGCGGACGAGCGTGCGCAGCGATTCGAGCACTTTCGGACGCACGATATAGGCGTCGTCTTCGAGATCTTGCAGCATCGGCCGGATGCCGAGAAAATACGGCGACCGCTTCAAGCGGACAAGCGTCGCCTCGAAGTCGTCCGCTTCCGGATCGACCCAGCCGACGACGCCGGCGAGCGTAGGCTCGCCGGCGCAAAGCGTCAGCAAGTATTCGGTCTCCGCAACCGTCGGCGCCGCCTGCACGGCGACCGTAGCGCCGATGCCGCGGCTGCGCAAATGCGGCGCGAGGTCGGACGGGCCGTAATCGCGGTACAATATGCCGGCGTCCGGCGTCAGCCAGCCGTAATCGCCGCGGTCGAGCCGCCAATAATGCTGGTGGGCGTCGATCCTCACTTGATAACTCCTTTCGTGAGGATAACGTTGGCGTACGTTGCCGTCTCGCCTGTAGCCACGACCGCATAGGCTCGTTTCGCCCGCTCGTAGAACTCGAATCGCTCGATCATTTCGATGCCCGCGCCCTCTCCTTCGTGGCGCGCGATGACGGCTCTGTACTCGTCCCAGATCGTCGGCACCGTCGGATCGCCCGGCACGACTTGCATGAGGCCCACGGGCTCGGCGACATAGGTGTCAAGCGGAAACAGCTCCAGAATGGCGTCCAGCAAAGCCGTGACACCATGACCGTCAGCGCGGACGAGCCGCCGCGCGCACGAGGCAGCCGGGAAGTTGCCGTCGGCGAGCACGATCGTATCGCCGTGGCCCATCTCCATCAACGTTTTTAGCAGCTCGGGGGAAATGATCGTCGG
This sequence comes from Gordoniibacillus kamchatkensis, assembly GCF_000829455.1. Lineage (GTDB taxonomy): Bacteria > Bacillota > Bacilli > Paenibacillales > NBRC-103111 > Gordoniibacillus > Gordoniibacillus kamchatkensis. The sequence goes on from NZ_JXAK01000020.1 coordinate 8,401, forward strand.
AATCCCTTTTAACATCGTACGTTATGCTCCTTTCACAGCGACGGCTCCGGACGCGATTTCCTGCAACGCGACCGGACGATTTTCGCTCATCGACAAGTAGGCTCCGAACACGATTTGCAGCGTCTTCAGGTTGTCGGCGACGCTGTTCTCCGGCTCCCGCTCCTCCTCGATCGCCCGCAGCAGCTCGCCCATCGTGCCCATGAAAGCGTGCGGAAACCATTTGCCGTGCAATCGCGGCGTAAACCAGTAATCGGGATCGATCCGTTTCGAGTAATAGCTGAGCGTATCTTCGCGCCCGGTCGGATAGTTGTACAGCGAGCCGTTCGTCCCTTTGACGATGCCCTCGGTCCCTTCGAACCGGAACGTCGCGTACCAGTCGTCCTCGCCGGCGATATGGTTATGGTTGTCGTGGATGAGCCCGCGCGCTTCGCCGGGAAACCTCATATGCAGCAGCGTCCGCGTTTCGCCGACGCACTGCTGGCCGGGGAAGCGCGCCCCGTCGGCGTATATGTATTCCGGATCGCCGAACAGGAAGCGGATCGCGTCGATGTAATGAATGCTGTGGTACATGAACTCGAGCGTCGGCATGTCGCGCAGCCACGTCCAGTTCGCAAATTCCTGCTTCACGTTCACGGCAATCGTCGCCTGCAGCAGCTCGCCGAGCCAGCCGCGCCGGATGATCGTATGGCTGGCGCGAATGCCCGGCGACCAGCGCATCTGCTGGTTGACGGCGGCTTTCACGCCCGCCTCCGCGCACGCCTCCGCGATCCGGACCGCATCCTCATAATGTTCGGCCAGCGGCTTCTGGCACAGCATGTGCTTGCCCGCCGCGGCCGCCTGGACCGCCAGCTGCGGCTGCACTTTCGCCGGCACGGCGAAATCGGCGACGCGCACGGCTGGATCGGCAAGCAGCTCGTCAAACGAGCCGTACACTTTGCCGATGCCGAATTTGGCGGCGAGCGCCGCCGCCTTCTCTCGGTTCACGTCATAAATGCCGACGACGTTCAGGCCGCCCATCCGGTACGCCGGCAAGTGGCACGCCTCGACGATTTCGCCGGCGCGACGATGCCGATGCCGATCGTCCGGTCTTGCGGCAGCGCCGGCCGGTAGTCGAGGTCGAGCCAGTTCGCTCCGTTATGCTCCATGGTGCTGCTCCCCTCCTTCTCGGTTTTCGTCCGGTTACAGGCTCGGTCCGATGCGGTTGATGCTGAATTCCTGATGGCCGAGAAACTCCGCCTTCGTCAGCTTGCCTTCCGCCACCTCGCGAATTTCTTGCCAGATGCGGTCCCCCGCTTCCTCGAGACTAAGCGTTCCGGTCAGCATGTCGCTGACGTCGACGTCCATATTGTCTTCCATGTTCGTGTACGTGCGTTTGTTGGCCGTGATCTTAATAACCGGGATGACGGCCGAACCGGTCGGCGTTCCCCGCCCCGTCGTGAAGCAGACGATGTGCGCGCCGCCCGCCGCCATGCCGGAGACGCACTCGATATCGTTGCCCGGGGAATCCATAAAATAGAGCCCGCCTTCCGGAATCGGCTCGGCGTATTCGATGACGCCGCGAATCGGCGCGGTGCCGCACTTGCTAATGCAGCCGAGCGACTTTTCCTCGATCGTCGACAGGCCGCCGGCGATGTTGCCCGGGCTCGGATTGCCGCCGCGCATATCGGCGCCCATCCGTTCGACTTCTTTCTCGAAGCGGTCGACGATGTGGTACAGCTGCGCCTTCGTTTCCGGCGTCACGCACCGCTCGGCCAGCACGTGCTCGGCGCCGATAATTTCCGTCGTCTCGCCGATGACGATGCCGCCGCCTGCGCCGATGAGAGCGTCGGCCGCCGCGCCGAGCGCCGGGTTCGAGGCGAGCCCGCTCGTTGCGTCCGAGCCGCCGCATTTGACGCCGACTTTCAGCTTGCTGAGCGGGACCGGCACTTTCGGCTCGCGCTCCAGCTCGGCCTGCATCTTTTTTGCCAGCTCCACGCCGTGCTGGATCGCCTTCACGGAGCCGCCGACGCTCTGAATGTCGAAAGCGACGACAGGTTTACCGGTAACCTTGATCGCTTCCGCGAGCGCCGCCGGATCGACGACCTCGCAGCCGAGCGAAACGATAATGACGCCGCCGACGTTCGGATTGCGGCCGGTGCCGGCCAGCACATCGAACGTGCGGTCTTTGTCGGCGCCGATCTGGGAGCAGCCGTGCTGGTGCGGAATCGGCACCGTGCCCGGCACGAGCTGGGCGATGCGGGAGACGACCTGATTGGCGCAAATGACGGTAGGAATAAGCAGCAAATGATTGCGGATGCCGATATCGCCGTTAGGCCGTTGATAGCCGAGGAACGTAGTTCCGGTTGCGGTAGCTGTGGTCATGCGGATGCACCTTCCTTTTTCGTTTGCGCCATGTCGCCGCGGCCGCGGATGCCTTCGATGTTGTGCACATGCACGTGCCGTCCGCGCTCGATAGCGGCGGTCGAGCGGCCGATCACTTCGCCGTATTTGCGGACTTCGGAGCCGGCGTCGATCGCCGCGATAGAGACCTTGTGCCCGAACGGAACCGGGTCCAGAAGTGTAACCGTTTCCAACGATCCGCCGCGCAAGTAGCGGATCGTTTCGCCGGCGGCGATGTCGCGCAGCGCCGTCGCCACGTGGTCGCGCGCGTCCATGACGAGCGCGTCGGCCCCCGCCTCGAATTGATGTGCCATAACGTTCAAAAGCTCCCTTCCTGAATCGAACTGAGTAAAATTGTGTTATCGGTAACCTTACCTTATCAAGGAAGCCACTTGCTGTCAATCGGTTTGTTTCCTACAATAGACATAACGATTTTCGGGAAAAGGTGACAGCCGTTGATCACGATCTACGACATTGCGAAAAGGGCGAACGTGTCCGCCATGACCGTCTCCAGGGTTATCAATAACACGGGCAAAATCAGCGAGGCGACGCGCAAGCGCGTGAAGCAGGTGATGGCCGAGCTGCACTATGTTCCCAATTCGACGGCGCGCAGTCTCGTGCTGCAGAAGACGATGACGCTGTCGCTGCTCATTACCGACATCACGAACCCGTTCTACACGACGCTCGCCCGCGGCGCGGAAGACACCGCCCACAAGTACGGCTACAAAATGCTGCTGGGCAACAGCGATGAAGATTACGACAAGGAAAACGACTACGTCGAGACGATCGTCGCGACGCGCGTCGACGGCGTGCTGTTCGCCCCCGCGGGCGACGGCTCGCTTGCGCATTTGCAGCGGCTGCGCCAGCACCGCATTCCGTTCGTCGCGCTCGACCGCGAGGTGCCGGGCATCGAATCCGATCTCGTCCTCGGCGACAGCAGGAAGGGGCGCGCCGCCTCGTCGATCACCTGCTCGCGCTCGGACACCGCCGCATCGCGCTCGTGAACGGCTCGCCGGACGTCTCCACGGCGCGGCTGCGCCAGCAAGGCTACAGCGAAGCGCTCAGGCTGGCCGGCGTGCCGGTCGACGAAGAGCTTATGCTTCACGTCAATTATCGCGACTTTCATGACGACGAAGCGCTTGACCGCTTGCTGCACCTGGACTCGCCGCCGACAGCCGTGTTCGCCGCCAACAACTTTCTCGCCGTCGGCATCATCCGCACCCTCAGGCGCCGCGGTTTGCGCGTGCCGGACGACATATCCGTCGTCTGCTTCGACGACCTCGGGCTCGCCTCGGAGCTCGATCCGTTCCTTACCGTCGCCGCCCAGCCGGCTTACCAGTTCGGGGCGCTCGGCGTGCAGCTGCTCGTCGAACGGATCGCAGCCGGCCCGGATGCGGAGCGGCGCACGGTCATTTTGCCGTCCGAGCTCATCGTGCGCAGCTCGGCGAAGGCTCTTGTGCGGTAGCGGCTTCGGCTTTGCCGCGGAACGCACCGCGACCTCCGCCCCCGCTGCCTTGCCTCGCGCCCGATCCGCTCGCTTCGCCGCCAAGGGCAACTGGCTGCCGTGCTGCGAAGTCACCGGCATCTAAGGCGTTCCCGCAAGCGGCACGTTGACGCAGACGAGGCCCCCTTCGCAAATCGGAAGGGGGCCTCGTTTTTGCCTCGTATCATGTTGTCAGTTCGATGCTGCGTTCTTATCCCCGACCTTGACGCTGACATTTTGCGTCTGGCCGCCCCGCGAAATCGTAATCGTCAGCTCGTCTCCGACTTTGGCCGCCTGAATTTGTTTCGTCAGCTCGTCCGCGCTTGCGACCTGCTTGCCGTTCACGGCGGTAATGACGTCATATTGGCGGATGCCTGCCGCAAAAGCGGGCGTTTGCCGCTGCACGGCGGCGACGAGGGCGCCGTCCGTGCTTTTCAGCTGCAAATCGCCAAGCATATCGGAGGTAACGTCTTGTACGCTTACGCCGATATACGGCGCCGGTTCCTTCGGAATCGTCTTGCCCGTTTTCAAATTGTCCAGAACGGAGCTGATCGTGCTCGTCGGAATCGCGAAGCCGATACCCTGCGCTTCCGCGTTGACGGCCGTATTAATGCCGATCACTTCGCCGTTCATGTTCAGCAGCGGACCTCCGGAGTTGCCCGGGTTGATCGCCGTATCGGTTTGGAGCAAATGCTTGTAGTTGCGGGTGCCCTCAGTGTCGTCGATGCTGATCGGGCGGTCTTTGGCGCTCAGCACGCCGGCCGTCACCGTATAATCGAAATCGTACGGATTGCCGATCGCCACGACCCAGTCGCCGACCTGGGCGTCGTCCGAATTGCCGATCGCCAGAGACGGGAACGCCTTGTCCCCTTCGATTTTGAGTACGGCAAGGTCCAGATCGTAGCTGCTGCCGAGCAGCTTGGCCTGGAACGGCTTGTCGTAGCCTTGCACGTACACGTCGATTTCGTCCGCGCCATCGATAACGTGCTCGTTAGTCAAAATGTACCCGGACGAGTCGAAAATAAACCCGGAGCCGAGGCCGCTTTCCTGCAAGCCGCCGCTGCCGTCCTGCTGCGGCTGGCCGCTCCCGCCATCGCCCATAAACTGCCGGAAGAACGGGCTGTTGTACAGCGAATTGCTGCCGCTGCCCGAAGCCTTCGTTTTCGTTTCGATTTTGACGACAGCCGGGCTGGCCGCCTTGGCGATTTCGGATATGGTGCCCGGTCCGGAAGCGCTGTAGGAAGCGGTCTGCACTCCCCCGTTCGCGCTCGTGCCGGCTGCCGCGGCAGTGCCTGCGACAAGCGGCTGAACTCCGCCGGTAAATAAATTGAGTTTATCGGAAGCGAACATCAAGCTTCCCACAATAAGCGCCCCGGACATGAACGCCGCAAACGCCGTTCTGAACGATTGCCCTTGAAGCTTGAACGGTTGTTTCATCGCAATCTCCACCTTTCCGTTGTTCGTTACAATTGCAATATAGCCCCTTAACATTAAGCTGGCCTTAGGCTCACCTGACGGGAACATAAAAACAAACTGAAAGTTCGCTGAAGGCTTGTAAAAAATGTTAATATGACAGCACATTTCGACATTGCAAGAAGGAATCCCGGATTCGTTGTAGAATTATTTTCCTATCTGCTCGTGCGAAATTCCTAATCACCCGAGGTGAAGCTATGAAACGAATGTCCTTGTTATTGCTGGGCTGCTTGCTCTTAACCGCGTGCGGCAGCGCAAATCCGGCCGTTTCCCCTGCCGGTTCCGGGCAGGAGCACCATCACAAGCCGAGTCTTGACGTGAAGCTGGACATCTCGGGCCGTCAGGTCACGGTGAGAGTGACGACCGACATGACCATTTCTGCGAAACATTACGGGGAAGCGCGCAAAGACGGAGAGGGACATATCCATATGTACTTGGACAACGGGGAAAAAATCGGAGTGACGCAGGAGGAGCAAGTGTTCAAGGACCTCGTTCCGGGCCCCCACGTTTTGAAAGTATCGCTCCATAACAACGACCATACGCCGTACGATGTGAACAAGACGATCAATTTCGACATCAAATAACGTTTACAGGAGACCGGCCGTGCCTCGTACTTTAAGCTTGCAAAACAGAATCGTCATCCTTGTCACGGTGGTTACCGTCCTGATGATGGCGGCCCTCGTTTCGTTCGACTCCTACAGCTTGCGCAGGTCGGTGGAAGAAGCGTACGTCAGCCAGCTCGACGGCATTACGACCGCCATCAACGGCAGATACGAAGAATCCCACGCCATTCAAGACGTGCAGCAAATTTTTGATTACATTCAATATAAGAACGAAAATGTGCTGCAGCTTACGCTCTACGGCAAGCAGCACATTTTGGCGTCGACCGACCGCAGCCTTATCGGCAAGCCGACACCGCCGGAGCTCTCGCCGACGCTGCAAAACGATCTGAAGCTTGTCTCCCACAGCGTAAGCGGCAAGGACGACATTCCCAAAGTCCGGCTGACCGCCCCCCTCAAAGAGGACGGGGCTACGGTCGGGGCTATCGAATTGACCGTCAACACGTCCGCCAATACGGAGCTGATCCAGAAACGAACCCAATTGATCATCGCCGCCGGGCTTGCGATCACCTTGCTCCTGGTCATTACGCTGTGGCTCATTATCCGCAAGCTGCTCATCCGCCCGCTCATGAAAATCCGGGAAGCGGCCATCTCCGTCAAGCAAGGGCTGAGATACAGAGATATCCGGCTGACCGGCAGCCAGGAAATCATCGAGGTAGCGGCGGCGTTCAACGACATGGTGCACAACCTGGACGGGCGCTACAACGAATTGCAGCAAGCGGTCAAAACGATTCAGCAAACGCAGAAGCAGCTCGTGGAATCGGAAAAAATGGTCGCGCTCGGCAATTTGGTAGCCGGCGTCTCCCATGAAATCAACACCCCTCTCGGCATCGGCGTCACCGCCGCGTCGTTCCTGGACGAGAAATCGAAGGAATTCGCCGCCTTGTACCAAGAAAACCGCATGAAGCGGTCCGATCTGGACGACTATTTGAAAACCGTCCGCGAGACGACGGGCATGATTCAGACGAATCTGATGCGGGCATCGGAGCTGGTCAAAAGCTTCAAGCAAGTCGCCGTCGACCGGTCGGTCGAAACGAAGCGCATGTTTAACATCAAGGAGTATATTCAGGAAGTGCTGATCAGCCTGCAGCCGAACCTGAAAAAGACGAAGCATCAGGTCACGGTTCGCGGCGGAAGCGGCATCGACATATTCAGCGACCCGGGCGCGGTGTCGCAAATCGTGACCAATTTCATTATGAATTCGCTGATTCACGCCTATGACGAAGGCGACGAAGGTCATATTTCAATCGACATTGCGCAGCACGAAAGCGAGCTGACGATCACTTACGCCGATGACGGCAAAGGCATGCCGCCGGAAGTCGTGAAGCATATTTTCGACCCGTTCTTCACGACGAATCGCGGCGGCGGCGGAACAGGCCTCGGCATGCATATCGTCTACAATCTCGTCACGCAGTCGCTGGGCGGAACGATTCGCTGCGAAAGCGAGGTCGGCGCAGGCACGGCGTTTATTATTCAAATTCCTATTCGTGAAGGAGCACAGCATGGTTAACGACGGTCAAGAGGATCTGCTTACATTTGCCGCTGAAGATCAAGGCAGCGTAGACGAGAACCGGCAAGAGACGGAAAAATGGAAAGTGATCATCGTGGACGATGAACAGGAAGTTCATCACTTGACCAAGATGGTGTTAAACGATTTCGAATTTGATGGCAAGCGGCTGGAGTTTGTGAGCGCTTATTCGGAGCAGGAAGCGTACCGCTTGATTGCCGACCATCCGGACACGGCCATCGTCTTGCTGGACGTCGTCATGGACCGCGACGATTCCGGTTTGAAAATCGTGAAATACATACGCGAGCAGCTAAAATACAACGCAGTCCGCATCATTTTGCGCACCGGACAGCCGGGACAAGCGCCGGAGCGGCTTGTGATCTCGAATTACGACATTAACGATTACAAAGAGAAGACGGAGCTGACGACGCAGAAGCTGTTTACGACCATGATGGCCGCTTTGCGCTCGTACCGCGACATTATCGTCATCGAGAACAACAAGATCGGGCTGGAGCGCATTATCAAATCGTCGGCGGCGCTGTTCGAGCTGCAATCGATGAAAAAGTTCGCTTCCGGCGTCCTGACGCAGCTGACTTCGATTTTGAACCTGCACAAAAACGCGCTCCATTGCAACAGCTTTGCCGTAGCTAAAGGGCAGGAAGAAATCTACGTGCTCGCCGCGACGGGCGACTATTCGGTGGGCGGGAACGAAAAAATCCAGGACATCGTGCCCCCGCACGTGCTGAGAACGATCGAAGAAGCGTTCCGGGAAAAGAAAAGCAACTTCTTCGACAACCATTTCGTGTGCTATTTCCAGAGCAAGACCGGCATGGAGAACGTCATTTATTTCGAAGGCGGAAGCAAGCTGAACGAATGGAACCGGTACTTGATCGAAATTTACTGCTCCAACGTATCCGTCGCGTTCGAAAACATTTATTTGAACGAAGAAGTCGAGCATACGCAAAAAGAAATTATTTTCACCTTGGGCGAAATTGTCGAAACCCGGTCGAAGGAAACGGGCTACCACGTCAAGCGGGTCGCGGAATATTCCAAGCTGCTCGCGCTGAAGTACGGGCTGCCCGAAGAAGAGGCGGAGCTGATCCGGCTCGCCTCCTCGATGCACGATGTCGGCAAGGTGGCCATCCCCGACGCGATCTTGACCAAGCCCGGCCAATTGACGGCCGAAGAGTTCGACATTATCCGGACCCATACGAATATCGGCTATGCCATGCTGAACCATTCCGACCGCAAAATCATTAAGGCGGCGGCCATTATCGCCCACCAGCATCACGAGAAATATAACGGGCAGGGCTACCCGAAAGGGTTGGCCGGCGGGCAAATCCATATTTACGGCCGCATTGCGGCGCTGGCGGACGTATTCGACGCGCTCGGCAGCGACAGAGTGTACAAAAAAGCTTGGCCGCTCGAAGAGATCGTGGACTTTATTAAAAAAGAGAGCGGACAACACTTCGACCCTGATCTGGTCGACATTTTTCTGCGAAACTTGCCGGAGTTTTTGAGCATCCGGGAACGGTATTCGGACGCGAAAACGTTCTAGCCGAAGTCCTTCCGCCGATCTCCTCCCGCTTGCGCGGGCGGGGTATCGGCTTTTCGCGCTTCTCCGGCTCGATCAGCAAGAAGTTGGCGCTGCCCAGCGCCTCTTTAACGATAACTCTTCATCAGTTTGGACAGTTCTTCCAAATATTGCGTTAGGCGCACGCTTATCTCCGCCCTCGCTACTTCTCGGACAATGGCGAATCGTTCCTTATAGCCGCGGCAGCTGTAATTATAGTAAACGACCAGATCAATCTGCTCATCGTTGAGGACTTTTATATTCCGCCTGCTTAACTCGCGTTTGAGGTCGTACATGTCTTGGCTGATTTTATTCATCAGCACTTGAGCAGCTGTCATATAAAGTCTGTTCAGAAGGTTAGGCGTGTTCCGAATATCGTCTATGCTTTTCTGGATCATCGTCAGCATGTGGGGCAGCAAAACGTAATCTCTAACCATCGTAAGTTCCTCGGGCGTTGGGTGCCCTTGCTTTTTGGGGTTATTTCGCGCTTCGTACTGCTCTTGATGTTCGGTAAGCAGCATTTTCGACTTCCACCTTTCATTTCCATCGAGTTTGCTCACTTGTAGTGTCCCCCTATCTGCGTTGCCCTTTCTCGTGCCACCCCGGAGTCCAACAAAGAGGATGCCCGCATGATCGCGGCATCTCCATACACATCCTTGATCTTATCTACGGTCCGTTCGAGCGCATACGTTTTTGGCCGGTCCTCAAAAAGTGTAAGTTGATATGCGCTATCCTCCGATAGCTGTGTCAAAGATATAAAGAGACGGCTCAACGGATATCCGCGCCAATGCGCAACAAAAAGCTTGTGTGCAGCCGCTTCGACTTCGCGGGTAAGCGAAGTCGGTTGCGGGAGCGTCATCTGCCGGCCGAACCAGAACGTCCTCTCCCCGTCGGTTTCCGCAGCGCCGACTGAAACGACTCGCCCCTGTTGTCCAAGCCGCCGGGCCCGGCGGCACACCTCGATGACGAGTTCAAGCAAAACTACTTTGATGTCCTCCAATTTACGGTATAGACTCGCTCGGAGCGCTTTGCCGTGGCTGATCGACTTGAGCGCCCCTCTTATCGACGGGACAACGGGACTCGGATCGATGCCGCGCGCGGTCTGCCAGTAGTACTCCGCCTGGATGTCGCTTTGCTTTCCCATCCGGTGCCGCATCCGCCGCTTGAAATCGGCCAGGTCGAGGCGGGCAATGTCTCCGATCGTGCGTAATCCCATGCTCATGAAGTGATAAGTCATCCGATTCCCGACCATGAACATTTGATGAATCGGCAAAGTCCACAAAGTGGACTCGATGTTTTGAAAAGTCAGCTCGTAGATCCCATCGGATCTCTTTTTGGCGAAATTATCGGTAGCCATCTTCGCGAGCGTTTTCGTCGGTCCGATCCCAACCCGGGACCATACGCCTGTCGACAGCTTTATTTTCGTCTGGATTTCGCGCGCGATCTCCTCCGGCGAGCCATGATCATGAATGGAGCCGGTTACGTCGAGAAATTGTTCGTCAACACTATATGGTTCGACCTGGTCTGTTATGGACTCAAATATTTCGGTAAGCAAAAGGGATACGGAAATGTACGTTTGCATCCGCGGACGAATCACGTTCAGGTCCGGGCATTTTGCGAGAGCTTCCCCCACCCGTTCCGCCGTAGTGACGCCGCGCTTCTTGGCGATCGGACAGGCTGCAAGAATGATGCCCGATTTTCTGTCGGGATCGCCGACTGCAACGGGCTTATCACGTAATTCCGGGTGCGCTGCTTTTTCAATCGATGCATAAAATGACTGTCCGTCAACAAGCAAAATCACGCGATCCACAAAATCCACCCCACAAACGCGAATATTTGTTCGCACATCAGTATATCAAGAATACCGAACAAATATTCGCGTTTCAAGTGGGTAAATTTATGGTAATTTTAACTTTTAAAAAAATGTTTGCGTCGAGGTTGATTTGCCCCGTACGTTTTTCTCAATAAATGCATTTCTAGTACAAGACGGGTTCATTATTTTAGGGAGGCAATCATGTTATTACACAATCCGGTTGAAGAAACTCAATTAAAGCACTTGATCGGGGAACCAGTGTATGCGGCTTTGAATGACGGCTCCATCTATTATGGTATTGTCGATTCTGTAAAAGGCGGACAACTATTCCTGCGTCCATTGACAGTGCAACAGTGTCCCGATTCACGGGACGGCCATGTACGAATATCCGGTTTAGGGTTAGGGCTTGGGTTTATGGGAGGCGCATTGGGGCTTGGGTTGGGATTATTGTCATTTGTGGTTACCCTGAATCGCTTTAGGTATTTTATTTAGGCACAGGGACCATTGAAGAAATGACGGAGCCTTGCCCAGACAGACTCAGCATGGGCACATACAAATGTAAAAAAAGAGAGCGGGGTGATCCCAGTCATTACATAGTATTGGGCACACTTCCTTATTTTTCGTACATATTACACTTTTCCAATCTGGGGTAAACAGCACCAATACTTCAATCGAGATTTTTTACATGGCCCGAAACTTCGGGTCTTTTTTGATTTTTCGTCATGTTAAAAAATGAAATTAATGGGAAAGGTAATGGACAGGGAGTGTACCGGAAAGGAGGAGGCATTCTTCGTGGATATCCATGCATTCATAAATCAAATGCAACCATCCAAGGAAATTACATCACAGACGATTCAAACACTCAACATTTATTATTATAAAACGATTTGCGACGAGGAAAAAATTCAAAAAGCTTTAATTACACCCCTATTCTCCTTCGATGATCAGGAAACTTACCTTCAATCCGTTTGCCAGAGTCAAGCCATCCATACCATCGAAGAACTGCAATCGCAATTCATTAAGGGAAACGTCCTGATCACAACCCAACAAAATTATTACTTTTTCAATGCAAATAAAAGCTTAAACACTAAGCCAGGAGAGGCGAAATCGGAAACGACGATTCAGGGGCCTCAGGCATCTTTGACTGAGGACATTCAATCGAATCTCAATTTAATACGACACCGTTATCCGGCAAAAGGTTTTCAAATGGAACCATATGAACTTGGCTCGGTTTCAAAAACAGCTGCATTTATTATATACGATTCGGATTACGTGGATTACGAGGTACTGTCGGAGCTTAAACGACGCTTGTCCATGCTTGATGAGGAAATGATCCAATCAACCGGTCAGCTAGATAAATTGTTGAACGAGAAGAAGAGAAGCTTGTTTCCTACCTTCGTATTAACCGAGCGACCGGACCGGATTGCGCTTAATTTATCTCAAGGAAAAATTGTTATTGTTCTGGATGGGACACCGTTTACTTTAATATTACCAGCTGTTTTTTTTGATTTCATATCTTCAATGGACGATTTATATTTTCCGTATATTGTGGCAAGGGGGCTAGTCTTACTCCGGTATATCGGATTATTTTTAGCCATCGTTCTCCCATCCGTCTATATTTCAGTGGTCTCGTTTAACCCTGAATTTCTGCGCGTTCAACTAACATTTTCCATTGCGGGGACCGCGCGGCAGTCCCCTATCCGTCTTATTGGGAGGTGCTCTTTATGCTTTTTATGACTGAGGCTTTAACTGAGGCGAGTATCCGTTTGCCTAAATACATCGGCTCGACGGCAACTACCGTCGGCGGCCTTATTTTGGGCCAGGCGGCCCAACAAGCCGGTCTCGTAAGCAGCAATATGATTATCATCACTTCTGCAGTCACGATTTCGAATTTTGTTATACCGATCAATACGATGATATTTTCCATACGGGCACTAAGATACCCGCTGATTGTTTTATCCTGCTTCTTCGGTCTGATCGGCGTCATTGCCGGTTTATTTTGGGTTTCGTGTTACTTAGCGAATTTGAGAAGCTTTGGCCAACCTTATTTTAAATTATTTTTTAATGAACGTTCGAAAAGCATCCATACAGATCAACAAAAGGGAGAATCTACTGTTTGAACAGGTATTTTTATTACTCGATACTTATGTGTATGTTGGTGAACACCATCATCTATGTACCCAATATCCTGTTCGCACACCGGCATAACAGTGCGTTGACGGGAATGTTATTAAGTGTTGTCATTGGTTCTTGCCTGGCTGTTATATTTTCCAAAGCAATGATGAACAAGCAAGGCCAAGGATTGCCGGAATTATTGACACAGCATCTTCCTTTATGGATTAAAGGGGTTGTTCTCATCTATTTGGGTTTCATGTGGTTTGCTGCAGGAAGTATCGTTTTGATCGTTTATTCCATCATTTTGAAGCGTTTTATCATCGAGGACATCAACTTGGAGGTATTAATCATTTTATTGATGAGCGTCGTTGTCTGGAGTGCCTCGAAACCGACAAAAACGATATTATATTTACTCGAAATCGTTATGGTGATCAATGTGCCTTTGGTATCGATCATATTGTTTAAAGCATTGTCCAGTAAGTACATGAACTGGTACGGAATTTGGAATATTGCAAGCGATAATGTTATGAAGCTCCCTAATCTCGATGTTGTGGCAGCTGCGACTTATTTATTTACCGGGTACATCAACCAGGCGATATTTAATCGAGAATTTGACGGTCGCTTTTGCCCAAAACATTTATGGGCAATTCCCTTTTTAGGCTTGACTATATTGTCTACAACATTTTTTATCCCTATAGGTTTTCACGGTACCGAGGGGGTAGGACATTTCGTTTACCCATGGGTGTCGACTGCAGATTCATTACGTATGGAGTTCGGTTTTGTCGAACGCGTTGTTTACCTATTTCTATTGCTCTATTTAAGCCTTACTTTGATTTTTGTTACGGTCACTTGGCATGTAGGGTACCGATTAATCGAAAGTATCAGTCAAAAACAATTTCCGATACGATCGTGGAGTTTGAAGCCGATTGTTGTCTTTGGCTCGTTTATGCTAATTACGATATTCTTAGCTTATTTCTTGAATGAGAAACAACACTTAATACTCGGAACTTACTGGTTGCGACTCCGTTTTTGGAGCGAGCTCGGTTTAGTTTTGTACGTATATTACTTATCCAGAAAAGGAAAAACCACATGAGAACGGCATCCATTATCTTATGCTTCTGTCTTTTGGTAACCTCGGGTTGTACGACAAAAGCATTTAAAGATATAGATCGGCGATTTTTTGTTTTAGCATTGGGAGTTGATAAATCCAAAGAAGACAGCAATAAATACCGGGTCACTTTGAAATTGGGCATACCTTCTCCCAAAATAGAGCCCGGTAAAGCCAAGTCACAGATCATCAGCCAAGAATCTGAGTCCGTTTCCGACGCCATTCGATTATTAAAATCCAAAGTCGATAAAGAGCTCGACTTTGGACATACCAAAATGCTTGTTATTGGCGAAGCATTGGCAAAAGAAGATGTAACTAGCGCGATTGATTTCTTTATCCGTAGAAGGGACATTCAAAATATTGCTTTTATGGCGGTAGGTTCTCCAGACGCGGAGGCAGTATTGAAAATAACCCCCAAATCCGAGCGATTGCCTGCTAATGCCCTATTTCTAAGCTTCGATGAATTAGGCACTGAATCGTCGTTTATTATTACAGAGTACTTGTTTGATTTTTATCGGAGGATGACCGAAAAAGGGTTAGATCCCTATCTGCCCGTTGTTCAGGCCGATAGCGAGACTTATATCATCAATCGCATAGGTGTTTTTGACAAAACCAGAATGAAGCTGATGCTTTCCCCTAAAGAAAGTGCGATCTTAAACGAGCTTGCTCGCAACATTCAAAAATTCCATATCCTTACGCGAACTAAAGATACGGATTTCTCATTGTCAGTGGAGAAGTTCAACCGCAAATTTGTCTTCGACCCTCAAGATGCAACCAAATTACATGTCAAATCGGAAATCGAGGGGACTATAGAACAATCAACGCAGCCTATATTTGACGAAGACTGGAAGAAATATGAACAACAAACCGAACAAGTCGCCGTCAAACGTTATATGGATGTGCTAAGAAAATTACAGAAAAACAATGTGGATCCGATCGGACTTGGATTAATCTATAGAGCACGCCATTACAACAACGATAGTAAAGACTGGGAGACGTGGCAAAAAATTTATCCGAATCTAAGTTTCGATGTGAAGGTTGATGTGAAAATAGAAGGGACTGGTGTCATTAAGTAGCCCCCCGCTTGTTACCGACAACTGCACACCCTCTTTGCTCACTCCCGGAATGTCGATCAAAACGATAAATTCTCCGTTTCCCCGCAAAATATCTGGACAGTCGTCTGTTCCTCCCCGGAAAACTCGTTCATGAACTGTTTCGCAAAATCCTTATCGAACACGCCTGTCTAAAAATTTTTCCCGTGAAATTTTTGCGCCATCTCGAACCACTGCCGCAGCTTATCGAAATCCCATTGCCGATCTCCCTTTCTCCCACGCTGGTACTAGAGCAAAGTGAAGCTGGAATCAAAGTTTCGATAAAATACTCATGACTCTCCGAGATTGTAGGCCTTTACAATATCGGAATAACCGATAATTCCGACGGGCTTTAGCCTGCGATCCATGACCATCAAATAATTTGCCTGTAATGAGTTCATTTTACGGCTCGCTTCGCCTATGGTGTTGTTGGTACTTATATATCCCGGCGGCGAGGGAACCAAATTGCCGATTTGGCGCTCCCCTCGGCCTCGACTGATTTCATCCAATACTGCGGTTTTAGAAATACTTCCGATGAGGCCTCCCGCATCATCTCTGACATAAGCGAACCATTCCCTGGATTGTTCAAACCGGCTCATTGCTTCTCGAACCGTAACGTCCACACTCAAACATAGCGGGTTCGTTGGGAGCACTTCCGCGACGAGAATCGACGAGAGACGGTCGGATGCACGTTTTCGAATTATATCGAATCCGCGCTTTGCCAATTTCATCGTGTAAATGCTCTCCCGATACAACTTGGTGCTTATCGTTGTCGATCCTACGGCTGCCAGCATTAACGGTAAGATTAAATAGTAGTTATTCGTCATTTCAAATAACATAATTATGGCCGTGATCGGGGCATGAGCTGTGCCGGCAAAAACGGCTGCCATTCCCGCTACCGCAAACACCCCATCACTAACTGGCAAGTTCGGAAATAACGATTGACATACCAACCGAATGCTCCTCCCAGCATGGCCCCCATGAACAGTCCCGGCGCAAATACTCCGCCTGAACCTCCAGATGCGATTGTCGTACAAGTCACGAGCAGCTTAAGGATTAGCAGCGCGAGCAGAAGACCGAGATCGAGTTGATGGCAAGAGCTCTTTCCACTGACGGATACCCGACCCCAAGAATTTGCGGGTACCAGTAGCCGCATATCCCTACAATAAGTCCTCCGAGTGCCGGCTTAAGCCACTCCGGCAGAGCTTTTAAGCGATCCCACTGCATTTCGAAAAATAACAATGTTTTCATATACAACAGAGAGAAGAAGCCCCCGAGAAGACCAAGGACAAGGAATATTAGAAGCACGGCGATACCGTTCACTTCGTAATGCGGAATCGGGAATGAAGGAACGTTGCCGAGATATAGCCTGCCTATAGCTGCGGATAAAACCGAAGCAATGACGATGGCGCTAAGATTCGTTATCGTAAAGCTGCCGAGAATGATTTCCGACGCGAAAAGCGCACCTCCGATTGGGGCGTTAAACGTTCCCGCCACTCCTGCCGCGGCGCCGCATGCGACCAGAATCTTGAGATTCGTCTCTCCGATTCCGAACAGTTGGCCAAACGTAGAGCCCCAAGCAGAACCGATCTGAACAATAGGCCCTTCGCGACCGACTGATCCACCTGAACCGATGGAAATAGCGGATGCAGCAGCCTTTGCAACAACAATTCTAGGCCGTATCACACCTTTTTTCTCGGTTACCGCAAACATCACTTCCGGAACTCCATGCCCCTTCGCCTCACGGGCGAAGAAATAAACAAGCAAACCGACTAGCAGTCCCCCAACGGCCGGCATGAAAAGCGTACGGATGCCGAGAACATAAGCTGATAGTTCCGTTTGACTGCGTCCGTAGAACACGTATGTTACCCCATCGATGAGCTTGCGAAACCCTACCGCCCCGTAACCTCCGCCTAATCCGATGATTGCTGCGTAGATCATAACTGCTGCCTGTTCCGTGATGAGACGGCTTATTCTTAGATGCAAGTTTGCCAACATGACGATAGCCTCCTGAAAAAAGGCTCTGCCTCGATCTAAGAGGCAAGAGCCATGTTACAAATCTACGAATTAATGCTGTAGGGAAACATTTTCTTAGCAGAGTCCGAAATTTTAAACGCGAATGAAGTTCGAGAAAAGCCGTTAGTAGTACCTATTCATATTCCTCCGCAGTTAGCGTTATTCTGATTTTGCCGTGAAACTGATTTTCTCGTGTATTACGTCTTCAATCGGGGGCATATTAAAAAACTTCCCCTTCCTTCATTTCTTGATGATACCTTGCTTAATCAAGAAATTTCGGGCGACATCCTCTGCCTTCATGCCGTCCATATCAACCTGAGCATTCAAATCCTGCATGACGCTTTCATTCAGTTTGTTCTCGAGCGAATTGAGCGCCTTGCCTACATCCGGGTATTTATTCAATACATCTTCACGAACCAAGGGGCCGGCATGGTACGGCGGGAAGAAGTTTTTATCGTCTTGTAAAACGGTTAAATGGTTCACTTTAATCTGCCCATCCGTTGAATACGCGTCAATAACATCCACATTTTTCTCGGTAAGAGAACGGTACATGATGCCATGGTCCATCCCTTTGACCTCTTTGAATTTCATTCCGTATTGCTTATCCAAACCCGGGTAACCATCCGGACGGTCCTTGAACTCAAACTCGCAGCCCAGCAAGAGCCCGCCGGATACTTTGGCCAGATCGCTGAATGTTTTTAGATTGTATTTTTGAGCCGTTTCTTGTGTAACGGCCAGTGTGTACGTGTTATTGAAGCCGAATTTGTTTGTGAATACCAGCTTATCTTTTTTTAGCAAATCCCTCGCTTTCTGCAGCGTTTCATCGGCAGTCCCGGTCTTTTCCTGATAATAGTTCGCGACTATGGTCCCAGTATATTCAGGATATAATTGGATATCGTTATTTAAAAGTGCTTTCCAAGCCACATTGGAACCGCCCAAATTGACTTTTCTCACGACGTTGAGGTTCGTTTTGTCCTCAATCACATCCGCCATCAAATGCGCCAATATGATATTTTCCGTAAAGTTCTTTGAACCGATAGTTATGGATTCCTTATTACTGCTGGCATTTGAGCTGCACCCGGTTAAGGCTGCTATTGCAAGAGAAAGCAGAATGCCCGCAAAGCGTTTTTTCATTTTCTTGAACTCCTCCAATCTCTACAACTATATTTTCAATCCTCGAGGCGTCGTAACGCGCTCCAGAAAACCAAGCAGATAATCTAATAGAAGGGCCAATAAAGCAGCTGGAAGCGCACCAAGCAAGATCAGTGCATCGATGTTTCGTGTAATCCCCAGGAAAATGAAATCACCTAAGCCACCGGCGCCGATAAAAGCCGCGATCGTTGCCGTACCTACATTGATAACGGTAGCCGTTCGTATGCCAGCCATTATAACCGATAGCGCCAACGGGAGTTGAATGCGGAACAAAATTTGCGTGCCGGTCATCCCCATCCCTTTGGCGGCTTCAATGGTCGATTTATCCACATCCTGAATTCCCGTGTAAGTGTTGCGGATGATCGGCAGCAGCGAATACAGGAACAAAGCGGCAATGGCCGTATTCATCCCGATGCCGAACATAGGAATCATAAACCCTAACAAGGCAAGACTGGGGATTGTTTGTAATATCCCTGCACCGCCGAGTACCCAATTGGTCAAAATCTTTTTGCGCGTTATGAGAATTCCTAACGGCAAACCAATGAGGATGGCGATTAGCATGGAGAAAGAGACGAGTCCTAAGTGCTTTGCACTTGCTACGATAAGATCCTCCCATCTCATTCCAAGCTGTTTAACGAGTTGTTCCCAAAGCGATCCCCTCATCAAGTAACCTCCTTTCCGGCCCAATGCTCGGCAAAAGCTGTTAGCAAGGAAGATCTCGTTATCACTCCGACGACGCGTTTCTTATCGTCAACAACGGGGAGTATGCCGAATTTTGTGGTTGTAATAGCGATAAGGGCATCTTTGGCAGTTGCGGACTGGTGCAAAATAGGCTCATTCGGTTGGCTAATTTCTTGTATGGTTCGAATTTGTTCCAGCTTGGACTGCAAGTCATAGGCAGAAACGATTCCACAAAATGTTCCCCTGTCATCAACAAGAATCAGGGTATCCGTTCTTCTCTGTCTCATCATGGACATCGCTTTTGCGGGAGATAAGATTTCGGTAGCGGTAGCCGGGTTATCTCTCATGATGTCGGTTACCGAGATATACTCGGGATTTTGGTAAATCCGGTTCTTGCCGATAAAAGTTTCGACGAAGCCGTGGACCGGTTCTTTCATCAGCTTCTCCGGCGTATCGAACTGCAGAATGGCACCGTCCTTCATTACCGCAATCCGGTCTCCCATTTTCAGCGCTTCATCCATATCATGGGTTACAAAAATGATAGTTTTCTTCATCGTTCTTTGCAGCTGGATCAACTCATTCTGCAGCTGCTCTCTTGTAATAGGATCCAGCGCTCCAAATGGTTCGTCCATAAGCACAATTTCCGGATCTGCCGCCAGAGCTCTTGCTACTCCAACCCGCTGTTGTTGTCCTCCAGAGAGCTCGCGAGGATACCGCTTGGCGAATCGGTCCGGTTCCAGACCTACCATTTGCAGCAGTTCAGCCGCGCGTTGCTTCCTCTTCGCTTCTTTCCATCCAAGTAAACTGAGCACAACGGCGATATTGTCTTCAATCGTATAATGCGGAAAAAGCCCGACTTGTTGGATGACATAACCGATATTTCGGCGCAGATCTACAGGATTTTCCTTGGTTATATTTTTGCCGTTAATGGAAATGGTGCCGCCTGTATGAGGCACTAGCCGATTGATCATTTTCATGGTCGTGGATTTACCGCAGCCGCTCGGGCCAATAAAAACAATAAACTCGCCGGCATCGATCCGAAAGTTCAAATCCTTCACGGCTTGAAATCCATTCGGATACGTTTTGCTAACTTGCTCGAATAGTATCATGGCCTCCTCCTGTTCATTCTTAAACAGGACCTAACCTGTTTTTTTGTATACTATAACAAAATCAACCCTAACTGACAACCCATAAAATAATTCGGAGTTGTTTGTAACGTTATGGAATTATTGATTTATAATAGAAAAACCAACGCAAAAAAAAAGCAGTGTATGGATACACTGCTTACACATAAACCGGCACCGTTTATAAAAATAAAATTTATGTTTCCGCTGCTTGATTGATAAACAAGTCCGTCCGCCGCTGCACCTGTTCGTCACCAACGACAACGAGGATATCATCTTCTCTTAAAATGACATGCGGCCCCGGCGAGATTGAAATCTCCGTACCTCTTCGCAATGCAATAATGGTGGCTCCCGTCTGCTGCCATAACTGCAGGTTGGCGATCGTTTTACCGCGCGCATGTGACGACTCGCCGACTTTGATCTCCACTGGATTGTATGTTTTTAAGCCGTTAAGCCGATCTGAAAGCTGAATGATTTCTTTCAGTATTCCGTTCAAATTTGTAGTCCATTTCTTGCTTTTCCTTTAACAGAATCTCCAGCTCTTGTCTCAAAGAGTAGACAGATTTTAAATACTGATTTTTAATGATATAATCCTCCGCCAGCCGTTTGGATAACACCGTAATTTCCTTGCCTTGAGAGACGGAGACAATGTTCTCGTCCTTAAGTAGCCCAATAGACTTCCTGATCGTTTCCGGGGAAACATGATATTTGCTGGCCAATAACGTACGTCCGGAGATTTTGCTGTTAACAGGCAGTTCGCCGTTAACAATCCTTTGGGCAATGTCAAGCGATATCGATTTATAGCCGGGCATCTCTTGCACGCATATTTCCTCCTGAATTTGCAATTGGGGCTTAACATTCACGTTCTTCATTCGCCTTCCCGCTCTAAATATCCTTTATTCCAACAAGTTCCATACATCCTGCGTGGCGAATCAGCTGCGGTGTTACCGCCCAACGAGTTCTTTATTCCGCATCGTGAACAGCCGGATAGCCTATGGTGCTTCATGTTGCATTAGTAATTATAATTATCGATCCGCATCACGTATCATTAGCCGTTTCAAGCGGTTAAATTTATGGTAATTTTGTTACAGAAATTGTTGTATGATGATCAATGGGAGGTGTCTCCATGATCGAGAAATACGGTTTGCTTAAGGAACCGGACAAGACGATGTTCGTGTTCGAGAAAAACGGAAAGTATTATGGCCACATCGTTAAAAACAAGACCGCCGGTGCGCCGGCAAAATTGATTTTTGAAACTCCAAAATTCGACAACATAGCCGATTTAAAGGCGGAATATCCGGATGCTGAAGAGTAAGGCGGCGTTTAGCGGTTATGCCTAGCTGCAGTCGCGTACCGCCAAAAAGGCGCCAGACAGCCAAAAACGGCTCGTCTGGCGCTTTTCATTCCCAAGTCCGAATAGCGAGCTAACGGCAAGAACTTGCATCGGCCGGAGCCTTTGCATTACGATGAGGAAAAACCGGTATTGTCGCATCGAAAACGAAAGGAAGGATTCGGCAGCTATGTGCGGTCGCTATACGATTATCGTGTCGATGGAAGAGCTGATGCTGCGCTATTTGGCGGATTGGCCGGCGGGCCCGCACCAGCCGCGCTACAACGTCGCCCCGATGCAGGACGTGCTGGCCGTCATTCACGACGGCGAGAAGAACCGTCTCGGACCGCTGCGCTGGGGGCTCGTTCCGGCGTGGGCGGACGATGACAAGATCGGCAGCCGCATGATTAACGCCCGTGCGGAAACGCTGCTGCAGAAGCCGGCGTTCAAACCATTGATCGCTCGCAAGCGCGCGCTCATTCCGGCGGACGGCTTTTACGAATGGAAGACGGTCGGCGGCCGCAAGCAGCCGATGCGGATTACGATGAAGGACGGCGGTGTGTTTTCGTTTGCCGCGCTGTACGATACGTGGACGAGCCCGGAAGGCAAGAAGATCCATACGTGCACCATTATTACGACAACGCCGAACAGCCTTGTGGCGGGCATCCACGACCGGATGCCGGTCATTCTGCGCCGCGAGGACGAGTCCGTGTGGCTCAGTCGCAGCAATCGCGACGCGGAGCGGCTGATGTCGCTGCTGCAGCCGTATCCGGCCGAAGCGATGCGGGCGTACCCCGTCTCGCCGCAGGTCGGGAACGTAAAGAACGATACGGAGTCGTGCATCGAAGAAATCGGCGTACGATGACCTCCCTGCTCCCTTCACTTCGCGGCCGCGAACTTCCCGCGGCCGCCCCCGCATAAGTTTTCATTTTTATCCATCCTAACAAAAATAAAGCGCTAATACGCGTTTGGGATGGATGGCCATGTTGTTCTTTACCCTTTTCCTGAAGAAAAAAAAGTATTCGCGAACGAAACCGCCGGCGACGACGGAGCCGCCGCAAAGCCGCAATGCGGACCAGCACCCGCTCCAGCCCGATTTGTCCCAAAATATCGCAGAGCTCAAACGCTTGTTTCCCGCCTCGCCCGACCTCGTCGTTTACCGGTTTGCCACGGGCCGGCAAGGTCTCCAGGCAGCTTTGGTCTACCTGGACGGATTGACGGATAAAAATTCGATCAACAACGACGTTTTGCGGCCGATGATGTACGGCACGCCGGAAACGCCGGACGCGTCCAGATCCCGGTAATCAGCGGCGTTCGGACCGCTTCGGATTGGTCCGCCGTAGAAACCGCCATTCATTACGGCGAAAGCGTATTGTTCATCGATGGGCAGCAAGAGGCCTCGATTTACGACACCAAAGGCTGGCCTCAGCGTTCCATTGAAGACCCGCAGCTGGAAAGCTCGCTTAAAGGCGCGCACCAAGGCTTTGTCGAAACCGGATTGCAAAATCTCGCGCTCCTTCGCAGATATATTCCGAACCGGGAACTCCGCATCGAGGGGCATACGATTGGCCGCCGCACCAAAACGCAGCTCTGGGTCGTATACCTCGAAGACGTCGCCCACCCGGAAGTGCTGCTGGAGCTGCAAACGCGAATCGGGCAGATCGATATCGACGCGATCATTAATACCGGCGAATTGGCGGAGCTGATCGAGGACAACAGCTTTTCGCCGTTTCCGCAATTTATTGTGACGGAACGCCCCGATTCGGCCGCGTCCCACTTGCTGCAAGGCAGATTTATCGTTGTCGTCGACCGTTCGCCCAGCGTCCTGGTCGCTCCCGCTACAATAACTTCCTTTTTTCAAAGCGTGGACGATTACAGTTTGCGCTGGCTGATCGCGTCGTTCATTCGCCTTCTTCGTTTCACGGCTTTTATAGTCGCGATGTTTTTGCCGGCCACCTATATTGCGTTCATCGCCTTCAATTACGAAGTCATTCCGATGCAGCTGTTCCTGTCGATCGCGGAATCGAGGGAACGCGTTCCGTTCCCGCCGCTCCTGGAAGCGCTGCTGATGGAAATTACGCTGGAAATGATCCGGGAAGCCGGAATCCGGCTGCCCGCTCCTGTCGGGCAGTCGATCAGCATGGTAGGAGGCATTATTGTCGGACAGGCGGCGGTACAGGCCCATATCGTCAGCAATATCATGGTGATTGTTGTCGCCTCCACCGCCATCGCTTCTTTCATTATCCCTAGCTACGATATGGGAACTGCCGTCCGTCTGCTGCGGTTCCCGATGATGCTGCTCGCTTCCCTCTTCGGCATTGTCGGGCTTACCGTAGGCCTGATGATGCTGATCGCCCATTTGGTCGCGCTGGAATCGCTCGGCACTCCTTACGGGAGTCCTCTAGCCCCGTTCCGCTGGGCCGATATGAAAGATACGTTCCTCCGATTGCCGCTATGGACCATGAACAAGCGGCCTAAGAGCGCCAGGCCGATTCAATCGAATCGCGTCGGACATAAGGAGCCGGAAGGGGACGCTCCATGAAAAAGTACGCATTTAACGAAATCACGCCGATGCAGTATACGCTGATCCTGTTCGGGACGCAAGTAGGCACCGGCGTTCTTGCGTTGCCCAGGGTGCTGGCGGAGAAGAGCGGCACCGACGGTTGGATATCGATCATTTTGGCATGGGCCCTCAACTCCGTAGCGGGCCTCCTCATTTTGTCGCTGTTCAAACGTTATCCGGACGACACGATGCCGGACTTGCTCGTCCGGTTATTCGGCAAATGGCTCGGTAAGCTCATCCTGCTGCCGCTCCTCGCCTATTTCGCTTTTTTCAGCTGGACCAGCCTTGTACGGGGACTGCTGTATGTCAAGGCGTGGTTTTTGCCGAAGACACCGGATTATATCGTCATGCTGCTGCTCACCGTTCCTGTCTTTATGGTTGTCCGGAACGGACTCCGCGTGCAGGCCCGATACAGCGAAATCGTGTTTTACATGACGATGTGGATGCCGTTCTTCCTCCTGTTTCTGCTGTCGAGAGGGCACTGGATTCATATGCTGCCCCTCTTCAAGGAAGGGTGGTGGCCGATCGTCAAGGCATTGCCGACGACGCTGCTTTCGTTCCTGGGGATTGAAGTGCTGTATGTCCTGCATCCGTTCTTGCAAAAAAAGCAATACGCCGTGCACGGGTTCATGATCGCCAACGGGATGACCGGACTCCTTTACTTGCTGGTGGTCATCGTTTGCTACGTCTATTTTTCCCCCGACGCGATCACCCTTTATAACCAGCCGGTGCTGTCTTTGCTCAAAGAGATCGAATTCCGGTTTTTGGAACGGTTCGACATGGTGTTTTTAGCGCTATATTTGCTCGTCATTTCAAGATCATGGGTGCCGTACATTTTCAGTACAGTATTCTGCGCGAGCCAGCTGCTTGGCAAGCAGGACCATGCGGTCCCGGCGGTTTGCTATATGATCGCCACCATCGTTCTCGTCTTTCTTATTCATCCGACATGGAACGAATCGGACATGTGGGTGCAGTATCAACTGTATGCCGCCCCGTTCCTTGTCTATTTGCTTCCTCTCATCCTGTACCTATACGTTCGGGGGCTGGAAGCTTTCCGGGGGAGGCAAACGCCATGAAACGCGGCTTGCTGATCTTGCTTGCCATGGGCGCGCTTTTGTCGGGCTGCTTCGACAAGAACAATATTGAAGACGTTTCCCTCGTGCTTTTGGTAGGCTCGATTTGGACGAGGACAACAATTTGCTCGTTTCGGCGTCCAGTCCCGTCTTTAGCAGGGAAGCCGAAATCAAGGAAGAATCTTTTCAAGTGCAGACGCTGACGCTGCGCCAATCCCGCGATGAATTCGACAAGCTTTTTACGGCGTTCCCGTCCGCCGGGAAAGTGCAATTCATCCTGATCGGCAAGCGCGTGCTGGAGCATCCCGACTGGTTCCCGCTGTTGGACGTATTTTTCCGGGACCCCCGCAATTCCGTCAAAGCGAGAGTTGCCATGGTGGACGGATCGGCGTACGACGTTGTCCGCTTTTTGCCGAGCAACAAACCGCGTCTTCCTCTCTACTTGACGAAGCTGTTCGATACCGCTTACCGCCGCAATTTGACTGTGAAAACATCGCTCCGGGAATTGCAGAGGCAAATATTCGAAAGAGGAATGACTCCCAGCATCTCCAAGCTGCGCAAAGACGACAATCTGATCGTAACGGGGACGGCGCTGCTCGATAAAAAAGGCAAGTACGCGCTGTCGATCGGTTCCGAGGAAACCAAGCTGCTGCGCGTTCTGCAGGACGAAACGCAAGGGGAATTTTCGTTCACGATGACTTACCCCGATAAAGCGCAAGGCGGGCTGTTTCATCTGGGGTCTTTCTCCTTCTCGGCACCCGCCATATCAGTCAAGACGAAAGCCGGCTATGCCGATAACAAGTTCAAGTTCGATGTCAAGATCCACATGCGGGCGGTGTTGACGGAGCGCCACTTCTACGATATCGATATACGGCGCGAAGGGGCCAAGCTGGAACGGGTAATCGAGCAGCAGATGAAAGCTCGCTTCGAAAAGCTGATCGGCAAAGTGCAAGCGGCCAAAATCGATCCGTTCGGCTACGGCCTATACGCGCGAGCTTATGCTTACAAGCCGTGGAAGACGGTTCAGGATCGGTGGGGCGAAGCTTTTTCCGAGGCGAGCGTGAACGTAAACGTTAAAGTAACGATAGGTGCAATGGGGGCGATCCAGTAAGCCCGTGATGATAGGAAAAGCCGGCCGTCATCATGCGGGCCGGCTTTTCCGATTCAGTATGCTAGAACTGTATGACAAGGGCAGTTTGCGGTACAAGAACCGCTTTGGCCCGGAACGCCAGCCTTCCCTCGGACCGCTCGAAAGAGACGCTATTGCCGCCAATCGTCACGTCCTTGACGTCGCGGCCGAGCAGCAGTCCGCTGCCAAAGCTGGACAGCCTCAACTCGCCCCTCATAACTTCCAGCTCGATCTTTCCGCCGCTGCAGCGAACTTCGCCCCATCCTTCGTTCAAGCTCCAAAAACATCGAAAATCGCTTTCCGGCCATCTCGGGTTAAAACCGATATGGCCATTCACCATGTCGTATTCGAAACCGCTCAGAGCAAGAAGCAGCCCATAAGACGCCATGGAACGCGCATAGTTGCTGCCGCATTCGAACTCATTCCACGGATTGCGCCGCTGCCCGTCATACCGGTCGCGGATGGACTTCACAACGCGAAGCCCTTCCTCCACAAGCCCTTCATGAATCATATGGCAAGCGGCCTGATATTCGAACCCGTTCATGCATTCATCGGCATAAGGAACCGGTACGGTCGGGCCGTTTCCGTCCGGCCAAGTGCAGATCACAAGGCCTGCTTCGTCGTTCAGTCCATAAATGCGGCAAGCGTTCGGGTAATCGCGCAAATTTTCTATGTAGTTATGTTCGTAAATCGATTGCACCGCCCGCTTCACTTTGACGGGATCAAGAACGTATCCCAAGCCGACGAGGTGAGCGAACCACTGGCCGAGAACCTGATCGATGCCGCAGCCTTCGCCGATCTGGTATTTATGCTCTTCGGCCTCGTCATTCCAGTACACTTCTTCCGCTCCGAATTGTTCAAGAACAGACCGGTCCTTGAGATCGACCAGCTGGTGGAAGTACCGTCCGTTGAACAAATGCTCGTTCGTCCAAGCCGCTCCTTTCGCCCAAAGCGCCTCATATTCCGCCGCTTTCTCCGGCTCGCCGAGAGCGCCCGCCATCTCTGCCGCCGCCTTCAGCGCAGTCAAGTACATGCTCGTCAGCCACGAATTGGGGCCGAACAGCTCCATGTCCAGCGTATGATGCTGGCGCCCTTCCATGACACCGTCCTTGTCGGCATCCCATCGGTCTTCGTTCGCAGGGTCCCAGGCATATTCGAGCGCTTGGCGGACACGGGGCCAAATCGAGCGCAGCCACTCCGTATCTCCGGAAATTTTCCATTCCCGGTACGTTTTAATGATGCCTCCCATTTGGCCGTCAGCCGCGGCTCTGAACTTGTTGTCGCGAGTCGTCCGCTCGGGCGGGAGCATAAGGCGAAACGCCATTTTTCCGTTCTCGAATTGGGCGTAGGCGTAATCGATGTTGCGCATGGAGCGGGCTAGCGCCGGGAACAGAAAAGCTGTAGCCTGCTCGTAGTTCCATACGTGCGTGCAGGAACCTTCGCACGAGCCTTCGTTCGTATGAACGCCCTCGAAGCCGTACAGCGTCCCGTCCGTCAACCGCAGCACAGTAGGCGATTTCAGGATGGAAATGTTGCTGCTGACGGCGTCAAGCACCGCGGCGGGAAGCGTCGAGCGGAACAGCGTCTCTTGAAACAGCCGGGTTTCGGTATATAACCGGTCATATTGTTCCATAACGTAATTCGCCGCATCGGTAGAATCCCGGAACAGCGTCGAATAGTAATTTTTCCAGCTCGGCAGGTTGTCGCCGCTGCCCGGATTCCAGAAGTTGACGCAATTCGGAAAGCTCCACGCCAGCACGAACCGGAACGTTGCCGTTTCGCCCGGCGCCACTCTGCGATGGCCGCTCAGCAGGCCGACGTCCTGATGCTTTTCATGCAGTCTTTTGGCATCGAGCTCGCGCGGGCCTTCGTACCTTCTCTCCTGAAAGCGGCCCGGCCGGCTGAAGTCTTTCCAGAACACGGTCAAGTTATCGAACCATCCACCGCGATACCAATACGACTGGTAGCTGACTTCCTCGCTCTCGATCATCAGCGTCAAATCGCCGAATTCCGCATCGTCCGCTTCGTAATGGACGGAGGACATCCGGATCGCCCGCCTCCCGCCGACTTCTAGCGCTTCGTTGACGGCCCCTTTCCGAAACGGATTCGACACGTTGCCGACCAGGCTGATTTCCAACGTTTCTTCCGACCGGTTGTACACCTCGTATTCGAAGATGGCGCAAGGAATGGACGAATCTTTATCGTTCAGCGGAATGAACGGGTTGAACGCCGTCAGCTTGACGGAGACAGGGTCCTCCGCGTCGTCGAACATCATTTCCGCAACCGGGAATTTGCCGCGGAACGACGTGCCCGCGAAGTGCGGAAAGCCGGCCATGTTTTCCCGCCTGGGGCCGTAGCCGTAGCCTTCGAACTTCCCCTTTCCTTCCCCGGTATACGGCGCTTGCAGATCCCCGTTCAGCACCTTGGCCAGCTTCACCTCGCCGCCGCACTCCGCTTTAACGGCAAAGAAGGAGAACCCGTTAAAGCTCAGCTTGCTCGGCCTGTTGAAAATTTCCCAATCGATCAGCCGGCCGTTGCCGGCCAGGCCGATGCTGCCTGTTCCGATGCCGCCAAGCGGAAACGAGATTTGGCTCGTTCGCGCCCCCGTATACGTAAAGTCCATGTCGCTGTTCATAGCAATACCTCCCCATGCTCCCCATGATAAGTAAATGTATGTGCTTCGCCGCAACTTTACAATTTCAGTCCGCCTGCCGTAATGCCGTCGAGCAAATACTTCTGTCCGAAAATGTACAGCAATAGCGGCACGACGAGAGACAGCGTGACCCCGGCGAGAATGGCCGACAAGTTCCCCGTTCCGAACGCACCGGTCAATGCCGTCATGCCGATCGGCAGCGTCATTTTTTCGAACGAATTCAGAAAAATAAGCGGACGGAAAAAATCGTTCCAATGCGCGATGAAACTGATCACCGACGTGACGACAACCGCCGGGAACGCCATCGGGAGGATGATTTTCCAGAATACCCATACCCGGCTGGCCCCGTCCATATAAGCGGCCTCATCGTACGTATACGAGATCGTCATCATCGTCTGCCGGATCATGAAGATCCCGAACGGGTTAATAAGCCCCGGCAAAATGAGCGCCAAGTGCGTATCGACCAGCCCCAGCTTCGACATCATGATGAACTGGGGGATGATCGTGACTTGCCCCGGAATCATGAGCCCGGACAAAAAGACGAGAAACAGAACGTTGCGTCCCGCAAATGCGATACGGGAAAACGCGAATGCGGCCATGCTCGAGATGAAGACGTGCCCGATCACGATGATCAGGCATATTTTCAAACTGTTGAAAATAAAGTCGAAAAACGGCACTTTGGCGAACACTTCCGCGTAATTGCCGATATGCCACGCTGTCGGAAAAATGGCCGGCGGCAGCGAGAACGAATCTTGCGGCAGACGCAGCGAAGTGGATACGATCCAGAGGAAAGGAGCTATCATGAAAAAAGAAAGCGCGAGCAAAGCTCCCTCCAGCACGACTCCCCCCAACCCGATTGGCAGCACCGTTCTTCTGGCCGTCCCTGCAATCCATCCTTTGGAAACCTCCACCTGTATTGGCGCCTCCTCTCTTACTCCCGGTCGTAATTTACCCACTTATGGCTGATGGAAAATTGGAACATCGTCACGCACAAAATGATCAGGAACAAACTGAGCGAGAGCGCGGATGCATACCCCATCTCGTGATGCTGGAACGCCACTTCGTAAATATACATGTTCACCGAGCGCGAAGCGTCTCCTGGTCCGCCGGCGGTGATCAGGTACGGTTCGTCAAATATTTGCGTCGCGCCGATCAGCGTTGTAACGAGCACGAAAAAAATGGTAGGAGACAGCATCGGCAGCGTGACGGAGAAGAAGATTTGGATTTTGCCGGCGCCGTCGATTTTGGCCGCATCGTAGAGCGGTTCCGGAATGCTTTGCAAGCCGATCATATAATAAAGAAACGCATTGCCGATAAATTTCCAGAAGCTGTAGATGGCTACGGCCAAATACACCCACCGGGGGGATTGCATCCACGGAATAGGACCGGCTCCGAATTTGCCAAGCACGTAATTCAGAACCCCGAAATCGGTGTTCAGAATGAATTGCCACGCGACGGCAACCGCGGCGGAAGTCGCCAGGACCGGAAAATAGAAGATCGTGCGGTATACATATTTCCACCCTTTGGCAATATTTCTGTTGACGGCGAGAGCAATCAGAAGCCCGAGAATGGCGTGCATCGGCGTTAAAATGGCAATATATTTGAACGTATTGCCGTATGTAAGCCATAGCCTGCCGTCGGCGAACAGGTGCTTGATGTTGTCGAAACCGATCCATTTGGCCGGCGTGATGACGTTGTATTTGGTAAAACTGAGATAAATGGCCGCTGCGACCGGCTCGCCGATAAACCAAATGAAAAATAGCAAAGCTGGTGCCAGAAACAAGAGCCCGACAATGGCGTTGGACATTTTATGACCGGCTATCACGCTGGATCCCTCCCGTCAATCGGAGCGCCGGGCGATCTGCGCGGACCGCCCCCGGTACGCCGCGATGCTGCGTCATTTTTTCAGGATGGCGTCGATTTCTTGCTTGGCTTTCTTCATCGCCGTCGCCGCATCGGACTGGTTGGACAAAATCTCCGACACATGCCTGTCGAACACCCCTTGAATTTCGCCGTACTGCATCGGAGCTTCCACCGCTTTGGCGACATCGGCGCTCTCGGCGTACACTTTCCAATTCGAGGCCGGCGTCTTGGGCAATACTTCGTTCATGACAGAGATGCGCGTCGGGATTGACGTGTTGGAAAGCGTCGTTTTCTGGGAATAGACGCCGCTCAGGAAAGCGGAAAGTTGATAGGCGGCTTCCGGGTACTTGGTCGATTTGAGCACAGGGAACGCCCCCGAGCCGAAAATCACTTTACTCGTTTTGAACGTCGGCAAAAACTGCACGTCAATGTTCGCAAAATGATTTTTGTCGTAAGTTCCGAACGGCCATTTCCCTGCCGCAATCATGGCCACCTGGCCGTTCATGAGCATCTGGATCTGGTTGTCTTTCGGGCTTGGGACCGGCGCGACTTTGTACTTGTAGATCAGATCCTGGAAAATTGCATCATCTCGACGGCGTTCGGATCGTCAAGCTTGCTCGCAGTCATATTGTCGTTCAAAATGCTCGCGTCATTGTTAAACAGCCATGCGGACGCTCCGAAATAGTAATTCGGAATCGCAAAACCGAACGTTTTTTTGCCTCCCTTTTCCGTCGTCAGCTTTTGCGCATACTGGAGAAAAACGTCCTTCGTCCAGTTCTTGTTCGGGACGGGCAGCCCGGCTTGCTTGAGCAGCTCCGTATTGAAGTGCATGACTACGTTATTCCAATCCCAAACGAAGCCGTACGTTTTATTGTCGATGACGAAGGGCGACTGAAGCTTCGGATGCAAATCGTTGTAGTTGTCCAATGCGCCCGGATCGGATTTCATGTACGGATCGAGCGGGAGCAGCAGGTCCTGTTTGGCAAACATCTGGATGCCTTCGATCGCTACGCGGATAACGTCAGGCGAGTTCCCCCCGGCGATCATCGTCTGAATTTTGTTGAAATAATCGGCCCAACCGTTGCTGACCACTTCGACCCGTTTCACTTTGATATCCGGATTTTTCTTGTTGAACTCGGCCAAAATCGTCGACAGCTGCTCGTCGGATGCTTCGTTTTTGCTCCACACCAGCGTAAGCTCGGCTTTGCCGGGTTTGGCGGTGCTCGGCTTATCTCCGGGGGCGCTTGACGCGGGGGCGGAGCCTCCTCCCGCTCCCGCACCGCATGCGGCCAGCGACCAAACCAGAGCAATGATCGATACGAAGACCCAAGCCCTTTTCATGCTCAACACCATCCTTAACAGATTGTGATGCCGCACTCCCGGGACAACGGGCCCGGTGCGGCAAGATGTGTGTCCAAGCTGCCAATTTGTTGTTTCGAGGTGAATAACTTGCTCCGTGCACGTGCACGGAAACGGCCAAAAAAAATTGGCGACGAAAACGGTACTGACTCGAGAGGCGTCCCCCTCGTCTTGCCGCAACAAGGCGGCAGCTGGTTGCCGGAGCTCCAAAACGTTAATCGTGCACGTGAACGTTCCCATCTTATCAAATGCCCGGAAGTTTGTAAACGCTTTTATTCGAATATGGTTCGTCTTGCCTAATCTTCGGCTGCCCATTATCGTTCACGAGCACGAAGATGTTGACCATGACGTTTCGTTAGGCTACGATTAGACCCAGAAGCCATTTTCCACGGAGGCCACAACTGTCATGAACGTTACGAGTAAGCAAATCGCCGAGCTGTGCGGAGTAACGCGGGGAACGGTGGATCGGGCGCTCAACAACCGCCCCGGCATCAATCCGGAAACGCGCGCGAAAATATTGCGGGTCGCCGAGGAGCTCGGCTACCGCCCCCATTTTTTGGCGCAGAGCCTTGTAAAAGGGCACACGAAAACGTTAGGCATCGTCTTGTTCGACATCCATAACCGCATTTTTTCCCAGCTGTTCCACGCATTTGAGGCTGAAGCCCGCAAACGGGGCTACATCGTCTACCTTGTCCTTTCCAATCGCAACAAAGAGCTGGAGCTGGAGTACATCAACAATTTGCTGGATCGCCGAGTCGACGGGATCGCGCTGCTGCCGGCCAACTTCAACAAAAAGTTCGAATCTTTCCTGCTTCGTTCGCGCACGCCTATCGTAACGTTCGGCAATCGCTTAGCCGGTCCGTTCCCCTATATTTGGATCGACGACAAGCAAGCCATTCGCGACTCCGTCGCCTTTCTCGCGAGCCGCGGCTATCGGCACTTGTTTTATGTCAGCCCGCCGCTGAGGCGCAAGGGGAAAGAAAACATTTACGTTCCCGAACAGCGCTATAACGGATTCGTAGAGGCGTGCGAAGCGATCCCGGACATGCGGTTTAACGTCATCGCGCAGAAATATTATTTAGACGAGTTGAACGATTTGATCGAGAAAACGGACGGCAAACGGGCGATCCTATGCTCCAGCGACGTGTATGCCCTCGAGGTGCTGAAATGGCTGAAATCCCGGAAAATCCGGGTGCCCGAACAAATCGGCCTGATGGGCTTCGACAATATCGACGTCTTGAATTATGTGAACCCGGCTCTCACAACCGTTGACTACAACGTGAATGCGATCGGCACCGGACTTGCCGATTTGCTGATCAGCCGCATTAACGAGGAGGAAGTTCCCGCGGAGACGCTCATCGCCCATCAGGTCGTGCCGGGAGAATCCGTCTCTCCGTAGCTGCCGTCTTGCTCTTTACATGATTTTTCCCGTTGTTGTACAAACTAACAGTCCATGGACGGAGACAATCTTGTTGACACGAAACCATTTGGTGTCGTAAAATAAAGCGAAACCAAATGGGTTCGAATTTTGGCGGACCCGGGCAATTATAACCTGAAAAGCGAGGTACTTACGATGGAACAAAACAACACTCAAAATGCGCTGCCTGAAATTCGCCAAACGTCGGTGTTCAATGCCCCAATCGGCAAAGTGTGGGACGCGGTCGCCACGTCGGAGGGGATCGCGGCATGGTTCATGCCCAACGATTTTGAGCCTGTGGTCGGCCATGAGTTTCACTTGAATGCCGGCCCTTACGGCATGGCTTGGTGCAAAGTGACGGAGTTCGACCCGCCCCGCCGCCTTTCGTTCCTATGGACCAAGGACTGGACGATTACATTCGAATTAGCCGATCTCGGCGACAAAACGGAGTTTACGCTCATCCACGCCGGTTGGGACGCCGACAAAGTTACCGAATTCGGTCAGCCGCACACTGCTGTGCGCGAAAACATGGCCGGCGGCTGGGTAGGGCTGGCGAAAAAACTGGCCGCTTACGTCGAGCAGTAATATGGCAGCCGCACCGAAGCACGATGTGTTTCAAGCGATCGCCGATCCAACCCGCCGGCAGCTGTTGAAGCTGCTCGGCGAGCAGGAAATGCCCGTCACCGTTATCAGCGGGCATTTTCCGATGAGCCGGACGGCCGTTTCCAAACATTTGCGCGTTTTGGCGGAGGCCGGGCTCGTCAAAGAAAGGAAGGTCGGCCGGGAGACGCGGTACCAGCTGGAGGCGCGGCCTCTGCAGCAATTGAAAGAGTGGCTCGGTTACTACGAGCGGTTCTGGGAAAACAAAGTGTCCATGCTCAAGCATTACGTCGAATCGGACGGCACCGATACGAAGCAAGGGCTTCGCCCCGAAGGGTGAAGCCCTTGTTTTTTATGCAGGCGTGCGTACAGCTGCATGCTTACAAAAGGAGATGAATATATGCTCCAGCATCTTCATCGGCCATTCGCCACGCACGTTCGAGACATGGACCGGCAAAAGTACTGCAACGAGTTGAACCGCGAAACGTTCCTCCACGCGATGGGGTATAACGTCATTTCCTTCGCTTACGACGACGTCGAACAGTGCCCCGATCTGTGCATCACGTTGCTGCGTACCGTGCTGAGCCGATATCAGCCCAGCCAGACACCGATTTCCCGCTCTCAGCTTGCCGAAAAAGAAATTGTGCGACTTGCGATTCAACTGGCTAGGCCGGTCCGACCGAAAGATATAGCATGTCATTTTGATATCGATCACAAGACAGCTGTGCTGATGCTGAAAAAGCTGTGCGCAAAAGGCTCGTTGTCCCCGTCGTTTCGCGGCAACGGAGAAAGGGTCGTCCGGTATGAGCTGGCCCGCGGCAATCTGGATTACTTTGATTAAAAGGAAAACATCCCGATAATTGCTCTGGTTGCTTGCCCATCTTTCATATAACCGGAAAACCTGGCGTTAATTCAATCCATTTCGGCCGATTATCAACCTAATCGCATATTTAGAGGGAGGGCTTCCATTAAATTTCCTCTCAAACGTTATTGCAGTCAAATTTAGATGGAGGATTTCCGGTTGCCCGGGAAAGGCGGAGCGGATGATGGGAATGTAGGCCTTGGAGCGAAGCGTGCGACTTTGAACTCGTGTTCCGACCATGTTTTCGTATTCTCGGGAACAAGAGTTCAAGGAAGCCGGAGACCCACATTCTTAGGTCCGCAGCGCAGCCATACTTTCTCGGGTGGCCCGAGGATTTCCCTTTAAGCTCACGCAGCGATGTATGTTGATCTTGCATGGTATTCACAGAGGCCATAACAGCGCAAAAAGAGCCTCCCCGACCCGATGGCCGGGGGGCCCCAATTGCACCCGCTAGCTTACGCGCGGCGCGCTCCTGTCCTTGGGCAGAAACACGGCCAAAATGCCCAGCAGCGGCAAATACGCGCAAAGCTTCATGATGTAAGCGATGCTGGTCGCGTCCGCAATCCAGCCCAAGACGGCCGAACCGAGGCCGCCGATCCCGAACGCGAGCCCGAAAAACAGGCCGGAAACGAGCCCCACTTTGCCGGGCAGCAGCTCTTGCGCGAACACGACGATAATGGAAAACGCCGACGACAGCACGAACCCCGCGCAAACGCACAGCACACCGCTCCAGAACAAATTGGCGTAAGGCAGCAAAATCGAAAACGGCGCGGTGCCCAGAATGGAGAACCAAATAATGTTGCGCCGGCCGTATCGGTCCGCAAGCGGGCCGCCGCAAAACGTTCCCGCCGCCGACGCGGCCAAAAACGCGAACAAAAACCATTGCGCATGGCTGACGGACACGCCGTAATCGTCGATCAAGAAAAACGAATAATAGCTGCTGATGCTGGACATGTAAATGTGCTTGGTGAAGACGAGAAATACGAGAATGACGATCGCCCAGCCGATTTGCGCCGCCGTCAGGCCGGTCTTCTGCCCTTCCGCCGGTTTCGGCTTGGCCGGGCGGCGCGGCTGGGCGCTTTGCCGGCTGTACCACCCGGCCACGTAATACTGAATCACGATGGCCGCGATAGCCGCAAACGAAAACCAGATCACCCCGAATTGCCCGATATTGACGAACAGCACCGCGGTCATGATCGGTCCGAGCGAGCTGCCGATATTGCCGCCGACTTGGAAAATGGACTGCGCCAGCCCCCTTCTCCCGCCGGCCGACAAATACGCGACACGCGACGACTCGGGATGAAAGATCGCCGATCCTACGCCCATGGCGACGACGGCAAGCAAAATGACGGCATAATGCGGCGCAAGCGCCAAGGCGACGACTCCCGCCAGCGTAAAGCAGACGCCGATTGGCAAAATATAAGGCCTTGGCCGCAAGTCGGAAAGATAGCCGACGACCGGCTGCATCAAAGAAGCCGTCATGTTCATGGCGAAGGCGATGAGCCCGACCTGCTTGTAGCTCAGCTGCAGCGAATCGCGCAAAATCGGAAACAATGCCGTTACGGTCGACTGCATCGTATCGTTCAACAAGTGAACGATGCTGATTGCAAACAAAACGGGGAATACCGTCGCCGAAACCGCGATCTCTTTGGTCAATATTTTGGACACGTTGAAGCTCCTCCCCCTCCTCGCACATATAAACCATTTTTACTACGAAAAGGGGAAACCTCAACCAAAATTTGTTTTTACACGCTATGGATGATCGACTCGGCGAATTCGCTCAGGTCGATGGATTTGCCGTTATTCAATCTCGAATGCTCCGCGGCGAACGCCATCATATGGCTTTGCACGGATGCTGACGCCGAAGTCAGGCTGCTGCCGCCCCGGTTTTGGCGCACTTCCCGCAAAAAGCTGCGGACGATGCCCGCATCACCGCCGCCGTGTCCGCTTTCCGGCACGTGCACGGCGATTTCGTTCACTTCTTTCGTGACAAAATCGTACAGCGTAATTTTGCCCTCGTGCCCGCTGATTTGCCCTTTCGTTCCCATAATTTGCACGATCCGTTCCTGCTTCATCGTAAAGCCGCACATGCTGAACGTCGCCGTCGCGCCGTTCGCGAACTCCATATTGACGACCTGGTGGTCGACGACGTTGTTGTCGCTTTTGTACACGCACCTGCCGTAAGGCGAAGTTTTGAGCCCGCTTACGATCGCCTCCTTGGACAAGTCCTGCGTGAAATGCCACGCCCATCTTCGGCCTTCCTCGCTCAAATAAAACCGCTGCGCCGAATACGGGCATTCATGCTCCACGGCACAGCCGTCCACGCAGCGGTCCGTCGACCCTTCGGGCGCGTTGCCGGAATGAAAATGCATTAACGACCCGTAGGAGCTGACGCGGACGCAGGGCTGATCCATGAGCCATGACAAAACGTCCATATCGTGGCACGACTTGGCCAAAATCATCGGGCTTGACTTGTCCGAATTGCTCCAGTTGCCGCGAACGAAGCTATGGGCGATGTGCCAATAACCGACGTTCTCGTTCAGCTGGATGGAAACGACGTCGCCGATGCGGCCTTCTTCGATGAGCTGCTTGATTTTCGACCAGAACGGCGTATAGCGCAGCACGTGGCAAATCGTCAGCAGCCGGCCGTTCTCCTTGGCGGCCCGCTCCATGTCGAGGCACTCTTTCGGACTCGGAGACATCGGCTTTTCCAGCAGCACGTGGTACTTTGCGCGCAGCGCGAGCATCGTCGGCTCGTAATGCATTTTGTCCTGCGTGCACACGACCGCGATGTCGGCCAGCTGCGGCTGCCGGAACAGGTCCTCCCAGCTGCCGAAGCAACGCTCCGGCGCAATCCCGTGCTCCTCGGCAAAACGGTTTCTTCTCGCTTCGTCCGGCTCGGCGACGGCGACGAACTTCAGCTCGTGCGGATAATCGAGAGCGTAAGGCGCATAGCTTCGCGCCCCTCTAGCGCCGGCGCCGACCAGTACAGCAGTAATTGGTTCCATATCTCTTGCTCCTCCCATGTATACAATCGTCTATTATTTAGAGCCGGTAAACGCAATGCCTTCGATAAAATGGCGCTGGAACAATATATAAATGACAATCAGCGGCCAAATCGCCAGCAAGGAACCGGCCATCAAAATCGGATAATTGGTCGTATGCTCCCCTTGCAGCGACGCGAGCCCGACGGAAAGCGGCATTTTATCGGGCGAGTTGATGACGATCATCGGCCACATGAGGTCGTTCCACGACCACAAAATGACGAAAATGCCGAGAGCGATGAGGCCTGATCGCGCCTGGGGCAGCATTATTTTCCAAAATACGCCGAACGGGTTGCAGCCGTCCATCTTGGCCGCTTCCTCGAGCTCCTTCGGCAGCGTCATGAAAAACTGGCGCAGCAGGAACGTTCCGAACGCGCTGAACAAGCCCGGGACGATGAGCGCCAGCAAGCTGTTCAGCCATCCCAGATGCTTCATGATCATGTACTGCGGAATGAGAAACACTTGCCCCGGCACCATTAAGACGGAGAGCGCCACAATAAACAGAAAATGGCGTCCCGGAAAGCGAAACCGGGCGAAGGCGTACGCCGCCATTGAGCAAAGCAGCAGCTGCCCCGCCGTCTTGGCGGCGGTGGTCACAATCGTATTCCAGTAAAATTTCAAAAAGGGCAGAGCCGCGATCACTTCCGCATAATTGCTCCAGTTCCATTTGCGCGGAATGATGACCGGCGGCACTTGCGTCGAATCGCCGAGCGTTTTGAGCGACGTGAGCACCATCCATACGAAAGGAACGACCATGACGAGAGCCCCGGCGATCAGAACGAGGTGAATGAATAGTGACGCCGTCCGGCGCCTGGCGCCATAAGTGCGAGCAGCCATCCCACGAGCCTCCTATTCGTAGTGAACCCATTTTTTTGCAGCTTCATTTGCACGTACGTCACCGCCAAAATGATGACAAACAGCACCATGGCGACGGTCGCCGCGTACCCTTTGTTGTTCAGCATGAAGGCGTACCGGTAGAACAAATATACGACCGTCTGCGTCGTATCGATGGCTGGCGTTGTCGCCGTTCCGGCGCTGCTTCCGACTACCATCATGAAAATGAGGTCGAACACCTGGAACCCGCCGATCAAGGAAACGACCGCCACAAAAAACACGGTAGGCGTGAGCAGCGGCAGCGTAATCATCCAAAACTTGCGAAGCGGGCTCGCGCCGTCAATCGATGCGGCTTCGTAATACGTCGACGAAATCCCTTGCAGCCCCGACAAAAAGATGATCATATTGCTTCCGATCGAGCTCCAAATCGCGACGACGATGACGGAATACATCGCGATGCGCGGATCGGTCAGCCATTGCGGACCGCGGATATGGACCAGGCTGAGCAAATAGTTGATCAAGCCGTAATCGGCGTTGTAGAGCCATTTCCATACCATCGCTATCGCGGCCGGCATCGTGACGACCGGCAAATAATAAATCGTCCGGTACACGGACAAGCCTCTGACCTTTTGGTTCAGCAGCACCGCGACCACAATGGAGAGAAAGATGCTGATCGGCACCGACAGCGCTATGAAAAGAAACGTATTGCGGAACGCCTTGAGCAGGTTCTGATCCGTAAGCAAATGCTTGTAGTTGTCAAAGCCGGTCAACTGGTAATTGTTGAACGCTCCCCACTTCGTAAACGTATAGAAAAACGTCTGAAGAACGGGCCAGACGTAAAACAGGGCAAGCCCCAGCATGGTCGGAGCGATCATCAAGTAAGCCCAAAAAAGCTCGTTCTTGTCGTAACGGTAACGGCGCTTATCCATTCCTGATCTCCTCCGCGTAATGGATGAACCGCGGCCCTACTTGCAGGCAGGGCCGCTGGACGAGTTATTGTTCCTGCGCCAGGAAGCCGTTCATCTGTTTAGCGACTTCTTTCGCCGCATCTTCGATTTTTATTTGCCCGGACCATGCTTTCGTAA
This sequence comes from Gordoniibacillus kamchatkensis, assembly GCF_000829455.1. Classification (GTDB taxonomy): domain Bacteria; phylum Bacillota; class Bacilli; order Paenibacillales; family NBRC-103111; genus Gordoniibacillus; species Gordoniibacillus kamchatkensis. Next base: position 48,348 of record NZ_JXAK01000020.1, read on the forward strand.
ACTGCTCTGTCTCCACCGTCGTCCACTTGGACGTATCTTTCGAAACCGGATACGGTACGGAATAAGCGACCATGTCGATGAACGCCTTCAGGTTGAAATTCGGCATCGAGTTTACCCAAGCGCTTTCCGTGCCTTTGTAGGCGGGAATGACCGTGCCCGTTTTGGCCTGAATGTCGGCCGCTTCTTTGCTGCCGAGGAACTTGACGAATTCCCACGCTTCCTTCGGATGCTTCGTCTTCGCGGCAATGACGTTGGCGAGGCCGTGGATGACCGCGGCGCGCTTTTTCCCTTGCGGCCATACGGCGACGTTGACCTTGTCTTTCGTGTACTCGTTTTTCGAATATTCGATCGCGTCCCAGGAGCCGTCGAAATACATCGCCACTTTGCCGGAGGTGAACAGCTGCATCGGCTCGGTATCGGTCATTTGCGCTTGCGTCGGGGATACTTTGTACACGGTAATGAGGTCCGTCCAGAACTTGAGCGCCTCGATCGCTTCCGGCTTATCGTACCCGGACGTTTTCTTGTCGTCGGAAATGACGTAGCCGCCATTTTGCGGAATCATATTGTAGTAGACGCCTTGGCTGTCCAGCGCCGCCGCGATCCCCCATACGCCTTTGGCGGGATTCGTCAGCTTCTTGGCCGCGTCAAGCAGGGCGTTCCAGTCCCAGCTCTCGTCCGGATATTTGACGCCGGCTTCGTCGAACATTTTTTTGTTGTACCACAGTCCGATGGTGTCATAATCTTTGGGGATGCCGTAGTTTTTGCCGTTAACCGTATAGAGCTTCACGAGCGCCTCGGGATAGTTGCTCATATCCACTTTATCGGCCTTGATTTGATCGCTGATCGGCAGCAGCTGGCCGTTTGCGGCAAATTTCACGATGCGCGGCCCGTTCATCCAAAATACGTCCGGCAGCTGGTCTCCCGCCGCGGCCGTCTCCATCTTGGACCAGTATTGCTTGTTGGGCGTCAGCTCGACCTTCACATCGATATTCGGATGCGTTTCTTTGAATTTGCTTACGATTTGCTCCATAGCCGGAACCTGGTTTTTATCCCATACCGCGTATGTTAGCGTAACCTGGTCTTTCGATGCTTGCTTCGGCTCGGCGCCGGCTTGTTGCCCGCAAATATGTTGGAATCGTTTTGTTGCTTCGTCCGGTCAGGTTCGCGTATAATCCGAAGATTGCCGGACAATGAGCCGGTGAGGAACTTGAATGTTGAGCGGCATCTGTTGCCGTCCCTGGATGTAATCAAGCAGCATGTTTACGGCAATCGTCCCGATCTCGAATTTCGGAATATGGATAGAGGACAAAGGGGGAGACGTATATTCGGCAATTTCGATATCGTCTATGCCGACAAACGCAATATCTTCGGGAATCCGCAGCCCTTTCTCGGCAGCGGCCCGCATGGCGGCAATAGCCATCATGTCGCTCGCTGCCAGCATGGCCGTAGGCAGGTTTTCCGGCTGGCTCTCGAGCATGGCCAGCATCTCGCCGTAGCTTCGGTCGACTTTCCATTCCGTCTCCACGATCCAGTCCGGATTCAGCGGCAAGCCCGCTTCCATGAGCGCGTACTTGTAACCGGTAAATCTCGGTTCTTCCGGAGTGCCGTCCTGGCCGGTCTCTCCGCCGACGAACCCGATTCGGCGATGGCCCCGGGAGATCAGATGCTGTACGGCGGTTTTCCCGACGGCGATCCGGTTGTAGTCCACGATCGGGTAATCCGTCCCGGCGGAAGTGATATCGATCCCGACTACGGGCACATGCCTGCGGATATAGTCCAGAATCGGAGGATCGATTTCCCCGACGACAATGACGCCGTCGACCGGAGTTTCCAGCAGCAGCTTGCCCGGTATCGGCTGGCTGCGCACTTCCTCCAGCGAGTGAATATAGGCCATCGTGTAGCCGGAATCGAGCAATTGTTTGTTAACTCCGGACAAAATGGGCGAAAAATACGGATGGTGCTGCCTCAGCTGCGGGGCGAACACGATGCATCCGACCTGCATGGAAGCTTTCGGCTTCTCCCGCTTTTGTTGGACGAGGCTTCGCGCCGATTGGTTCGGCTCGTAGCCGAGCTCCTGTACCGCTTGCCATATTTTTTTCCGCGTCTCCGGATTGACGTGCCTGCTCGTATCCTCGTTGATAACCCGCGACACTGTAGATACGGAAACCCCGACGTACTTGGCAATATCTTTTAGCGTTGACACTGTACGGCCGCTCCTTGCTCCCTCTTCGTGAAGTGCAATGCATGTGCGTAGCATTTCGTTTGCGCCAAACGTTTTCCACATTCATCATAATGCGACATGCAAACGCTGTCAATGCCTTTTTTGGGCGACAGCCTTGCCGATGGCAAGTCGGTTGGCCATCGAGCTAAACGTGATTTGACCTGCCCTACATCGCAGCCTGGAAAAACCAAAAGCTGCCAGTTCGGCAGCTTTGTCATTGTCAATATTTCAAATCGATCACCGGAATTTGGTTCGCTTCGCAATATTCGACGTACCGTTTCAGCTTGGTGAATACATCGTCCTGATAAATGAGGCGATCGTCGTCATCCAAATATTGAACGGTACCTTCCAGCAGGAACAAGGTGATCATCTCTTCTTCCCCGTCGACGACAAGCGTATGAATATCGCCCGGCGGCTCGTACACAAACGTCCCCGGTTTCGCCACCCAGTCTCTCTCCAAATACCTCCAGCTCCCCTGCACCGTAAACGCAAGCACTTGTCCGCCGCTATGGCGATGCCTGTTGACGACCCCGCCCGGCTTTACTTTCAGCACGTTGACCCAGCTTCCCCGGGCCAGATCAAACCGAAGCGGCTTAAACCACACCCGGTCTGTTTGCGGTACCCATGGGATGCTGTCGAAATCGATCGCCCGGTCGCTTACCTGCACCATTTTGGCAAAATCGTATAAAGCATCTGTCACTCTAGTCCTCTCCCTTCATCATTCTTGGCGGCGCCGGCGGGAACAAGGACGGGTCCCCGGCGAGGAGCCCTCCATCGACCGGCAGCACAACCCCCGTAATGAAACTTGCCCCGGATGAACATAGAAAACCGACCGCAGCCGCAACCTCCTCCGGCTTCCCAAAGCGGCGGAAAGGCGTTCTGGACAAAATCCGCTCGCGGAAAACCGGATCCCGGGTTGCCCCGGAAGATAGCGGCGTCTCAATGTATCCCGGACTGACGGCATTGACGCGAATGTTGTATTTCGCCCATTCTACGGCCAAACATTTCGTAACTTGCACGATTCCGCCTTTCGATGCCGCATAGGAAAGCAAATTCTCGCTGCCGTAATGCGCCAGCATCGAACCGAAATTGACGATAGCCCCGCCGCCTGCGCGAGCCATATGCGGTTGAACGGCCTGGCACATGTACACCGTACCGAGCAAGTTGACGTCAAGCACCGTCCGGAGCTCATCTTCCGGCACGTCCGCTGCCGGCGAACGGCGAATGATCCCGGCGGCATTGACCAAAATATCGATCCGCCCCCATTTCTCGACCACCTGCCGGGCGACCCGGTACGTACTGACTTTGTCCGTTACGTCTGCGCGAATATAAAGCCGCGATCCGGACTGTTCCGGTTCCCCCGCCGCCATGTCTTCCTTCTGCTCGGCAACATCGATGACAGCTACGCGATGCTCTGAGGCGAACAGTTTTTGTGCGACCGCCCGTCCAAGTCCGGACGCCCCGCCCGTAACGACAGCAACCTGGTTCAAGCTCACTTCGCCTTCCTTTCCCGGCAACATCATACGCTCAAAGCTCATCGCTCAATATGCGCGTCGTTATTCCAAATCGCCTGCACCCGCTCCCAGGTCGGCAGCCCTTCCCAGTCTCCTTCGGCCTGGACCGCGAGCGCCCCGATCAAATTCCCCAAGTGTACCGCTTCCGCATGGCTGTATCCTTTGAGCAAACCGGCGATAAAGCCGGCGCAAAACGCGTCCCCCGCCCCAACCGGATCGACCACCCGCTCGGCTTTCACGTACGGGATTGCCGTAACGCCGTCTTTGTCCACGAGCAGCGTCTCGTTGTTTCCGCCCTTCACGATGCTTACCGCTTGCAGCTCCTTAAGCCTGGACACAATCTCCGCTGCATCATCCGTTTCGTACAACAGCTTCAGCTCGTCAAGCCCCGGCAAAAAGTAATCCGCCTGCTCCGCCAAAGGCAGCAATACCTTCCTTGCTTCCCTCAGACTCCAAAGCTTCAACCGCAAGTTAGGGTCGAAGCTGATTTTCACCCCGTGCTTGCGCGCCGCCCGAACCGCTTCATAGACAGCGCCTCGGGCCGTTTCGCTGATCGCGCAGGTGATCCCCGTAATATGCAAAATGTGCGCTTGCTTAATATAAGCTTCGTCGATATGCTCCGGGCCCATTTGGCTCGCTGCCGAGCCGCGTCTGTAATAGTAGACGGAGGTCTGCCCGGCTACGGTCTCCCGCAGCATGAAACCCGTCGCGGCCTCGTCTGTCAGCTCCGCCTTCGCCACATCGACGCCTTCACCTCGGATCGCTTTCAAAATGGACCTGCCAAGCGGATCTTTGCCTAACCGCCCGAACCATCCCGACCGGTGTCCGAGCCGGGAAACCGCAATCGCGAAATTGCTCTCCGCCCCTCCGAACGACTTCGTGAATTCGCCGCTATATTCGATCCCTTTCGTGTTCACCGGGGTCATGAGCGCCATAGATTCGCCGAACGTAACGACTTCGACATGCTGTGTTCCGGACATCTTTTGCCACCTCTTCTCCAATGTTACGGCCGCCTCTATTGTTAAAATTACCGATTCGGGCCGTATAATCATAGGCGGCATTTTTACGATTTTGTTCGATTTTTTTGGGAGGTCATTCGGGTTTGAAAAAAATCAAACAATATCATAAATTTACGGCATCGCACCGGGCCGGGCACGGTTAGTATCATTAGGAATGAAAACACCGCCGTTAGAGGGCGGGAAGCTTTGATCATAACGAGAAAGAGGTGCCCGCATGAAATTTGATAACCCGGAAGACATGATCCAGTTGACGCCCCATTGGCAGGGCGAGCGGTTTCCGAACGGCCGTCCCAAAGTGCCGGAAGACATTCTTCGCCGCATTCGGAAAATTACGTTGGAGGAAGCATGGGGACCGCTTTACAGCAGAGGCTATACGTACCAGTTTGAAGGCGATTTCAAAATCATTCATCCGGACAAGGTGATGGTCGGCCGCGCCGTCACTGCCGTCATGGTGCCCAAACGCCCGGACTTGCACGAAACGCTGCTGAAATACGGGCATGAGCAAGAAGGCAGAAAAGGCTTCTTCAACCAATGGGTCATCGATTCTCTCGGTGAAGACGATGTCGTCGTCGTCGATATGTTCGACAAAATTTACCAAGGCACTTACGTCGGCGGCAACTTGTCGACCGCCATCTCCACCCGTACCAAACGAGGCGGCGCAGTTATCTGGGGCGGCATCCGCGACAATCAGCAAGTTGTGGAAATCGAGAACATCAACGTGTTTTACCGCGGAAGCGATCCGACAGCCATTGCCGACGTACGATGGTCGGGATGAACGTTCCGACGCGGATCGCAGAGCGGTCTGTCTGCCGGGTGACGTTGTTTACGCTTCGCCGGCCGGAGTCATTTTCATCCCTCCGCATTTGGCCGAGCTTACCGTCGTTCAGGCGGAGAAGTCTCAGGTGCGCGACGTATTCGGATTTATCCGGTTGAAAGAAGGCGTTTATACGACCGCCCAAATCGATGCATCGTGGACCATGCCGCTATGGCAAGATTTCCTGGATTGGTTTGGCAGCGCCGAAGAAGCGGCCGAGTACCGCCATCTGACGTGGGAGCACGAGCTCGAAGAAGCGCGCAAATTGGCGGGAAGCGGCCCGGCGAACGACGTTCGCATGTAAGAAGCGGAATGCAGAAAGGATGGCTGAATGGCCATCCTTTCTTGCCGTTTCTATTAAAAAACTTCGCAAGCGCTTCTTTAACTTGTTGTCTCGGTTCGAAAACGTCATGTCCCGCCCGATGCCCCCGTACTGCTCGTCGCTCAAATGGGACCCTTCCTCACTTCCTTTTTCAATTAAGATTACGGGTAATAATACCGATAATGGAAATAATAAACTTTGCACTACGATATGGCGAAGGGATCGGTCGGCACATGAATGTTTCGGAAATCCTCGTTCGTACGGTGGCAGCGTATGTTGCGCTTTTCTTTTGGTGCCGGGTGTTCGGCAAGAAGCAGATTTCGCAAATGACGTTTTTCGATTACGTGGCCGGCATCACGCTCGGCGCCATAACCAGCGCCGTTATATTCACGAAGGATGTTCCGCTTTGGTCGGGAGTGGCGGTGCTTTCGACATTCGCCTTGCTGAGCCTGCTGTCCGGCATCATCGTCATGAAGAGCCAAGCCGGCAAAAAACTGCTGGCCGGCGAGCCGTCCGTCATTATCCGCAGCGGCGACATTGTGGAAAGCGCCATGCGCCGCTGTCGTCTGACGAAGGATGATCTGTTGAAGCTGCTGCGCGGGAAAAACGTGTTTCATTTGGACGAGGTGGAGTATGCCGTGTTGGAAACCGACGGCTCCCTTTCCGTTCTGAAAAAGGCCGACGAATTGCCAGTTACGCGTAAAGACATGAACATTCGTTCCGCTTCGCGCGGATTGTCAAAAATTGTGGCCCTGGACGGCAAGCTGGCAGCCGCGGGCCCCTTATCGGAAAAGACAGACCCGGCTTGGCTCGCAGAGCGCCTTTCAGAGCAAGGAATCGGCAGTATTGAGGAAATATCGTTGGCCCAATTGGACGAAGAGGGCACTCTTTTTGTCGACGTCAAGCAAGATCAAGCGGAGGAACGGCTGCAGCAGTAGTGTGCCTCCGTACGCTGGTCTGCCGGCCGGACTGCATGGGCTGGGCAAGTCATCGCTGGTTTGTTCCGCTACCATCTTCGTTAATGAAGTCCTTGTAGCCTGGCATGGCCGTCCCCCCCATTGTTCAATCGGGACTTCACCGTTCAAAAAAAGAAACCCGCAGCGCTGAAATCCATTCAGCACTCCGGGCCTGTACCCATGCTTTAATCTTGAACCTCCTCAGTATATTCTTTTAATCAGTCCGCCGAGCTGATGATGTTAGGGCTGGAAAGGACGAGAAAACGGTAATCCCGGTTGAGCCCATTGATGCGGTTCATATCGTCATCCGACAGCTCGAAGTCGAATATGGCGGCATTCTCGACGATCCGCTGCTCGCGAACCGACTTCGGGATCGTCACCACTTCGTTTTGCAAATTCCAGCGCAGCACGATTTGCGCCGGCGTTTTCGCATACTTGCGGCCGAGCTCCTGCAGCAGCGGCACATCGAGATGGCCTTGCATGAGCGGGCTGTACGCTTCCAGCTGAATGCGGTGTTGTTTGCAGTAATTGTGCAGTTTGTTGCGGGTCAGCAGCGGATGGTATTCGACCTGGTTCACTGCCGGCACTTCGCCTGTCTGATCGATGATCCGCTCCAGATGATCGACCGTGAAGTTGCTTACGCCGATCGCCCGCACTCTTCCTTCCCGGTACAGCTTCACCAAGGCGCGCCAGGCATCGACGTATTTCCCTTCCAGCGGCCAGTGAACGAGATAAAGGTCGACGACGTCCAGCTGCAGTCGTTTCAGACTTTCCTCGAAAGCTCTCAGAACCGAATCGTACCCTTCATTCTGGCGTTGATTCGCAACCTTGGTCGTAATAAACAGCTCGCTTCTCGGTACGCCGCTTTCACGGATCGCTTTGCCGACGCCAGCCTCATTCTCGTACGCTTCGGCGGTGTCGATGCTGCGGTAGCCCGCGCGAATCGCCGCTTTGACTGCATTTTCCACCTCCTCGCCGTTATTGACTTGCCAGACGCCAAGCCCGAGCCAAGGCATCCGGACGCCGCCACGCAGCACGGAGCAGCTTGCGATGCTTGCAATCATTCCTCTCTCTCCTTTCTGTTTCCAACAACTTGTAATCTACCATATCAAAAGCCCCTATCCGTGTATAGGAGACAAATTTATTATGATAGGCGGTATTTTTACGATCGTCTTCCAGGTTTATCGAGGTGGCGACGGTTCGAAAAAAATCAAACAATATCGTAAATTTACGGCATCGCACCGCCACGTACCCGATTTGTAAGATTGGTGATGTCGGGAACACGTTCATAAACAAGGGAGGTGACGATATGAGATTGCACGACAAGGTAGTCTTTATTACGGACGCCGACAGCCCTTCGGGCAAGGCGATCATCGACCGGCTGAGCGGGGAAGGCGCCCATTTCGTCCTGAACAGCGTATCGGGCGGAGAAAACATCCGGGCGAATGTGGAGCGCTGCCAATCGGCGGGCTCCAAGGTGTTCGTCGTGAACATCGACTTATGCCAAAGCAGCGAAGTGGAGGACATGCTTGAAAGTGCGGCAGGGCAATTGGGCACTGTCGACATACTCGTCCACAATAACAATGTTGTACGGCCGATCAGCGTGGAAACAGGTGAAGAAGCGCTGTTTCTCGACATCATGAACGCCAACGCAAAGTCGGCCTTTATTTGCACGAAAGCGGTCGGCAAACAGATGGAAGCGAAGCAATCCGGAAAAGTCGTTTACGTCAGCTCGATCCACGCCGAGAAGCCGACGGGCTCTTCGTTCGCTTACAGCGCGTCGAAGGGCGCAGTCAAAATGCTTACCCGTGAAGCGTCCATCGTCCTGGGCCGACATGGAGTAAACGTCAATGCGATCGAGTTCGGTCCCGTCGAGGGGGACGACGCCGCATTTGAGAGCGACATCTCGACGCTCTACCATTCTTACCGGTATAAGGTCCCGAATGCGGTTCTCGGCAGCTACGAAGACTTGGCCAATCTCGTCCTGTTTCTTTCCGCCGACGAAGCGCGATATTTGAACGGAGCGGATATCCGAATGGACGGAGGATTTTTGATGCACTACATGGATTTTAAAATGAAGCGGCCGGGGGGATCGGTATGAGTCTTTCCGGAAAAGTCGCAGTCGTTACCGGCGCCGGAACGGGAATCGGCAAAGGAGTCGCCATCGAGCTGGCGAAGCGCGGCGTTAAGGTGGCCATTTCGTACAATTCCAGCGACGCCGGAGCGAACGATACCCGGCAGCGGATTGAAGAGATTGGCGGAGAATCGGTTATCGTCAGGGCCAACGTAGCGATTAAGCAAGAAATCGACGATATGGTGAACGCGGTCGCGGATCATTTCGGCGGAATCGACATCTTGGTGAACAACGCCGCCCTGCAGCTCAATTACAACTTCGAGCATAGTGACGAACAGTACGATCGAATGATGAACATTAATCTGAAAGGCTATTGGCAGTGCATGCAGGCCGTAGTCCCCTATATGAAGGCCAAACAATCCGGCAGAATCATCAATATTTCTTCCGTTCACGGCAAGCGGCCGACCGACTTCGATACCGTCTACTCAATGACGAAGGGCGGCATCAAAATGCTCGGAAGAGAAGCCGCCATCGAGCTGGCCAAGTACGGCATTACGGTCAATACGATTGAGCCCGGCGCGGTCAACGTCGGCAAACAGGGAACGAAGGAAACGAAGCCGATCGTCCCTGCGGAAGCGGCGGATAGGCTGAAGAAGGAACCGCCTCGCGATATCCGCAAAAAGTTCCCGCTAGGCCGGGTCGGATTGCCCAAGGATGTCGGCAGTCTCGTTTGTTATCTCGCATCCGACGAGACCGAATTTTTGACCGGCGCCGCAATACGATTGGACGGCGCCAGCATGCTGCTGTGAAGCGGTCCTTTAAACGGAAAACCGGCATGCCCATGAAGATGCGCATTCATGGGCATGCCGGAATTTCTTTGCTGCATTGCGCGATAACCAGGCCCGGGCGTTCTACAAGTATTTCTTTAAATTTTGGGCGCTGATTCGAGCATTTTCGAGCGAGTCGGGTTCATTCCAAAGTTCGGTCACTGCCCATTTGGTACCGCATTCCTCTGCGGCTCTTACAATGGGGGCAATGTCCAGCACGCCACTGTCTCCGACGGCACATCCGAAATGATAATCATTCACCGTATCGTGACGTACTAAAATATACTCGCTGTCTTCATCCTTCGAGAGAGGACGATAATCCTTAAAGTGCAGGATATCCACATAACCCTTATACTTATGAAGATACTCCGCCGGGTCCACACCGCCGCAAATCATCCATGCCGTATCAAATTCAGGCTGCAAATATTCGAGGCCTACATCTTCAAACATGCCATCGACGGTATAGCGTCCTTTGTAATCATGCAAATATCCGTAAGCAGCACAATGGACCTGCAGCTGAACGCCGTTGCTTTTAAAGATCTTGGCAGCCTTTTCAACCTTTTTGATGATTTCAATCTGTTTCTTATGAGGCGTCCTGTCTCCATAGAAAGCGGGTCCAATCGCTGCATAAGGTATTTCGAGTTCCACGCATTCTTTTAAAATCGGATCGGGATTTTCAAAAAGCAATCTGGAAGAGGCGTGGTATCCAATCCCCTTTACATCGTTTGCTTGAAGTGCCTTTTTTACTTCTGCCGGCTTAACCCCAAACAGCTCTTCCACCGTGCCGCGATCGTTTATAGCGAATTCAAAGCCGTCATACCCTAACTCTTTGACAATCTCAATCGCTTTGCAGATGCCTTCTTTCATGCACACATCATGAATGCTCCACATCTGCAGGCCAAGTTTCATTTTGCCCATTGCGTTATCTCCTTTATCATTTAAAATTGGCTTATTTCTTCAAACAGCACTTCCCTGTTCAGTTTTCCGGAAAGGTAGAAAGCCTCCATAACGGCAACGACATTGAGCACTTCTTCCCGTTTAATGATGCATTCTTCCTTGCCGTCGAGAACGTCGATGATATGTTCGATGAGCAGATCGTGCCCGACTCCCTTGACAGCGCCGGGTTTGGCAATGTCAATGTCGGGAACGGTATCCGCCTGATATTGATTCATGCTCGTATAAATCGCAATCGGATGATCTCCCTGGGCTTTCTTATTATAGACCAAGCCCCCCTCTGTCCCGGCGATCCGATACCCGTCAACAGGCGGAAGATTGAGCGCCCACGAAAATTTGAAATTGACGAGCAGGTCGCCTTCAAACCGCATGCTGCCTGCGGCATGGTCTTCGACGGCGAACTCGCGGTAATCATAAGCTCTGGGCACATATTGTAAATTGGTCCCGGTTTTCGATTTTCCCGCGTTGGGATCGGCATTGGCGATCTTGGTCCACGTTTTGCCGGAGACCGATATCAGCTTGGGGTTTCCAAGAATAAACATCAGAGCATCCACATAGTGAACTCCAACATCGCAGAACGGTCCCCCGCCATTTTCTTTCGCCAGGTGGAACTGCCCCCAAGTAGGGACCCCCCTGCGGCGAACATTTTCAATTTCCGCAAAATAGATGTCCCCCAACCGGCCGGAATCTACCAGATCTTTAACCGCTTGAATAGCGCCCATCCGATTGTTTTGACAGGCAATCAGCATACGCCCCGCCTTATCCGCTTCTTCGTACATCTCCCGCGCATCTTGCAAATTCAGCGCAATCGGCTTCTCGCACAGGACGTGAGCCCCTGCCCGAAGAGCCGCTATCGTCCATTGCTTATGGGTTTTGTTTGCGGTGCAGACCGAAACCAAATCCGGCTTACACTCATCGAGCATTTGCTGCGGATCGGTATAATAGTTAGGGATTTGAAACAGCTTGGCAGCATGGATGCACGCCTCTTCCCGGTTATCGGCGACAGCGACAATTTCTACCCTTTTGCCCAGGCCCAAATAGGCCGGAATATGAGCGGTTCCGGCAATAAATCCGGCACCGATAATGGCTACGCGGTAAGTATCTCGATTGCCCAATGTGTTCCCTCCGTTAGCTGTTTTTCTTTTTATCTTCCAAAAATTGACTGAATTGCTTCTGATATTCAGCTACATACTTGTCAAGGCCGGCTGCTTTTAATTTCTTAAGAGCGTCCGGGAACGCTTTGTCATAATCCACAAAACCATATTTGATCGGCAATATGAGCTGCTTGTACAAATTGCTCAGATTGGTATACTCCTCGGCCACCGGAGTCGTATCGAACCTGAAACCGACTACAGGGCTCATCGTGACAGGCTCTTTAATCGGGTCTTTAAAGATATGAAATACTTTATCCGGAACGGTCGTCTCTATGCGTCTGTAATTGATATCGGGAATCATCCAGTTATCAAATTGGTACAGGTCTTTTCCGTCCTGGCCTTTCATAGGGGTAAACCGGTCCGATCCCGAGGCCGTATACGTTTTCCCCTCGATTCCATACATGAACAAATCGTGATTCTCTTTACTGCTGTAGAACCAGTTCAAGAACATCAAACCGGCTTCCGGATGCTTGGACGTTACAGGTATGGCGTTCGCGTTCAAATTGTAAAAGTAACCGAACAGGCCTTTTTCGGGATTCAGAACGCCATCCCCAAGTACGGCTTGAGGGTAGTTTTTGCTCATGGCAACCAGGTTCGAGGAATAATCGAAAGATTCGAAGCCCATGGCAAACCTTCCGTAGGAAGCTTCGCGACTAATATAATCTTTGTCAAGGGTAAGAAGATCAGGGTTGATCAAGCCCATTTGATTCATTCTTCTGTAAATCTGGGCGTCTTTCTTGAATTCATCCGATTCGAACCAAGAATGCACACTGCCGTCCTGATCGACCTCGATCAACTCCGAGTTCGTATTATCCACAAAGAAAGGATATTTCGCGTAAGTTCGATGCAGCCAAGAGAAAGGGCGGGTCATCGGATTATACACATAGGACATCTTGCCCTGCTCTTTAAAAATCGCATCTTGAAGCTTTTTGGCCGTATCGATCACTTCATCGACGGTTTTAGGTACAGGCAGCCCCAGCTTATCCAACAGGTCTTTTCGGAAATAAAACGCGCCGTCGGATTTGCCGTCCTTATTGGTCGTATGGGCCGGGACAGCGAGAATCTTTCCGTCAACCGTTACCTCGTCCCACATCGACTTCGGGAAATGTTCGTACAGCTTCGGATATTTCTTCAATAAATCGTTGAGCGGAATAATGGCATGCTTTCCGTATAAAACCCCTACAGGTTTCAAGTCCTGCATCACATGGAGAAGTTCGAACTCCTCGCCGGTCGAAAGCATCAGGTTCGATTTTTGATCCCAGGCATCCCAAGGTATGCGAATGAGCGAAATTTCGATCGGTACGCCGTCCGCTTTCAGTTTTTTGTTGACTGCATCCATGACTTCGTTTTCCAAAGCAAAATGATTCCCCGGGCTCAAATATCTCATTTTGATGACTTCATTCGAGGAGCTGCTTCCCGGCTCGGAGGCTTCATTGTTCTTGGTGCAGGAAGCCAGAAGCGAACAAGCCATAACGCCTGCTAGAACTATCGCAATTCGCTTTTGCCGAATTTTCACCCGTATTCCCTCCATGGATTCAATCTGTTCGCTCAGCTTACGATCAATATACAGTTTCGGCATCAAATAAGAAAACGACAATTTATGCAAAAAATCTTTTCCACCGAACCCCCTCCTCTCAGCCTTTAATTGCCCCAACAATCATGCCTTTGACAAAATATTTCTGTAAAAACGGGTAAAGCAGAACAATTGGACCTATAGTAACGATTGCTGTGGCCATTTTTAAACTTTCCGTAGGCGGATTCATCGCTATGATGGATGTTACTTCCGAAAGCATTTTCGAATCGGACTGAATTTTAAACAATGTCATTTGGAGCGGGTACAAATTGGCGTTATCCAATAACATAACCGCGTTAAACCAATCGTTCCAATAGCCTAAGGCGTAAAACAACGAAACTGTCGCAATGGCGGGCAAACAAAGCGGAAAGTAAATTTGAAACGCAATCCTGGTTTCTTTAGCTCCATCCATTTTCGCCGACTCCATAAGGGAATCCGGCAATCCCCGGATAAAATTGCGCATCAAAAATAAATTAAAAGGTGAAAAGACCAATGACGGTATGATCAGCGACCAAATATTGTTATAGAGGTGCAGCAGCTTGCACATCAGATACCACGGCACAAGACCGGAATTAAAAACGGTGGTGATGAAGAAAAATAACGCCAACTCGTTTCTGTACTTCACATGCCTATTGGCCAGGGCATAGGCCGCCAAATAAGTAATAAGAAGCGCGAGAATGGTGCCTGCGGCCGTAATAAAGACTGAGATCGCATAGCTTTTCAGTATAGGTGAACCAGGGTAAAAAATGGCGCGATACGCAGAAAGCGAAATTTCTTTCGGGAAAAATGAATAGCCGTAAGTGCCGATAGATTTCTCGCTTGCGATCGAGTTCGTAAATACCAAAAGAATTGGAAGGATGCAAATTAACGAGAAGAGCGACACGACACAAGTAATGAAGAGCTCGGACAATGTGAAGTTCTTTTTCATTACCGGAACCTCCCTAGAATAACGCTCCGTCAGGATATTTCTTTTTCGCCAAGGCGTTGCTTCCATAAACCATGAAGAATCCTACGGCTGACTGGAACAACCCAACCGCCATAGCCAGCGACGGTTCTCCTGTTACGCGCATCATTCTGAACACATAAGTATCAATGACATCCGCTACCGGCAACAGAAGGCCGTTATCTTTAATCAGGGCATACATCATGCCGAAGTCCGCAAAAAAGATTCTTCCGATTGACATCAAAGCCAGTATTGAAACGGTAGGCATGAGCAAAGGAAGCGTGATATGCTTCATTTGCTGCCACCGGTTGGCCCCGTCAATAACGGCCGCTTCGTACAATCCTTCATCGATGCTTGTGATCGACGCCAAATAAATAATGGACGTATAACCGGCGTTTTTGACGATATATAAAGCAACCAAGATCACATACCAAGCGTTTGGTTCGGAGTACCAGCGAACTGGGTTCCCGCCAAAGGCGGCGATCCAATGGTTCAACAAACCGTTCGTGCTCAAAAGCGCGTATAAAATGTAGCTCACGATAACCCACGATATAAAATGCGGAAACAGCATGAACGATTGTGCGGTTTTCAAAAACAATTTCTTTTTTACTTCATTAAACAAAAGCGCGAGGGCTATAGCGACGACCGTGCCGCAAACGATAAACAACCCGTTCAATACGATGGTGTTTCTCGTCACTACCCAGACTTCGGACGATTTGAAGAAAAACTCAAAATTTTTGAACCCGACCCACGGGCTTCCAATTCCCTTCGTGAAATCATATCTTTCAAAAGCTATGACCATATAGGGAAGCGTGAAATAGCCGAATAACAACGTATAAATGACGGCCGGCAGTAAAAATAGATAGCACATTCTGTTGGCGCATATTTCTTTCACAACTTTTTGTAACCCATTCAAACACATGTCCTCCTTCTGTTGAAATGGTCTAGCTCCGCAAAGATACGTTGCGAGGATAAATGGCAAGGCCTTACACAATCCAAGTTTATGGAACGGCACAAGTTCGGTAAACTCCAATTATTCGATTTTAGTGTAAATATTCGGTTCAAACCCGTTGCAATAATAAAATTTAGAGGCCGTCATCATTTTTGAAGTTTACCTATTGTCCGGACGTGCGATATACTTCATTGAAAAAGGAGGTATGACATGATTTATCGAGCAGAGGAAACGCGTTACGGCAAAATGAAGTATCATCGGGTAGGTAAATCGGGGCTGCTGCTTCCCGCCATTTCCATCGGGCTATGGCACAATTTCGGGGAGGTCGATACGTTTGAGAACGGTCGGGCCATATTGCGGCGAGCTTTCGATTTAGGAATCACCCATTTCGATCTGGCCAACAATTACGGCCCCCCGGCCGGTTCGGCGGAAGAAATGTTCGGCAGGATGCTCGCTTCCGATTTCGCGCCTTACCGCGACGAGATGATCATCTCCACGAAAGCGGGGTATTATATGTGGCCGGGCCCTTACGGCGAATGGGGCTCGAAAAAATATCTCGTCGCCAGCCTTAACCAGAGCCTGAAACGCATGGGTCTGGATTACGTTGATATTTTTTATTCGCACCGTCCCGATCCGGACACGCCGCTCGAAGAGACTATTGGAGCTCTTGATTTGATTGTTCGCCAAGGAAAAGCGCTGTATGTCGGCATCTCCAACTATAATGCGGACCAGACAGCGAAGGCGATCCGGATTGCGAATGAGCTGGGGACCCCCCTCCTTATTCACCAGCCTTCTTACAGCATGTTGAATCGTTGGATCGAAGACGGGTTGCAGCAAGTATTGGAGGAAAACGGAACCGGCTGCATTGTGTACAGCCCTCTGGCGCAAGGAATGCTGTCGGATAAATATTTGAACGGGATTCCGGCTGACTCCCGAGTAGCCAAATCGACCGGCTTCCTGAAACAAAGCTCGATAACGCCGGAGGTCGTAACGAAGCTGCAGAAGCTGAACCGGATTGCCGCAGAGCGCGGACAATCGCTCGCCCAAATGGCAATCGCTGGGTGCTTCGCGGAGGCCGCGTAACCTCAGCCCTGGTCGGCGCAAGCCGGGTAAGCCAGCTTGAAGATTGTGTTGCGGCCTTAAACCATCTGAGTTTCACTGAAGACGAACTATCCGGTATCGAACAAATTTTGAGAGGTTGATTTCGTTTCCAACAATCAATCCCCCCGGTATAGAGCCGGGGGGATTGATTTTCTCGGTTATGTGCCGTGTCTCTCGCGATCTTCGGCCGCCAGCAAGTGTGCGTGTTGTTCCCGATAGACCGCGGGGGAGATGGCATATGTTTTTTTAAATAAGGTGTAGAAATAATTCGTATTCAAGATCCCAACTTTTTCGCTGATAACGACTATAGGATCGTCCGTCTGCACAAGCAGTTCCTTGGCTTTCTCAAGTCTGATCGTTTTCAAATAATCGTTAAACGACGTCTGCGTATATCCTCTGAACAATTTCCCCAAATAACCGGGAGACAGCTTTACTTTATCGGCCATACTCTCGATTCCCAGATCGGGCCGGGCGTAGTTCTCCTGCAAATATCGGCAAACGATGCCGACTACTTCGTTATTTTTGTCGGCAGTTCTTTTCTCCATCAATGACTGGATCAGCCCGCAAAAGTTCCGGAGTAACGACGCTATTTCCGGCAAAGTTTCTTGCTGCTGCAGCCGGTGTACAATACTGTAGCATTCTTTGGAATACTCCTGCATGCTGCAGAGAGTGCCATCGAACTCCTTGAGTAACGTAATAAGCAGCTGATTGGCGTACGATAACACTTGATAATAGGCCATTTCGCTCAAATTGGCCATAAATTGGTCAAGCGACTGATAGATTTTTTGCGAATTGTTTACGCGCAACGCTTCGATTAATTTTTTTTCTGTTGCAGCAGGATACTGGTGTTCGCGCTCCGCATAATTTTGTACCATATTCGCCTGAATAATAGATCCATATCCGAATAACAGGCGATATTTGGCGTATTCTTGTGCGGATTGGTAAGAAAGACTGATCTGGTTTTGGTCGGAGACCGTATTCCCGATACTGAACGTGACCGTAAAATGGAAATAGTTTTGAATGACATTTTGGATTTCTTTCATGGTTAATATGATGTTCGTTGATAGTTTTACGCTTTTGGGCTGCAGCAAAACAGCAACCGTTTCTTCGTCCGCCGCAATCGGTTCATTGACAACATGTTTTCCCAGGAGTTCCTGACTAATATTGCAGAGAGAAAAGCGAAAGAGCCCGAGCTGTTTTCGGCTATGGCATTCGCTTAACTCGGCATACCGATCGATTCTTAACAAGACCACGACAAAGTATGGGCCGGTAAATTGTTGTTGAAAATCGGCCTGTATCGTGTGAGTACTCCAAAGATCATGCAGCGTTCCTTTCAGAGCATGCTCGAGATAGGTTTTCTTGAGCATAGGTATCGACTGTTTCATCTCTGCTTCGATATGGCTGGCCTGATCGACCACATTCGAGAACGCTTCCGATAACAGGGCATATTCATCGTATTTTCGATTGATATCGGATCCCAGCCCTCGCGAAAAGTCCCGAACCCGATGAATCAGTTTGCCGAGAGGATTGTAAATTCTGTTCGTCGCAATGTAGGCAAGCACAACGCCCAATACGATCATGGCAAGCGCAATATAAAGCGTAAAGTTGCGGATTGTCGCAATATCGGAAATGAGCAAGCGATAAGGTTTCAGGCTCACGAAATACCAGTTCGGCTCTTTGGATTTAACGTACGTGACGAGCTGCTTTTCCCCATTGATCGACGCTGTGAAATAGCCGGAGCTGCTTTTGGAAGACAGAATATTGCGGATATACGGCTTATCTGAGAAATCGCTCATAAATTCTCCGGAGTTGGTGTGAGACAGTACGATCCCATTCGAGTCCATAACGAACACGTTATTGTCTATACTTTGAATGGCCCGGATCGTTTGCTGAATATATCCTTCATCTACATGAATGATAATCGTTCCTCTTCCTTGATAATCCGAAGTCAGAGCGTAATTGGGCCTTAATATGAAGGTGAGCACGTTCATGGTATTGCTGTTTTCAACAGAATCCAGCTGAAGCTTCTGGGGATAAAAATCGATATATTGCTCGACATTGTCACCGGTTATTCTTTTTTCCTCGATACCTCTCAGGACGTAAGGCGGTCCGGCCGTATTTAAATACCGCTTGGTGTTATCGTTATAAACACCGATGTATTTGATGAAGGGATTGAGCGCTTTTATATTTTTTAGTACGTCCATGGCATCGCGGTCTTCAAGCGGGTCAATGCGTTTGTTCATGATGGCAGTCATTATATGATTATCGTTTAGCATTTGATCTCCGATTGTAAGAACTTGCTGCTGGACAATGCTCGAGGTATAGCTGGTTTGACGGAGCATGGAAACAACATTGTCGCTAATAGACTGTTCCGTTTTTACCGCAAAAACCATATATAAAGTGCCGCTTATCAACAGTATGACCAACGCGACAAGCAGTATAAAATAAATAAGCATGTTTCTATATACGGAGTAATGAAACCACAGCTTCCAATTGGTCATGGCAATGGCTCCTTTATGTATAAATCTCTAAAAAGATAGTAGGGTTTCTTCTGACTTTTTGCAATGGAATCGGAACCCTGTTATCAAAAATTGTAGGTTTATCCCGAAATTCGAGTAAGAAAAGCTCTGCAAGGCAAAACGCCAAGCCGGTCCTTGCGGAGGCTTGGCGTTTATTTTCGGCTATAGGTCGGCTGGCTTCCCTGCTGCTTTTGGAACCGTGCGGCTACACCTTCGCCGCTCCTTCGCGTAAGTCGCTATTGCGGCAACAGCTCCGATTAGGGCAAGGAGACTTCCAGCCAAATACGTCGTATGCGGCCCGAGATGCTCCATTGCATAACCTCCGGCGGAACTGCCGATAATGCCGCCCAAGCCGCCGAACGTAACGGAAAAAGCGGCTTGTCCGGTTGCCCGCAGTTCGGCAGGGACGATGTTCAATAAATATTGAATCGAGGACACCAGAAATAATGGGAACGTCAAACTGTGAAGCAGCTGGGAGACGATGAGCCAGGCAGGACTGTCCGCTTGACTGTAAACCGCCCAACGAACGGTATATGTGAGCGTAGCGACGATAAATATGCCAAGCTCATTCCATTTCTTCATCAGCTTCCCTACGAACATAAGAGCCGGGACGGTGCTTACCGTAGCTGCAAGCCAGGCAATGCCGAGCTGCGTATCCGTAGCTCCCAGTTGGTTAAGATAAATGGCCAGCATGCTGTCGTTCATCCGATGCGGTATCCCGACGGCAAGAACAAGCAGCAAAAACCGCAGCAGCTTCGGACCCGCGAACAATTGCCTCAGATCGGACAAGCGAACGGGCGGCGATGCGGATGTCGTGTTTTGGAGCAGCAAGGTTGCGGCAATGGCCAAGCATGAAGCCGCCATATAGATCATCCACAGATGCCGGATCCCGATGTGATCGACGATGATGCCCAGTACGAGAGACGAGGTCCCGACACCCACTTCCCCCCAGAGGCGCATCCGGCCAAACTCTTTATTGTTTTGCCTCGCATAGGCAATGCAGAGCGTTTCGGCCAATGGACCGGCTGAGCTGTTGAAAAAGGAAAATAGCGCATAAAACAACAAAATGAACAAAAACGTTGAGGCTGAAAAGAACCCCAGACTTATCAAAAAGCATGAAAGGAGCAGCACCAGCAAAATAGGTTTGACGGTCTTCTTTTTATCGCTAACGTATCCCCAGGCAGGTTGGGCAACTAAGGCTACCAACGACCCGACGGCGAGAATGTTGCCGATTTGTCCCGAATTCAGCCCTTTGCTTTGCAGGTAAGGAGCCATAAAGAAACCCATGACGCTAAAAGTGGAGAACAGCAAATACATAAACAAGCAAATTCGAATCATGTCACTTCTCCCTACTCCTGCGATAGCCTTGATCTTCACAACCACATCATAAAGTTACATGGATACCGCTTATGAGCATAGGCGGCAATATTATGATTTTGTTCGTTTTTTTCGGAGGAATTTTGCATGTCCGGGGGTGAGCTTATACTTGGCTGATGCAGTAAAAAATTCAACAAAATCATAAATTTACGGCATCGAATCGTGCCTGTCTCCCTTTGTATGATTAGGAATGAAAAGAACAATTACAGCAAAGGAGAATGTTCCATGATCAACCAGGAAACCTACGAAAGCACACTAGCTCACGTGAATACGAATTCCAAGCCGTCGGAGCTGCGAATTACAGACATACGTTTCGCCGATATCGCCGGTGCCCCGATGCATTGCAGTTTGATCAAAGTGTATACGAACCAGGGCTTGGTCGGCTTCGGCGAAGTGCGGGACGGCGCGGATAAGCTGTACGCCCTTCAGCTCAAAAGCCGTCTCATCGGCGAAAATCCGTGCAATATCGACAAGCTGTTCCGCCGCATCAAGCAATTTGGCGGGCATGCCCGGCAAGGCGGCGGCGTCAGCGGCATCGAAATCGCGCTGTGGGACTTGGCAGGCAAAGCCTACAACATTCCCATTTATCAAATGCTGGGCGGCAAATTCCGCGACAAAATCAGAATGTACTGCGACACGGACGTCGACGGCAAAAATACGGGCATCGCCATGGGGCAAGCTTTGAAAAAGCGGATGGAAAAAGGCTTCACCTTCCTGAAAATGGACCTCGGCCTCGGCATTCTCGCTGGCGAGCCCGGCACCGTCAGCGCCCCTCTCGGGTTTATGGAAGAGCTGAGAGAAGTTGCGAAGCAATGGTACAACCGGAAAAACTCCCAAATGCCGGAGCATGAGCTTCGCCGGCTCCGCAGCCGGTTCTACGACCTTTACAACATCGCGCACCCCTTCACGGGCATTCATATTACCGAGAAAGGCCTTGACGTGCTGGAGCAGTACGTTGCCGATGTCCGTTCCGTTGTCGGCTATGAAGTGCCGATCGCCATCGACCATTTCGGCCATATCGGCGTAGAAGATTGCATCAAGCTGGGCCGCAGAATTGACAAATTCAACCTTGCCTGGATGGAGGACATGATTCCTTGGCAGTACACGGACCAATACGTCCGGCTGGCCAATTCGGTATCCACGCCGATCTGCACGGGCGAAGACATCTATTTGAAGGAAAACTTCAGACCGCTCATCGAATCCGGCGGCGTATCCGTTATACATCCCGACGTCCTGAGCACCGGCGGCATACTCGAAACGAAAAAGATCGGGGATATGGCTCAGGAGCACGGCGTGGCTATGGCGATTCATATGGCGGAAAGCCCGATCGCCTGCCTGGCCGCCGTTCATGCTGCCGCTGCCACGGAAAACTTCCTGGCGCTGGAGTTCCATTCCAACGACGTGGACTGGTGGGACGACATCATCATCAGCAAGCTGCCGAAGCCGCTGCTGCAAAACGGTTTCATCGCCGTTCCCGACGCGCCCGGACTCGGCATCGAGGAGCTGAACGACGAAGTGATCGCCCAGCACTTGCACCCCGACATTCCCGGGCTTTGGGAAGAGACGGATTCGTGGAACAACTATTACGGGAATGACAGGCTGTGGAGCTAATCAAATCGTTCATGCAAAAGGGGTCAGGTCATCTTACGATGCACCTGACCCCTCGCTCTATCCCGCCTCATGCCCCTGAATCTCTGTACTCGCTTGGCGAAAGCCCTACTTTTCTTTTGAATATTTGGCTAAAATAGCGCGAATCTTTGTAGCCGACCTTTTCCGCCACTTCATAATTTTTCAAATGCGTGCTTTTCAGCATCTCCTTCGCCTTGTTAATCCGGATATCCGTTAACTGTTCGATAAACGTTTTGCCGGTGTTTATTTTAAACAGGGAGCTTAAGTAAGTAGGCGTCATGTAAACTTTTTGCGCTACGTTGAACAACGTTGCATGCTGGCATTCCTGTTCCATGTAAAGAAGCGTTTTCTTGATAATGCTTCGCTGGCTTTCTTTTTCGTTTTGCATCAAAGCTTCCCGCAATACGGCCAAGTAGCCGGTAACGTACGTTTTCACTTGATGCATCGTTTTCATTTGCACTACTGCTGTGATTTCGCATTTCTTGTAACCGCTTGCGACTTCCGGATCGGCAACGACCCGTTGTTCGATTCCGAGCAAAAGCCGGATGGTCAGCTCGTAAATCGATTTTGAGTCGACAGGCCCGTCTTGCAAAATATGCCCGTAGAAACAGTCGACGGCTTTCTCGATCTCATCCATATCCCGCGCACATGTCAAGCGCTCGAACAGTTCTTTTTCTTTGTCGGCGGGATATTCGTCAATATGATGATACCGGGTCGTTTCGTTGTAGTAGGCGACTTCTCCGTCGCCTGTATAAAATTTGCCCTGCAGCGCCGCCAAAGCTTGGCGGTAAGAAAGGTGCACATCGGCAAGCTGGGAACAAGGTTTGCCTACGCCGATATTGACAGGATGGGAGAACGCGCCGTTTACCCTTTTGTGCATCACCTCGATGCGCTCCCGGGAAACCCAGGAGAACAACAGGCCGAGCCGATCTTCCCCATCCATAAAAATAACGCTGTTGCCGGTATCGCATTCATGCTTCTGCAAATAATCTCTAAGCTCTTTCAAAAACTTGCGTTTTTCTTTCTCCTCGGGGAACGTCCCGGCACTCTCAACCAATGCAAGCGCAGGAAAGGTGAAGTACGGATTTAATTTCAAATAAGAACAGATTTCCTTAAACCGATGCTTATAATGGTTTTCCCTGGATACCAGACTGGTCAGGAAACGGTCTCTCATCAAGTCCAACATCTCGTCATCGCTCAAAAACAGTTCTTTATTCAGCAAAATCCATTTCCCCTTTCGGAACGCGGGTGCAGATCCGGGCGTTCCTTAGTTTAAATGAATCCTATGTGCGCATGCTTGATGTGCTCGAGAAAGTGCTTTTCCGCCTTGCCGACGTTTCCCGACCTTAAGGATTGGATCAGAGCCATATGCCCCTCGGCCAGCTTGTCGGTCGAATGCCGTTTATTGGATATAGCCATAAACCACATCACTTTGGCGCTCATATGCTCCCAGGCTTTCAGAATGGCATGATTGCCGCAGTTTTTGTAAAAGAATCCGTGAAACTCCGTATCGATCTCCACGGTTTTCATCAAGTCGTTCCGTTCGATCGCTTCGCCCATGCGGCACACGACGTCTTCCAAATATAGGAGATCCCCTTCCGTAAGGAGGGGCATCGTTTTCCGCACGGCAAATACCTCAAGCATCCCCCTTAAAATATAGACATCATGAATTTCTTTGGCTGTAACGTTGGCAACGACCGAACCTTTGTTAGCTTTGCCGATAATTAATCCTTCCTGCTTTAATCTTTCCAGCGCTTCGCGTACGGGAGCCTGGCTGATTTGAAATCTGCCTGCAATATCCATGACGATGAGCCGCTCGCCGGGAGGCAGAATCCCTTCGAGGATCTCTCGTTTTAGCGTGGAATACACTTGCGCGCTTATAGAATGGGGGAGAATACACATCACGTCGTCAAACAATTTCCTTCATCCCCTTTATTATCGATTATCGATAATACAAAATAAAAAAATTAAGCGCTATTAGGTTCAGCGAGTCGTTCGTCGCCCATTAAACAGCTCTGCAGCACCACGCTTTCTTATGCAGGCGTTAATTATCGATAATCGATTATCTATCGTACTTTTATTATAAGCTCCCTTCCTTCATTTGGGAATAGCGAATTACGCCATCATTTGTCGAACTCCAATTTTGTTTAAAAGAAAAAGACAAGGCTGCCCTTGTCTCCCGATTGCGCTTCATTTAATTCGTATATCGTTTATAGAAATCCAATCCGCGGATCAACTTATGCTCTGCCTCGTCAATGTTGCCGGATTTAATGATGCCTAGCAGCTCGGCATGCGAATTCGGAATGCTGTAGCCGGAATGATCCTGGTTCGTTACCGAGATAAACCGCATAATCTTAGTCTTGATGCCGTCCCAAATACCGAGGAAGAGATCGTTGCCGCTCCGTTTGTAAAAATGGCCGTGAAACTGCATATCGAGCTCCACCAGACGGTACGAATCGTTTTCATCGACGGCCGTTTTCATATCGCGCAAAATTTGTTCCAAAAATTCGATGTCTTGCGGAGTCATCACTTTCATCGTTTCGCGCAGCGCATATCCTTCGATAAGCTGCCGCAGCTCGTATATATCGCGAATTTCTTTATGTGTGATCTCGGCAACGACGGACCCTTTGTTCGTCTTTCCGACGATTAAACCTTCCTGCTTCAGCCGCTCTAACGCTTCGCGTACAGGGGCTTGGCTGATGTCATAGATTTTGGCGATATCCATAACAATAAGCCGGTGTCCGGGGGGAAGATCCCCTTTCAATATTTGCTTTTTTAAAGACAAATACACCTGTTCGCTTAAGGAAGTAGGGGTTAGCGCATTTTGGGCCTTATCCATTAAAGGGGTCGGAGCCTCCAATCAGATGGTTACTGTGTTGTCAACTTTTAGATGAATTTATCTTAATGAAACATATCCCCGTTCGTCAAGTAGCGGCTCATCCCGTTGCAAACGGAGCGGTTATACGGAAAAGACCGGAAATCCGCCAGCACACTGATGGGTTCCGGTCTTTTTAATTCAGATATCGCTTTACCGGGGATCACAAAAAGCGCTTCATGCTCCCGCCGCAGCCGCAGCTTCCATTAACCCTTTGATATAGCCGACGCCGAATAAACGGCCGAGCAGCTCGTAACCGGGGTTGGCATTGTCTTCGCCTTCCATCGTCGGCACATGGTCGGGCCTTGCCGGGCCTTTAAATCCGACCTCGTAATACGTTTTCATCGCTTCCAGCATATCGGTTTTCCCGTCGTCGTGGAACGTTTCTTCGAACTTCTCGGCCGTGCCGCGCACGTCCCGGAAATGGACGAAGAAGATTTTGTCCTGTGCGGCGAATTTGCGGATGACGGCGGGAATATGTTCCCCGGCTGTCGCGAGCGTGCCTTGGCACAGCGTAATTCCGCTATATTCGCTCGGCACCAAATCGATGGCGCGCTGCAAAGCGTCGGCGCTGCGCAAAATTCGCGATACGCCGCGTATCGGGGAAATCGGCGGGTCGTCGGGATGGAGCGCCAGCTTCACCTTCGCCTTTTCGGCGACCGGCACGATTTTCTCCAAATAATACTTCAGGTTGTCCCAGAGCCGCTCTTCCGTCACGATCCCCGCTTCGGTTAACGGTGCGTTTCGCATCAAGGAATGATCGTAGCTGGATACGAGCGCCCCGCCTCTCGTACGGGTTGTCGTCGAAGTGCGAAACCAATTGAACTGGGCCATAAAGTTATAGCATAGCACGGGAATCCCCAAAGCCCCCATGTTGGTAATGAACTGCTGCATCACTTCGATTTCTTCGTCGCGCCCCGGCAGGCCCAGCTTGATTTTGTTCGTGGGCGGAGCCGATTCGATGACGGCCAGCTCGAGCCCGAAATTTTCGAACCGCTGCTTCATGTGCAGCAGATTCATATAGTCCCACGGCTTCCAGCCGTTTTCTTCCCTCGGCAGCGGCCCTACGGCATAGTTCACTCCCATCTGCTTGGCAAGATGCCAGAGCCGGTTCGGATGAGA
The DNA here is from genome assembly GCF_000829455.1 of Gordoniibacillus kamchatkensis. GTDB lineage: Bacteria > Bacillota > Bacilli > Paenibacillales > NBRC-103111 > Gordoniibacillus > Gordoniibacillus kamchatkensis. The sequence goes on from NZ_JXAK01000020.1 coordinate 74,294, forward strand.
GGGAAAAAATTCGGCAAGCTGCATCTTTCAACACTCCTCCGTTTGAGCTTTATTTTTTGCTGAGCTTGGCTTCCGTTTCCTTGCCCTTGGCGACGATTTTCTCGTAGGCTTGGTCGAGAGTTTCCTTATTGAACCGGACGGCATCCATTTCCGAAGTATACGTTTTGACGAAATCTTCCCATCCGGGAGGGGCCGGGTAGAAAGGCAGCGCTTTGCCGAGCGCCACATCGAGCAAAGCTTTGCCGATCTTGTCCGTCGGCTGCAAATTCGGCTCAAGCTCTTTATAAATTTCATCGTTAATCGGAATGCCGCGCGTCGTGCCGAGCACTTTCCCGGCTTCCTTATCCGTAATAAACCACTTGATGAACCGCTTGGCCTCATCTTTATATTTGGAAGTCGTGCTAACGCTCAGGAAAATCGTAGCCTGCGCCCAGCCGCCGCCGGAAGGGCCGACAGGGTTGTTGACAACCGCGACTTTGCCGGGGAGCAGCTGCTCGAGGACGCTTACCGAGCCAACCGTTTTCCCGGTCGTCATCACTGTGCCGGAAGCCATCGGGTCGGCCTCGGATCATTTTCTTTGAACGCGGCCTGCACTTCGGCGGGAGGAACGACGCCGTCTTTGCGGAACTGCGCGTAGGTTTGCTGATACTTGTACCATAAGTCCTTATCCAGATTGAATTTCGTTCCGTCTACCATCATCGGCCCTTTTCCGTAGGAAGTCTGATAAAATTGGTAGGAGTCCCACCCGCTGGAGCCGTCGCTGATCGGATATTTGTCTTTGGGCAATTTCTGCCGCGCTTCTTTGGCGAAGGCAAAGTAGTCGTCCCAGGTCCAATCTTTGAACGGCAGCTTGATTCCCGCCGCTTCGAGTTCGACTTTATTGTAAGCAATCCCCGCCCCGTTATGAGCGAGAGGAATGCCGTAGAGCTTCCCGTTTATTTTCAGATTCTCAATGATTTTCGGATCGACGATGCCTTTCAGATCGATACTGGACAAGTCCTCGAGCAGCCCTCGCTTCGCATAATCCTGAATGTAAGCGCCGTCCATTTGCAGAACGTCCGTCATCGATTTGGATGCCGCAAGCGTCGTCAATTTCGTCCAGTACCCGTCCCATGCCAAATATTCCGGCGTAAACTTGACGTTCGGATTTTGCTTCGTGTACAAATCAAGCGCCTTCAACGTAGCTTGATGCCTGGCGTCCGGCCCCCACCACATCATTTTCAGGTTCACCGCTTTATTGGATTTGCCGGTATCCCCCGCATCGGATTTCGCACCCGCATCGGATGCGCCTGAGCCGCTCTGTCCGCTGCTGCTGCAGCCCGCCGCCAAAGCCATCCAAGCGGCAAGGGACACTACCGAAACCGCTTTGCCCCATTTCTTCCCGACATTCATCTTCTCGTACCCCTTTCGTCAAATGAAATGTATATTGGGTCAGCCTTTGATGCCGGTCGTCGCAATGCCTTCCACAAAATGCTTCTGGGCAGCGAAGAAGACGATAACCGAAGGCAGAATCGAGAGCAGCGACATGGCCAGCAGCTGCCCCCATTGAATTTCGAACTGGTCGACAAACATCCGCAGCCCGAGGCCCACCGTATATTTTTCGATGGAACTTAAATAGAGCACCTGTCCGAAGAAGTCGTCCCAGCTCCAAATAAACGTAAAGATCGCGACGGTGACCAAAGCCGGCTTGATCAGCGGGAAAATAACGCGCAAAAAGATGCCGTAAACCGAAGCTCCGTCGATCTTGGCCGCTTCGTCCAACTCTCTCGGAATGCCTCGTATGAATTGAACGAGAAGGAAGACGAAAAATGCGCCGCCGCCGAGAAAATGGGGCAAAATGAGCGGAATATAGCTGTTCACGAGCCCCAGATTGTTGTACATAATGTATTGCGGCACGATCGTCACCTGCCCCGGGAGCATCATGGTCAGAAGCAGAATGGAAAACCAGAAACCGCGAAGCTTGAATTGCAGCCGGCCGAAGCCGTAAGCGACCAGTGCGCTCGTAATGATGGCCCCTAGCACGTTCCAAAATTCCATCGCCAAGGTGTTTTTGAAAAAGGTAGTAAACGAATATTCTGCGGAAAAATTCCAGCCTTTCGTGAAATTTTCCCACATCGGCTGCTCCGGCCATATGGTCGGCAAGCTCATTTCCGAATTTTTCTTCAAAGAAGCTCCGAGCCACCAAAACACCGGATACAGCATCAGCAGCGACGTAGCGAGCAGCATCACATGGCTCCCGGCGTGAGAAGCTTTGAAGCCGGATCCCCTCATTTCGCCCGTCCCCCTTCCGACTCGTAAAATACCCAGTATTTGGACATCAGGAAGTTGATTGCCGTAAGAGCGGCAATGATGACGAGCAAGATCCACGCAAGTGCCGAGGCATAGCCCATCTGATAGTTTTTGAACGCCTTTTCGAACAGGAACAGCGCATACATATAGGTGGAGTTTACAGGACCGCCATTCGTAATAACGAAGGCTGACGTAAACATTTGAAACGAGCCGATAACGCCCAGGACCAAGTTGAAAAACATGACAGGAGACAGCATAGGAAGCGTAATATTAAAAAACCTGCGCACTTTCCCCGCTCCGTCGACCGCAGCGGATTCGTACAAGTCCTGCGGAATTTGCTTGAGTCCCGCAAGAAAAATGACCATCGTCGAACCGAATTGCCACGCATTCAAAAGCACGAGCGTTCCGAGCGAAGTATCGGGATTGGTCAGCCAGCCTACGCCTTTGATGTGGAACCATCCCAATACGTGGTTGATATATCCGTTCAGATCAAACATGTTTCTCCAGAGCACGGATACCGCGATGCTGCCGCCAATGAGCGAAGGGAAATAGATCGCCGTCCGGTAAAAATTGATGCCCCGTATACTTTTGTTCAGCGCCATCGCCACCATAAGCGAACAAAACAATTTCACCGGCACGGAGAAAACGACAAACGTAAACGTTACGCCAAGCGACGTTCGAAACAGCTCATCTTTAAACAATATTTCCGAGTAATTGCCGAGCCCCACCCATGTCGGATCTTCCAGCAAGGAGTACTCCGTAAACGAAAGGTAAAAAGACCGTACGATCGGCCAAAGCGTAAGCAGGAAAAATCCGATCAACCAAGGAGCTATGAACAGATAACCGGCCGCATTATGTTCGTTTGAGTTCGCCATCCGTTTCTTCCGAACAAGCCGATGTCTGAATGAACCCCTTTGTGCGGACGCTTGAGGATTCATTTTTGACCTCCCTTCAGTTTATATGTTGCCGTAAGCGCTTACAGATGAACGCTGTATTACTAAAATATCAAACCGCTTTTCCCATGCACAGCAGACATTTTTATGATAATGTTTGTTTTTTTAACAATGCGTTTGCGGGAACCAGCTCAGCCAGTTGTCGTTCGGAATCCAGCCTGTCGAAATGACTATTATCGCGTATAATGTGGATACGAAGGACTGCTGATCGAGGTGGTTTCATTGCGTTTACAACGATTTCGTCCTATATGGGGTACAGCCGCGGCGGAATTGCAGGAGCGGCTCGGCAACACCAATACGGCGGAAGAGAAGGTCGCTTGCTTGCAAAGCTTTTACGCCGGCAATTGGAAAAATCCGCTCGCAGCAACGCATTCGTCGAATTTGCCGTCCGGCACATTATGAATGGCCAAGGGCAAGTTTGGGTAGAAGAACTATGCAGGCAGGCCGGTTACACGAGACGGCATTTGGATCGCACATTTGCCGAGCTCGTTGGCGTCAGCCCGAAACAGCTTGCAGGCATCGTGAGGTTTCACCGATATTATCGAATGATGAATGCCGCCGGCGGTACAAGCTTTTCCCAGCTGAAGGAATGGTACGACGCCTACTACGACCGTTCCCATTTCGTGAAGGAGTTTCAAAAATATACGGGCCTCTCGCCTCGGGAGTACAAGATGCGGCCTAACTCCTTCGGAACTATCTTTTTGCAATAACCTGAGGGCTGCCGAGAAGCTATGTCCCATTTTTACAATTCCATCGGCTTATGATGCGCTATACTTGGCATGAAAGGAGATGGGAGCTATGGATAGCAAGCTGTTTCTACATCAAATGGAGTTTTCACGGAAAGGTCTATTTCGAGTCATTGCGGATGTGACCGAGGAGGAAGCCAGGGTCGTCCCGCAAGGGTTCAACAATTCAATTTTGTGGAACGCGGGTCATATCGTCTTGTCCGTCGAGCAATTTCTTTTTTTCGGAACGCACCGGCAAGCCGCTTTGCCCTCCGCGTACATGGGCTTATTTTGGCGTGGCACCAAGCCTTCGGAGTGGAAAACCGACCCGCCTTCGCTGCAAGATGTCGTGCAGCTGATAAAGGAGCAGACGCAGCGGGTCAAGCATGAGTTCCAAGAAGCTTTGGACGCTTCCCTGCCCTCGCCGATGGATTTCCCGGGGATGCCTCCAATCCGAACCGTCAGCGAACTGATGTGCATGACTCTATACCACGAAGCGCTCCATATCGGCTATATCAAGGCGTTGTTAAAATCCGCTCGCGCATCATAAATATGAGCTCGTAAATAAAAATGGGGGCTGTCCCTAGCAGGATTTATCCTGCAGGGACAGCCCCCATTTCCAACCTCGAAATGGATACAACCGTCATTGAACATAGCCAAGATTTTGCGTTACGCGGAAGTTTACTGAAGTGAAATCGCCGTCTCCAGAGCCACTTCCATCATTTCCTTAAACGTCGTTTGCCGCTCTTCGGCCGTCGTCTCTTCTCCGGTGAGCAAATGATCGCTAACCGTTAAAACAGTTAGCGCACTAACGCCGTATTTGGCGGCAATGGTATAGAGGGCGGCCGTTTCCATCTCGACGCCGAGCACACCGTAATCCATCAGCTTTTGCACGATGGATTTATCGTCCCGGTAGAACATATCCGACGTGAAGATGTTTCCGACATGCAGCTTCAGCCCTTTTGCCGTTCCACGGTCATAGGCCTCCTTTAGCAGCTGGAAGCTGGCGATAGGCGCAAAATCGAAGCCGCCGAAAATATTCCGGTTCATGCCGGAATCCGTACAGGAAGCTTGCGCGAGTATAACGTCGCGCACGCGAACGTGCTCTTGCATTGCGCCGCACGTTCCTACGCGAAACAGATTTTTGACGCCATATTCGCTGATCAGTTCGTTCACATAAATGCTGATCGAAGGGACTCCCATCCCTGTGCCCTGAACGGATATGCGCTTGCCGTTGTACGTTCCCGTAAAGCCGAGCATGCCCCGGACGTTATTGTAGCAATTTACATCCGTTAAATACGTTTCCGCTATGAACTTTGCCCGCAGAGGATCTCCGGGCAATAAAATCGTTTCGGCAATATCTCCTCGTTTAGCTCCAATATGTACGCTCATGAAATGGTTCCTCCATATTTTCTTAGTTTCGTCGTGATACATCATATCATAAGATTGAACTCGCTTCACGAGAGCAGGTCGGCCTGCTGCTCTTTGCGCCAATCCGATGCGGCTGCTCCTTCCTGCAGCATAAACCATCGGCTGAACGAATGGACGCTGGCAAAGCCGACGGCTTCGGCGATCTGTTTGATCGGTTTGTCCGACGAGCGCAGCAGCCATTTCGCTTCGGTGAGTCTGCACTGCTGCTGATATTGCTTGGGGGACATGCCGTATGCCGCCGTGAAAGCGCTGCGGAAAGCGGACTCGGACAGCTTGGTCCGTTTGGCCAATTCGGCAACGCGAATGTCGCGGTTCAAGTTGCCGCGAATGTAATCGGCGGCGTCGGGCACCGAAGCCGCGTGATCCGTCCTGCTCGCATGCTGCAGTAAAAACAGCAGCAGCACCCTGGTCCACGTTCCGTAACAGTCGGCCCTGTCGGCGAGCGGCCTGGAGGCGATTTTGAGAAAGCTGCGATACAGCGTTTCGTACATGTCCAGCTCGCTTCGCGGCAGGGCGACGAGCGACAGCTTGCCGGGGAGCGCGAGCCGCCCGAACAGCTGCAATAGGGAAGGCGTCATCCGGTTCGCCTGAAAAACGCCGAAACGGATCGGGGTAACGGACCAGAACCGGTGCGGCAAGCATGGCGGGATCAGCACGACATGTCCGGCGGCAATCGGCAACGTCAGCTCTCCGGCCTGAACCATACCTTGTCCCTCAAGCACTACGGAAAATTCGGCATCGTCGTGAGCGTGGAAGCCCATATCCCAGCCGCGGTCATGCGAGACGATGCCGCTTTTGATGGCAATTTCGGACAATGGATCGCACCTCGCCCGTCTCGTCGTGTTGTTCCGATACTTCATACAAACAAGTCTATTATAACAGGCGTTTCGGTTACATGCTTCGGCGATTTCGCTAAATACTTCCTTTGTCCCTCTTTCTATACTTGAACATGTAACGATACAGGGCGGAGGGATTTCAATGAAACTGACTATGGGAAATGCGGAACTGACGATGGGGACGAAGTATTTGACGGAGCTGCGAAGCTCGAACGAGCTGCTGCACGATACGGAAGCGCTGCGCACCCGTCTGAACGAGGACGGCTATTTGCTCCTTCGCGGCTTTCATGACCGGGAGCAGGTGCTGAAGGCGCGGCAAGGCATTCTCCGCAAGCTGGCGGCGATGGGCAAGATCGATGCCGCGCACCCGCTGGACGAAGGCGTCATAGCTCCCGGCGCGAAAGGCGCCATGTTCGGCGGACCGGCCAACCCGAGCGATCCGGACATGCAACCGTTCTACAGTCTGGTCAGCGGCCGGAACGTCATGAGCTTTTTTGACCGGTTGCTTGGCGGGGAGTCGATAACCTACGATTACAAGTGGCCGCGCGCGGTCGGAAGCGGCGACAATACGGGAGCCCACTATGACGTCGTCTATATGGGGCGCGGTACGAAACTTGTTTACACGATGTGGACTCCTCTCGGAGACATTCCGTATGAGCTCGGTACCTTGGCGATGTGCCTCGGCTCCCGACACTTCGAAAACATCAGGCGGACGTACGGCGAAATGGACGTCGACCGGGACAACGTAGCGACAGGCTGGTTTTCGAACGATCCTATCGAAATGGTCGAAAAGTTCGGCGGGCAATGGGCGACGACTTCTTTTGCCGCGGGGGACGTTATCATTTTCGGCATGTTTATGATGCATGCTTCCACGAACAATACGACGAACCGATTCCGGATCAGCTCGGATACGCGCTACCAGCTCCGCTCGGAACCGGTTGACGAGCGCTGGATCGGCTCCAAGCCGAAAGGGCATTACGCCTGGGGACGGGGCGACGTGAAGAGCGTGGAACAAGCCCGCAAGGAATGGGGCGTGTGAACGTCAGAGCTGGTGGGCGCGGCAGGAACAGCTTTCTTAGATCGAACTGACGGCATGGCCCATTAACGTGCCAAAAAAGAGCGCCACGCGTCCGAATCCGGATGCGTGGCGCCCCGCCCTTTGCCATGTAACGTTTTGCGGCGCCCGCCGACGACCTTCAATTGCCGTCAACGCGCCGTCATGCCAAGCCGTTCGTACACTTCCGCGGGAGCCTGCATGTCGGCGAGCGCCACCAGAAGCAGTTGCTTCATGCGCCGCAGCTGCCCTGGTTCGCGGTCAAGCAAGTTATCGTTCTGCCACGCATCCTCCTGTACATGATACAGTGCCGTTTCATAGTGCGATTTAAAAAATGCTTTGAACTCTTCCGGCACCTTCGCTTCATATTTCCACACCATCGCATCCGTATAGGGCAAATACCGGCCTGCCTCGACCTTGTCCGGGACGTTGACGGGGAGCATGGAAGCGACCGGATTCATGTACATGGTGGAGTAGTTGTAGACGGGCGCCTCGGTGTTTGGAGCGACATGGTACGTATACTCCCCGTCCGTAATATTGACCGCCTTGCCGAAATAGCCGTACAGCGCCCAATCCCTGACCGACTCCGCCTGTCCGAGTACAAGGGGAAGCAAGCTGCGGCTGTGCACCTGATGCTTGATGCCGATACCCATCGCCTCCAGCATCGTTGCGTATACATCTACGGAAGACGACAATGCCGATATCCGCTTGCGGTTATGGGTGCCTAGCGGGTGCCAGACGATGAGCGGAATGTTGGCCAGCACGTTGTAGGTCGTGCACGCCGGCTTGCCCATCCAGCCCTTTTCCCCGAGGAAATGCCCGTGATCGGAAGTGACGATCACCATCGTGTTGTCCCAAAGCCGGTGCTCGTCCAGCTTGTCCAGCACTTTGCCGAACCATTTGTCCACCAAAGTCAGCTTCGCCGCAAATTGCGAACGAACGAAAGCAACCTGCCGTTCGTTCAGCTTGGCGTGCCCATCCAGCTGCGTGTTGCCGTAAACCGGCCATAGCGGCATGTCCGGATCGTGAATATTCTCTTCCGTGTATAAGGACGCGAATTCGTCCGGATTGTGAAACGGCTCGTGCACGTCGTAGCTGTCAACGACCAGCATGAATTTTTCGTGGGTATGATTGCTCTCCAGCCATTCGGCGGCGCTGGTAAACACTTTGGGCGCGAAGAAATCTATTTCTTCCTTCAGGTGCTCCACATTTTTGGCATAGGCGAGCCGGTTGAAGGGCGCCGTCTCCGGCTGGCCCCCGTATTTGAGCTGCTTGAGAAACGGAGTGTCCGGATTTTGCAAAGGAGCCGTTTTCCACGCATCCAGCTCGTGTCCCCGGATCAGCTCGAAGCCTTGGTAATCGCTGAAATAGCCATGGCTGCCGTTGTTGAAATGGTGAAATTGATCCGTTATAAATTGCGTCACATACCCGTTCTGGCGGGCCGCCCGCGCTACCGGCACGTCGTAAGCTTCCACCGGCCCCCACGCTCTCCACAAAAACTCCTGAATGCCCGTATAAAATTCGCGGCGAGCCGGAATGCACGGCAGGCTGCCCACGTAATGCTTATCGAAAACCGCAGCCTTGGCGGCAAAGCGATCCAAATTCGGCGTCTTCACGTCGAGTTCAATCGGTTGACCGTATGCCTTTAAAAAATGACGGTTCAGGCTGTCGATCGTAATAAAAATGACATTCATCGCCCGTCCACTCCTTCTCTACACTACGTATTTGCCTTCTTTCATCGTTACTTTGGCGAGGCTGCCCGCAGCAACGCCCGGAAGCTCGACGAGCATCACCTCGTCAATGGCGTAAATTTGCTCTATGGCCTCCGTCAATTGTACAAGCTCCGGTTTCTGCAAGCGGAAATGGAAAAGCGTCGTCTGCGTTTGAGCGCTGCTGTCTTTTCCCGATTCTATCTTGACGCTCGCGATACGAATGCCCGATTGCTGGAGCCTGGCCGTGACTTGCCCGAGAATCCCGGGCCGGTCCGCTCCGATCCGGACCAGCATTTCTTGCCGCTTTCGCCTTCCTAGAAGCCGCTTCTCCCACTTATTCAAAAAAAACAAGCTGACGAGCACGAGAAAAGTCACCACGACGGCGCCATAATAAAAACCTGCCCCAACGCATAAGCCAATAGCTGCCACGACCCAAACGGATGCCGCCGTCGTGAGGCCGGAAACGGTCGCACCTGTCCGCATAATCGCTCCCGCGCCCAGAAAGCCGATGCCCGAAATGACTTGCGCCGCCAGCCGGGCGGGATCCATTCTGACGTTCGGCTCGCCGGCGAACTCGCCGAAGCCGTAGATCGACAACAGCATAATCGTCGTAGATCCGAGACATACCAGAATATGCGTGCGAAAGCCGGCCGCATGATTGCTCCACTCGCGCTCCATGCCGACGAGCCCCCCGAGCAGCAGCGAAACAAGGACACGAAGCGTTAACTCGAAATGCGAAATATGCCATATACTCGTACTGACCGTTGCCACTAGCGCATCACTTCCCGTTTCACCTTACTGATATAGCCTGCAGCGGACTTGCTGTCCGTCTCCCGCCGCTACGAGGGGAATATCGTGCTTACAGGCTTCCGCAGCAAACGGGCAGCGGTGCCGGAAGCTGCAGCCGTCGCTTGGCACGCCCGCCTTGAGGTCGATCACCTCGATAGTTGCCTCCGGGTCCTTCCACGGATCGGGAGAAGAGTGCAGGAGCAGCCGCGTGTAAGGGTGCTTCGGATTCGCAATGACAGCCTCCGTCTCCCCCGACTCCACCACTTGCCCGGCAAACATGACGATCATTTTATCAGCCATATAGCGCGCGCTGCCCAAATTGTGCGTAATCAGTATATAGGCCATTTGGCTGTCCGCCTTCAGGTCGAGCATCAGGTTCATGACATCGACGCCAATGGACACATCGAGCATGGAGGTCGGTTCGTCCGCAACGATAATTTTCGGATTCAGCCCGAGCACCTTGGCAATCACGACGCGCTGCTTCTGCCCGCCGGAAAGCTGATACGGGTGCTTTTCGATAAATTCCTCCGCGGGCGTTAAACCTACCTTGGTCAGCAGCTCCAGCACTTTCCCCCGCACATCGTTCACCTGCTTGTTATGAAGCTGCAAAGGTCTGCCGATAATATAGCCGATCGTATGCTGAGGGTTAAGGGCGGCGAACGGGTCCTGAAAAATCATCTGCACATGGCGGGGCAGCTCTTTTTGCAGCTGCCGGTTGTGCCGGAGCGAAATCCCGTCGTAAATAATGTCGCCATCGGTCGGGGGAATCAAGTTCGCGACCATGCGGGCGATCGTGCTTTTGCCGCTCCCCGATTCGCCTACAACCGCCAACACTTCCCCTTGCCGGACGGTAAAATTCACATCTCTGACCGCATGGAATTCGCTCTTCCGAAACAGCTTGCGTGTTGTAAACGTTTTACTGAGCCCTTTCACTTCCAGCAGAGACCTGCTCATGCGCGATTTCTCCTTCCGTGTAGAGATGGCAGGCTACATACTTCGACCGGCCCGTTTGGCCCGCCGGTTCGGCCGTATGGCATTGCGGCATGGCATGCTTGCAGCGGGGCGCGAATCTGCAGCCGGGCGGCGGCGAGATCAGATCCGGAGGACTGCCCGGAATGCCCTCCAGCTTTATTTTGGGGCCGGTAAGCGCAGGAAACGCACCGAGCAAGCCTTGCGTGTAAGGATGCTGCGCCCCCTTCAGCAGCTCCCCGCGGCCGGCGACTTCGACCAGTTTTCCCGCATACATGACGCCGATACGGTCGCACATTTCCAGCATGAGCGGCAAATCGTGCGTAATAAACAGAACGGAGAACCCGAATTTTTGCTGCAGCTCCATCACTTTCTTGATAATGCCGTTCTGGACTACGACATCGAGCGCTGTCGTCGGTTCGTCCATAATCACGAGGCTCGGCTCTAGCGCCAACGCCATGGCGATGACGACACGCTGCCGCATGCCGCCGGAAAGCTCGTGCGGGTAGCTGTTCAGCCGATCCGGAGGCAGGTTGACCAGTCCGAAGAGCTCCTTGCACGCTGTAGAGCGTCGCCGGCCGACATTTTGCGATGCGTCACAATCGTATCGACCATCTGCTCGCGAATACGCATCACCGGGTTCAGATTGTTCATGGCGCTTTGCAGCACGAATGAAATCCGCGACCAGCGCAACCGGTCAAATTCGGCATCCGTTAAAGCGGTAAGTTCGGTGCCCTCCAGCCGGATGCTGCCTTTCGTCAATTGCGCAGGGGGGCGCAGCAAGCGACTGATGCCGAACGCGGTTGTCGATTTGCCGCAGCCGGACTCGCCGGCCAGGCGAATATTTCGCCTTTTCCGATCGATAGGCTGACATGATCAACTGCCCGGACGTTACCGCGATGGGAAACATATTCGATGCACAGGTCTTTAACTTGAAGTAAATCCGGCACGTTATTCTCCTCCTGACGATGAAGCAAATCTACAACGCGGCGTTGCCCCGGTTGGCCCGGTATTTTTCCAATATCCCGTTCCCGATCAGAATAAACCCGAAGCAAAGGAAGGCAATGGAAAGACCGGGAGGCACGATCCACCACCAAGCTCCGTACATGATGGCATTATTGGCGTTAGCCAAAGAGAGCATTTGGCCCCAGCTTACGCTGAGCGGATCGCCGAGACCGAGAAAAGTGAGCCCGGCCTCGGCCAATACGGCCCCGGTCGCCAGCAGCACGAGGTTCGCTAAAATAATCGGAATCAGATTCGGCATAATTTCCTTGAACATAATTTCCCAGTCGCTCATGCCGACCATTCGGGCCGCTTCCACATAACCGCCGCTTCGTTCCGCCATCGCTTGGCTGCGAATGCTTCGCGCCATGCCGAGCCAGCTGATCATCCCGATAATGAGTATGGTTGTGCCGACATTAACGCTCGGAAGGAAAGAAGCCAAAATGATGAGCAGTACGAGCGCAGGGATAATGTTGAACAAATCCACGAAGCGCATAAGCACCTCGCCGATCCATCCGCCCTTGAAGCCCGAAAGCAGGCCGACCGTCACACCCAGTACGGTAGCGAGCGCACCGGCGCAAATCCCGACGAGAAAAGAGGTGCGGGTGCCGTAAATCAATTGGCTGAGCACATCTTGGCCGTAGCTGTCCGTTCCGAGCCAGTGCCCGGCGGACGGCTTCATCCAGGTCGGAAACCCGAGCTTGTTGACGGGATACGGGGCCAAATAAGGGCCAAGCAGCGCAACTACCGCAAACAGCACAAACAAAACGAAGCCGGCCTTGCCTTTCTTGCCCGGGATCAACGACCAAAGCGAAGCTGTTTTGCGAAGTACGGATTCCATAGGCTATGGTCCTCCCTTTATTCCAGCGCTACCCGCGGATCGATCAAAGGATAGATCAAATCGGCGAGCAGGTTGAAGAAGATGACGGATACGGCAATACAAAGAAAGATGCCTTGGATCAGCGGAAAATCGTGATTGAGCACGGCGTTCAAGGTCAGCATCCCGACGCCCGGGTACGAAAAGACGATTTCCGCCGTAAGCGCTCCGCCGATCACATGGCCGAGCGAGTTCATCAGCCCCGTGAACGAAGGCAGCAGCGCATTTCTGGCACCGTACATATACTTTCTGCGCCTTACGGATACGCCTTTGGCTTTGGCCAGCAGCATATAATCCTCCGAAAGCACGCGCATCAAATTGTTGCGAAGCACGAGGATATGGCCGGCGATCGATGCGAGCATTAGGGTCGTAACCGGCAGGATCGCATGGTGCAAAATGTCTTTCGTCTTCCCCCACGGCGTGAAGATGTCATGCTGCGCCGCCATGGCCCGCCCCATCGGAAACCAGCCCAGCTTGAGGGAGAAAATAAGGATAATGACTATCGCTACCCAAAAGTAAGGAATCGAATTGAGAAAGAAAGAGCCGAACAAGGTGGTGTTGTCGAACGCCGAACCTGCCTTCCAGGCGCCTTTGACCCCGATGAGCCAACCGAGCAAATAACTGAGGAACGTTGCGGTTAACACAATGCCGAGCGTCCACGGCAAAGCCTTCATGACGATCTCCAAAACCGGGGTAGGATAGTTGACGTAGGAGATCCCCAGATTGCCGTGCAGGAGCTGCCACAAATATTGCTTGTATTGATACAAGAGACTCGGATTATCGAGGCCGAATTGAACTTTCAACGCCTTGATCGTCTCGGGCGAGCCGAGCCCCCGGGACGAGGCCAAGTAATCGGCAGGGTCTCCCCCGACGACGCGGGGGAGAACGAAGTTCAGCGTAATGGCTGCAAAAAAAGTGACAAGAGCAAAGCCTATTCGTCTCAATAAGTAAGAAGAGTTATATCGCATCGCTTGCCCTCCCGGCTGTTCACTTTTTCTTCATCGTCCGGATGGCGATTGCGGAAGTGAGCGGCACTTGCTCGTTCAGATCGGTCAGCCGATCCGTCCGATAAATCGCCTTCCCGCCGACGGTGTACATAACGGCCAGCGGCGCAAGGTCGGCGATTTTTTTCTGTACTTTCTGATACAATTGTTTCCGTGTGTTCGCGTCCGCCGACGCGGCTTCATCGAGCCATTTATCCACTTCGGCATCGCGGAAACGCATATAGTTCAAGCCGGGGGTCGGAGTGCCGGACGGCGCCGTCGCTTTGCTGTGGAAAATTTCAAGCTGCGCTTGCGGATCGGAAGGCGCATTGATGACGAGCTGCACGATGTCATAGTCTCCGCTCATCATCAATTTCGTCAGCTCCGGGACCGTTGCCGTTTTGATCGTTGTTTCGATGCCGATTTCTTTCAGATTCGCGGTAATCATCGCACCTTGCTTGTTTTGAGTGGCGGAGTTGGCGGTCATGTAGTAGGTGAACGATAACGGCTTGCCGCCCTTTTCATAGATGCCCTTCGCATTTTTCGTGTAGCCCGCATCGGTTAAATATTTTTCAGCCGCCTTCAAATTAAACTGATACTCCGGATTGTCCGGCAAGCTTTTGTTGACAAGGTCGCCGAACACAATGGATAGGTATCCCGGATTCGGAATAAATACGCCGTTAAACTCGGTCGATTCTTTCAGCGTTTTGCGGTCAATCGCCAGCTGGATCGCTCTGCGCACCGCAACGTCGTTCAGGCCCGGCTTTTCATTGTTCATAACCAAGTTGTAACTAAGGGGCGCAGGATACAGCTGCATCTTGCTTACCGGATTCTCCAATACTTTCGGCAAGCTTGCGCTCGATATTTGCGCAGCCAGATCAATATCGCCCTTCTCAATCGCGAGCGATAGCGACGCCGTATTGTTGAAGCGGTTAATGATCAATTGGTCGATATTGGCCGCGCCCGCAAAGAAGTCCGGATTTTTCTCCAAAATGATAGCGCTCTCATTTATGCTCTTGAATTTGTAAAGGCCTGTCCCGACAGGATTCTTGTTTTGGAACGCAGCCGCGTTTTCTTTCTCGAAAATGTGCTTGGGCATAATGTACGTATTGGGGGCCGACAAATAGTACGGCAAAGACGGAAATTTGGCGCCTAATTTGAATATAACCGTGTCTTTGCCTTCCGCGACAACTTCCTTCAGCCGTTTCTCTCCCCACAGGTTCGTTAAATCCAAAGCTTTGTTGTCCCTCAGCACGTTAAAGGTGTAGACGACATCGTCCGCTGTAAACGGCTGCCCGTCATGCCACTTGGCCTTCGTGTTCAGTTTCACTTTAAACGTCAGGTCGTTGTCCAGCCACGAGCTTTCCAGCGCCAAATCCGGCTGAATTTCTCCCTTGACCGCGTTGAAGTAAAACAAATGGTTGAAGACGTAATCGAAGAAGTCCGGGTACGTCGCGGTGAGATTCCCCGTCGGCAGCAAGGGATTGAAGTTGGTTACCGACTCCGGATTGATAATACCGGACAAATTGATGAACGTAGGCGGACCGGACGGCTTTGGCGAGCTTGTTGCGGCATTATTCCCGCTCGCTGCTGTATTGCCCGTTCCTGTGCTCCCCCCCGAGCATCCCGCCAGCGCGCTGAGCGATAGTGCCAGCGAAAGGAGCAGCGCGGCTGTTCGTGTTGTTTTCCCGATTCTCATTTCGTGAAAAACCTCCCTTTGTGTTATCGTCGGGCCTGAGTCAGGCTCGCATTCCCTCAAGCCACGGTCCGATCATAGCCGGGCGGGGCGAGCGCCGTAAATAAACGATTTCTGATATGTTTAACGTCTTCCCGTTTGGCGCTTGTTCGGCGGGAGGGTAGTTTTCTGACATCATGAACCTTTTTGCAATTTCAATAAATTTCGTCATCCTTCAGCTTGTTCGGCGCATGATGCTCGCGGTATTCCCCGGGGGTCAAGCCTTCGTATTTTTTAAAAATCCGGTTGAAGCTTTGCTGGTTCGCGTAGCCTACCGATTCGCCGATCGCCTTCACACTGAGCGAGCTTTCCAGCAGCAGTTTCTTGGCCCGCTCCAGACGAAGCGAGATCAAATATTCCATAAAGTTCATGCTGATCTCGTGCTTAAACAACCGGCTCACATAAGAAGGATCCATGTTTAACTTATCGGCAATCCCGCCCAGAGAAATATCTTTGTCGAAGTTGGCTTGAATGTAAGCGACGATTTCCTGGCCCACATTGCTTTTCTTGGCTTCGTATAACTGATTCAGGCTCTCTTTTGCCTCACGATAGTAGGCTCTGAACCACTCTGACAATTGATCGATAGTCTCCTGCTTCATCACCTTGTCGTACAGCTGGGGCAGCCCTATATCCCCCTCTGGCGTTAGTCCGAGCTCCAACGATCTTTGATACACCTCTTCCGTCAACTGCAAGTAAGCGTGCTGGATAAATCCGAACGGATAGCTCTCCAGCGTCTTCATAAAATCATGAAACGCTTCCAGCCCCGATTCCGCCCGCGAATCCTCCGCTTCCCTCAGCTCGGCGAGAAGGTCTCGCTTGAATTCCTTCAGCCGATTCACGACGGAGATGCTTGGGCCGTGCTCGCCCTTCATCGACGAGTGGACGGCGATGACCTCATAGCCTTTGAAGGCCCGTATTTCCAAAGCCTCGAGCGCCTCCTGATACGACACAGGGATATCCCCGCTATGCGGTTTCATGCTGCCGATCCCGATGCTCACTGTGATAGGCAAATAGCTGCGGATGTGCTGCAAAATGGTTCTCATCGCATCTACCGATTGTACGGAAAAGTCCTCCTTCGAAAGCTCTCCGCGCAAATTACAGATCAGAATGACATCCTTGCTTTCCGTATTGACGGGCATTACGTGAAAGTAGGTTTCGGCCAGCTCCTCCGCCAGCTTGGAAATAAAGTACCGCAGCAAGCTTTGGTCTTGGCTCGAATAGGCCGACACAAACGTCGGGTAATTGTCAATCCGCAGTATGGCGACAAAGAAAGCGTACCGGGTGACCGGCATCCCGTAATATTCGAAATTGCGGTTTCTATCCTCGTGGTTTCTCGTCTGCTCATGCAGCACGGAGCCGAGAAAGCTTTGCCGCAGCACCGGCATGTTTTCCTTCAACCGGTGCTCCAATACTTCTCCTTTTTCCTTCATCGTCCGCATAGCCGAAAACAAAAACGAAAATTCGCTTTTATCGTCCTTGCGAAAAGCTTCCCCCGCATCCTTGCGTTTATTTTGCGCATATTCGAACAGGGAGTAGATGGGCTGATAAATAGCCTTGGCCATTAATAAAGCACATATTACCGCCACGATCATGCTGAATGCAGCCAACACATACATGAACGTCTGTATCTTCTCGCCGCGCGCGAGCATAATGCGGGTAGGCAGCACATCGATGTACTTCCATCCGGTGTAAGGCGACGTAACCGAACTGAAGGACAACTCCGTATCGCCGATGGATTGAGTGAACGAATCGATATCGCTACCCAGCAGCTTTTGGATCCGGCCGAATTGTTCGGGGGCGACTTCTTGTCCGCTTTTATTATTGTAGGCGTGCAGGCCATCCGGGCTGACCATCCATATTTCCTCCCCTTCCCTCAGCAGGCGGAAAGACGGGCTTTGGAAGACGGATTGCTGATTCACATTGACGACGATCGCCCCGGAAAAGTCGTTCCCGACGAGCGGAACAGGACGGATTAACGATACCTGCGACGACTGTTGCGGATTCCCTCCAATCCCCGCCTGGGAGCCGCGTACGACCCATTTGCCTTCCGTGCGCTTCATCCTGTTGAAAATCGGGAGCCAATCCTTATCTTGGAAATCGGCGATCTTTTCCATGCCGGTAAGGGTTACCTGTACCATGCCCGAATTTTTATAATAAACATAGATGGAAGTTATGTAGGGAGACGAGGCATAATAATTATTCAAATAATCCTGCACGGTCGAAAGTTCCTTGCTCATGTCCTCAACGCTGCCGGCCGCCATTAAGTCCGACAGCTTCCTGTCCTTGGCGAGTTGAATCGCCATTTTATCCATATCGTCCAGAAGGTTGTCCATCAACCGGCGGGTTTGCTCCAGCATTTGCAAGCTGGATTGCCCGACCTCCTTTTGAATCGACGATTGGCTGTACCAATTTCCGAAGAAACCGACAACCAATACGGGCATAACGACCAAGGCGAGTAGACTCAATAAAACGCGGAAAAACAAGCTGCGAAAACGAAAATTGGTAAATGCGAGACGCAGCAGGGCTACCATCGACCAGATCCCCCTCTATTTTGGAGCATTCTATATCAACCATGATAATTCGAATGCTGCACTCCCGTCTATCATTGTTGGCGGCGGCAACTTCCGGCGCGGGCATTATTATAAAAATCGAAAAACCCTGTACCAACCGGTACAGGGCTTTTCGCGCTTCGGAAGCGATTATTTTTTCGTTACAAGCTCCAAATCAACCGGGATAAATTTCTCCACTTTCTCCCCTTTTAACACTTTCAAAGCGGTTTTTACGGCCGTGTCGCCGATAGCTGCCGGTTTTTGCGCTACCGTGGCAGCCATTTTACCGTCATTCACCGCTTTTACCGCATCGTCCGTAGCGTCGAAACCGACCACTACGATGTTTTTCCCGGCGGCTTGAATAGCTTGCAAGGCACCGAGCGCCATTTCGTCGTTGTGAGCGAATACTGCCTGAATGTCTTTATTTCCTTGCAAAATGTTTTCCATAACCGACAAGCCTTTGGCACGGTCAAAATCGGCCGGCTGCGAAGCTACGACTTTTACGCCATCCTTGCCATCCACCGCATCGTGGAACCCTTTGCCGCGATCGCGGGCAGCGGACGTTCCGGCAATCCCTTGCAGCTCGACGATATTTCCTTTGCCTCCGAGCGTCTTGAGAATAAAATCGCCGGCCATTTTGCCGCCTTTGACGTTATCCGAGGCGATATGCGTCACTACGTCGCCGCCATTAGCCGCTCTGTCGACGGTAATGACCGGAATGCCGGCTGCATTTGCCGACTTGACAGCCGTTACGATCGCATCGCTATCGGTCGGGTTGATCAAAATCAAATTGACTTTTTTCTGAATCAGGTCTTCGATGCCGCTGATTTGCTTGGCCGTATCGTTTTGGGAATCCACGACAATAAGCGAGGCCCCTGCTTCCTTGGCGGCCTTATCGGCGCCGTCCTTCAATGTGACGAAGAAAGGATTGTTCAAAGTAGAAACGGATAAACCAATCGTGATTTTGTTGGACGCGGTACCGTCTTTGGCCGGCTCGGCCGTCTTGCTTCCGCTTTCGAGCTTCGATTGTGTCGAACAACCGGCAAGTACCATAAATACGGCAACAATTAAGGCCAAAATCACATTCGTTTTTTTCATTTTCCCATGTCTCCCTTGGTGTCATATTTAGCTTCGCGATTTCGAGCGGTCCAACAACACTGCGATCAGAATGACGGCGCCTTTGACAACCTGCTGATAAAAAGAAGATACGTTCAACAGATTAAGACCGTTGTCAAGCACTCCGATAATCATGGCGCCGATTAGCGTTCCTACCAACCACCCCCTGCCACCGGATAAGCTGGTGCCTCCCAAAACGACCGCAGCAATGGCATCCAATTCATAGGAAGTGCCTGCCGTCGGCTGGGCCGAATTCAACCGCGAAGTCAAAATAATTCCGCTGAATGCAGCCAGCAATCCGCTGATGGAATAGACCCATATTTTAATGTTGGAAGTGTTGATCCCCGATAGCCATGTCGCGTCTTCGTTGCTGCCCAAGGCGTAAACCCGTCTTCCGAACGTCGTATGTTTCAGCACAATGTAGAGCACGATAAAAGAGCATACCATCCATACGATAGGCATCGGAATATTGAAGAAGAAGCCTCTGCCGATCAGCGCGAAAGCATCGCTCAATCCGGTAATCGGTCTTCCTTGCGTATACACCAGCGTCAACCCTCGAAAAACCGTCATTGTAGCGAGAGTAGCGATAAACGGCGCCACTCTGCCCTTAGCCACCAAAAGCCCATTGACGGCTCCCATCAGCGCGCCGCAAACAAGTCCTGCCAGAACGGCTACCCAAGTGTTCGTTCCTCCGGCCATCATCCCTGCGGTAACAGCGCTTGACAAAGCCAAGACGGATCCAACGGATAAATCAATCCCGCCGGTTAGGATGACGAACGTCATCCCAAACGCAATCAACGCATTGATGGAAATTTGCCGAAGGACGTTAAATATATTCGAAACCGTAAGAAAATCGGAATTCACGATCGACAGTACGATAATGATCAGCAGCAAACCGAGCGTTGGACCCAAACTCTGTATTTTGACCGCCGCTTTTGAATTCGCTTTCATCTTCGCCTCGTTTAACAAAGCGTTTCCCTCCCTGTAGCGCACAGCATAATATTTTCCTGACTCGCTTCCGCTCTTGCAAATTCCCCTGTAATGCGCCCTTCATGCATCACCAGTATGCGGTCGCTCATCCCCAGCACCTCGGGAAGCTCGGAAGAGATCATAATGATCGCGACCCCTTGCGAAACGAGTTCGTTCATCAAATCATAAATTTCTTTTTTGGCCCCGATATCGACGCCCCGTGTAGGCTCATCCAAAATTAGCACCTGGGGCTTGGCGGCAAGCCACTTGCCGATGACCACTTTTTGTTGGTTGCCGCCGCTTAAAGAGCCCGCTTTTTGTTCGCCGTTCGAGGTTTTAATCAGGAGCTGCCGAATCGAATTTTCCGTCAGCTGATTTTCCTTCTTGTACTTCATAAAGCCGAAGCGGGATAAGGCGTTCAGATTAGGTAGCGCCAAATTTTCTCTCACGGATAAAGAGAGCAATAACCCCTCTCCCTTCCGGTCCTCGGTAATCAAGGCGATGCCCGCCCGAATTGCGTCAACCGGACTCTTGATGGCTACCGGCCTCCCGTCGAGGGATACTGTCCCCTTATCGGCCGGGGCAACCCCGCAAATCGCTTTGGCCAGCTCGGTTCGCCCCGCGCCCATGAGCCCCGCGATCCCCAAAATTTCGCCGCTCCGCACAGCAAAAGAAATATCGTGCAGCTTGCCTTTCAGCGACAATCCGCTAACCTTCATTTTCTCTTGCCCCGGCTGGACTTGAACTTTAGGAAAACGGTCTTTGATTTCACGGCCGACCATCATTTTGACGAGCCGGTCCATCGACGTGTCCGAAATTCGTTCTGTCCCTATATACTGCCCGTCCCTTAAAACGGTAACCCGATCGCACATTCGGAATATTTCTTCCATGCGGTGGGAAATATAGACCATGCCCACCCCTTTAGCTTTCAGGGTCGTAATGACTTCGAACAGCGCATCGATTTCCCGGTCCGTAAGTGCTGCCGTCGGTTCGTCCAACACCAATACTTTGGCGTCCATCGAAAGTGCTTTCGCAATTTCTATCAGCTGCTGCTGGCCGACGGACAATTCGCTGACCTGCATGCCCGGATCCAGTTCAAGCCCGAGCTGCCGCAAATACGACCTCGCTTCGTCTTTCATTTTTCGCCAATTGATCCAAGGGGTTCGACCCACTTTAAATTCTCGGCCTAAAAAAATATTTTCCATGATGCTTAGATGAGGAATAAGGTTCAGCTCCTGATGGATGATTGCGATCCCCAGGCGCTGCGCAGCCGAGGGAGAAGCAATCTGGACGGTCGAACCTTCCACCGCAATGCTGCCGCGATCCATCCTATAAATGCCGCCGACTATTTTCATCAGCGTCGATTTTCCCGCCCCATTCTCCCCCATAAGCGCGTGGAGCTCGCCTTTGC
The DNA here is from genome assembly GCF_000829455.1 of Gordoniibacillus kamchatkensis. Taxonomy (GTDB): domain Bacteria; phylum Bacillota; class Bacilli; order Paenibacillales; family NBRC-103111; genus Gordoniibacillus; species Gordoniibacillus kamchatkensis. The sequence goes on from NZ_JXAK01000020.1 coordinate 95,694, forward strand.
GCAACTCGAATTGGACGTTTTCGAGCACTTTCACGCCGGGAAAGCTTTTACAGACGTCTTTCATTGCAAGCAATATTTCGGACACCCGGATCACCTCCTAGAAAATAACACCCGATTCAAGGACAATATTGGCATATGGCGTACATTCTCCGGTACGGATCACCGCTTTGGCCTGATGAGTCAACAATTTAAGCTCCTCGTGGCTAAGGGTGCTCTCTGCAATGCCCGACATGGCCGTTTGAATTTGGCGATGAATGTCGGGATTGCGGGTTCTCGTCTCTTGCGCGATGTAATATTTTTCGACCTGCATCTCCTCCAGAACAGTCCTCAGCGTATCCATAAAGGAGGGCGTTCCGTTCTTCAATGCCAAATCGATTCGTCTGACGTGGCTGGGAATCGATAATCCGCTGTCGCAAATCACGATTTTATCGGTATGGCCCAATTCGCTAATCGTTTGGGAGAGCAAGCTGTTCAATGTCCCTATCTTCTTCATGCTGTTCCTGCCTCCAATGATTGTGTAAATCGCTCCACTTCTTGAATGGTCGGCATTCCTTCCTGCGCTCCGTATTTGGTCACCGCTAACGCGGACACTCGGGATGCAAAGGCAACGGCTTCTTTCAAGGTATAGCCTGTAGACAGCGCGTAAGCCAGTCCCGCATTGTACGAATCGCCGGCTCCTACAGTATCAACCACGGGGACTTTGTACCCCGGCAGTTTGCCGAATTCGCCGTCTTCCGTCAAATAAGCGGAACCTTCGGCTCCAAGCGTCGTGATGACATTGCGGACACCTTTATTTTTTAGAGCCAACATGGCTGCTTGCAAGGAACCTGGCTCCGTCTCCAAGTCGAGTCCGGTTAACACGCCGAGCTCCGTCCGATTCGGTGTCATATAATCAATGAGCGGATACAGATCTTCCGGGAGAGCTTGCGCCGGAGCCGGATTCAACAAGATGGGCTTCCCGAGCTCGCTCGCTTTTCGCACCGCGTAATCGACGGTCTCGACAGGAATTTCCAGCTGAAGCAAAATCAGATCCGCAGCGTTCAGCAGCTGCTCGTGCAGCTCGATTTCTTCCGGCCTCAATTGCCCGTTGGCTCCCGGAACGACGACAATGCAGTTGTCCCCGCCCGACAACAAGATGGAGCGATGCCGGTTGCCGCATGCGGCACTTGCTTGACCGCATTTCGCGTTACGCCATTTCTCTGCAAAGAAGACAACAGCTCTTGACCGAAAATGTCGTCCCCGACCGCGCCGATCATCGTGCTGCCTGCTCCCAGCCGGGCGGCGGCGACCGCTTGATTGGCGCCTTTCCCGCCTGGCAGGAATTGGACGTTTTCGCCCAAAAGAGTCTCGCCAACGTGGGGGAACGCCGGCGATTTAACAATAATATCCATATTCAGACTTCCGATAACGACTAGATTTGGTCTGCTCATAGTTGCGCCTCTTTTTGCGTTGATTTTCTCGGGACAAGCGTGACATCCAATTCATAAATTTCGTTCGTATCCAGACTGCCTTCGATTTTCTTGATCAATAATCGGGATACGATGGCGCCCATTTCGTAAATAGGCTGGGCAACCGTAGTTAATTCGGGCTCCATGATTTCCGCCATTTGAATTCCGTCGAAGCCGCATACCTTCACTTGATCCGGCACCCTGATTTGCATACGGTGAAGCGCTTTTAGAGTCCCAATAGCCATAAGGTCGTTACCGGCGAAAATCCCGTCGATATCCGGGTGGCCGTGAAGCAGCGTCTCTGTCGCTTGCATCCCTCCGTCGATTCGGAAGTTTCCCGGCACCATCAGACTCGGGCTGTACCAAGGCAACGATTTCACGGCATCTTCGTACCCTTTCATTCGCTCCTGCGCCGTAATCAAATCCCTCGGCCCATAAATATGAGCTATTTTACGGCAGCCGGACTCCAATAAATGCTCGACGGCCAGCCGGGCACCTTCCCGGTTTTTGGAGCGGACCACGCTGCAAATATGGTTGTCGGGCGCCCGGTCCAGGCACACGATAGGAATGCCGTTCACATTGATTTGCTCCGCGTCGTGCTTATTCAGCGTATTGGATGCGAATATGATGCCGTCGATATATTTCTTTTTGAGCAGCTCGATATAGGTTCGTTCTTTCGCCCCCTGATCGTCGGAATTGCAAAATATGACGGTATACCCGTATGTCGACGCCACATCCTCCACGGCTCTTGCGAGCTCCGGAAAAAAAGGGTTGGAAATGTCGGGAAGAATAAGCGCGATCGTTTTCGTTTGTTTCCCCGCCAACCCCCGCGCAACGGAACTTGGCTCATAGTTCAATGTCTCAATCGCTTTTTTGATTTTAAGCTCCGTATCGATGTTGACATATCCCGTTTTGTTTAAGTAACGCGATATGGTGGCGACGGAAACACCCGCCAGTTTGGCGACATCGCGAATCGTAGCCATTTGCTCTCACCCGGCTTCCAGCTGATATAAGTAAACGGTACCATATATGTTTCATTAGTACAAAGATTGATAAAAATTGATATGTTTCAAATTTCAAATCGTATATGTGGTACCGGTTACACATTCAATATAAATCGGTATCGGCAAATAGTCAACTCCTAAAATCCGATTACCGTTATTTGCCTCCATCATTGGATTCAAAAAACAAAAAAACTCTTCCGAAGAAGAGTTTTTCGCGAATATGCAATGCGGTCGAGAGGACTCGAACCTCCACGGCTGTTACACCACTAGAACCTGAATCTAGCGCGTCTGCCAATTCCGCCACGACCGCACGATAGTATCGGTTGCCGCTGCCACGCCGCTTGCGCTGGCGCAGCCCGTTTCAACCGGCGAAAGTTATAGTACCACGGCCCCGGGGGCACTGTCAAGCTTGCCGCAAATCTAAATATTGGCGGCTTGCTGCTGCGCTGCCGCGGACTTGTCGATGCGCTTGGCGCGCACGAGAAAAGCGATGGAAATAAGCGCAACGCCGTTGAGCGCGAACACGAACGGAATGGAGATGGCGCTGCCGAGAAAGCCCCCGACCATCGGCCCGATCATTATGCCGATCTGGTTGGCCGACTGGTTCAGCGAGAACGCCCGCCCGCGGTACGACGGCTCGGTCAGCCGTACGATAAGCGCATTGAGCGACGGATAAACGGCCGCGAAAAACAGCCCGTACACGAAGCGCAGCACCCCGAAAGCGATATAATGATGAAACGCGATTTGCAGCAGGTTGCCGATCCCGCCGCCGATGAGGCCGAAGAACAGCATCCGCCCGTATCCGAACTTCGTCCCCAGCTTGCCCCATTGCGGCGAGGCGAGTGCGGTAGCGATTCCGACTGCGGAAAAAATGATGCCCGACGCCACCTTCGCATCGTTCGCGTTGACGCCCAGCTTCAACACGTACAGCGTAAGCAGCGGCTCGACGATCATGACGGACATCGAAACGATCGACACCATGCCGAAGACGGATATGAGCAGCCGGTTATGGGATAGCTCCTTCAGGTCGCTGATTACGCCGGCGCGCTTGCCCGAGCGCTTGAAGTTCTCTTCTTTCGCGCCGAACCAGGCGATGAAAAAAGCGAACAGGACGACGCACCCCGCGACGAGAAACGACTCGCGGTTGCCGACCCAGCGGCTGACGAAGCCGCCCACGACCGGGCCGACGATGCTGCCGACGGCGTTCGAGGTCGCCATGACGCCGAGCGCGTAGCCCACTTTATTTTCCGGCGTATTCGTTCCTACCATGCGATCGCCGACGGTACATAGCCGGCTAGCAGCCCTTGAAACAAGCGGACGACGATGAGCTCGTACGGATTATGCACAAAATAGACGATAAAATACAGTATAGCGAGACTTAATCCGGAGCGGAGCAGCATCGGCTTGCGTCCGTACTTGTCGGCGAGCGAGCCCCAGAACGGGGAGATCAAGGCGCTGGCGAAAAACGTAATGCCGAAAACAAACCCCGACCACGTCTCAAGATGGTCGTTCACGCCGAGCTCGTCATGCAGAAACAAAGGCAAAAACGGGATAACGATCGAATACGCGGTGCTGCAAAAAAAGACGCCCGTCCATAGTACGAGCAGGTTGCGTTTCCAAGAAAAGGACATGCTTTCCACCACTTCCTGTCCGTTCATGTATGGCTGCTAGTCGTATCATATCACGTTCGGACAGCCGCGGGTGATCACGGTTCGTTGTCACCCGTGAAAGAAAATTTATTTGACACACTAACTAAACCGATTTGATCGCTTGTATGATACCGTTTAACAGCTGTTCCGGCATCTCCACATCGGATGAATACGCCGTAGCCGCGACGATAAGCTGCAGGGCGGGAACGACAAAAATCCGTTGTCCGAAAGACCCGGCCGCATAGAACGTATCGTATTGCTTCGTTTGGCCTTGGACCAGCCCGGGAGCGAGCGGCTTGAGCCACCAAAAATAGCCGTATCCGCCTTGGCTGCCGTCCGGATAATTGAGCCATGCGCGCTTCATCAGCGACTCTCGGATCCAGCGTTTCGGAATGACCGTTCTGCCTTCCCACAGTCCTCCCTTTAAGTAGAGCAAGCCTATTTTGGCCATATCGCGAAGGGTTAGCGCCATCGCCCAAGCACCGATGCTGTAGCCTTGCGGATCGGAATTCCACAGCACATTCGTGATGCCGAGAGGCGCGAACAACCGGGACTTCGCATAGTCCAAGAGCGGCTGCCCAGTCGCTTTGTGCAGCACGGCCGACATCAAATGCGCATCGCCGTTGCTGTAGTTATATTTCGAGCCGGGGGGGTATTGCTGCGGCTGCTCCAAAACAGTCCGAATCCAATCCGGCGAATACATCATCGCTTCCGACGATTGATTGCGGTCATCGGCCCACTCCAAGCCCGAAGTCATGCTGAGCAAATGCTTGATCCGGATTTGCGATTTGAGCGGATGCTTGTTCAGCTCCGGAAAAAAATCGGCGAGCCGCTGGTCGACGCTTTTCAGCTTACGGTCGGCCAAAGCAATGCCGGCCAGCGCGGACGTGATGCTTTTCGTTACCGAATACATGTTTTGCGGCTTATCGGCGCCTGTTCCCTCGCTGTAATGCTCGGCCACCAGGCAGCCGTTACGGACGACGGCAACGCTGCGCACTTGGCGCTCACGGAACGCTTCAATCGTCCGCTCGATCGCGGCCGAATCCATCCCTTGCGCTTCAGGCGACGTTACCTTCCATCCTTCTGTCGGCCAGTATGAAAGCGAATCGGCGTTCGCGGCGGAAGGGCCGGACGTTCCGGCGGCCTCTGTGTTCGACGTACGCCACGGTTTCTGGTGTCCGCCCCCTGCCACAGCCGGCAGAGCGACATCCAATCCCCTTCCTGCGCGCTTTTTCTTTTTCATTCCACTCGTTATCCTTCCGATAATAAAAATTTTATGTTTGTCATGTCAACATGTTACTCCTCATATATGAACCGTTTGTGAAGCTAACTTAAAAATTTGCTGAAAGGAAGCTTAATTTAAGATTAAAAAAAGAACCCTTCGCGGGATCCGTTTGGCTGGAATATGCAGCTAAAACGCTTTGCGGCGCTACCGTTTAAAGGGCTTGGAAGCGGCTTCGATTTTGCTTGACAAATCCTTATTTGAAAACGGGATTATATGACTAAAATCGATAAGCACGCTCGTTGAATAGCGCACGGCCCGGAGGGCATGTTAGGAGAAGGATTCACAACGTTGCGGCAGAGGAGGAACCGATCATGAAGAAAGAACAAATTCGCGCGCTGGAGCCGAAATATACCGGCAATACGCGTCATCTGAGCGAAGGGGAAGCGGCGGCCATCGTCCATGACCCGGCGAATGAAGCGGCCGGCGCCGGTTTGCCGGACGCTCCGTTACTGCCTCTCGGAGCCGCCACATCCGCCAACCGCAACCCATAATCAGGCGGCGAAAACGTCTACCGCAGCCCGGCCCTCTGTGCTATACTTTTTACAAAGCGTCAATATGGAGCTGCTATAGGGCAAGGGGGATTTGCATGAAAACGTACTTCGTCCGGCTGTTCGAACGCATCGTCTTCTTGGGATTTACGTTCGGCTTGCTGTGGGTGCTGTTTATTTTGGCCGATAGAGGCAGCGGAAGCTCGCTGCTCGGCAGTGCGAAATATTATTTTTGGATGGTGCTTCCGCTTGTCGTGTTCGGCATCATCTACCATGCGGCGGAGCTTTTGTTCAAGCGGGGCGGCAACGAAGCCGCGGAATAAAACGCCCGTGCGAAAAGGCCGGATCCCTGTCATCGGGGATCCGGCCTTTTCGCATTCGCGGCTTCGCGCGCATAAGCCTGGTAGCGGCGCCCTGCGTCAAGCACGGCGTCGTAAACGGTGCGGCCGATGAGATAGCCGACTTCGGTCGCGGTGCCGGCATAGCGGTGCAAAGGGCCGCGGCCTGTGGCCGCGACGAGCACCGCATCGGTCGTCGTGCCCGTGGCGTAGGCGGGCGCGTCAGGCG